>JBBEWH010000201.1:0-31018 GCA_037414955.1 Actinomycetes bacterium KLBMP 9797
TTAGGGCGTGTCTCGAAGTGCCGTGCCGCCGTGGCCTGGGCTGATGGTGTGGCCGGCGTGTCGGTGATCGATATGTGACGAGGTCTCCGGTAAAGGGTTCATCGACCAAGAAAAACCTGACACCGGAGACCTCGTGGCCACCATAACGGTGACGAGGCGGTTTGACCTGACCGACGCGCAATGGGCACGGCTGAAGCCGCTGCTGCCCACACCGCGCAAGGCGGGCCGGCCGCCGAAGTGGAGCAAGCGGCAGCTGATCGACGGGATCAGGTGGCGGGTACGAACCGGGGCGCCGTGGCGGGACGTGCCGGACTGCTACGGCTCCTGGCAAGCGGTGTACGCACTGTTTCGGCGGTGGCAGCGGGCCGGGGTGTGGCTGGCGATCGTGACCGGGTTGCAGGCCCGAGCCGACGCCGCTGGGTTGATCACCTGGGATGTCAGCGTGGATTCCACCATCGCTCGAGCGCATCAGCACGCGGCCGGTGCTCGCAGGCGTGTGGATCTGCAGGTCGAACCACCCGGTGGTGTGCGTGATGAGCCGGCCGATCATGCGTTGGGTCGCTCCCGCGGTGGCCTGAGCACGAAGGTGCACCTGGGTGTCGAGCAGGGCCAGAAGCCGTTGTCGTTGCTGTTGACCGCTGGGCAGCGTGGCGACAGTCCGCAGTTCGTTGCGGTGCTGGCCGGCATCCGTGTGCCCCGGCCCGGTGGTGGGCGGCCCCGGACCAGACCCGACCGGGTGATCGCGGACAAGGCGTATACGTCCAAGGCCAACCGCGAACACCTGCGTAGGCGCGGGATCAAGGCCACCATCCCCAGCAAGGCCGACCAGGACGCCAACCGGCGTGCCAAAGGGTCCAAGGGCGGCCGGCCACCGACCTTCGACCCCGAGCTATACAAGCAGCGACACGCTGTCGAATGTGGCATCAACCGGCTCAAACGCCGCCGTGCGGTGGCCACCCGCTACGACAAGCTCGCTGTCCGGTACGAAGCCGTCCTGCACATCGTCGCCATCGACGAATGGCTCCGTTCACTTCGAGACACGCCCTAGTCCGGCCGAGCGGTTGGCGTTCGTGTTGCACGACATGTTCGAGCTGCCGTTCGACGAGATCGCGGGGATCATGGGCCGCACGTCGGCCGCCGCGCGGCAGCTGGCCAGCCGGGCACGGCGCCGGGTGAACGGCGCCGAGATCCCGTCGCCCGACCCGGATCTGGTGCGGCAGCGGCAGGTGGTCGACGCCTTCTACGCTGCCTCACGGGCCGGTGACTTCGAGGCCCTGGTCCAGATCCTCGATCCCGACGTCGTCCTGACCTCCGACCTCGGGGGCGACGGGCGGCGTGTCGTCGTCCGCGGTGCGGCGGCAGTGGCCGAGCAAGCCCGCGGCCCGCACGGCGGTCGGCTGCATCCTGTGCCGGTCAACGACGCGGTCGGCGCGTTGATCACCGTCGACGACCAGCCGTTCGCCGTTCTGATATTCACCGTCGCGGGCGACCGGATCGTCGCCATCGACGGGCTCCGCGACGCCGAGCGGGTCCGCCAGTTCGCCGACGCCGCCGGGTTTTCTGCGCCGCCTGTCACATCGCCGACGCGCGCGGGCTCATAGGGACGACAATATTCCCAAGCACCATGGAGGACACCGTGGGACCACGGATTCCCGACGCCAGCACACACCTTCCCGAGATTCAGGAGTTGGCTGGCGCGATGGTCAGGACCATCGGCAACGGCTCGGTGCCAGCGAGCACGACAAGCCTGGTCTTCCTGCGCGCCGGCCAGATCGTCGGCAGCACCTACCAGGTGATGCGGCACTCGGTCGACCTGCGTAAAGCGGGCGAGTCCGAGGCCAGGATCGCGGCCGTGGCGACCTGGTGGGACGCGCCGTACTTCACCGACGCCGAGCGGGCCGCGCTGGCGCTGACAGACGCCGTTTTCCAGCCCAGCGCACGTGGCGAACAACGGGTACCAGACGACCTGTATATCGAGGTCGCCAAGCACTACGACGACAAGGCGATGGCCACCCTGATGGTGGCGCTCGCCACGGCCGGCTTCTGGATGAACGTCGCGCTCATCAACAAACCGGCACCAGTGCCGGCCTGATCACGGCACCAGTGCACGCGTTCCGCCTGTGGGCCACATCCTGACGAAGACGAGGGTCTGGTCGTCGGTGGGGATGTTCGACAGTCGACGGACATCCCCACCGGCCTAGTCGTTCGCCGCCGATCCGTGTAATGGCGTCCGTGGTCACTCGAATCCACTAGATGGTGGATCGCGCCCGCGACGCCTCCGGCGCTTTGAGCCGGGCCCGGTAGCTGGAACCTGGTCACGGTCGTTGGAGCCGAAGGGCATCAGGTCGAACGTCGATCTCCCGGGCGACGTGCTGGATGTACCGTCGTGCCATGATCGTGTGGCTCAACGGCACCCACGGCGCGGGCAAGACGACGACCAGTGCGCTCGTGCAGCAACTGATCCCGGATTCACGGATATTCGACGCCGAGAAGGTCGGCGAGACACTCATGGACATCACGCCGGAGCTGTCCGCGACGGACAACTTCCAGCACTGGCCGCCGTGGCGGCAGCTCGTCGTCGAGACTGCCCGCAGCGTCCTCGACTACACCGGCGGCACGCTGGTGATGCCGATGACCGTCCTGGTCGAGCAGTACTGGCGCGAGATCAGCACGGGCCTCGCCCGACATGCCATCCCGGTCAGGCACTTCGTCCTCCACGCTGACCAAGACACCCTCCGCGGGCGCATCGAGGGGGAACACCCGGTCCCTTCCCCGTTCCGGCTCAAATACCTCGAGCCCTACGCTGAGGCGGCCCGCACGTGGCTACACCGCGAGGCCGAGGTCGTCGACACCACGCACCTCACGCCGGCCCAGGTCGCCCTGCGGATCGCAGAGGCCGTCAAGATTTGAGGCCCGCACGCCAAGCGAACAGGCGCATTCAGCTCTGATGTCGGCGGCTCAGGCTATGTTCGCCGGACGGATCGGCGGAATCCGCCGGGAGCCAACCCGTACTCCCTTTTGAACGCATGGGCGAAGGCGAACTCCGAGGTGTAGCCCACCTTCCTGGCCACCGTGGCCAACGGTGCGTCACCGTCGCGCAGCAGCCGCGTTGCGAGGGTCATCCGCCACCAGGTCAGGTACGCCTGCGGCGGCTGGCCGACCAGTGCGGCGAACCGTCGGGCGAAGGCCGCGCGGGACAGTCCGGCCTGGGAGGCCAGTTCCGCGACGGTCCACTGCCGGCCGGGGTCGCTGTGGATGGCGCGCAGCCCGGCGGCGACGGCGGGATCGCCCAGCGCTGCTGCCCAGCCGGTAGCGACACCGTGGGCGGATTGTTCGTCGAACCAGGCGCGCAGGATGTGCAGCAGCAGCACGTCCAGCAAGGCGGGCAGCATGGCGTCGCCGCCCGGCCGTGGCTGCTCCAGTTCACCGCCGAGCAGGTCAACGGCGGCGCGTAGTCCCGGGTGGCGTCCGACCCGGGCCGGAAGGTGGATGACTTCTGGCAGGTCGTCGAGCAGCGGATGTGCCCGGGACCGGTCCAAGAGGTACGCGCCGCAGAGCATGACCGTCGCGGCGGCCGAACCGTCCATCTGGCCGGTTGGTGGCCTGTCGTCTTGGCCGGGTGGGATCTCGGCCAGCGACGTGGCGGCGTCCACCAGTGGGGTCGTCAGGCTGTCGGCGAGGCCGTGGGCGGCGCCGTGGGGCAGGAAAGCCACATCCCCCACGCCGAGGGCGATCGGTGCGCCATCTGGTGGGAACAGCCAGCACGGTCCCTGCAGGACGATGTGGAAGCCGGCTCCCGCGACCGGTGGATTCCGCGTGCCGAACGGCGCCGGCCGGTGTACCCGGCCGGAGTGCGGTTGGCCGGTGCGCATGGCGGTGACCACGTCGGAGAGCACATCCACCCGGTCAGCGTATCGCCACGATCCCAGCGAAGACGCTCGCGCATGGACCGTAGACGTTCACGTATTGGGAGTCTCACCCATGCCGCCATACGGTGAACTCGCCGGCGAGCTGGTTCGCCACCTCGCACGACATCACTCAGCATCACTCCATTGTTCGAACCAGGAGTCCACGTGAAGATCGCTGTCTACGGCGCAAGCGGTTATCAGGGAAAGCTCGTCCTCGCGGAACTGGCCCGCCGCGACATCGACCTGCGGCTCGTCGGCCGCAACGCCGCACGCCTGCGCGTGGCCGCGACGACGGTGGGAACGGCTGCGGGAACAGCCGACGCCGAGCAGCGGGTAGCCGACACCGACGACCACGACGCCCTCGTCGCGGCCTTCCGCGGATGTGACGCGGTCATCAACTGCGCCGGACCGTTCACCAGCTCCGGTCCCGCCGTGGTCCGAGCGGCCATCGCCGCCGGCTGCCACTACGTCGACACCGCCGGCGAGCAGCTCTACACCAAAGCGGTCTTCGACACCTTCGCCGGCGAGGCGGAGCGCGCCGGGGTCACCGTCGTCCCAGCCACGAACGACGGCTGCGTCCCCGGGGACCTCATCGCGCACCTGCTCGCCGAGCGCGTCCAGCCGATCGAGGAGATCACCGTCAGCCACTTCATCGTCGGCGGGGGTGGGTTCTCCCGCGGCTCGCTCCGCTCGGCCGTCGAGACGATCGACGCGATCAAGGCGGGCGGCCTCAGCTACGACGACGGCAACTGGCGTACCGGCACTCCCGCCCGGCACGCCGCAGTCACCCTGCCCGACGCGCAGCAACCGACCGACGTGATGAAATGCCCCTTGTCCGAGGTGGTCACCATCCCCCGCCACGTAAAGGTCCGGCACGTCGAAAGCCTCGTCGACGCCGCGATCGGCGCCCAGTTGGACACCCCGCTCACTCCAGGGATCATCGACAGCCTGCCCGAAGGGCCCACCGAGGAGGACCGCCGTACCCAGCGGTTCACCTACCTCATCGACGCCGTCAGCCGCGACGGCCAATCAGCCCGCGGGATCGTACAGGGCCACGACACCTACGGCATCACCGCCGTGATCGCCGTCGAAGCCGCCCGCCGCCTGGCCGCGGACGGCGCCAAACCAGGCGTCCTCGCCCCGGCACAGGCATACGACCCGACCAGCTTCCTCACCTTCCTCGCCCCACACGGAATCAGCTGGACCATCACCGTCTCCGACACCCCAACCACCCAGCAATGATCGACGTTAAGGAACCCAGGGGTCGGCGAGAGAGTCCGCTCTCTTGCCTACCCCTGGGTTTCGGCCCTACCCCTCCGGCATTTCCGCGAACTCCAGGCCGGTGCCGGCCAGTGCGGGTTCGCGCGGCCCACAGTGCCGATCATGAGGTGTGGTGAGGCGACGTTCGGGCCGTCGACAGGCCCCATGGCGCGGGCAAGATCACGGCTTCACACCGCCTACCGTGGCTGGATGGATCTTCTCGTGGTTGGTGGCAGCGGCTTTCTCGGCCAAGAGATCACACATCAGGCGCGACTCGCGGGCAACCGCGTCGTGGCAACGTTCCACAGCCATGCCCTGCCCATTGCCGGCCTCGACTGGCGGGCGCTGGACATCAGACACCGCGACGACGTCGCCACCCTGGTCGACCAGACCCGTCCCGCCGTGATCATCAATGCCGCGTACCGGCAGACCGACTGGGCAACCACCGCAGACGGCGGCATGCACGTCGCCGCCGCCGCAGCGGCCGTCGGCGCCCGGCTGGTGCACGTGTCCAGCGACGCGGTGTTCTCCGGGACCGCCATGCGCTACGACGAAACGTGCAACCCCGACCCCACAACCCCGTACGGCGCCGCGAAGGCCGCAGCCGAGACCGCGATCAAGGGCCTCGACCCGACCGCCATCATCGCGCGAACCTCATTGATCATCGGAGACGGCGGCTCGCACCACGAGAAGCTGGTGCACGCGCTCGCCTCCGGCGCCACCACCGGTGCCCTCTTCACCGACGACGTACGCTGCCCGGTCCACGTCACGGATCTGGCCTCGGCGCTGCTGGAGCTGGCCAGATCCTCGTACTCGGGCATCCACCACGTCGCCGGCGCCGACGCCGTCAGCCGGCACGAGCTAGGTGTCCTCATCGCACACCGGGACGGCCTCGACGAAACCGCCCTACCCACCAGCCAGCGCGCCAACACCGACCTCCCCGGCCCCATCGACGTCCGCCTCGACTGCGCCGTAACCCAGTCCCGACTGACCACACGCCTGCGCGGCGCGCGCACCTTCCTCACCCCGCACTCGGTTGGCGCGCCTGCACCAGGTGGCGCCGAAACTCACAGATACAGACCTGGCCCCAAAACCGGCGGCGCCCAAACTCGCTAACATCCGGCGCTCGAACTCACCGGCAAACCACAGCTCCAACCAGCGCGTCCCGCGAGGCCCAAACCGCCATGTCACCACGCCCTCACGGTTCCAGCTAACTTGACAGCCCATCACGCGGTTAGACGAGTCCCAGGTCGGAGGCAAATATCACGGCTTGGATGCGGTCGCGGGCGCCGATCGGGTTCCCGCCATCCAGATGCCCAGATCCCGCCGGCATCCTGCGCCCACTTGTCGGCGTAGCGCTGCAGATCGATGATGACCAGTGCGGTGGACGGGTCAAGTTCGGTGACGGTCATGGACTGCGCCTTTCTGCATGAGCGGGCTCGGCCGCGGTGTCTCACGTGTGACTCCGGGCCAGTTTCGTGGTGTTGTTTGATGGTCTTGCGTCGGTCAGCTGTTGACGGCCTCCGTACTTGGCTCCACGGGACCTGCTGCCTGTGGCCGACAACGGGCTGTTGTCAGGTCACGGTCTGGTGCGGTTCCGGGAGCCGGGCAGCGCGGGAGGAGCAGCGGGCTGGCGAGGATCAGCAGTCCCGCGATGGTGAGGGCCGTGCGTGGGCTGGTGACGTTGGCGAGCAGGCCGCCGAGCGCGCTGAGGATGGCGATGGCTGCGCTGCTGCTGATCGACCAGGCCGTCAGGGTACGGGCGATGCGGTCGTTGGGGGTGTGTTCGAGGCGATAGGTCGCGAGCACCGGGTTGAACAGGCTCATGCTGACGATGATCGCGAGTTCGACCGCGATCACCGTGGCGAGACCGGCAGCACCGGGCTGGACGAAGGCGAGGCCGATCAGCCAGACCGCGCGTAGCGTGCCGACGATACGCAGGATGCGATGTTGGCCGAAGCGGGCCACGACGCGAGGGGCCAGGCGGGAGCCGAGGAGCCCGCCGAGGCAGGGCGCGGCGAAGGCGAGGCCGTACTGCCAGGGCGCGAAGCCCAGCTCGTCGAGCAGCAGCACGGCCAGCAGCGGCTCGGTGGCCATGATCAGTCCGGCGACGAGCAGCTGGTTGAGGTAGAGCGCCCGCAGCCCGGGATGGCTCAGCAGGTGCCGCCAACCGTCGAGCAATTCGCCGGCCCGGACCCGGCGCTTGTCGGTGCGCTGCGGGTTTTCTTCTCGGCCGCGAATCGCGGTGATGCCCAGCGCGGAGAGCAGGTAGCTCAGCGCGTCGGCCACGACTGTCGTGACCGGCCCGAACAGGCCGATCGCCGCGCCGCCCAGCGGCGGCCCGACCGCGATGGAGCTCCACATCGTCGACTCGAATCGCGCGTTGGCCACGAGCAGGTCATCCGGCCGGACGAGGGCCTTGAGGTAGGCGCCGCTGGCCGCGGTGAAGGCGATCTTGGCGGCGGCGACGATGGCCGAGACGGCCAGTAACTGCACGAAACCGAGCCGGCCGAGGGCGTAGGCGATGGGGATCGTCAGCATGGCCGCGCACCGGGCCAGGTTCATCGCGATCATCACTGGTCGCTTGCGGTGAAACTCCACCCATGGCCCGAGGGGCAACGCGATCAGTGCACCCACCGCCGGGCCGACCGCGGCCAGTGCGGAAACCTGCGCGGGGCTGGCGTGCAACACCAGCACGGCGATCAGCGGCAGCGCACCGAACCCCAGCCCGGAGCCGTAGGCGCTGACCGTGTACGCCGCCCACAGCCAGCCGAACTGCCGTCCCAGGGATCGTCTCGCCGCCAACCCGCACCTCCTGCTTCGAGCAACTCACCGTTGACCGCTGGGATCAAAGCAGGGTTTGGTAGAACGGATCAAACAACCGAACCGGCGGCGAGCCACAACCAAATGTTGTGGGGGTAGGGTCCGATGCGTGGATCTCGACGCCGTCCGTACCTTCGTCGCCGCCGCGGATGCCGGCCGGTTCCAGGACGCCGCGGCCGCGCTGTCGATCACCCAGCAGGCCGTGTCCAAGCGCATCGCCGCGCTGGAGAAGGATCTGGAGGTCCGGCTGTTCACCCGCACGGCTCGCGGCGCCCAGCTCACCATCGACGGCCAGGCCTTCCTGCCCCACGCCCGGGAACTGCTCCGGGTGGCAGCGCGCGCGGACGCCTCCGTCCGCCCCGGCCGGCGTGCGCTCCGCGTCGACGTCCACAGTCGACGGATCGCGCCGGCGGTGCTGCTACAGGACTTCCACCGTGCGCATCCGCGGATCGAGCTGGATGTGGTGACCCTCCTCGACGCCGATGTCCATGCCGCGACCACCGCCGTCGAGGCGGGGACGATCGACGCCACCTTCCACGCCGTCACCGTCCCCGCGCGCCGACTGCCACGCGCGATCCGGACCGCCCGCGTGATCGACGAACACCACGAGATCCTCGTCGGGCCACGCCACCCGCTCGCCGGCGCCCGCGTTGTCACGCCCGCACAACTCGCCGCACACCGCATCTGGATGCCCGGCATGGCCACCGGCACCGAATGGGCCAGCTACTACGACGAACTCGCCGCCGTGTTCGGCCTCACCATCGACGTGGTCGGGCCGGTCTTCGGGAACGAGGCGCTGATGGCCGAGATCGCCGACTCCGCGCAACTCGCGACGCTGGTCGGCGAACGCACCCGATACCTGTGGCCAGACAGCTACGACCTGCGGCGCATACCGGTGCGCGACCCGGCACCGGTCTACCCGATGTCACTGATCTGGCGCGACGACAACCCGCATCCCGCGCTCAGCACACTTCGCGACTACCTCAGCTCCACACGAGCGGACACACCCGAGGAGAACGTGTGGATGCCGAAGTGGCACAACCAGCACTGAAAAGTGACAACTACGGCTGCCTCGATGAGCGCACCGTGCAGATTAGTTGCGGTGCAGGCACTGGAACAGCGGCCCGTCAACGCGGTAGCGGGTCAGCTGCTGCAGCGGCATAGTGGTCCAGGCCATTGGACGGCACCGCGCCGATGCCGATGCCGATGCCGACAGAGAAGTGAGCATCCGCGCCAGCGACAACGCCTCACGCTGGCCCAGGACCGTATCGGTCGGCTACGCGCAGAAAACCAACAGCTGCGCGACGCCCTGGCGCATGCCCACGGACAACGGCGTGCTTCCCGTCTCAACGTCCTTCATAAGCCGAGTGTGACCGGGCCGGAGGGTATCCCGGACGTGATCAAGTCGGTCAGCGGTGTGGCAAGGTCACGGGGCGAAAACAAGTCAGGTCCGGTGTAGTTGGTGATCTCAGAGAGCTGCCACCATCGAAAGGCGGTGAGGTGCTCAGCGGCGAGTTGGTCGTCGGTGAAATCGCCTCGAGGCTCGAAGTGGGTGGTGCGGATGAGGAAGTAGTCGTTGACGAGGCCGTCGAAGCCGGGCGCATGATCTGCGGCAACGACTACTTGATGCCAGACGTGCGGCGGATCGATGGCGGTGACCAAGCCGGTTTCCTCTCGCAGCTCACGGCGCAGCGCCGACAGCCTGTCCTCACCTGGTTCTATGCCGCCACCTGGAGCAGCCCAGACGACCTGTGCTCCGTTCGGGACCGCCGGATGGGGGAAACCGAATCGGCATAGCAGGACGTGGTCATCCTCGTCGAGGATGATCGCGCGGACGGAGGTTCGAAGGTTCAGCGACATGGCAGACTCCTGATCCTGTGCGCGTGGTACCGCAATCAACGAGGGCGACTACTTCCAGTTCCTGGATCACTGTGGGCTGCGGTGGGATCAAGTCGCCATCAGCGTGCGCAGGTTCCACCGATACCCCAACTTACGAACACGAGCCATCCGCCGCGCCCCCTTTCATCTTGCGGGCGCGGTCGTAGCGCATGGTGGTGCGCGGATCGGCGTGGCGGGCGGCGATCTGCACGTCGCGTAGGCGCAGCTTCACACCTCCGGCCAGGTCGTCAACGCAGTCATCTTCGACCCTGAGGGACAAGTCGCCGCGTCCGGCAAACTCGCGACCACCGACGCGTTCGGGATTGCCGACCAGGCCGAGACCGCGCCCGCCCACCGGCGCCGCGGACTCGGCAGCGCCGTCATGCGGACGCTGGCACTTCAGGCCGTCCGACTCGGCGCACACACCGGTGTCCTGGTTGCCACGAACGACGGTCGCCGCCTTCATCGAAACCTCGGTTGGTCCGTACGCACAACAATCGCGGCCTCATATGTGCCCGAGCCTAGGGACGCATGAGCAGCACGCGCTCATCGGCAAGAGCCTGAACGCCGTGCTGGGGAGTCGCGCTGACCGTGCGTGACAACGCTCGGGCGGCCGACGCGCACGCTCGGCGGCAGATTAGTAAGGGTCCACCCGGTTCCGGTCCTCGAGTGCGGACAGGCGTAGCCAGAGCGTGCTGTTAGCGTTGCCCTTGATCGAGGAGACGAATGACATTGACGGTATTTCGTATTGGGGGAGACCTCGAGGTACGGCGGCTCGGATTTGGAGCCATGCACCTGCCGACCGAGGCGGGGCCTGCCCGCGAGGCATCCCTGGCGGTGGCCCGGCGGGCCGTCGAGCTAGGCGTCACGCTGATTGATACCGCCTATCTGTATGGCGGGGGAGCCAACGAGGAGCTGCTCGCCGAGGCCCTGTACCCCTATCCGGACGGACTGGTCATCACCACCAAAGTCGGTGTTGCGCGATCGGGCCCGCAGGGCGAATGGAAGCTGGACGGGCGACCGGCTGTCCTGCGCGTTCAAGTCGAGGAGGCGCTGCGCCGACTGCGTGTCGAGCGGATCGAGCTGCTCCAACTGCACCGCATCGATCCCGAGACGCCGCTCGCCGACCAGCTCGGCACGTTGCGGGAGCTGAAGACCGAAGGCAAGATCGGTCGGGTCGGCCTATCCGAAATCACCGTCGCCGAGCTCGAACAGTCGCGTCAGATCGTTGATGTGGCGAGCGTGCAGAACCGGTACAACCTGCTCGATCGCGAGCATGAGGCCGTTCTCGCCGCCTGCGAGCGGGCAGGGATCGCATTTCTGCCGTGGCGGCCTGTCGCGGCAGGCGTGTCGGGGGCGGAGGCGAGAATCGCCGCCGTGGCGTCTGAGGTCGGTGCCACTCCTACCCAGATTGCGCTCGCCTGGCTCCTGAGCCGCTCACCGGTCATGCTCCCGATCCCCGGAACCGCCCAGATTGACCACCTCGAGGAGAATCTCGCCGCAGAAGGACTCCGCTTGACCCCAACCCAACGCATCAGTTTGGATCTGCTGCACGAGCCGACATAGGCACCGTCCCCGCTGACGCGGCGACGCACTCTCGATGGAGGTGGATTGGCCTGACGACGGACGCCCGGGGTGCTCGGCAAGGCCGAGGGTCAGAATCCATGGGCTTCGTCCGTCCTACAAGGCCTTATAGTTTGCCCAGATCCTGTCGAAGATGGGGCGCACGGTTCGCTGTTGCTCAGCGGTCAAGCTGACGTCTTCCTCCTGCAGCCGGTCGAGGAGCTCCTGCCACACCGTCTCCGCGTCGTCGAACGGCATGTGCTCGTCGTGCTTCCACGTATCGAAGGAAAGATCGATTCCTTCGAACCAGCCTTCTTCGCCCTCACCGTCGTTCCACGGGAAGGTCGGAAGCTTCTCCGTCACGGACAGAGTGTACGCAGGAGGGGCTACGTCGACGAAGTTCGACGGCACCGGCCGCGCACTTGCCACTGCCTAGCAACGCGCGTTCATCGGCAGATCCGCATGATCGACTGATTTAGTCGAGTGACGCTGCGTAGCGCTCGGGCCGGATCGTTTGTGGTCACTCTAGGTCGTCCCATTGCCACGAGGCGGCTGGGGTGCCGTCGGGTTCACGTCCGAACCCGTACCGTTCGCGGTGGTCGCCAATGTTGAGGAAATGTTGGAAGCACCCGGCCCTACGCCGATCTCCGCGCCGAGTTCGAACGGCGCGGTCAACGGCGCACCCGATAGCGCAGGTGAAGCACCCGGTTGCCCTGAATCACCACGTCAGGATTCTCCAACAGGTGCTGCGCGTGGACCGACCCGAAGTAGCGCTTGCCGGACCCGAACACGACGGGTACGACGTCCATGCGCACCTCGTCGACCAGACCCGCGGCAAGCACCTGGCCACCGACGTCGCCGGCGGCGACCTCGACCATGCGGTCACCCGCAAGCTCCTGCGCCTTGGCCACGGCTGCCTCGATGCCGTCGACGAAGTGGAACGGCGCCTCGGGGTCCCAGCCCTCGGGCGCCGGCCGGTGCGTCACGACGACCACGTGATCGATCCCGCTCGGAGGCTTCCCGTCCCAGCCGTCCGTCATGTCGAAGACGTGGCGCCCGGCGATTGTCACCCCGATCTGGTCCCAGTACGCCCGGGTGTAGTCGTAGGACGTTTGCGACACCTTCAATACGCCGCTCTCGTCCAACGGGACGTCACCGCTGGTCAACCAGTCGAACAGCGGTCCGGGCTGGTCGTTCTCGTCCGCGACGAAACCGTCCACCGACACCGAGGCGTACATGACTACTTTGCCCACGGGGCTCTCCTCTGCTTTGGTGCCCCCAAATTAGCGTGTCGTCAGCTGTCGCTCTTGTAAGAAATCAATCGGCCGGCAGCGGCCAGCCGTCCAGCACGTGGCCGGGATGTTCGCGCAGGAACCGCCGCCGGACTTCGACGTACCGGGTCGGCGTGAGCCCGGTGAACGCCCGGAACTCGTGGCTGAAGTGGGCCTGGTCGAAGTAGCCTGCGCCATGGGCGAGGTCGTCCCAGTCGATCGGGCCGGCGGGGTTGATCGCGAACGCGGTGGCGGTGAAGCGGTAGGTGCGGGCCAGCCGCTTCGGCGTGATGCCGATGAGTTCCTTGAACCGCTGTGCCAGATGAGTGCTGCTGACACCGGCTGCGTCCCTCAGGTCGCCGATCGCCACCGCCCCGCTGGTCGCCGCGATGACGCTGCTGGTATGGCGGACCAGCCCCAGGCCGGCGGTCTCGCACAGCCGTCGCATCAGCTCCTCCTCGAGCAGCGTCAGCATCTCGTGCGGTCCGTCCGCCGTGGCCAGCCGGTCTCGCAGCTCAGCAATGGCGGGCCGGCCCCAAACCTGCTCTACCGGCACCGGCCGGTCACACAGCTCGGCCGCGGGCATCGGCAGGAACGGCGCCAGCCCCCACGGCTTGACGTGCACGCCGACGGACCGGGTCCGGAGTGGGTAGCCGAACTCCCACGCGCGGGTGGGCATGGTGACCACGCAGCCGTCGGCGTACTCGGCCGTCTCGATGTCGGTGCCGGCGCGGATGCGGAACGGCGGCCCGAGGTTGACGATGAGCAGCGCCGACGGCGCGGGCGGCAGCGTCAGGAGGGCGTACGGCGGCGCTCCCTCCAGGTAGTAGATGTCGTCGATCAGCCCGTCCAGCGGCGGTCGCGGCACTCTGGACACGTACTCCACGCGCACAGCATCGCCGACGCCCCGCCGGCATCGCGCGCCGGGTTGGTCCAGCCGCGCTGCCGCCAGCATCGCGCCGGCAGCCCCTGGAGCCGGTATTGGAACGCCGTCTTCCAGTGCACGCCGCGCTCGGGTTCCTCGTCGGCGTCTGGCCAGTCGACGAAGGAAGGGCGGGAAGGCCCAGCCGCGGCGCGATGATCTCGTTGGCCTCCGTCATCCATGTGGTCGCCCAGACAAGTTCGCCTCGCAGGGCGAGCAAGCGCGGTCCGTGATCCGGAGCGAGCCGTTCCAGCAGGGGATTGTCGTGGCGATCAGGTCTATCACGGTCGGGGAATGATTCGTGTTGATCGATCAGTGGGGGAAGGGGATGAGCACACCGTCGACGTCGATGAAGATCAACGGCTGTACGGCACCGGAAAAGCACTCCGGGACTGTACCGGTGGTCAGGCGGCATGACGGAACGCCTGCTGCGGCGATGCGGCGGCACGCGGTCTGAACTCTTGAGAAGCCGTGCACCGTCATCGACCGGAGCCTGCACCGCTCACGTGAACATGGCAGGCTCGCTGAGCGTCGTCGCTTCACGGCGAGGATGGTCTGTACCTGCACAGCGACGAACAGATACGCGAGTGGCTCGACGACTTCCGCGCACGCGGGCCGTATAAGCGGTGAGGGCTGCCGGGTGGCGCACTCGTACCGACGTGACGGGACAGCCAGCGAACGCCCGATCTGCCAGACTCGGCGGCGTGTTGACCACCCTCACCTTGCGCAACGTCGGGGCCGCCGCCATCGTGGTCGGCCTGCTCATCGCCCTATACAGCATGGGACCGGCGTCCGACCGTCCGCTCGTACTGGCGTGGCTACTCGTCCTGGTCGGTATCGGCCTCCGGCTTGAAGCCGCTGTTCGTGGCCGGGATACACGGCTCAACGACGCGGAGCACCCCCGCTCGTGACTCGCCGTGCCACCGAAGCGACGCGTCAGCGTCCCACGGCTATCCAGACCACACTGTCCCGCTCCTTGCAGCCACCTATGAACCACCCAACGACGCGCTCTATCGGCGGCAGAAGCGGATTCCGGCCTGTTGACGACGCGCCGCCCGCTAGCGGCCGTCCTGAGCCCATGCAGCAAGAGGCCTCGGCTCCGCCCGCTAGCCTCGCCGGCTTGCTTTGATCATGACCACGATCGCGCCAACAGCCACCACTACGAAGATGAGGCAAACCGACAGATGCCACGGCTTGATAGCGCCCATAGCCGTGCACCGTAGCGGGAACCGTCAAGCCAGCGACGAACTACACGGCCGAGCCCGCGGATCCGCCCACCATTCGCGCATCAGCCAGCGTTGCGCCGTCACGCTGGGCAGCGCATGGATCGCGGTAGATCCAGACGCCGTCGAGGGTCCGCTCAGCAGCTGTAGCGGACTCTGCTCGTTCAGAACGGAATCTCCGTGGCGATGCACGGTTCGCCTGCTATCACCTCGACAGCAAGCTCGACGTCAGTGGTCGACCCGTCGGTGAATACCAGGCGGACTTGATAACCCTTACCATGGCCGTCTATCACCGATGACCAATCCCATATGCGGACGATGGTGAAGGATTCCATGCCGGGAAGGTGCCAATCTGCTCCGTTCATGCCGGGCAGTTCGGCGACGCCCGTGTCGTCTCCACCACAGAGCATCGCGTCGGCGACCGCGTGATCGCGTCGTTGTACGTGCGTCAGGTACTGGCCGATCTCATTGTCCGATTCGCGCGATTCTTTGCCGTCAGAGTACCGCGCGAACCCCATCGGCAGCCCACAGATGAGGAGGAGTAGGGCGGCCGCAACCGCCAGCATCCAACTGAGCCGGCGCGCCTTGCTCCTCGGCGCGGACCGTGGCAGCGGACTGGACATGGTGGACGATCATATCGAGGAGCCGCGCAAAGGATCACGACCACGATACGGACACCGTGCGCAGGCTGTTGGCGCAGCGGGTCGGGGCCATGGCGGAGCACATTACCGGGCACACAGTCTCCGGCATGACCGCACACCGACGAGCGGCGCCCGCCGTTACCTTCGGTGACGGCGGATCGCGGCTACATGAGCGGACGTTGACCGCTGCTTGATCGGGTGGGCAGGCCGGCTGTCAGTAGACCGTTCGGCGCTACCGGCGTGCCGCTGGCTGCCGTTCGTGCGTGACAGCGGCCAATACGATGGCGGAGTGAGCGAGTCGGACCTGCGCCCTGTCAAGAAGCCGTGGTTGCCGCCCCGTTGGTTCATTCGGCTGTTCTGGTCGGCTCATCGGGGCGTGTTCCGGCGTTCCGGCGGCCGGGTCGGACTGTCGCGTCCGCGCGGCAACCGGTACGGAATGCTGCGCCTGACCACCGTCGGGCGTCGCACCGGCCAGCAGCGCAGCGTGATCCTCGGGTACTTCGAGGACGGCGCGAATCTGGTCTCGCTGGCCATGAACGGGTGGGGGGAGCCCGAGCCGGCCTGGTGGCTCAATCTGCAGGCGCATCCGGACGCGACCGTTGACCTGGTCGACGGGCCGCGGCCGGTGCGTGGTCATGCTGCGGCAGGCGAGGAACGGTCGCGGCTGTGGGCCCGCTGGCGTGAGATCGACAAGAACCTGGATGGCTACGCCGCGCGGCGGTCGTCCGAGACTGCGGTGGTGGTCCTGGTGCCCCGGCCCGGCACGTCTGAGGCGTCGCGGGGCACCTGATCGACTGGCTTTGCTGGATGGGCTGATCAATCACGTGTTCATGGACTGCGACTGTCGAACCGAGGTCGACCGTAACGCCCAGGTAGCGAAGCTGACTGCGACTTGACCGGATGCCGAGCCCGTGGCCGTTGACATCTCGCAACCTCGACATCCCGGACCGCGTAGCACGGTTCGCTGCGTAACTCAATATCTGTCGATGCCGCGAGGTCGGCGAATAGCCTGTGCGTGGCGTTCCTCTGGGCACGCCGTCGATGATTACTGTCGTGCGCGCCTGGGGTGACACAGGCAGAACGGGGGATACATGTCCATGCGTCGTTGGTGTGTGCGGCTGGTCGCAGCCGCCAGCGGGTTACTGCTGGTCCTGTCGCCGAGCGCGGTGGCGGTAGCCGGACCGGATCGGGAGGCGACGGCGGTTGTTGACGCGCTCCTCTCTGGACGGTCCGACAATGCTGGTGAAACGGTGTTCTGGGTGGTCCTCCGGGCACAGGCGGATCTGTCTGGCGCCACGCGACTGCGTGACCGGGTGGTGAAGGCTACCCACGTGCGCCGAGCGTTGATGGCGCACGCCGAGGGTAGCCAGGCTGGCCTGCGCCGGTGGCTGGCGGAGCGGGGCGCGGAGACCGAGTCGTTCTGGATCACGAACGCGTTGCGCGTCACGGGCGACGCCGCCCTGGTCGAGGAACTGGCCACCCGCTCAGACGTGTCGCATCTGCTGGCGGATCGGCGGTTCGCGCTGCCACGGGTAGCCGAGGAAACGGCGCGGAGCGCCGAAGCCGCTTCGGTGGCCGCCGTGCAGTGGAACGTCTCACGGGTCGGCGCCGACCGGGTGTGGAACCAGTTTGGCGTACGCGGCGAGGGCATCGTGGTGGCCGGGATCGACAGTGGTGTGCAGTATGACCATCCCGCGCTGGTCAACAGTTACCGCGGCCGGCGCGCGAACGGCACCTTCGATCACAACTACAACTGGTACACGCCGGTCAGCTTCTACTGCCCGACGGCGGCGCCGTGCGACCAGTACGAGCATGGCACGCACACCATGGGCACGGTCGTCGGTCGGGACGCCGACGGTGCGCACCACACAGGTGTCGCACCGGGGGTGAAGTGGATCGCTGCGGCGGGCTGCCCGTTCCGGTACTGCTCTCCGCAGACGCTGCTCTCGGCAGGCCAGTGGGCTCTTGCGCCCACCGACCTGAACGGCCAGAACCCACGCCCTGATCTCGCCCCGGACGTAATCAACAACTCGTGGGGAGAGAACGGGTTCAACGCGCTCTGGCAGCCGATGGTGACTTCGTGGGTCAACGCCGGAATCTTCCCGGTCTTCTCCAACGGCAACAGCGGTCCCGCGTGCGGCACGCCCGGCTCCCCGGGCTACTACAGCCAGAGCTACAGCGTCGGCTCGCTGGACAGCAACGACCTGGTCTCCGACTTTTCCAGCCGCGGACCGGGCGAAAACGGCGACGTCAAGCCGGATGTCACCGCGCCCGGGCGGGACGTGCTCTCCACGCTGCCGGGCGGCCAGTACGGCCACCGCAGCGGCACGTCCATGGCCGCACCCCACGTTACCGGTTCGGTGGCCCTCCTGTGGTCGGCCGCTCCCGCGCTCGACGGCGACATCGCCGCCACCAAAGCGGCGCTCGACGATGCGGCCATCGACGTCAACGACGTCACGTGCGGCGGAAGCGCCGACAACAACAACGTGTACGGCGAGGGGCGGCTGGACGCGTACGCGGCGGTCTCCGCGGCGCCACGGGCGAACCTGGGCGTGCTGCACGGCCAGTTCAGCTCCACCGCGACCGCGCAGCCGCTGAACGACGTGGTCATCACGCTCGACGGCCCGCTGCACCGGGTGTCTGTGTCCGGTATGGATGGTGGCTACAAGTTTGACCGGCTGCTTCCCGGCACTTACACCTACACCTTGGAGAAGTGGGGCTACTAGTCGGCGTCCGGCTCCGTCACGGTCTCGGCCAACCAGTGGGTCTGGCTGTCACGAGCACTCACTGAGGTGCCGTCGGTGACGATCACCGGCGCGGTGCGCACGACCCAGCCCTCGCCGGCGGGAGCGGTGGTCACGGTCACCGGCACCCCGCTGACGCCGGTGACGGTCGCGGCGGACGGGCGCTACCAGTTCCGGGTGCCACTTGGTGAGTACGACCTCGCGGTTGCGATGCCGGCGAATCGATGCACCAAGGCTGGCACGGCGCACGTGGTCGCCACCGCGAACGTCACCGCCGACGTGACCTTGCCGGACCGGACCGACCAGTACGGTTACTCCTGCGCCGAGGGCACGGGCGGCAGTGCCACCGGCACGCAGCTGCTCGCACTGGCCGGGGACGACGCGGCCGCCGCGGTGACGCTGCCGTTCGCCTTCCCGCTGTATGGGACGGCGTACTCGACGGCGTGGGCCACCACCAACGGCACCATTGGCTTCCTCGGTGCACATACCCAGTCGTACAACACGTTCCTGCCGGTCAGCGGCGAGCCCAACGGGGCGCTCTACCCCTTCTGGGACGACCTGGTCGTCGACGGCTCGGCGAGCGTGTACACCACGGTCGGCGCCTCGGCGGTGGTGTTCGAATGGCGGAACGTGGCGTTTGTCCAGCAGCAGTCGGCCCGGATCACGTTCAGCGCGACCCTGCGCCCGGACGGCTCGGTGACCTACGGATACTCCAGCATCGGCACGGACCAGTACGAGCGGGCATACTCCGCCACGATCGGGCTCGAGAACGAGACCGGCACCGACGGTTTGGCCTACTCCGCCCTCGAAGTGGGCTTGACGGACGGCCGGACAATCACCTTCCGCCCACCCGCGTAAGCCCCCGCGCCATCCCTACCAACGCAAAAGGCCGGAGCCGAGTCGCCA
Organism: Actinomycetes bacterium KLBMP 9797; assembly: GCA_037414955.1. GTDB lineage: Bacteria > Actinomycetota > Actinomycetes > Mycobacteriales > Micromonosporaceae > Phytohabitans. The sequence goes on from JBBEWH010000201.1 coordinate 19,140, forward strand.
TCGGTGGCCCGGCTCCGTTTATGCGTGCTCATGATACTGGTAGCGAAAAGTGATGACGGCGAACCGATCATGTGGATCCGTCCGGGTCGGCTGGTCGGCTCGCAGGCGGTTGCAGCGTCGGACGTGTCTTATCCATGCCGCGCTGGCCTGAGTGGACGTTCCTGCGCCCGCCGGTTGGCGGCTGGCGGTGTGGTGTCGGTCTGTGGGTGAGCGTCGGCGCGGCGGGGCGTGCGGTCGGCTCCGTGGTTTTGCAAGGCTGGTCCAGTCCTTGGGTGCGGCGGCCGGAGCCGACCTCGGGGCAGTTGGTTCATCTGACCGACCTGACCGCTCTGAGCGATGTCGGCTCGGGGTATCAGGTGGTTGTCGGTGGGCATCGAAGCCAGGCGCCGACATAGCCGGCCAACTGTTCGCAGGTCATGGGGAACCGCCCGTGTTGTAGGCGGCGGCGAGGGCGTGGAAGGCTTGCTTGGGTTCCCAGTGCAGGTCGGGGTAAGCCACGGCCTGCGTGTCAGTGATCTTGACGACTCCGTACGAGGCCATGTCGAGGTCGCAACGGTGGTCGTTGCTGTGTGGCAAGTTGTATCCGGCGAAGGTGAACCAGAAGGCGCTGTCGACGCTTTCCTGCTCGAAGACGTCCACCAGTTCGCGTAGGTAGGTTGCTTGCTCGTTCTCGTCTCGCAGGTAGTCGCCGTCCAGCCGGGGTGGCTGGTGGTTGCGGTCGACGATCAGCCAGCCCCTTGCTCCGCGGTCGGCGGCGCCCCGGTAGGTGCAGCAGCCGAATTCGGTGACCGCCACGGGTCGGCCGTGCCGGTGTAGGGCACGGATTTCGTCGCGGAAGGTGTTGGCGTTGTGGGTCGCGCGGTAGGCGTCCACAGCGACATAGTCGAACGGGGTCCAGTCGACGTGTTCGAAAGGCAGCGCGGCATACGTGACCTTGCCCTTGAACGTCGCCTTGACCATGGCCGCGACGTGGCCGAGGAACGCGTTGAGCTGCGCGGGCACGGCGCGAAGAATGTTCGGCAGGTCGGGTCTTGGGGTGGTGAGCAGGGCAGTGCGGGCGAACAGGTCGTCGCCGGGGAGAAAGCCTCGCGCGAAGAGGCTCAGCTCCCCTCCGGTGATCAGGGTGACGTCGGCGCCCTGCTGGCGGAGAGCTTCGGCGCGGCTGGCACAGTCGGCGAAGTAGGGCAGCATCTGCTCGGCCGTCATGTCCGACGGGAACGGCGCGAACCACACCTCGAGCCCGGCGTCGGCGGCGTACTGGCCGGCGATGGTCAGCCGCTCGGGGTCCTGGCCGGTGATCCGGACCGCGGTGCAGTGAAGGTCGTCGGCGATGATTTGCATCTCGCGGTGGACGACAGCCGGGTCGAAGTGCTCCCGTGTGGAGATTCCCGCGGGCTTGGCGCCGGTGTCGTAGTTGATGCCCTTACCGCGCATGGCGCACCTCGCGTAGGGTGGTCGGAGCCTTGGCAGCGGCCGTGCGCAGGCGCCGTCCGCGGTACCACAGCGACCAGCCGACCAGCAGGCCTATCGTGCCCAGCTGTAGCAGCGTGGACACGCCTGCCGCGGCGTCGATGGGCAGCAGGTAGATCAGCGGGATGCGCACGATAGCTTCGGCGAGCAGCCCGGCCCCCCATACGGCGCTCATGAGAGTGAAGACCCGGCGAAACGGCGGCTGGGTGCGCCACAGCTCGTCCCATCGCGCCAGCAGCGCCGCGTTGCCGGAGTTCACGCGCCGCATGAAGCTGTACATGACCGGGCGTCGGAACGCACACGAACCCAGCAGGACAAGGCCGAGCGAGCCGGACAGCATCGACTCCCGGGTCAGCAGGATCCGCGGGTCACCGGTGAGCAGCGACGCGGCCAGCAACAGCGTGAAGGCGGCCACCACGAGCGCGGCGAGTCCCGCGAACCGGCGTCGAGTGACCGCGACATACCCGACTCTGAGCAACGCTGTCGTCCCGCCGCAGACCAGGGCCAGCCAGGCATCGACGCCCAGCCCCTCGGCTCGCGTAGTAGGCCACGGCCGGCAGCCCAATGTCCCACAGCAGCCCCAGCAGGAGCGCTCGCTTGTTCATGAATGCCTCCCTTTCGGCGGCGGTCACCGCTCACGCTTAGGATACTAAGCGTATCCTATGGCGCCCGGGCAGCTGGTTTCGAGACTGTGAGGTAAGATACGGATAGTTCGCATGGAGGTGATCGAGTGATGACTGGGCAGAACGCCGAGGGCGAGGCGAAGTCGACCCGCCGACGCGGCGCCGCGCTGGAACAGGCGATCCTGCAGGCGACGATTCAAGAACTGACCGAGGTCGGTTTCCCGAACCTGACCATCGACCGGATCGCCGCCCGCGCCGGCACCAGCAAGAACGTCATCTACCGGCGCTGGCCCAACCGCGCCGCCCTCTGCGTGGCCGCCTACCGGCAGATGCTCCCGGGGACCTCCGAAGACACACCAGACACCGGCAACCTTCGGTCAGATGCGTTCACCCTGCTCGGTCGCATCAACGACCGGATGTCATCGCCCATCGGAAAGGTGTTGCGCGAGCTGCTGGCCGACATCCAGACCGACCCGGAACGCATTCGGGAGGTACGCGAACAGCTCGTCCGCGCCAGCGTCGGCCCGTGGCTGACCATCCTGGCCCGCGCCGCCGCCCGCGGTGAGGTCGGCCCAGGCGCCCTGACACCGCGCGTGGCCACCGTCGCAGTCGACCTGCTCCGCAACGAGTACGCGCTCAACGGCGTCACCACCGCCCCAGACAGCGTGATCACCGAAATCGTCGACCAGGTGTTCCTGCCACTCGTGCAAGCACATAGCTGACTGCCATCGCGACGCATGCGGGATGCGGTTGGGGTGTCACCCAATCACCGACGGCGCGCGGTTGTCGGCGACCTTCTCAGGTCGTCAAGGGCTGCCGGCAGACTCCACATCTCGTCGGGAGGATGTGGGCCGGGTCCGCACTACCAGCCGAGCTGAAGCGGCACGCCGAACGCGGTGCCCCGCTGCGCAATCCATGATCAAGGCGTCCTTCAAGTCGTCATAGCTACGTGAAGGACGCCTTGATCATGGTGCTGGGCGCAAGCCGCAGGGGCCTTGACTCAACATTCGGGCGGTGGCGTGCGTTGAAGGGGTGACCCGGGAAGCGGAAGCTGTTGATGACGTTCGAAGAGTTCGTCGGGTACCGGTTGGGCCCGAGGCGTACGTGAAGCGGATGGTGCTCAACGAGTTCCTCTCCTGGCGGCGTCGGGTGGCGGGCAGGTGGGTGCTGGTCAGCCACCAAACGCTCGACGGCCTGCTGCCGGAACGCGTTGACCACGCCGTGCACGTCGGCGAACACGACGCCCTCGTGCGGCGGATCGCGGCGCTGCCGCCGAAGCAGCGGGCGGTGATCGTGTTGCGGTACTTCGAGGACCACACCGACCAGGAGATCGCCGACCTGCTGGGCTGTCGCCCGGGGACGGTGCGCGCGCACGCCTCGCGCGCCCTGACCGCGCTGCGCGGTGCCCTCACCGAGGCATCGTCCGCCCCAGATCCCCCCGGCGGCATAACGACCTACACAGTCCACCCGCGGAAAGCCATCAAGGAGACGAGATGAACGAGGACGACATGATCCGCGCCGCGCTGACCACCATCGCGGACCGGGCGCCGAATCCCGGCCGGCTGGCGGCCCGGCTGACCGCGCCGGAGAGGGTGGACCGGCGGCGCCGCAACCTGCTGATGGTCACCGGCGCGGCGGCCGCGACCACGGCCGTGGCGGGCGTCGGCGGCGCCGCGTTGCTCAGCCGGCGCGGTAGCGGGCTGGCGCCGGGCGGCGCGCTGGGCACCTCACCGGAGTCGACGCCGGGGGGCGAGCCGACGCCACGACCGGGCAACCGGCGGGTGCCGATGCGGTACCGGACGACCTGGTTGCCGGACGGATTCATCGAGAACAGCCGCCGGGTGACGGTACGAGGGCCGGCGCCGGGCGCACAGATGCGTTCGTGGACGCGCCGTACCATGCCACCGCGACACAAGGGCGACGCGACGGCGGCGCACGATGGCGTGGCGTACGGGCTGATCCACCTCGGCCTGTCGGCGGCGGGAGTGTCCGGTACGAACCGGCGCGCCACCACGGTCAACGGGAAGCCAGCGTGGGTCGCCACCGACCCGCAGATGGTTCCGCAGGTGGTGTGGCAGCCGGAGCCGGGGGTTTACCTGGCGCTCTCGGTGGTGCACGGGCTCGGCGACCAGATCGAGGTGGCGTCCCGGATGGCCAGCTCGGTGGTCGCCGACACCAGCGGTGGGTGCGAGGTCTCACTCGACTTCGGCTGGCTGCCGCCGGGCCGCGACAGCGCCCGGCAGCAGGCGGAGATCTCCGGTACCCCAGACGGCTGGGAGCAGACCATCACGGTCCTGACCGGATCGGGGAATCCGAGCGTGACCGCCACGTTGCGTCCGGCGCAGCCGGCGGCGAGCGGCGGTCAGCCGGCCACCCTGCGCGGCCGGTCCGGCCTGATCCTTGTGGGCGCGGACCGGTACGCCGGCTCGTGGGCCCAGGTCGACTTCGACAACGGTCGGCAGCTGTGGGTCAATCTCTCCCCGGCCGACCTCGGCCACCAGCCGGCCACCACCCGGGAGGACCTGGTGCGGATCGTCGACGAGCTACGGATCGGTCCCGTCCCGTACACCGGCTGGCTGGGCCGATAGCTCCTTCGATCAAGGCGTCCTTTCCCGTAGCCGTCCGCGCGTGCCTGGCTTTCGGTTACGCGGCCCGCTGGTGCGAGGTGTGCTTCGGACGGCCGCGGGCGGACGTTGCCCGCCGCCGGTCCTTGCCGGCGCCGGCCCGGCCAGGCAACGACGACCGGGAGCTGGTTCTGCTGGGGGCGGCATCGGCGTTCCGGGTTCCTTGCCCACCTGCTGCGCGGGAGGCCCGCATGACCCATCCGACCGTCTTGACCGTGAGTGGCCTTGCTGCGGCTGCCGCGGCCGGGGTAGCGCTCTCCTCGGCCATCGTCGCCTTGCTGGTGCGGGTCGGTGTTCGCCAGCGGCAGGCGGTGTCGCGCCGTGGGTAGCTTCCACACGCTCACGCCCCGCAGGACCGCCCGGTCCTACGTGGACCGCAGCGCCTACGTCGGCATGGTGCTCGCCGGGCTGGTCATCGCGGTCGTGCTGGCGGTTCCCGTGCTGATCGCCTGGGCGGTCATCCGCGTCGCGCGCTGGCGGGCCGGCACTGCTGACGATCGAGTCTCGCACTGATGTGGGCAGGCAGCGGCCTGTTTCCTGATGGCGGCCGGCCGTCGGTAGCGAGGAGGAACGCGGCGACGGTGGCCCGATGGCCCGGATACTGGGCGGCGGCGCGCAGCAGCGCGGTGCTGGAGACCTCGCCAGGCCAGAACTGCTACCCCGCTGATATCAGGCGTCTGGCGCCGGTCGGTGATCGGCTTCATGGGAGCTTCATGTGCCGCGTGGTGCGTCCGCGTCAGGGACGACGGCGTCGGCATCGCCGAACAGGACCTTGAACGCATCTTTCACCGCTTTGAACGCCTGGAACATCCCCGCCGCCCCGCTGCCGCCGGCGGCAGCGGCATCGGCCTGGCCATCGCCCGGGGCATCGCCCGGGCCCATGGCGGAGACATCACCGCGGAATCCGCCGGGCTGGGCAAGGGCGCGACCTTCACCTTGCGCCTGCCGGCCCACCGCTGACTCCATCGGCCGGCGGTCCGGCGGTCGGGTTCGGCGCGCAGCGTGGAGCCCGGCTTCATGGAGGCTTCACCCGCCGAGTGGTTCGTGCTTTATTGCCTTCATCTCTGACTCCCATGATTCGGTGACGGCTCCATCCTGAAGAAGGGCCGGTTCAACCTGACTGTCATTTCGACTAGTTCGAACTGGCCGGACGGGCAGCCGGAACACGCGCTGGCCGCCTAGGCTCGGAGCCATGGACCTCATGACGGCCGTCGAGGTGATCCGGGCGCCGCTGACCGAGACGCAGCTGCGGCTGTCTGCGGCCTTCGCCGAGGCCATCCCCCACCGAACGCTCGCTCAGCTGGCCGCCAACTGCCCGTTCGCACCTTTCAAGACCCACGGGGAGTCGCCCGGCGCGCCGGGGTCGTCCGTCACTATCGCCGACCTCGCCGCGATCCGGCCATTGGTGCCCGCGCGGGGCACGTGGCAGGGACGGGCCACGATGGCGGGCGTCGAGGTGCCCGTGCTGGCTCTGGCCAGCGACGCCACCGAGCAGGGCGCGCTGCTGGTCCTCGTGCGGACCGAAGACACCCCGGTGCCGGAAGAGGACCTGGTGCCTGCCCTGGCGATCTGGGACATGGTGACCGCTCACCGGGAAGGCTTGCGGAACGAGGCCGCGCCCGAATGGCTGGCGGTGTCCCGGGCGGCATCGGCGGCACGCGCCGTTGCCATCGCCGACCTCGGCGACGCGCACGGGGCCACGCTGACCGCCCTGCTCGGCGTCCTGCGCGACCGTTCCCTCGGCGATGCTGATGCCCGGACTCGCGCCATCGACCTCGCCGTCACCGCGCTGCTCGAGCTGCGTTCACGGGCAGAACTGGACCACGCAATGGCCGAGGAGCGGGTCGGCGACGCCTTCGACCGGCTTGCTGAGTCACTGAGCCGCATCCTGCGCCCCCGTGGCGTGGTGCTGGAACTGGGCACGCCCGGCGCGGAGGAAGGCGCGGACCGGGTGCTGCCCGCCGACGTCGCGGCCACGGCCCGCGCGGTGGTCCGGGCCATCGCGCACGTGATGCTGGACGACCAACGGCAGGCGCGTCGGATCCACGTCGGCTGGAAGCTCGGCAACGCCGAACTGCGCGCCACCGTGCGGGACGACGGCCCTGGCACGCTGTCCCGCAGCGCCCTCGCCGCGCGTCGGGTCGAGGAACGGCTGGGCGCACTGGGCGGACGGCTGGAGGTGGACGCGGTGCCGGGCTGGGGCACGACGGTGACCGTCGAGGTCCCGCTCGGACCGCCGGAGACCCCACGCGATGACCCGCTGACCGTGCTGGGCGCGCGGGAGCTGGAGGTGCTGGGTCAGCTGGCCCGCGGCCGACGCAACCGGGAGATCGCCCGCGAACTGCACATCAGCGAGTCCACAGTGAAGTTCCACGTGGCGAAGATCCTGGAGAAGCTGGGCGTCGGCTCACGCGGCGAGGCGGCCGCACTGGCCCACGAGTGGGGTGCCGCCACCACGCGCGCCTAGCTCAATCCAGCAGCTTGTCCAGGGTGATCGGCAAGTCGCGGACCCGGATGCCGGTGGCGTTACAGATCGCGTTGCCCTTGGCGGCGGCCACGCCCACGTTGCCCAGCTCACCGACCCCAGCTCACCCCGACGGGGTTGACCGGGGTGTCGGGGTGGTTCAGGAAGTGGACGTCGATCGGTGGGAGGTCGGCGTTGACGGCCAGCAGGTAGTCGGCGAGGTTCGCGTTGGCCCACCGGCCGGAAAGCGCCTCGACGGAGGAGCCCTCGAACGTCGCCTGCCCGATGCCGAAGAAGGGGCACTCGCAGAAAGGAGCGTTGCGGTGGAGTACACACGGCTGGGCCGTACCGGATTGAAGGTGAGCCGGATCGGGCTGGGCTGTATGAGCTACGGCAAACCAGGCGCCGGTCTGCACCAGTGGACCCTGGACGAGGACGCCGCGGCTGCGTTCTTCCGGCAGGCCGTCGAGCTGGGCATCACGTTCTGGGACACCGCGAATGTCTATCAAGGCGGCACCTCGGAGGCGTTCGTCGGCCGGGCGATCGGCCGGTTCTCCCGCCGCGAGGACATCGTGCTGGCCACCAAGGTCAGCGGGAAGATGCACGACGGCCCCGGCGGCAGCGGCCTGTCCCGCAAGGCCATCCTCGAACAGGCGGACGCCTCGCTACGGCGACTGGCCACCGACTACATCGACGTCTACTACATCCACCGGTTCGACCCCGACACACCGGTCGAGGAGACCATGGCGACCCTGGACGACCTGGTCCGGGCCGGCAAAGTGCGCTACCTCGGCGCGTCGTCGATGTGGGCCTGGCAGTTCGCGAAGCTGCAGCACACCGCCGCGCTGCACGGGTGGACCACGTTCGCAGCCGTGCAAGACCAGTACAACGTGCTCAAGCGGGAGGAGGAGCGCGACATGATCCCGATGTGCCTCGACCAGGGCGTCGGCCTGACCCCGTACTCCCCCCTCGCCAAGGGCCGCGCGACCCGGCCCTGGGGCGAACAGACCGTACGCTCGTCGTCCGACGACGTCGCCAAGACATTCGACCGGGATGCCGACCAGCCGGTCGTCAACGCCGTCCACAAGATCGCGCAAGCTCGCGATGTTCCGATGGCTCAGGTCGCCCTGGCGTGGCTGCTGTCCAAGCCGGTCGTCTCCTGCCCGATCGTAGGCGCGACGAAGCCGCACCACCTCGCAGACGCCGTCGCCTCCCTCGATCTCTCACTCACCGATGCCGAACTCGCTGAACTGGAGCGGCACTACACCCCCCAAGACAACTACTGGTGGTGATGCGCGCGCGAGACAGGACGAGCATGGCAAACGGTCCCGTCCGCAGTGGCTGTTCCGCACTGCCTATCGGCACGGCCGAGCGTCGTTTGAGGAGTTGCCCAACCCGACGTGAGAGACTACTTTCGAGACATGTCTCTCAAGAATCATTACGGCGACTTTGAGATCACTGATCCGCAGGCGCTGCGGGCACTGGCTCATCCGGTGCGGCTGGCCATCCTTGACCGCCTCCAGCGGCGGGGCCCCGCGACGGCGACTCAGTTGTCACCCGACGTGGGCGCCACGCCGTCGGTCGTCAGCTGGCACCTGCGGCACCTGGCGTCGTTCGGGCTGGTCAAGGACTGGGACGGTACGACCAGTAAGCGGGAGCGCTGGTGGCAGGCAGCGGCGAAGGGGTTCCGCTTCAACCTGCCCGACGACGCCGAAGGGCAGAGCGCCGCGCGTCAGCTGCAGGGCGAGATGTTCGCCCAGTACGCCGAGCTGCCTCAGCAGTGGCTGCTGCAGGACGAGCCTGGACTGGATACCCGATGGCGACGGCTGGCGGGCATGGCCAACACCCGCATCGTGGTGACCGCCGAGGAGCTAGGCGAGCTTGAGGATGCGGTCGAGGAGTTGCTGGCCCCGTACGTGCGGCGCAAGGACATGAAGCCACCGGCCGGAGCGCGCGGCGTACGGGTGCTCCGGTACGTGATGCCGGAGCCCGACGACGCCTCCTCGAAATGAGCACTGCGACCGCCGCGCCGCCGGGTTCCCTGTGGGGCGATCAGCGGTTCCGGGCATTCTGGCTCGGGCAGACGATATCGCAGTTCGGGGACCGGATCACCGAGTTGGCCCTGCCGCTGATTGCGGTCACGATGTTGGCCGCGACGCCCGGTCAGGTCGGGGTCCTCACCGCCCTGATCTGGTTGCCGCACCTGTTTGGGCTGTTCGTCGGCGCCTGGGTGGACCGGCGTACCCGCAAACGCCGCCTGCTGGTCATCGCTGACCTGGCCCGGGCGGCCGTGCTGTTCACCCTCCCCGTGGCCTACCTGCTCGACGCTGTCACGCTGAGCCATCTCTACGCCGTGGCGTTTCTCACCGGCGCGGGGGCGGTGCTGTTCGGCATGGCCTACCAGTCGTTCTTCGTGACGCTCGTACCGCCGGGGGCCTACATCGAAGCCAACAGCAAGCTGAGCCTGAGCCGGGCCGGGTCGTTCGCCGCGGGCCCGGCCGTCGGCGGCGCGCTCGTGCAGGCACTGACCGCTCCCTTCGCGGTCGCCGCCGACGCTGTGTCCTTCCTCGGATCCGCCCTGCTGATCGGCCGCATCCCGGTGACCGAGGTCGCGCCTTCGCCGACCCGATCATCGACGGCGCGGCTCGTCCGCGACGGGCTCGCGCTGGTGTTGCGCCATCCGGTGCTCCGCGCCGCCCTTGGTTGCACCACCACCGTCAACTTCTTCACCTTCATCGCCAACGCGCTGCTGGTGTTGTATGCCAGTCGTGAGCTGGACCTGTCTGCAGGCGCCATCGGCCTCGCGTTCGGCGTCGGTGCCTTCGGCGCGTTGGCCGGCGCGGCTCTGGCGCCGCGCGTCTCCCGATTGGTCGGGCTGGGCCGCGCCGCGGTCATCGGTGCGGTGCTGTTTCCCGCACCGCTGGCGCTGACGGCACTGGCCAGCGGTCCTACCTGGGCGAAGATCGCGGTACTCGCCAGCGTCGAACTGGTCTCCGGCATCGGGGTCATGCTCATGGACATCAACCTCAACGCACTCATCACGAAGGTCACCCCAGACGGCGCACGGGGCCGCCGTGCCGGCGCGTACAGCGCCATCAACTACGGCATCCGGCCGCTTGGCGCGCTGGTCGGCGGTTGGCTGGGCACGGCCCTTGGGCTGCGCCCCACCCTGGTCGTCGCCGGCGTCGGAGGAGTTTTCGCCGCGCTGTGGCTGCTCGTGTCGCCGATACGGCGCATCGCTGCCCTGGACGACCCGACGCCGTGACGGAGCGGCGGCTCGCCCAGCGCTCACGCAGGCCATCAGGGGCCGGCGAATGACGTCAGCCGCAACGCAGAACAGTCGACCGTATGGCTGATCGAGATCGTCAGGCTCTTGCCCGGAGACCATCATCTAAGCGGATCTATTGTGCCGACGATTGGTTTAGCCAGACCAGCGAGAGCCTTCTCCAAGCCGTCGATGGCGCGGGCAGTGGGCTCGAAGGCGGGTGGTCGTCCGCAGTTTGACCATGAACGGGCATTCTGTTCGGATGAAAACGGCACCTTTCGCTGTGTGGGATCGACGTGGGGGAGAAGAGCGATGAGGGCGGGGATCACGATCCTTCCGGAGTACCGCTGGGCCGAGGCGAAGCCGAGGTGGCAGGCGGCGGAGGCGTATGGCTTCGCCCACGCGTGGACGTTCGACCACCTGGGCTGGGGGCCGCTGGTCGGCGGCCCGTGGTTCGGCTCGGTGCCGACATTGAGCGCGGCGGCGTTGGCGACGTCGCGGATCGGGTTGGGATTCATGGTGGCGTCGCCGAACTTCCGGCACCCGGTGTCGTTCGCGAAGGATGTCACGGCGCTGGACGACCTGTCGGACGGCAGGTTGACGGTGGGCGTGGGGGCCGGCGGGGTGGGTGGCTACGACGTGGACGTCTTCGGCGGCACCACGAAGGCCGCGAGCCCGTCGAGGCGGTACAACGAGTTCGTGGAGCTGCTGGACGCGCTGTTGACCACGGACGGGGTCGACTACTCCGGCGAGTACTACACGGCCGTGGACGCTCGCAACGCCCCCGGCTGCGTCCAGCGTCCGCGCACCCCGTTCGTGCTGGCCGCGAACGGTCCAAAGGCGTTGGCGCTGACCGCCCGGTACGGCCAGGGCTGGATCACCATCGGCACCGTCCACGACAGCCTCGATGGGTGGTGGAAGTCGCTGGCCGAGCTGTCGGCCCGGTTCGACGAGGCCCTGGCCGCCGAGTCCCGCGACCAGGCCGCGGTCCGCCGCTTCCTCCAGACCGACGCCGCGCCGGTCTTCAGCCTGTCGGGCGTCGAGGTCTACCGCGACTTCCTGGGCCGTGCCGCAGAACTTGGTTTCACCGACGTCTTGGCCCCGTGGCCGCGGCACGAGGGTCCGTTCGCGGGTGACGAGGCGGTCCTCGACACTGTGGCCACGGATGTCCTGCCGACCCTGTCCTGACGCCGTGTGTCGATACGTGTCAGCGTCCTCACCACTGGAACGGGTGCTTACGCTGCTGACCTGGGCACACTGGCTCGCGTTCGCGGCACGCGCACGAAATCTTGGTTGGTCGACTCGTTCCTAGTGCTGGGAGGCGCTTCTCGACGGCGGGCTGGTTTGCGCGCCGTCGAGAAGCGCCGACCGCTACGCGAGGGGCGCGGGCGCGCGGCGGTCGAGGACCACCACCGGCAAGATCCCAATGCTGT
>JBBEWH010000202.1:0-42984 GCA_037414955.1 Actinomycetes bacterium KLBMP 9797
GGTGGGGGGGGGGGGGGGCGCGGCGGGGGGGGGGGGGGGGGGGCCCCCCCCCCCCCCCCCCCGACCGCTACGCGAGGGGCGCGGGCGCGAGGCGTTCGAGGACCACCACGGGAATGATCCGATTGCTGTGTGCCTGGTAAGTCCGGTACACCGGCGCCAATTCGACCATCAGCTGCCATAGCCGCTCGCGCTCGGTACCGTGCGCGGTGCCGGCCCGCGCGGTGAAGCGTTCGCCGCGGATCTGGACATGGACTCCGGGGTTTGCCACCAGGTTCAGGTACCACTGCGGGTGGGTATGTGTGACTGCCGAACCCGACGCCACCAGCACGTACCGCCCGTCGTCTTCGCCGTAGAACAGCCCTGTGCGGTACAGCTTTCCGGTTGTGCGGCCGTGGTGGGTGAGTACGAGGTTGGTCACCCCGCCCTCGCGGTAGCCGCTCGCGCCGTTCGTCGCCAGGTATCGGCGCACGTGTTCGGCGACCGACGGGTCCGGGCTGTCGAACACCTTGGTCACCTCAATGTCCCAGTCCTTGCGCGAAGCCGCCGTCGACCGCCAGCTCGACGTTGGTGGTGAACGTGGCGTTCTCGGCCAGGAAGAGCGCGGCGGCGGCGACCTCCTCGACGGTGCCGTTGCGGCGCAGCGGGGTGGATTCGTCGCCCTGCCGCTCGAACTCCCGGCGCTCCTCCTCGGTGAGGTCGGCCACACCCATCGTGGGGGTTTTGATGTATCCCGGGGCCACGCTGTTCACCCGGATCTTTCTCGGCAGCAGTTCCACGGCGAGTACGTGCGCGAACGCGCGCATCGCTTCCTTCGACGCCGAGTACGCCGCGAGCCCGGGGAACACGACGTCGTTGGCGACCGTCGTGAACACTACGGCGCCGCCGTCGTTGAGCAGCGGGGCGAGCCGCTGCACGGTGAAGAACGCGCCCTTGGTGTTGACCGCGAAGTGCCGGTCCCACACTTCTTCGGTCACCTCAGCCAGCTGAGCGAACTGTGCGATGCCGTGGTTGACGAACAGGTAGTCGACGCTGCCGAGCCGCTCCTGCACGAGGTCGCCGAGCGCGGCGATGTCGGCCATGCTCGCCGCGTCGGAGCGCACGACGTGCGCCGCCTCGCCCTTGAGCGCCGTGCGCGCCTCTTCGATGTTCTGCTCGTTGCGGCCCGTCAGCACGACCTCGGCGCCGCGTGCGAGTAGCTCCCGTACGATCGCCAGCCCCATGCCGTGGGTGCCGCCGGTGACAACAGCTTTCTTCATGACTTGCTCCATTCCGTCGTTGACTAGGCGACTGTGCCCAGCGACGCTTTCGGCCTGCTGTCGGTTCGCTGGCGGTTACCGTGGTCGGTATGCGTTTCGGGGTGCTCGGGCCACTCGCCGTGTGGACGCCGGGCGGTGATCCCGTCGCGGTGCCCGAAGCGAGGGTTCGCACGCTGCTGGTGCGTCTGCTCATCGACCCAGGACGGGTCGTGTCCGCCGACCGGCTCGTCGACGACCTGTGGGGTGACGCGCTGCCAGCCAACCCGTCGGGTGCGCTACAAACCGTCGTTTCCCGCCTGCGCCGCGCCATCGGTGGCGGCCTCGTCGTACACCGCCCGCCGGGTTACCGGCTGAACGTGGCGCTCGACGCTGTCGACAGTGGCCGGTTCGCGGCGCTGTTTGGGCGCGCACGGCGCGAGATCGACCCGGGCGGGCGGGAAGCGCTGCTCGCCGAGGCGCTCGACCTGTGGCGCGGTGACGCGTTCGCTGGGTTCGCCGACGAGCCCTTCGCCCGCAGCGCGGCCGCCGCCCTGGCGGAGCAGCGCCTCGTGGCCTGGGAGGACTACGCCGAGGCGCGCCTGCGGCTCGGGGATCACGCGGCGTTGGCCGGTGAGCTGCGGGAGCTCGTCGATCGGCACCCGCTGCGGGAACGCCTCCGCGCTGCGCATCTGCGCGCACTGCACGGCGCCGGCCGGACCACCGAGGCACTCGACGGCTACCGCGAACTGCGCCGCCTGCTCCGCGACGAACTAGGACTCGAACCGGGCGCCGAACTAGCCGCGCTGCACCAGCAGATGCTGCGCGGCGAGCCCCCCACGCCGCCATCCACACCCCCGACCGCGCCGCTGCCCACGCCGCTGACCGAACTCGTCGGCCGGGACGACGCCGTCGCCGACCTGCGTACGCTACTTCGCACGCACCGCCTGGTGACACTGACCGGGCCGGGCGGGGTGGGCAAGACCAGGCTCGCGCTCGAAGTGGCGCGCGCCGAGGACGACGTCTGTCTGGTCGAGCTCGCCGGCCTGCCGCGGGAGACCGCGGTGGACGCACTGGCAGACGTCGTCGCCGCCGCGCTCAGCATCCGCGACGGCTCTCGACCCCGGTCGCCCGCCGACCGGCTCGCCGACGTGCTGCGGCAAAGGCGGCTGCTGCTCGTACTGGACAACTGCGAGCACGTCGTCGAAGCCGTCGCCGCACTCGTTCCCCGGATGTTGCTGGCACCAGGGGTGCGCGTGTTGGCTACCAGCCGGGAGCCGCTCGGTGTCTCCGGTGAGCACCTACGGGAACTGCCGCCGCTGGACGTCCCTGAGCCGGGCGCCTCGACGGCGGACGTGCTGCGCTCGGGCGCCGTGCGACTCTTCGCCGCGCGGGCAGCAGCCGCTTCCCCGGGGTTCGCGGTGACAGCCGATAACGCCGAGACGGTCGCCACCATCTGCCGCCGCATCGACGGCATCCCGCTCGCCATCGAACTGGCGTCGGCTCGCGTCCGGGTCCTGGGCACGGCCGAACTGGCCGAACGGCTCCACGACCGGTTCGCCGTCCTCACCGGCGGGCCACGGGACGCACCCCCACGCCAGCGCACCCTTCGCGCGGTACTCGATTGGAGCTGGGAGCTACTGACCGCGGCCGAGCGGGCGGTGCTGCGCAGGCTGGCGGTCTTCGCCGACGGCTGCGCGCTCGCTGCGGCGGAGGCCGTGTGCTCCGGCGACGGCGTCCGAAGTGCGCAGGTGCTCGACCTGGTGGCGCGCCTGGTCGACCGCTCGCTGGTCGTGGTCGCGCACACCGCCGACGGCCCGCGCTACGGCATGCTGGAGTCGGTGTCCGCGTACTGCGAACAACAGCTGGACTCGCGGGAGCACGACCTGCTCCGGCACGCGCACGCGGCGTACTACACCTCGCTCGCCGAGGAGGCCGCCAGCCACCTCTGCGGACCAGACCAGCAGCGCTGGCTGCGCCGCCTCGACACCGAGAGCAGCAACCTGCGCCGCGCGCTCGGCGACGACCGCAGCGCGCCTCGCCTGACGCGTGCGCTGCTGTGGTACTGGTTCCTGCGCGGGCGGCTCGCCGAGGCGCGGCGAGCAACGGCAGCCGCCGGTAATGCCGCGCTCGCGGCCTGGCACGCCGGATTCCGGCAGCTCGCCGGCGAGCAAGCGGACAGCAACGCCGCACTGCGTCTGCACGACGCCCTCACCGACCCTCGCGAACGCGCGATGGCCGGCTGGTTCCTCGGTTACGCCGCGACCAGATTCGGCGAACTGCCGGTCGGCGAGACACTCACCCGTGCCGCGCTGGCCGCGTTCGAAGACCTCGACGACCGCTGGGGCATCGCCGCCGCCCTTAGCGTCCGCGCCCTACAACGCCACGTCCGCGGCGATCTAGGCGGATCCATGGTGGACGCTGAACAGAGCCGCACCCTGTTCCGCGAGACAGGTGACCGCTGGGGCCAAGTCCAGGCCGGCGCCGTGCTCGGCAGACTCGCCGAGATCGCTGGCGACTACCCCGCCGCGGCGGCCTGGCACCGCGAAGGAGTCAAGCTTGCCGAGGACCTCGCACTGTGGCCGGATGTGTCCATGCGCTGGTCCGAACTCGGCCGCATCGCCCTGCTGGAAGGCGACCACGACCGCGCCGACGAACTGCACGAACGCGGGCGTGCGGTGGCCGTCGAGCACGGCGACCTGGCCGGTCAGGAATTCGCCGAGGTAGGGCTCGCCCTGTCCGCCCGTCGCCGCGGCCGGTACGCCGAGGCCGGAGCCCTGCTCGGGCCATGGCTGGAATGGAACCGTACGTTCGAGGCAGACAACGGCGCGGCGCTCATCCTCGCCGAGTTGGGCTTCGCAGCCGAGCAGAGCGGCGACGGGGACGCCGCCTTCGACCTGCACACGCAAAGCCTCGCCGCAGCCCGGCGCACCGGCGACCCGAGGGCGGTCGCACTCGCTCTAGAGGGACTGGCTGGCGCCCGGCTGCTAGCCGGCCAGCCAAGTCGCGCGAAAAGCCTGCTCGGCGCAGCAGCGCGGCTGCGGAAGTCCGCCGGCGCGCCGCTGCCACCCGGCGAACGCGGCGACGTCAACCGCATCGAAACAGCCCTGGCGAAACAGCGCCCGACCCGGGCCGCCAAAACGGACCACTGAGTTGTAGTTATGCGAAGAGCTGTGTGATCATGTGGCGATGGACTTGGGCAGCGGGGCGTGGTTGGAGCGGTGGGCGGCCGCGTCGTGGCCGGCGGCTGAGGTCAGGCAGAGCAGTGGATGGTTGCTGCGCCACACGCCGGGGGTGCGGCGGCGCCGCTCGAACTCGGCCCTGCCGCCCGCGCCGGCCGACAGTCCGCAGGACACGATCGCGGTGGTCGAGGCGTTCTACCGCGAGCGGGGTCTCCCGGTCGTCGTGCAGGTGAGCCCGGCCGAACAGCACGCCGCCCTCGACGCGGCCCTCGCCGACCGCGGCTACGACACCGACCGCCCCACGCTGGTACTCACCGCGCCGCTGTCCCAGGTCACGGCCGCCACCGATGGCCCGCCCGCCACGGTGACGGTGGCCGAGCGGCTGACCGATCAGTGGCGAGTGGCCTTTGACCCCAACGGCGACAACGCCGCCGTGTGCGATCAGGTTCTCGCACGGATCCCGATGCCGGCGGGCTTCGCCACCGCGGTCCTCGACGGCGAGCCGGCGGGCATTGGGCTCCTCACCGCGGGAGAGGGCTGGGTCGGCGTGTACTGCATGGCCACGGTCGCCCAGCACCGCCGCAAGGGCGTGGCCACCGCGATCCTGCACGCCGGTGCGCGCTGGGCCGCGTCGCGTGGCGCCGAGCGCGCGTACCTCCAGGTGGAGCAGGACAACGCCGGCGCCCGCGCGCTGTACCGCACGGCCGGCTTCACCCTCTCCCACCGCTACCACTACCGCACCGCCTCATGATCAAGGCGTCCTTCAAGTTGTTACGATGCTGGTCATCCGACCGGCCGAGATGTTGATGACGACACCGCACATACGCACCTGCCGAGCAGCCGGACCTGGTCGCCGATGACGGAGTACACCCCCGCCTCACCCTCGGCCAGGGTGACCGGCGGGGACAGCACGCTGGGGTAGACGCCGTGGGCGGCGATGACGAGGTTTGGTTGTCCGGCGGCTGGTGCGTGCTGGCGGATCAGGTCGCTGGTGCGCTGGTCGGCCGCCTGGTCCCGGTCGGGGTAGAGCCGCTCGAGGCCGGCAACTTCTTCGCCGCGCCCAAAGGCCAGTCGGGTGGTGTCTTTGGCACGGCAGTACGGGCTGGTCCACACCGTGCCGACCGGTATGCCGAGGTCCCGGAAGGCGGCGCCGACCGCCCGCGCGTCGGCCCGGCCGGCGTCGGAGAGGTTGCGCTGGGTCGCGCAGTCGGCGAGGTCGACCGGCTCCCGGTCGGGTCGGGACTGGTCGGTGGCGGCGTGCCGGAAGACGATGACCAGCCCCCAGCCCGCAGCGCGTCCAGCGTCAACGAGCTGGTTGGCGCGGGCGCGCCGCCGGTCGGGGCCGGCGACGGGACGCCGTCGCTGGTGCAGCCGGCCACGGCCAGGACCAGCGCGGTCACCGTGGCGGCGCGCCGCCGCCAGCGACCGCGAGCGGGCCTACTAGGCCGGCCTCGACCAGATTCCCGGCGCACCCGTCCGCAGCCACCCGGCCGACCCGATAGTGGCCGATCCCGCGCAGTTGCTCGAAGTCCTCGCGCTCGGCAAGGCGGTCGCGCTGGTACCTCGTTCCCTTACCACGGCCAACGACCGCGACGACGTCACCTACCGGCCGGTCACCGACGCCAGCCCGTACACCGTGACGGTGGCGTGGCGCGCCGGCACCCGGTCCCGCGCCATCGCCACGTTCGTCCGCACGGCGGTCGAGGTGAGCACCGCCGAGGCCATCCGCGCAGCCACCCGGCCGGCTCGGGCCGGCACGAGCGCCGCCTGAGCCGAGTTCGGCGTGGGTCGGGCCGGTGTTCAGTGTCGGGCCAGGAAGGTGGTGGTCTCGGCGAGGAACTGCTGGCGCCCATGATCGTCGCGGTCGAGGTGGGCGTAGTGGGTGGCGCCGGTCAGTTCGACGCTGCGGACCTCGGCGGCGTGGACGAGGTGGTCCCGCATCGCGCGCGAACACCAGGCCGGGCAGGCCGAAGCCGTGCTGCCCTGTCCGGTGGGTGCTGTGATCGTCCAACGGCTCCAGAGCACACCACGAGCACACCACCGGCCACTCTGGACATGAAAAAAGCTCCGATTTGGCATAAAATGCCAGGCCGGAGCCTTGATCATTTGTGCGCCGCCAGGGATTTCGGACCCCAACCCGCGGATTAAGAGTCCGATGTGGAGGAGCCTGTCCTGTCCACATGAGAACGGCGCGTCCGCCTGGTCCAGCTTGCAGGGCCGAACCCGTGCGCCGACTAGGACGAGGCGGAGCTCGGCTGGCCCGGGAGACGGTGCGCCGGTTCTGTAGGTTCGCGTCAGAAATGTCGGAGCCGATGCTGGTGACCTGGCGGTAGTACAGGCTTTCTCATCGACTTGTCGGCGGGTTTACTCACCGGTCTGTCGTTTTCTTGAGGATCTTGTTTTGGTGGGCCAGTCCAGGGTCCGATTTGGCGAGGCGGGAGAAGACGCGGTTGCAGCAAGCTGGCCCGCGTGCGGTGCCTGGATCTTGATCTGGCGGTGGGGCCGGTGCGCGGCTGGCTCGGCGCTTGGCGGACGATTCAGCGGGTCTTGTCGTAGCGGGTTCCTAGGATGTGCCCGTGATGCGATTCGTGCAGCAGCCCGACTACGAGGGTGCGGAGTTCGTCGACCTGTCCATGGCCAGCGCGACCTTCCGCGAGGTGGATCTCAGCGGCGTCCGTATGCATGGCGTCCTGCTGTTCAACGCCGACATCGACGGGGCGATCGACGGGCTGCGCGTTAACGGTGTGGAGATCATGCCGTTGATCGAGGCCGAGCTGGATCGGCTGCACCCCGAACGGCTGCGACTGCGGCCGACCACACCCGAGACGATGCGTGACGCGGTGGATGTCATCGAGGAGCTGTGGCATACGACGGTCCGACGCGCAAGCGCGCTGCCGGAGGAAGCCTTCTACAGATCAGTGAACGGCGAATGGTCACTGGCCCAAACCCTGCGCCACACGATCTTCGTCGTGGACGCCTGGTACGGCCACGCGGCGGCCCTTCGCCCGAACCCGTTCCATCCGATCGGCGTACCGGCATCGTTCACCACCAACGGCGCCGAGTTCGGCATCGACGAGTCGGCTGCGCCCACCCTCGGCGAAATCCTCGCCGTGCGCGCCGAGCGGATCGCCGATCTGCGCGCGTATCTGGCGGAGGTCACGCAGCAGGAGCTGGACCGGGTGCGGGGGCCGAACACCGCGATCGGCTGCCCGCCACCCGCCGAACGTACGGCGGTTGAGTGCCTGCAGGTCATCTTCAGCGACGAGTGGGCGCACGTGCAGTTCGCCAACCGTGACCTGGCCATCCTGGAGGAGGAGTATGCGTGATGGTCTGCGAGGTCAAAGAACCACCTCGCCACCGCCACTGTCCGGTCGCAGAAATCATGTCGGTTGATCATGCGATGAGCTGAGCTGCGACAGGTAGATGGAGACGAGCAAGGCGGGTACACCCGTGGGCTGGGCTTCGACAGGTGCCGTGAGACGGGGTGGCCGGATTCTCATCGAGGTTGGCGGATTCGTACTGACCTGCCGGTCGAGTGGCTGTCCACCACCTACTACGCGCTGCTGCACGCCGCCGCCGACGAGGTCAACGCCGGCCGCCTCGACCCCATCGAGGCCGGCCACGCCGTGGCGGCCACGGTCACCGCCGCGCTCCGCCCGCCGCCCTGAGCGAGCTGATCAAAGCTCGACAATGGTGTTTCCGTTGAGGTAGTGCCCGGGTGAGGTGCCGACGGTTCGGCGGAACGCCGCGAGGAACGCGCTCGCAGTCGCATAGCCCACGGCGTGCGCGGCCTGCGACACCGGCCGGCCTTCGGCGAGGAGAGGCAAGGCGGCCCGCAGCCGCATGTGGGTGCGCCAACGGTTGAAGCTCATGCCCGTGTCGCGGATGAACAGCCGGGTCAGGGTGCGGCGGCTCACCCCGATGGAGCGTGCGTGGGCGTCAAGGCCGCGGGAGTCTGACGGGTCGGCGAGCAGGGCGTCGGCGACGGCGCGCACGCGTTCGTCGACGGGAAGCGGAACGTCGATCGGCAGGGCTGGCAACGGGTGCAACAGGTCCAGCACCACCGCTTCGGCCCGCAGTCGCGCGTCATCGGCCAGCTCCTTACGAGCGAGGTAGCCGATCAGATGGGCCAGGAGCCCGTCGACTCCGACCGCGGTGGGCTGGGACCATTCCACAGCGCACCGCTGCGGATTGAGGTAGAGGCTGCACAGGACGGCGTCGCGGGTCGCGCCGGTCCGGTGCACGACTCCCGCCGGTAGCCACAGGGCCCGGGTAGGCGGCAGAACCCAGTACGAGTCGGCGACGGCGACGCTCAGCACGCCGCTGCGCGTCCACGCCAGTTGGTGGTGCGTGTGGCTGTGCGGCGCGATCCACTGCCCTGAGGCCAGCGGAAAATGCCCGACAACGATCACCCCCACCGCGGGCGGGACGGCGGTGTCGACGGCCTCGATCATGCACTCCAGGCTATGTCCTCAACGCGATATCACCTGGCTCCGTCGCACATTGTGGCCACATGCGCCGGCGCATAACGTCGTCCAGGTGATCAATCCACTGACGTACCGCGGTACGAACGCGCCGCCCGGACAGCTGCCATGACGCGGGCGTCGCCCGCGGCCACCGACCGCCGACGCGCTGCGCTAGTCGTGCTGTGCTTCGTGCAGTTCATGCTGACCCTGGACGACACCGTAGTGAGCGTCGCCCTGCCCAGCCTCCGCGACGACCTGGGCTTCAGTAGCCCAGGGCTGGCCTGGGTAGTCAACGCGTACTTCCTGGCCTTCGGCGGGCTCTTGCTGCTGGCCGGCCGCGCCGCCGACCTGCTTGGCCGGCGCCGCGTCTTCCTCGTCGGGGTGGCACTGTTCGGTGTGGCGAGTCTGGGCTGCGGGTTCGCCCAGCAGCCCTGGCACCTCGTGGCCGGGCGGTTCATTCAAGGCGCGGGGGCGGCCATGGCCAGTCCAGCCGCGCTGTCCCTGATAACCCTGCTGTTCCCCGGCACCGGGGAACGCGCCAGAGCACTGGGCATCTGGGGTGCCATCGCGGCGCTGGGCGGCACCACGGGGCTGGTGGTCTCCGGTGTGCTGACCGATCTCACCTCATGGCGGTGGATCTTCCTGATCAACCTGCCGGTCGCCGCGGTCGCCCTCGCGCTGCTACCCCGCCTGACCGCCGAGAGCCGAGCCAGCCACCGGGCCCGCCTGGACGTACCCGGCGCCCTCCTGGGCACCGCCGCCGTGCTGTCCCTGGTCTATGGCCTGCTCCAGGCCGGGGAATCGGGCTGGACCGACGTAGCCGTCATCGCTCCTCTGCTCCTAGCCGCCGTCCTAGCTGTCGGGTTCCTCGTCGCGGAGGCACGGGCGGTTGAGCCTCTGGTGCCGATGTCGTTTCTCGCTGATCGAACGCGGGCCGTCGCCAACGGCGCGACCCTGCTGTTCTCCGCGGCGTTCTACGCGATGGCCTTCGTGCTGATGATCCACCTGCAGACCGGGCTCGGATATGGTGCGCTCGAGGCCGGCATCGCCTACCTGCCCTACGGCGCCGGAATCCTGGTGGGCATGCGGCTTTGCGCCCCCGCGGTGCTGCGGATGGGCATGCGCGGGACGTTGGTGCTCTCATTCCTGATCAGCTCGGCTGGCTTGCTGCTGCTGTCCGGCGTGGCGGCGGGCGACCCGTACCCGACGGGCGTGCTGCCCGGCATGCTCGTCACCAGCCTGGGATGCGGATTGAGCCTGCCGGTCTTGACGGCGGCCGCGGTCACGGGCACCACCGAGGAGAATGCCGGCCTCGGCTCCGCCTTGTTCAGCTCCGTTCAACAGGTCGGCGGCGCGGTCGGCGTGGCGGTACTGGTCACTGTGGCCGAACGCCACAGCGACGCTCTGGCCGGCTCGCCACGGTCGGCGGCGGACGGCTTCTCGCTCGCGCTTACCGTCGCCGCCGCGATCCTCGCCCTCGGCGCCATCCTCATCGCCGCCCTGCTGCGAACCCGCCGCCAGGCCTCCGCGTCCGACCCCGGCGCCCACCGGACTCCAGCACGTCACGGATGACGGCTCACGCACCGGTCTGAACGCCTTCGGCGCGGCGCTTCGGCCACGCTGACTAGTCGGGTGGTGGCGTCCAGTCGTGCGGTGCGCTGCAGGTGGTGCCCACCGATGACGAGCATGACCGCGGCGAACAGTGCCGCGCCGGTGAGCACGATGGTGGTGCCGGACGGCACGTCGAGGTGGTACCTGAGGTTCATGCCGACGAAGCCGCAGCCGGCACCGATGGCGGCGGACAGGCCCAGCATGCACGGCTGCGGTGATGACCTGTTGCGGGGTGCCGGGCGTGCTGTTGGCTACGGCTGGCGCTGGCTCCAATGTTGCTCACCGAAGCCGCCGCAGTAGCGGCGGCCTCATAACCGCCCATCCGCGCCCCGAGCCGGAGATGTTCGATGACGGCGTCGGTCACCACGGCTGGCGGGAGGGCCGCCCCGGCGTTGTTGAGGTGGACGATGTTTGTGCACCCGGGAGTTTCCCGGCGGGCGCGATCGACATCCAGTGTCATTGAGCTGCCTTGCTGCGTCATGTTCCGCTTCGGTCGCTTGTCTCAGGGCAGCCGAGGGCCGGCTTCGCGCTGGGCGGCGAGCCAGGCTTCGACCTCGCCGGCCCTGCGTGGCAGACCCGTCGACAGGTTCACCGCGCCGGCGGCGGTGACCAGGATGTCGTCCTCGATTCGGATACCGATGCCGCGCAGTTCGGCAGGGACCAGGTCGTCGTCGGTGATCAGCTACGTTGGCTCCATTGCTGGTTCGATCCACTGTGGCAGGACCAGAGGATGAGTCTGGTGCCGTTGGCCGTCCCAGCGCCGTTGGCGTCTAGACACAGCCCGGACTGCACACCGGCGACGGTGCCGTTCGAGTTGAGATTCCACTGCTGGTTGGTGCCACCGTGGCAGTCCCAGATGATCACCTGGGTGCCGTTGCTGGTGCCCTGCCCATAGGCGTCGAGGCACTTGTTGCCATACACCTGGAGCTGCTTGCCCGAGGTGTACGTCCAGCGCTGGGGGGTGCCGCCATTGCAGTCCCAAAGTTGCACTTGGGTGCCGTTGGTAGTGCTGCCGTTCGGCACGTCAATACACCGGCCGGATTGAGCACTGACGATCATGGTGCTTTGCTGTCCGGCGCTCGCCGCGTACCCGGCGGCGGTGATGTTGGCTTGGACCGCGTTCTCGGTGGCTTCCGACGGGTAGCCGGAGGTCAGGACGCCCTCGAAGAAGGTGCCGCGGCCGGTGACGCTGTTGTCGCCGCCGATGCCGAGCAGGATGGCGCCTTCCTTCTTCATCGGGTGGTATCCGTTGGGGCGTCTTCCGTCGAAGTAGGTCGTCAGGCCGCCCGATTGCGCGTTGCCGCCGCGGATCGCCCAGTGGTTCGGCTCGCCCTTGACCATGGCGGTCACGAAGCGGTGGTTGATTGAGGGGATGTTGTTGTACCCGGCGTTCACTCCGGAGAACAGTCCCCACTCAAGGTCGGCCATGATCCAGGGGCCGTTGCCGGCCCCGTAGCCCCACTGCTTGTTCGCGCCAAAGTAGACGGTCTCCATGATGGCGGGGGCATCGGCCTGGCCATCGGTCTGCGCGTTGCCGTAGTCGAAGCAGCACCACTGGTTGTAGTGCGTGCCGTCGACGACGGCGTAGATGCCCTCGGGCTGATCACCGGTTGCGACGCCGTTGGTGTTGTTGTTGCGGTAGCCGGTGCCGGGAGCGATGTAGACGCCGTACGCCTTCTGCCCGCCGACGGTGACCGGGGCCGCCTTCGCGTCGGCCAGGTTGTCCCAGCCGCCGGGAGCTGGGCCGGGCCAGTGGCCGGGAGGCGCCTGGGTGAGGCGGTTGTTGCGGCCGGACTGGTCGTAGATGATCGTGATTAGGCAGGTTGTGTTGGCGCAGAAGGAGTCCTGGACGGCGGCGTCGGCGTAACCACCGACACTCTGCACACCGATGTCGCGGGTGGCGTTGTCCGACGAGCGCCGGACCTGGTAGAGGGGGCCGTTGTACGCGCCGTACAGTGCCCGGGTGGTGCTGTGCGCCGCCACACAGGGTGTACCACCCGAGGCGTAGATGTCACACGGCCCCGACGCGGCGGCCAGCGCCGCCGGCGCGCTGGCGACGATTCCGATTCCGGCGCTGACGAGAGTCAACGAGATCCCCGCACCCACGAGGCGGCGAAATCTGCCTTCCACGTTCATCGATCCCTCCGATGGATGAGCCCTTGCCGACTCCGTGGCACTGCACTCGTTCAGGCCGGTGGCCGCGGCGACGCCGGTGAGCCCGGGCCGCGTTGATGACCCACGCCGCATGGACGTCATACGTCATACGACGATGTTAGTCTATCTCTTTTATTGGCGAATGCGCCCTCCGATTGTGAGACGATCACGACGGCACTGAATCAGTCGACATGTCGTTACGCCGGGGCGGCGGGTAAGCGCAGCCGCCGCCCCGGGCGCTGTCCGTCCGGAGTTCGGCGTCTCGGCGTCCGCGTTCGCGATCGGACAAGTGCGGCTTACCGCTGGACGTTGGCTCGACAACCAGAACCGGACGCTCGCCTACCTGCGTTTCATCGACGCCGACCGGATGCTGCACACATTCCGCGTCAACGTCGGGCTTGCCAGTTTCCGCCCAGCCGGTAGGGGGTGGGAGGCTCCGAGCGTTGAGCTACCTGGTCAGTGTGTTGGCGGCCCGCCAAGTGAAGGGCTAGCGCGGCAGGCGGCCGTCATCCAACTCGCCGACAGCGATGTCGGCTATGAACCCGCCCTCCGGCGGACCGCGACGGCGACCCCGGTCAGCACAGCCCCTGCGGCCGGCAGCCCGAACAACAGCACGAACGGCCTCAGATACGTCGAGGCGAACCCGTCGCCGTCGGCATAGGCGTCACTAGCCAGCAGGATGAAGGACAGCGCGACGCCCACGACCAACCCGACAAACCCGCCGACCAGGCCGATCGCCCACGCCGGCGTCGGATACCGGCGGTCGTATGCGATCTGGGCGGCGGGGGAGGTGGGCTTCCAGTCGTCGCCCCGGCGCAGCTCCCAGATCCGGCGCAGTTGGCCGACCTCGGCGGGCAGGGCGGTTACGAGGCTGTGTTCGTTCACGTGTGGCAGGTCGCGCTTGCCGCCTGCGGCGTCGTACACCACGGCCACCTGCATCGGCGGCCGGGTTCGGCGCAGTTCGATCTCGATGCCCTGCACGTCCCGCCACGCGATCTGGCGAGTGCCGGTCAGGCCCACGATCGTCAGGTGTGCGTCGTCGGCGATAGTGGCAGTCCGATACACGGACCGGATGCCGTAACCGACCACCGCGGCAAACACGAGGGCAATCCCGATCGGGACGATCACCGGTACATCGTCGTAGGTCGCGAACCGGACGACCAAAAGCACCCCGACGAGCATCGCGGGTGCCAGCACGAACCACACTTCGTGCCCGGAATTGCGGTACACGCGCCGAAATTGCGTGTTCGTCACGGTGACCACCGTAGCCGTCCGCCGCTGGACACGCGAGATCACAATGTCTGCCGCGGTGTGGCTGTGGTGCGGTGGCCGTCGCCGACGATCCTCTTCGTCAATCGTCCGCGTCGGAGGGTAGGTAGCACGCGCAGGCACGACGTTGCCTGATAGCCACACACGGCCGCGCTCGCGCGACGGCTCGTCGCTCCAGTCGTTCTTCGAACCCTTCGGTCGTCCCGGGCCGGGCTTGTGCTTTTCGGCGGTCTAGCCACGAGCGGCAGGTCAGCGCCAATGCGCCGAAAAGCCTGCCGGGCCGGGGACGGGGTGGCCTGCCCTGGCGGGCAGTGTCCGTCCGTTGTGGGGCTTGCGTCGCCGAACCTGTCGCAGCAATTAGTGACCTCGTCCCCGGCGGAGGAAGCACGACAGGAGTCGCCTGAAGTCGTGCGGGTACTCGATCGCCGGCACGTGCCCGCATCGCCCGAGCACGTGCAGACGGACATCGGCCAGGTGTTCGAGCAGGGGCAGGGCTGCCGTCCCGATCGGGGTGACTCGGTCCTCGGCGCCGTGGACGAGCAGCACGGGCGCGCGGACCCCTGCCAGCGTTCGCGCCGGGAGGGCGAGCTCGTCGGCCCACCGTGCCCTAGGTGGAGGGAACAACGACGCGAATGCGGCCGCCCCCGCTCGCATCGCGGCTGCACGGGCATCGACGGCCGACTCGGTCACGAGCGCTTGGTCGAAGACGAGGCGACTCAACATGTCTCGTGCCCCGAGCGGGCCGGCGGGGGCGGCCCAGATCGCGTCGAGCTCGGCGGACAGCGGCGCCCCGGGGGCGCCCATCGTCGAGACCGCCACGACCCGGGTGACCTGCTGGGGACGCGCGGCCGCCAACGCCAGCGCCACGGCCCCGCCCATGGAGTGACCCACGACGGCGTAGTACTCGAAACCGAGAGCATCCATCAGGCCCGCGGCCTGCTCCGTCCACAGCCGGAGCCCACCCCTGGAGCCCGCCGGGATTGGTGTACGCCCGAACCCCGCCTGGTCAGGAGCCACCAGGTGCCAGGACGTGCCCAGCGCCTGCGCCGTCGTTGCCCAAGCGCCGGACGCGGTCGTGCCGGGTCCGGAGCCGTGCAGCATCAGCACCGCGGGCCCGGTGCCGCTCTCCAGGATGTGGACGGGGGAGCCGTCGACCGTGACGGTCCGAAGTGCCGTCACCGGCGCAGGTCAGGTGTGCTCATGCCGATGCGGAGTTGATGGACTTCGAAAAAAGCTCCATCATCGCCCTGCCGAACTGCGGCATGTCGGGCCACCCCCGGCAGGACACGAGGTTGCCGTCCACGACGTCGGGAGCGTCGATGACCGTCGCGCCCGCGTTCTCCATGTCACCGGTGATGGGGGGGAAGCACGCCGTCTTTCGACCCTTCAGCAGCCCGTACACCGCTGGCACCTGCGCGCCGTGGCACACCAGCGCGATCGGGAGGTCGCGCGCGAAGAAGTGCTCGGTGATGCGCCTGACGTCGGCGTCGACCCGGATCCACTCGGGGGCACGTCCCCCGGGGATGATGAGGGCGTCATAGCGCTCGACGTCGACCTCGGCCCAGGGCACATCGACCGGCAACTTTCGGCCGTTCTTCTCCACGTAGGCATCGGAGTTGGGGTCGAACTCGTGGATGACCAGCTGCACGTCACGCATCGTCCGTGACGAGACGTCAACGTCCCAGCCGCCCTCCTGCACGCGATAGTAGGGATACATGGTGTCGAGCTCCTCGGCGGCGTCGCCGGTCAGGAGCAGCGCTCTGGGCACCTGCTTCTCCTCGCATCTGGGGCCGGGTGAGGTCGATCAAATCCAATCCGATCCGATTCAGCATTCCTCGGCCCAGCCCGCCCGTCAAGCCTTCACCGCCATTCCGTCCGCATCCTTGACCTCGTCGAACAATCGTCGGAACCGCTCGCCGGACAGCAGGATGTGCCGACGCATGGCGTAGGCGGCGGCGTCGGGGTCACGCGCGGCGATCGCGGCCAGAACTTCTTCGTGCTCGGCCATGGCCAAGTGAGTGACCTGGGTGTCGTGGAGAAGCCGGAACAGGTGCACGTGCGCGTGCAGGCGAGCGAGCGCTTCGCGGATGACCTGGTTCTCCGCGCTCAGGGCGATGAGATCGTGAAAAGCGGCGTCGCGTAGCCCGAAGGCGCCATAGGCCATGAGCCCGGTGCCCCCGTCCAGCTCCGCCATCTCCTCCAGCATTCGTTGCAGACCGGCCACCTGCTCCGAGGATGCGCGTTCGGCGGATCTGCGCGCCGCCGCCGGCTCGAGGAGCAGGCGGACCTCGAGCATGTCCTCGAATCGGCGCCGGGTGATTTGGGGCGGAATGCGGTAGCCAGCATGGGGCACCCGCACGACCAGGCCCTCCGCCTCCATGCGGTTCAGAGCGTCTCGGATCGGCGTCTGCGAGACCCCCAGCTCTCGCGCCAGGACGTCGATCGTGACGCGGGAGCCGGGCTCGATCCGCAGCGACATCAGCTGTCCGAGCAGCGTGTCGTACACCTCGTCGGCAAGCCGGCCGCGAGATCTTCCCGGCGGCGTTCCGCCCGTCATGGCCCCACGGCCCCGCGCGATCATCGCTTCGTCGTCCATCGTGACGTGAGGTCCCTTCTAGCGTCTTCGCGAACCTGTTGACATCGATCGCGACGCTGCTGCATGCTGACGCCCAGTCGAATCGTATAGGAAATGTGACGGATGCTAGCCATCCTGCACCATCGCGGAACCGCCCACCAGCGCCCTACCTCGATCACCTAAAGCTCCCATGAGCATGCTCGACGTCCTGCTCGGTCCGCCACCAGGCCGCGCGAGGACCGAAGACTTCTCGACTGACCGAAGACCCAGTACGTCGCGACGTACTCGTGACGCCGGTCCGCGGGGCGGCCCCCGCGACAGCCCGGCAACACGCCTGAACAACCCAGCACCTGCTCGGCGAGACACGCGGCAAGGCCCCCGAAGTCCCCACGCAGAAAGCAGGCAAGAAGATGCGGTATCCAACGCGAATAGGACGACTGCCCGTTCCCGGTCGAAAGGTGCGGCTGGCGGCGGCGGCCATGCTGGTGGCCACGACCGTGGCGGCGTGCGGCGGCGGCGAGGACGACGGCGCGGAGGTGAGCGCCCCCAAGGCACCGGCGACCATCCCGACGCTCACCCAGGACCCGCTGACCCTCAGCTTCATCTGGTTCGAGTGGCCCCCCGCCCAAGCGCTGGAAGCCTTCGCGAACGCGGAGTACAAAAAGCTACGCCCGAACGTGACCATCAAGGTCAACACCGTGCCGAACGCGAACTGGCACGACGCGATGTTCACCCAGTTCGCCGCGCGCAAGACCGACTTCGACATCGCGATCCTGGACTCGCAACACATCGGCGAGGCCGTGACGAACGGCAACATCTTCGACATCACCGACTTCGTCAAGCAGAACATCGATGTCGCGGCCTACAACCCGTACCTCCTGGCGGCCTACGGCCAGTTCCCCCAAGCGGAGACCGGGCAGCGCGACGAGAACGCCAGCCTGTACGGCCTGCCACTGCTCGGCGACACCTGGACGATGGTCTACCGCAAGGACCTGATCGGCGACGAGCCGCCGCAGACCTGGGACCAGATGATTTCGGCCGCCGAGAAGTGCCAGGCGGACAACCCTGGCGTCAGCGGTCTGGCTTTCCACCAGGCCAACGGCTCCGACGCCGCGGCCGTCACCTACAACACGGTCAACGGCGTTTACGGCGGCAACCTCTGGAACGCCAAGGAGCGCAAGATCGACGGCGTCCTCAACGACCAGGCGGGGCAGGAGGCGATGGACGTCCTGGTCAACAAGATGAAGCCGCTGACCGCCAAGGGCTCCGGCAACTGGTTCATCGACGAGGTGAACGCGGCGGTCGCCCAGGGCAAGGCATGCATCGCGTTCCAATGGATCGCCGCGAGCGGCGGCCTGCTCGACCCGAAGCAGTCGACGCTCGGCACCTCGCGGGAGCAGATTCTCGACAAGCTGGGTTTTGCCACCCTGCCGACCCAGAAGACGAACCTGGTGCCTCTCGGCGGCATGGGGATGCACATATCGGCCTACGCCGCCGAGGCGAACCAGGCGGAGGCCCTGAACTTCATGAAGTGGTTCGAGCAGGCTGACATCCAGAAGAAGTGGGCCGCGGCCGGTGGCGTGCCATCGCGCACGGACGCCCTGCAGTCGCCCGAGTTCCTCAACGCCCAGCCGTTCAACAAGGTGTACGCCGACTCGGTTCCGCGGCTGCGGGACATGTGGAACGTGCCCGAGTACGCGCGCCTCGTCGACATCGAGAACACCAACGTGAACGCGGCTCTCAACGGCGCGAAGAACCCGAAGGACGCGCTCGACGACATCGCCAAGGAGCAGCAGAAGGTGCTCGACTCCAGCGGCCGCAAGGGCGGCGGCGGGCTGTGAGTGACCCCGTCCCTCTGACGACCGATCACCCCGGGCAGGTGGCGTCCGCGGCGCCGCCTGCACCGGGTAGGTCCCGCCGCTTGAGCGACCGCTGGCTCGCCGTGGGCTTCATCTCCCCCGCGATGCTGCTGTTGCTGGGAATGTCGGTGTTCCCGTTGCTGTGGGCGTTGTACCTGTCTTTCACCGACTACTCGGCCACCCGCGGGGGACCCGCCCGTTGGATCGGGTTCGGAAACTACACCGCCGTCCTGACCTCGTCGCAGGTCCACCAGAGGGCCTTGACGACGTTGATCTACGTGGTCGGTGCGGTCGCCCTGCAGACCGTGCTCGGTTTCACCATCGCCTACCTGATCTCACGGCGCACGCACGGGCGAGGACTGCTGACCACTTTGTTCCTGGTTCCGATGATGCTGTCGCCGGTCGTGGTCGGGCTGTTCTGGCGATTCATGCTCGACGCGCAATTCGGCGTGATCAACAGCATGCTCGGCTCGCTCGGCCTGGGGCAGGTGGAGTGGCTCACCCAGCAGCGAACGGCATTGCTCTCCCTGATCGTGGTCGACACCTGGCAATGGACGCCGTTCATCATGCTCATCGCACTCGCGGGCCTAACCGCGGTCCCCAAGTACTTGTACGAGGCCGCGGCGATCGACCGGGCCTCCGAGTGGTTCCGGTTCCGCACCATCACCCTTCCGCTGGTGTGGCCGCTGCTCCTCATCGCCGTGCTGTTCCGGGCCATCGAGGCCTTCCGGCTGTTCGACCTCGTCTACATCCTCACCAGCGGAGGCCCGGGGGTGTCCACCGAGACGTTGTCGTTCCACGTCTACAAGGTCGCGTTCCTGGGCTTCAACACCGGAACCGCCTCGGCGTACGGGATCCTCATGGTCCTCGTCGTCATCATCCTCACGCAGCTCTACCTGCGCTACTTGAACAAGCTCAAGGAGGACTAATGGCGGTCTCCGTCGACGACGCCGTGTCCGCCGGTCCGGTCCGGGATCACGCGCCCCCCGCGCGCCGCTTTGGCGGCCGGGGCCGCGCCGTGCTGGAGGTCGCGCTGCTGACCGTGCTGGCCGTCGTCATGCTCTTTCCGGTGCTGTGGATGATCGAGACGTCCATCAAGGAAAACCGGGACGTCTACGCCATCCCGGCCAAATTCTTCGACTTCAAGGTCACTGTGGACCATTTCAAGGACGTGTTCGTCTCCTCCGGCGGCGGTCGCTCGGGCTTGTCCGTCTCGTTCCTCAACTCCGTCGTGGTCGCCGGGGTCTCCACGGTGCTGGCCACCGTGCTGGGGGTCCCGGCGGCCTGGGCCTACTCGCGCCTCGCCGTGAAGGCCAAGAAGGACCAGCTGTTCTTCATCCTGTCCACCCGCTTCATGCCGCCCGTGGTGGTCGTGATCCCGATCTTCCTCATGTACCGCCAGGTCGGGCTCATCGACACCCAGCTCGGCCTGATCCTCATCTACACCGCGTTCAACGTCCCGTTCACGATCTGGATGATGAAGGGGTTCGTCGACGAGGTGCCCGCGGAGTACGAGGATGCCGCCATGCTCGACGGCTACACCCGCTTCCAGGCGTTCCGGAAATTTACCCTTCCCCTGCTCGTGCCCGGCATCGCCGCGACGGCGGTCTTCGCACTCATCTTCTCGTGGAACGAGTTCGTGTTCGCCATCTTCCTCACCTCCAGCGACGACGTGCGGACGGCCCCACCCGCCATCGCCGGCCTCATCGGTGGCACCACTGTGGACTGGGGTCTCGTGGCCGCCTCCTCCGTGGTGTTCGCCCTACCGGTGCTCGTCTTCGCCTACCTGGTGCGCAGGCACCTCGTCGCCGGTGTGACGCTCGGGGCGGTGCGACGCTGATGGCGGGCATCGAGGTGACCGCCCTGCACAAGCGCTACCCGGACGGGACGGTCGCGGTTGATCATGTGGATCTGTCCATCGACGACGGCGAGCTGTTCGTGATGCTCGGCCCTTCGGGTTGCGGCAAGACGACCACGCTGCGGGCCATCGCCGGCCTGGAGAGGCAGACGACGGGCGACATCCGTATCGGCGACACGCTGGTCAACGACCTGCCGCCCGCCGAGCGCGACATCGCCATGGTTTTCCAGTTCTACGCTCTCTACCCGCATCTGAGGACCCGCGACAACCTGGCGTTCCCACTGCGGGCCGAGGGACTGCCCGAGCCGGAGGTGCGCGAGCGGGTCGACGAGGCCGCCCGGCTGATGCGGCTCGGTCCGCTCCTGAACCGGCGACCGCGCCGGCTGTCCGGCGGGGAGCAGCAGCGCGTCGCGCTTGCTCGCGCCCTGGTGCGGCGACCGCGCGCCTTCCTCATGGACGAACCTCTCACCAATCTGGACGCGGAGCTGAGGGCGGACATGCGCACGGAGATCAAGCACCTGCAGGGGCAACTGGGGACGACGATGGTCTACGTCACCCACGACCAGGTCGAGGCGATGTCGCTCGGTCACAGAATCGCCATCCTCAACAAGGGCCGCGTCGAGCAGATCGGCACGCCGCTGGAGGTCTACGACCGTCCGGCGAGTCTTTTCTGCGCCGAGTTCATCGGCTCCCCGCCGATGAACCTGATTGAGGTGGAGGTGGCGGACGGGAAGCTGCTCAGTAAGGGCGGACTGGTCCTCACGCCACCGCCTGGCCTGCCACGCGACCGTTGCCTGGTCGCCGGCGTCCGGCCGGAGGCGCTGGAAGTCACAGAGCCGGGGGCGGAACGTTCAGTCCCGGCCCGCGTGGTCTCGGCGGAGGTGCTGGGCGACGAGATCATCTACGTGGTCGACCACGGCGGCCAGCGCGACGTACGGGTCCGGATGCCACCGACTGTCCGTTTCGCCACTGACGCGTCGGTCGGGTTGCGGCACCGCGGCGGGACCCCGGCGGTCTACGACGTGAGCACGGAAGAGCTGGTGGCCTGATGGGAACCGTGTCAGTGCACGGGCTGTGCAAGTCCTTCGGTGACGTCCAGGCCCTGGACGGGGTGACGCTGGACGTGCCGGACGGCTCGTTCTTCGTCGTGCTCGGGCCCTCCGGGGCGGGCAAGACGACGACCCTGCGAGCGATCGCCGGCCTCGAGAAGCTTGACGCCGGGTCGGTGCGTCTGGACGGGAGGGACGCGACCGCTGACACCCCGGCCGCACGCGACCTGGCCATGGTCTTCCAGAGCTACGCCCTCTACCCGCGACACACGGCGTACGAGAACATCGCGTCGCCGCTGCGGGCACGCCGCCGTTCCTCGAGCGAGATCGCCGCTGCCGTCGAGCAGGTGTCGAGCCTGCTGCACATCGAACGTTTGCTGCAGCGTCGTCCCGCGCAGTTGTCGGGCGGTGAGATGCAACGTGTCGCCCTGGCCCGGGCGCTGGTCCGTCGCCCGCGCGCGTTTCTCATGGACGAGCCGCTGACGAACCTCGACCTCAAGCTCCGCGTCGAGATGCGCACCGAGCTCACCCGCATCCACCGGAGCCTCGGGGGAACCTTCGTCTACGTGACCAACGACCAGGTCGAGGCCCTGTCCATGGCCGACCAGGTCGCGGTCCTCAAGGAGGGGAAGGTGCAACAGGTCGGAACGCCGACCGAGGTGTACGAGCGTCCAGCCAACCAGTGGGTCGCAGGCTTCGTCGGGAGCCCGCGGATCAGCCTGCTCGCCTGCCACGTTGAGGGAGATCGTCTGGTCGGGGCGGAAGGCTGGACGCTGCCGCGGCCCCGTTGGACCACGGCTGAGGACGGTCGTCCGCTGCTGCTGGGCGTACGCGCCGAGGACCTGTCCGTCGAGCAGCGTGGGAACGCGTCGTTGTCGGGTGAGCTCTACGCGCTTGAGCCGCTCGGTGACCGCACGGTGGTCGACGTCCGAGTGGGGACGGAGATCCTCAAGGTCAAGGCACGACCCACCGTCACCGGCACGCCGGGCGAGCGGCTGCTTGTCACGGTCGACCTGGACCGTGCGCATCTGTTCGATGCGGGCACCGGGCTCGCGCTGTCCGAGGCCGGGAGGTAATCGCGCAGGGCGGCGACGTCAAGACGCGCCCGCACGTGGCAATCGAGCCTCGGCGGACCGTCACGGGCGAGCACGGCCTGACGACGCTGAAGCGGCCGTGGTCTGAGAAGGCGGTCGGTGGTGCGGGGCGTCGCCCTGCAGCCAGGGCCAAAGCCACGTCCGACCCGCTCGGCAACCTCGACCCCCGACGAGGTCGGGTGACCCGTTCCTCAACGCGCGTGACGCGATCACTGAGGTCACGCTGGGCATCACCAAGAACATCACAGGAGGCGACGCGATGAGTGACCCGATGAACGTCCTGGCGCCCGAGCACCGGCGGCTCCGGATCGGCGACGCCTGGCGCGACGCCGCCGGCGGAGCCACCTTTGCCGTCGAGGACCCGGCCACCGGCAAGACCATCGCCGAGGTGGCGGACGCCGACGTCGTTGACGGGCTCGCCGCTCTGGACGTGGCGAGCAAGGCAATGGCGGAGTGGGCGGCGACCCCGCCGCGAAAACGGTCAGAGTTGTTGACCGCGACGTATCGGGCACTGACCGAGCGATCCGAGGAGGTCGCCCGGCTGATAACGCTCGAGATGGGCAAGCCGCTCGCCGAGGCTCGGGCAGAGGTGGCCTACGGCGCCGAGTTCTTCCGTTGGTTCGCCGAGGAGGCGGTGCGCGTCGAGGGGCGCTACAACACCGCACCCGCTGGTGGATATCGCATCCTCACCGTGCCGAAGCCGGTCGGACCGTGCGTCTTCGTGACGCCCTGGAACTTTCCGTTGGCCATGGGTGCCCGCAAGATCGCTCCTGCGCTGGCCGCGGGCTGCACGACGATCACCAAGCCAGCAGCTCAGACGCCACTCACCATGCTGTTCCTGGCCCGCGTCATGGAGGAGGTCGGCGTTCCCCCGGGCGTCGTCAACGTGGTGACAACCAAGCGTGCCGGCGAGGTGGTCTCAGCACTGCTAGCCGACCGTCGGACCCGCAAGCTCTCGTTCACCGGATCGACCGAGGTCGGGCGCGTGCTGCTACGACAGGCGGCGGACAACGTGCTGCGCACCTCCATGGAGCTGGGCGGCAACGCGGCCTTGATCGTGTGTGCCGACGCGGACCTGGACGTCGCGCTCGACGGCGCCATGGTGGCCAAGATGCGCAACATCGGGCAGTCCTGCATCGCGGCCAACCGGATCTACGTCGAGGAGCCGGTGCGCGAGGAGTTCACGGCGCGCTTCGCCGAGCGGATGGGCGCGCTTTCGGTGGGCCATGGTCTCGACGACGGCGTGGATGTCGGGGCGTTGATCGACGAGGCCTCGGCCACCAAGCTCGACGAGCTCGTCGCCGACGCGGTCGATCGCGGCGCCCGTGTGTTGGTGGGCGGCGAGCGTCCGGATGGGCCGGGCCACTTCTACCCGCCTACGGTCCTCGTCGACGTGCCCGACGACGCGCGGATGCTGGAGGCGGAGATCTTCGGCCCGGTGGCGCCAATCATCTCGTTCACGTCCGACGACGAGGTGCTGGCGAAGGCCAACGACACCGAGCACGGCCTGGTCGGATACGTCTTCACCCGTGACCTCCAGCGGGCGCTTCGGTTCACCGAGGGGCTAGAGACGGGGATGCTCGGCATCAACCGTGGTCTGATCTCGGACCCGTCAGCTCCGTTCGGAGGCGTGAAGCAGTCCGGGATCGGCAAGGAGGGGTCGCACGAGGGCATCCTCGAGTACCTCGACGTCACCTACGCGGCGATCGACCTACCGTGACCGGCCTGCCGCTCCGGGTGCCCGCCGAGGATCACCGCGCCCCGTGCACCGCGATGGGCCCGAGGGCGCCCGGGCACGACCGAGTCCGGGAGCCCGGCGCGCGCGCCCGCGCCACCCGGGCAGCCAACCTTGCCGACGCTGTCCCGGTCTCGCAGGTGACCTGGACGTCCGCCCAGCAAATCGCCGCCGACGTTCCAGAGAGGCACTGACATGCTTGAGACCGTCCGCGGACCACGCCAGCTGATAGTGGGCGAAGGGGTCGCGCAGAACATCCCACGAGTGGTGGCCGAGTGTGGCTCGCGAGTCCTCATCGTGACCGACCGGGTTCTTCTGGGGCAGCCGGGCGTGACCGAGATCGTGGCCGCCGTGCGGGAGAAGGTCGAGGTCGTCGAGGTGTTCGCCGACGCGACTCCGGACGTGCCACTCGCCGATGTCGCCCTGGCCGTCTCGGCCGCCGCAGAGGTGGACGCCGACGTGATCCTCGCCGTCGGGGGTGGCACGGTGATCGATCTCGCCAAAATCGTCGGCGTCATCCGGCGCCACGGTGGGACGCCGCGCGACTTCTACGGCGAGTCGAAGGTGCCGGGGCCGACAATTCCTCTCGTCGCGGTCCCGACGACGTCAGGCACCGGCTCCGAGCTCACGCCGGTTTCGGTGTTGACCGACGCAGACCGCGAGCTGAAGGTGGGGGTCTCCAGCGTCCACATCGTGCCCGACTTCGCCATCGTCGACCCCGAACTCACCTACACCTGCCCTGCGACCGTCACCGCCCACTCCGGCATCGACGCGTTTTGTCACGCGGTGGAGAGCTACACCGCGCGACCCCGGGCCCATGGACCGCGCGACCCGGTGGAGCAGGTCTTCCTCGGCCGCAACCCCATCACCGACCACTACGCGCTCCGGGCCGCGGAGCGGATCGCCCGCAGCTTGCGCCGTGCCGTCAGGGACGGAGGCGACACCGACGCGCGCGCGGACATGTCCTATGGGTCCATGCTCGCCGGGCTCGCATTTTCCCACGCAGGCAACGCGGCCCCGCACGCCCTCCAGTACAGCATCGGCGCGGCCACCCACACACCGCACGGCCTGGGCGTCGGGCTGCTGCTGCCCTACGCGCTGGACGCGGCCAAGGATGCCATCGGCGACCGGTTGACCATCCTCGCCGGGGTGTGCGGGCTCGACGTGACCGACGCCTCGGATGCCGAGGGCGCAGATACGTTCCTCACCTGGCTCGACGGGCTCCTTGCCGACATCGGCATCCCTACCAGCTTGGCGGACATCGGCGTGGCACGCGCCGACCTCCCGCGCTTCGCGGAGATGGCCAGTGGCGTCACCCGCTTGATCCAGAACCATCCAGGCCCGACCGACACCGCCAGCCTGACCGCAATCCTCGAAGCGGCCTGGATCGGGGACCGGACCCGACACGTCCTGACTCCGAGCAGGGATAGTGACGGGCCCTTCACATGACGACGAGTTCCCTGCCCCACACTGGGTATCGAAGATCACCAACGTCCCGGCCAGTCACGCCGTGTACGTGACCCAGTCCAACGCTGTCGCTGACGTGATCGTCACCGCCGCGCACAACGCCGCCAGCGGCGCTCGCTGACCACTTCCACCCCGGGCCGGCTCGCACGCACCACGTGAGCCGGCCCCGAACTCCCCGGAGGGTGACCGCATGTCCACCACGTCGTTTCAGGTGGCACTGTGGATCGAACTCCTCGACGCATCCCTCCACGGCGTGGGGCGGGCCCGTTGCGGGGCATGGATACGCTTCGTTGTCAGGGGGTGACCGGCGACGCATCCGGTGGTGAGGAGGACCCGATGACGCCTCGACCGTGTACGGACGGCACGTTGCGGCATCTGTCCGTGGATCTCGACTACGCGGCCGGCGGGGACGGCGGGGAGACGGGTCTCACGCTGTGTTCGGCTCCGGAGCGTCCGGTCTGGGGCAGTGACCAGTGGGCGATCAACATTGCGTACGACATGCATCTCAGTGACACGTGCGTCGACATCGCCGCGTTGCCGCCGTGTGTGGAGTGCCTGCGGGTGGCGGAGTTGCTGGCCAACCCTGATACGGCGCCGCTGCTGCATCGGAGGACCCCCCGGCCGGAGTTCGCCTCCGAGTTCACCGGTGATGAGATTCGGGGCATCCTGCGCACCGACATCGCCACCGGCGCCACGCTCGGCCGGCGGGCCGCCGTGCATTTGCTGACCTTCACCGCGGTTCCGGACCAGCCGGGCTTCGGTGACCTCGTGAGGATCATCGAACTGGTGTGGGACATGGGTGCCACCGTGCAGATGGGGCAGGTCACCGATTGGGCGGCGGTGGTCGGCTTCACGGCGGCCGCCGACGTGCCGGACCGTGACCGGCAGATGATCGCCGTGGCCGCGAGCCTCGACGGTGGGCCGCCGGTCGGCCTCGAAGCCGCCGTCAGCTTGGTCGATGATCCGGCGGCGGCCCGGCGGGTGATCGAGGCGATCGCGATCGCCACGGGTCACGGCGACCGGTGGGTGCTCACCGAGAGGCCAGCCCCGAGCGCCCACACCTGACCGTGGTTAGGGCTGCCCTGGGCTCGGCCCGAGAGGCGCCGATGTTCCCGCCCGTGTGCGCCGTTCCATCCACTCGCGCACGGCCCAAAGGGTTACTAGCGTGGGGTCCAATGTACCTATCGATGGAGGTACCCCGTGTTCATGGCCAAGATTGGCGCCCTCGCCCTGATCGTCGCGTCGCCCCTCATCGCGGTCCCGGCCGCCGCCGCGCCGGCGGTCGCGGCCACCCCGGAAGTGGTTGTCTCGCAAGTCGTCCGTGAGTACCTGCCGTACGGCCCGGTCGTGGTGACCGGCACGCTCACCTGCTCAGCGCCGAGCGGTCAGGCGGAGCTGACCATCCTCAGCCAGAGCATCGCCATCGGGAATCCCCCGCTGGTGTGGCCGGCCTTCGCTACCGTGCCGTGCGCGAGCGGGCCGGTGCCGTACTCGGTGAAGGTCTTTCCCCCTCCTCCCGGAGCGCTCATGGTGTCCGCCAGCTTCACCCGTGACGGCGTGTTCGAGGACTCGACGACCGTCATCGCCGACGTTTGACAAGCCGCTGGCGATTCCGTGATCAGGGCGTCCCTCACGTACAGCCACGTGGAGGACGCCTGAACGCGGTGGGTGCGACCGGCAACCCAGTGCCCGGCGTCGGAACGGGGGATCGGCGACGATTGTGGCGGTCATATCTGCGACGATGCAGCGCGCGCTTCGACCACGAAGTGTTCGTCAACCCGGCTGGGACGAATGACGTCAGCAGGCACCAGCAACAACATCGGCTCACCGGGTCACGGGGTTGCCGGTGGCGGGGTCAGCGCAGGCTCCATTGCTGGTTTGCCTGACCGCTGCACGACCACAAGATGGTCCTCGTGCCGTTCGCCGTTCCGGCACCGTACGCGTCCAGGCACAGCCCGGACTGCACACCGGTGATGGTGCCGCCCTGGTTGACGTTCCACTGCTGGTTGGCCTGGCCGTTACAGGTCCAGATGATCACGGCAGTGCCGTTACTGGTCCCGCCGCCGTTCGCGTCCAGGCACATGTTGCCGGACGCCTGCAACTGCTTGCTAGCGGTGTAGGTCCACACCTGGTTGGACTGTCCAGTGCAGTCCTGCAGTTGCACCTGGGCGCCAGCGCTGTTGCTGGACGCGGTCACGCACCGGCCCGACTGGCTGCCGAAGATCTGGCCGCGGTTCGGGGGTGCGGTAGTCGGGGGTGTTGTGGTCGGGGGTGCGGTTGTCGGCGGTATGGTGCTGTCGAACTGTGAGAAGAAGTTCCAAACCACGCCGGGGGTCCAGCTCCGCCAGCCGCCACAGGTGCACCCGTCTATCGGACCGGGGTCGTGGCCGCCGTCGAACGGGGCCCACACCACCGGGTAGCCGGCCCGGCATCCGGAGTAGGCGGTCACTATGTGCGTGAGGCTGCCCTGCGCCGGCTCGGGTGGGTTCTGCGGGGTGCAGCCGTTGTTTCTCACGAAGGTGTCGCGCAGCGCTCGCCCGTTCTGGATCGAGTCCCGAGTGCCGTGCACTCCGATGTAGGCGACGGGTTGGGTGCCACCGCCGCACCCGCTGAGACTTGCTCCGGAGTAGACGGCCACCGCCCGGAAGACGTTCGCCCTGGCACAGGCGAGTGCGTACGACATGGCCCCGCCGTAGCTGAAACCGGCCGCGAAGAGCTGCGTCGTGTCGACGCAGAGACCCGCCTCGAGCTGCCTGATCATGTCATCGACGAAGGTGACGTCCTGACCACCGGGATTGGCCCAGCCGTTGTTGTTGCCCTGGGGCGCGACGAAGATGGTGCCGTTGTTCGCGCCGTCGGCCAGGCGTCGGAGTCCGTAATAGGACCAGTTGTACCCGTCGCTTCCGCCCGAGTCGACGTCGTTGGCGGTTCCGCCGTACCAGTGGAACCCAAATATCAACCGGTAGGGGCGGTTGTTGTCGTAGTTGGCCGGAACCCGGAGGATGTAGCTGCGGTTCTGACCACCGCTCTGGATTGTGTGTGTACCGCTGGCGAGCGTCGGGGCCTTGCCGCACCCGGCGGTTGCCGCCAAGGGGCGGGCGCTGGTCGCCGACGCGGTAGCGCCACCGCTGGACGCCACAACACCCGTCGCGGCGACGACAGCCGCCGAAATCGCGACCAGTCCGAGCAACGATCTCTGTCTGGACATCGCGTCATTCCCTCTCCTCGCCGGTCACGACCGGATCCACCACTGGTTGCCGCCGTGTCGCAGGTCCACGGACTCCCGCGCACTGGCGTGGCGCGGCGACCAGCCGGGCCGCTGCCGCAACGACCACGCCGACCAGCGCGGTCCCGCTCCGGTGACACCGGTGACCTCGTCAACGCCCCGAGACGCTGCGAGGGAGTCCGCGTTCGAATCGATTCGAGCATCGATCTCATTGGATCTTATAGATGACGATGATGATGTCAACTACGGTTTCCCAGGGCGGCCCGAATCGGCTTCCTTGATCTGCCAGTAGGCAATGGGATGTGGCCCGGCCACTGCTCATCCACGAGGCTCGCCCCGCCGCCGTCGGAGCGACCGGCGGCCGATTCCTGCGCGCATCGCTATCTCGAACCGGTTCGATGGCGCTGCCGGCCAGGGTCGCCGTGTTTCCCATCGGGGCGAGGACTGTGGAGATCACGTCCGCACACGGCTCCAGAGCCCCGAGACGCCCACTCATCGGCAGAGTGGTGCGGGGACCGCTCCGTGCCGGAGGGTACGTGGCCAGGATGTGGTTGGGGCGCTCATCGACGTGGCGTCGTGAACATCTCCTCCAGCCAGGTGAGCACCTGGGGCGCGATCGTGGCGAGGACGGTGAGGTGGTCGGCGCCGGCGACCGGTGTGTACGTGACGTCGGTGCCGACGGCTGTCAGCTGGTTCGCGGTGACCTCGGTGAGTACGGCGGGCAGCGCGTCGGCGGTGCCGTGCGCGAGCCGCACCGGCTTCGGGTATCGGGCCACGGGCACCTCGTCGTCCGCGAAGAGCGCCGTGAACGTGGCCGCCGCCGCGGGCGGATCGAGGAACGCGTCCCCGTAGGTGACACCCGCGACGGCGGCGGCCAGCTCCTCGATGCAGGCGTGACCGGCCAGCGCGACAAGCTCCAGCCCGCGCGGGGTGAACCAGTCCTCGGCCCGGAACTTGCCCGGGTTGGTCACCGGCAGGGACCGGCCGATGTACGGAAGCGTCGGGTTGAGCGGCCCGGCCGGGTCGCGGATCGCCGAGAACAGCAGTGCCCACTGCGTGGTCGGGGCGAGCGCGACGGTGCCGAGATGCCGCAGCTCCGGCGCGTACGACGCGGCGTGGGAGCCGGCCCAGAGGGCGGCGTGGCCGCCGAGCGAGTAGCCCACCGCGGCCCACGAGCGGGAGACTGGCGCGATCCGGCGCGCGGCCCGAACCGAGTCGATCAGCGCGTGTGCCTCGGCACGACCGTCCACACCGGACCCCTCGCCCGGCGTGCCGATGCCTTCGTAGTCGGTGACCGCGACCGCGTACCCGGCGGCCAGCAGCGCCTCGCCGAACGGTCGCGCGAACGGCGGTGTGCCGACCCGCGAGGCGGCACACGCGTCTGGCGTGCCGCTGAAGCCGGGACCGAAGCCGACCAGCCGCCAGCCGCCCACGGGTGCCCGGCCGGCAGGCACCGAGACCGTGCCGCTGACCACTGTGCGCCGCCCGTTCCAGGACGTGGAGATGTACCACACCCGCCAGGCCGCGCCGGTGCCGGCGAGCCGCAACTCCGCCGGCAACGGCCGGACCGCGACCGGTGTGCCGAGCGGCAGCGACCGATCGCCCACGACCGACGCGCCGGCACCTTCCGGCGCCGACGCCAGCAACCCGACCGCCAATGCCGCCACCCAGACCACACCTCGCCGAAGCACAGGGTCACTCTGCCACACATCGATGACAGTCGCTATGCAGTCTGGGGGCCGCCACCCCGTCCGGACGGCGGTTTGCTTGCCACCGCCGCCGAGCTCGCGTGTCGGCCGGGCTATCAGGGTTGGGCGCGGTACCCCATGCGGGCGGACAGCTTGGCCGCACCCTCGCGGACCAGCCGGGTCCAGTCCACGTCCGCCTGCGGGGTCCAGCGGATGATTGGCGCGGAGATGCTCATCGCCGCGACGGTCGCGCCGGCGTGGTCACGGATTGCCGCAGCGACGCAGCGCATGGCGGTGTCGGACTCGCCGTTGTCGACCGCGACGTTCTCGGCCCGTACCTGATCAAGGTGTTCCCGCAGGCGGTCCGGGTCGGTGATGCTGTGCGGCGTCATGCCGGGCAGGATGCCGTTCGTCAAGACGGCGTTCAGGTCCGCCGGATCGAGGCTCGACAGCAGTATCTTGCCGACCGCCGTGCAGTGGGCCGGCAGCCGCCGTCCGACCGCCGAGACCATCCGGACGGGGTGCGTGCTGTCGGCCTTGACGAGGTAGATGACGTCGGCGCCGTCGAGCACGGCCACGTGGACCGCCTCGTCGCACGCTGCGGCCACGTCCCGTACGACGACTT
The DNA here is from genome assembly GCA_037414955.1 of Actinomycetes bacterium KLBMP 9797. Taxonomy (GTDB): domain Bacteria; phylum Actinomycetota; class Actinomycetes; order Mycobacteriales; family Micromonosporaceae; genus Phytohabitans. The sequence goes on from JBBEWH010000202.1 coordinate 31,091, forward strand.
GCGCCTCGCGGACCAGGTCAAGCTGGCTTGCGAACGCCGAGCCAAGCTGGAAGAGGGGCATGCCGAGCCGGTACCGCACCGGTTGGCCGGGCACGGAGATCAGGTATGAGCGAGCCACGAGCGTGACGAGCAGCTCGTGGACGGTCGTGCGGGGTAGGTCGAGCCGCTCGGCCACCTCGCGGGCCGACAGTTGGGAGCGGTCTAGAAACAGTTCGAGGATGTCGAGTGCGCGGATGACCGCCGGTACCACGCGGGGCATGTCGATGATCCTTTCGAGATGCCGGACGCGCGTCAACGACCTCCACGCCAGGCGGGCGTCGATGGGTCAAGACCGCCGCAGGGGTCGTCGTGGCGCATCGAGTCATTGACACCTCCCGCTGGGTCCTCTACCGTCGCCTTCACCTCGATACGATATCTCGAACCTTGTTCGAAATCTCGAACGGCGGTGCCGCATGGTCCGACCGAACCGGATCGTCAGCTTGGCCCCGCTCGCGGTCACGGCTGCTGTGCAAGCACCCAGGCTTCGCGGAGACGAAGCCCGCGTGAGCGGACTCCCGCCGGTCGACGGCTACACGGGACTGCCTGGCGCCACGGGCATTCGACCAACTTCTCCCCGCGCCCGTGGGCGGCGACCCCAACGGCGCCATCGAGCACTTGTGGCAGACATGACCGTCGATACATATGACGTGCCCGCGGTCGCCGACATCGAGACGGCTGAAAGGCGCGAAGAACGCGGTGTTCGCCAATTACGCCTTCGGCGTGCCGCGGTGAGACGAGACGAAGGAGGCGAATCGCCATGGAGGATGACCCGTTGTGGTCTCGACGCCGCTTTCTGGGCATGGGAGTGGGGGTGCTCGGCGCGGCCGGTCTGGCCGCGTGCGGGGACAGCTCGACATCGCCGCCCCGGGTGCAGGCGGAGGTTCCGAAGGAGCTGCTCGACGCCGCGGCGTCGTTGAAGGGCACCTCGATGGGGGTGCTGTCACAGAAGCTGTACTCGGAGGCGGCCAACGCGGCGCTCGACAGCTCGATCAAGAAGTTCGCCGACTCCACCGGGACCAAGATCGAAAATAGCCTGGTTCAGGCCGACGCCGGTGACGTGGTGGCCAAGCTCGACGCCGAGGTGAAGGGCGGCGTGGCGCGTGACCTGGCGTTCATGACCGACTCGCGGTTCGTCGCGCAGTTCCACGCCCTGGGCGACCTGGAGGACGTGACGGACGTCGTCGAGGCCCTGACCGCCACATACGGTGAGCCCACGGCGGAGTCCAAGAACTTCTGCGTCTTCGACGGCAAGTGGTTCGCCATTCCCTACCACTTCATCGGCATCGGGTCGTTCCTGCGCAAGGACTGGATGCAAGACAAGGGCATCACCCCCAAGGACGTCTACACCTGGGAGGAACTGCGGGACCTGTGCCTGGAGATCTCCGATCCGGGCAAGCGCCGGTTCGGCTGGGGCATGACCATGAACCGGTCCGGCGACGCCAACGGCATCATCGAGGCAGTAGTCAACGCCTATGGCGGGTCGATCGCCTCCAACGACGGCAAGAAGGTCACGTTCAACTCCCCCGAGACGGTGCAGGCGGTGACCTTCCTGAGCGACATCTACACCAACCCCAAGTTCAAGCCGATGCTCCCGCCAGGGGTGGCCGCCTGGACCGACTCCAGCAACAACGAGAACTGGCTGGCCGGGATCCTCGGCTACACCCGCAACCAACTCAGCGTCTACGCGGACTCCAAGACCAAGAAGAACCCCGTCTACGACCGCACCCACGTCTTCGCCGACTGCATCGGGCCGGCCACCGACGAGCCCCTACTGCTCGGCCAGTCCCAGGCTTTCGTCGTCTTCAAGGGCGCCAAGAACGCCCCGCTCGCCAAGCTCCTGGCGCAGTACCTGATCACCGCGCCCGCGCTGCTGGGCGTGGCTAAGGAGGCGCCCGGTCTGGCGCTGCCCGCCTGGGAAAAGGTCTGGGATGCCGACCCGTTCTTCACCAGCGGTGACCCGGCTTTCCCCATCATGCGCAAGATCACCCAGCAGTCGCTGCCGCTGACCACGAAGAACGGCCTGAACTTCCCGCAGAAGGCGAGCGCGGGCCAGCAGGCCGCCGTCGGGGCCTACGTCCTGACCGACATGATGCAGCAGGTCATCCAGGGAACGGCGCCTGCGCGCGCCGTGGAGGCCGCTCACGCGAAGATTGTGCGGACCTTCACCCAGCAGGGGCTGCCACAGTGACGTCGGTCCGACCAGCGCCGGCCCCGGCGAGGAGAGCACCTTCGCCGCCGGGGTCCGGCTCCCTCACGAAGACCCAGCGGCGCCTGGGTCGCGACTGGCGGCTGGCGGCTCTGTTCCTCGCGCCTACGGCTGTGCTGGTCGGCGGGCTCGTGCTCCTGCCGATCGCCCGGTCGGTCGTCACCAGCACGACGGAACGGCACGGGCAGGACAGCGTGTTCGTCGGCCTGGACAACTACCTGGCGCTCGCCGGCGACGAGCAGTTCCGCACGGGCGTGCTGAACTCGTTCGTCTTCACCGCGTACGCCGAGGTGTTCAAGGTGGTGCTGGGGCTGTCCGCAGCCCTGCTGCTGCACCATCGGCGTCGCGGGCGGGCCGTGCTGGCCGGGCTGCTCCTGCTGCCCTGGGTAGTGCCGACGGTGGTGACGGCGTTCAGCTGGCGCTCGCTGCTCGACCCGATCTTCGGCAGCGTCAACACGCTGCTCACCGCATCGGGAATCGGGCCGCTGCTGGCCAGCGTGCACCTGGTCGACAGCTGGCCCGCGGGCTGGCTGTCCGAGGCGTCGCTGGCCATGCCGTCGGTGATCCTCGTCAACGTGTGGAAGGGGGTGCCGTTCTTCACCGTCGCATTCCTCGCGGGGTTGAAGGCCATCCCGGCGGACCAGTATGAGGCGGCGACCGTCGACGGCGCCTCGCCGTGGCAGCGGTTCGTCCACGTGACGCTGCCCGGACTGCGCCACGTGATCACCGTGACGGTGACCCTGTCGTCGATCTGGACGTTCAACAACTTCGACCTCATCTGGTTGCTGACCCAGGGCGGCCCTGGCGACGCGACCGCGCCGTACGTGCTCGTCGCCTACTCAAAGGCGATCCTGCAACTGCAGTACGGCGCGGGGGCGGCGGTCACGCTCGTGATGCTGCCGGTCATCGGCGCGCTGGTGTTCGTCCTGGTCCGGTTGCTGCGCCGGGACGCCGGTAGCGCGCCGCCCCGGTGGGCCGGGACGGCGCGGTGGGCCGGGACTGCGAGAAAGGCGCTGCCGTGGGTCATCGCCGCGGCGGTCACCGGTCTGGTGGCCTGGGTGTCGCCACACATCTTCTGGAAGGCGGCGGTGGTCCTCGGGGCGATGCTGCTGATCGTGGCGGCGGTCGGTCGGGTGGTCTCGGCGCTCCAGAACTGGGGTCATCGCCGGGCGTCATCCCTGGTGTCGGGCCTGGGATCCGGTCTCGCGCTGGCCGGGTTGCTCTTGTTCGCGCTGGGCCCGCTGTACTGGATCGTTGTCACGGCCTTCAAGTCCGAGGGCCAGATCGTCATGCACGTGCAGGACCTGTGGCCGACCCCATGGACTCTGCAGCAGTTCGGTGACCTGTTCACCACCAAGCCCTTCGGCCGCTGGTACCTCAACACGGTGCTGGTGTCCGCGGCGTCCACCGCGGTGGCACTGGTCTTCGCCGCTCTGGCCGGTTACGCGCTGGCCCGGCTGCGGTTCCGCGGGGCGCAGGGCTTCACCGTCACGGTGCTGCTCACCTACGTGATGCCGGGCGCGCTGCTATTCATCCCGCTGTACCAGCTGCTCATCGGGGTGCGGCTCACCGACTCGTTGTGGTCGCTGGTGGTGACGTACCCGACCTTCACGCTTCCGTTCGCCATCTGGCTCCTGACGGGGTACTTCTCGTCGATCCCCGCCGAGCTGGAGGAGGCCGCGCTGGTCGACGGCTGCACCCGCATCCAGGCGTTCCGCCGGGTGGTGCTGCCCCTCGCCAAGCCGGGGCTGCTGGCGGTCGCGCTGTTCACCCTCACCAACGCCTGGAACGAGTTTCTCTTCGCCTTCGTGTTCATCACGAAGGACGAGTACAAGACCCTCCCCGTGGGGATGCAGTCGATGATCATCGGGGACGTCGTTCCCCAGGGACAGCTCGCCGCGGCGTCGCTGCTCGTCAGCATCCCCGTGGTGGTCATGTACGCCTTCGGGCAGCGCTTCCTGACCGAAGGGCTCACGGCGGGCGCGGTGAAGGGCTGAATTGCTCCATCGGCCGACGCGCACACCCCGACGTTGAGGTGATCTGCCGGGACCGCGCAGACCCGGGAACCACCCCGCGCAACGCCGACGGCCGCGTGACCAACACTGCCCTCTACAGTGGTCGGACGCGGTCGAGCGGCGCTCCGGCGGTGAGCGGCCCGGCTTTCCCCGGCCTCAACGGCGGCACGGCCAGCCTCGCGGACGGCTGGTTATGAGGGACGGGAGCCGGCGGACCAGAAGGCGTGGACCAGCACGCTGGCTCGCGGCCAGCCGCGCTCGCGCAGCAGGTGGCGTCGCGCGAGCTGGCAGGTGCGCGCCTCGCCCGCCACATACGCGACGCCCGGCTCGCCGGGAAGGTCCAGCCGCGCCAGCGCCGCCACCAGGCGGGTCGACGCGGCGGCGCTCACACCGTGCCGGTACACCCAGGTGACGTCGTCGGGGCGGGGTAGCGGCAACCGGTGCGCGGCATCGACCACCTCGACCACCGCGTGCACCGGCGCCGATGGCGGCACCGCGCGGGGAGCCCGCGATCGGCGGATCGGTGGCGGCCCATGCCGCGAGCAATGGGCGAGAAAACCATGTGGTTGACATCCGGGCGAGCCGGTCGCAATATTTCACTGAACAGTATGTCCAGTGATATTGGGGGCTCACGCATGTCACCACCCGGCCCGCCACCGCTGACGGTCGTCCGGCCCGGCGAGGGCCCGATCGGAGACCTCGGCGCCATCGGCGTGCAGTTCAAGCTCTGGGGCCACGACACCGGCGGCGCGCTGTCGATCGTCGAGCACCCGTTCCCGGTCGGCGCGCTGGTCCCGCCCCACCTGCACACCTTCGAGGACGAGTTCTCGATCGTCGTCGAAGGCGAGATCGGATTCCGCTCCGGCGACCGCGAGGTCGTCCTCGGCGCCGGTGGCTACATCACCAAGCCGCGCGGCGAGTACCACGCGATGTGGAACGCCGGCGGCGTGCCCGCGCGCATGATCGAGATCATCAGCCCCGCCGGGTTTGAACACTTCTTCCGCGAGGTGAGCGAGCTGGTCGGCGATCCGGAAAGCGCCGTGGCGCGGGGCCCCGCCCTCGCCGAGCGCTACGGGCTGCGGTTCGCCGAGCCCGACTGGCTGCCCGGCGTCATCGAACGGTACGGCCTCGGCACGACATGACGGAGTTCTGGACGGGACTGACCCCCGCGGAGCGCCAGGCATACCTCGACGGGAGCTTCCGGCGCCGGTGGCGGCGCGGCGAACCACTGTTCCACCAGGGCGACAACCCCGATTGGGTGGCGCTGCTGCACACCGGCCATGTCAAGGTCTGCGCCCACACCCCGAACGGGGACGACGTCGTGCTCGCGATCTGTGGCCCGGGCACGCTGATCGGCGACGTGTCCGCACTGGACGGGCTGCCCAGGTCAGCGACCGTCGCGGCGCTGGACGACGTCGCCGGCTCGGTCATGCCCGGCCGGGTGCTGCGGACGTACCTGCACCAGCATGCCGGCGCCGCCGAGGTCCTGCGGCACACGGTCGCCCGGCGGCTGCGCGACGCCGACCGGACCCGCATGGAGCTCAGCGTCCGCACCGCCGCCGACCGGCTCGCCGCGCGCCTCATCGAGCTGGCCGAGCGGTTCGGTACCCCACGCGCGGGCACCATCCACATCGGACTGCAACTGTCCCAGGAGGACCTGGCCCGGTGGGCCGGCTCGTCGCGCGAGGCGGTCACCAAGACGCTCTCCGGCTGGCGCCGGCGGGGCTGGATCCGGACCGGTCGGCGATCCGTCACCATCCTCGACCCGGCCGCGCTGCGCCACGCGGGCCCGACGGCGGCGCGGTGACTCCGAGCACGTCCGCAGCGGGTAAAACGCCACAATGGCGCCGGCCGCAGCGCAGCAGACTTCGTGTCATGACTTCCACGACACAGCGCGAAAGCGCCGCCCGCCGCCTGCTCACCGGGGCGGTCGCCGGCGCCGCGGCCCTCACCGCGACCCTGGCCGGCGCGGCCCCCGCCGCCGCCGACCCGCCCTACGCCAAGCCCGACCTCGACATCACCACCTGCGGCGTCTACGACGACCCGGTCGACTACGGCGACGGCATCGACTGGTGGTTCCTCAGCTACATCTTCACCAACGAGGGGTACACCGCCAGTGGCCCGTTCCTCGTCAAGACCGAGCCGGTCTGGCGCCACCTGCAGGGCAACACCGTCACGCACTACTTCATCCACGACGGCCTTGGCTCCGGCCAATCGGACTTCCGCCGGTACTGGGTCACCCGGGACGTCGCCCTCAACCACCTGTGGCAGGTTCGCGTGGACAGCAACGCCGACGTGAGCGAGTCCGACGAGTTCGACAACATCTGCGCGCACAACCTCAACCCGACCTGATCCCGGGTGGTAATGCACCGGTTGGCTGGTCACCATCGGATGGCGCAAGGCGCTGGACCGGCTGCGCCGCGACGCCGTCGGTAGGAAAAGGTGGCCCCGATGGCCGCGGAACCGCCGCCGGATCGGCGGGTTGGGCAGCTCGTCCATCGTCTGATGGATCTGGACGGTCGTCAGACGACAACGATATGATTCGACAATCATCAATTTCAGCGTAGGGGGAGCCGTGATACGTCTTGGGTCGACGCTCGTTCTCGCGGTCGCCGTCGCTCTAGCTGGCGGTGTGGTCGGCCCGGCGGATGCGGCGCTCGCCGGGTCGCCGGCAGCTGCGTCCGCCGCGACTCTCACGCCGTTGCCGCCTCCCGGCCAGCCGGTCGTGTCCGAGCTGACGCCGACCAGTGCGCGACTGACCTGGGCACGTTCGGCCGGGCCCGTGTTCCGCTACTCGATGAAGCAGTTCGTCGACGGCGTATGGCAGGGCTACGCGTCCATGCCCTTCAACACCTTCGTCATCGACCTGACCCCGGGCGGCACGCGCACCTTCGCCGTCCAGGCCCACGCGCTGGTGGGCTCCGGCTACACGACCAGCGACCTGTCGCCGCCGGTCACGGTCACCGCCCCGTGGTACTGACCGGACTCAGCCCACGAGTACGACTGGCCGGTCGCCGGAGAGCAGGGCCAATGACGTCGAGCAGGACCCGGCCCGGCGAGCGTCGCCATCCGCGCCGCTGTGACTCGACGGCGTCGGAAGGAACCACTATGGACACTTCCGCTGCGTGGCCGGTTCGTGCATGACCAGGTCGGCCACCGCGGCCTGCTGTTCGCGGCGGCGCCGGGCCTGTTCGGAGCGCAGCAGGTCGACCAGTTTGCGGTAGCCGATCCGGATCAGCCAACTGCGCGGGTTGTCCGGCACGCCGTCGACCGGCCACCAGGCGGCGCGGATCTGGCTGGCTCGATCGGGCTGCCGACCAGACCGGGCTGGCCCCGGGCGGCGTCCCAACGCGGCGCGAGCTCGGCCGGCAGGCTCCTGCATCAATTGACGAAGGGGAATGACCCGACTATGTTATCGCTAACAAGAAGATCGGACCCTTCCGTCGTAAGAGGTCGCGTAATGGCCTGTGCCAGCGTGGGCACGGCCGTACCGGACGCTCGCATGTGGACGTTCACCATGCCGATCAGGGGATCGTCCTGCTCGTCAACGCCCGCGCCACAGCATCCGTCACCGTGCACGTCGGTGGTCCACGCGGCCCGCTGGCCGGCCCGCTGTCGCCAACCAATGCAAGGAGTGGAGTCATGGCGTCTACCCCCCATCATCAGAGGCGAATACGTCGGCTCGATGTGCGCCGCAGGCTCCTGACGGCGCTAGTCACCGCCGCCACGGGTATCGCGACTGCCTTGACCGGAGCGCAACCGGCGGTGGCGGCGACACCATGGCTCACCGTGTCCGACGGTTTCGCGTCGTTCAACGTGCCGGTAAACGACATCCAGAACACGATGGGTACTGTGTCGGGAGTCGTTGTCGAGGGGAACTTCGGCCCGTCCTTCAACGTGTCGGAGCTTGGTCTCGGACGTTCCGGCAATGCCTGGACGTCGGTGATCGGCCCACTGCCGCCTGGGTTGTACCACTACCGTCTCAAGGGGGACGACACCAAGATCGTCAAGGATCCCACGAACCCCACAACGGTCGCCTCGGATCCGACCTGGAGCACGTTCCTCGTACCGGGCGACTCTGCGCGTCTCCTCGCCGACGTGCCGGAGGGACAGGGCGGCACGCTCGGGACCGTCACATACCCGAGCAGTGTGACGCACCAGGAGCGGTCCGCGACGGTGTGGACACCGTCGGGGTACAACGCTCGTCGCGCCGAACCGTATCCGGTGCTCTACCTGCAGCACGGTGAAGACGGCAGCCGTACCGACTGGAACGATCTCGGACGTGCCAAGCAGATCCTCGACAACCTCTCGGTCCAGGGCCGCATGCGTCCGATGGTGGTCGTGATGGGCGACGGCGCTGTCCCGGACTTCCGGCGGGACCTGAAGGACATCGCGCGGGCGGTCCGCCGCGACTACAACATCGCCATGGACCCCGCGCGCCAGGCACTCGCCGGGGCGTCGACGGGCGGATCCCAGGTGCTGCGCACCGCACTCGCCCATCCGGGCGAGTTCGCCTACATCGGCTCGTTCGCGGGCCCGCTGTCCCAGGACAACCTCAGGGTGGACGGCAGGGCGGTCAACGCGGGCACCAAGCTGCTGCGGCTGTACACCGGGAACATGACCGATCCCGCGTACAACCCCACCTTCAAGGTGCTGCGCAAGCTCAACCAGGCTCGAGTCAGGCACGAGTTCGACGGGGTCAATCCCGATGCCGGCCACAACTGGAAGGCTTGGCAGGAGGACCTGGCCGACTTCGTGCCGCGACTGTTCCGCCCGGTGCGGGATCACCGCCCGAGCCAGGGCCACCTGCCGCTGACCCACGAGTTCACGCCGCCGGCGCCAGGCACCACTCCGACGCCGTGGCTCACCAGGGACGCCAACGGGGATACCTTCGTCACCGTCGAGACCGGCACCGAGTTCGCGGATGCGGAGCACGTCACGCTATGGGGCAACTGGGCGCCCGGCGGTAGCTGGCTCAACGTCCCCCTCACCCGTCATGGCCAGCGGTGGCGGGGCACCGTGGGACCGCTCAAGCCCTGGTTCTATTACTACAAGTTCATCGTCGACCTGGTCTCGAAAAAGGACACCTCGAACCCGACGCGCGTCACCTCGGAACCGACGTGGAGCACGTTCCTGGCTCCTGGGCGAGCCGCGCGTCTGCTGACCGATGTTCCCAAGGGGCGGGGCGGCACCGTCGAGACGCTCACTTACAACAGCAGCGTCGCTGGAGAGGACCGTGCGGCGTATGTGTGGAAGCCGCCTGGCTACAACCCCCGCCGCGCGGCGCCGTATCCCGTCCTCTACCTCCAGCACGGCAGCGGCCAGAGCTACACGGACTGGGTCGAGATGGGACGCGCCAAGCAGATCCTCGACAACGAATTCCTCGGTGGGAAGCTCGTGCCGATGGTGGTAGTGATGGGCAACGGCAACGTGTCCGACTTCACGAAAGAGCTGCTCGAGAACATCGTTCCGGCGGCCCGCGCCAACTACAACATCGCCCACGATCCGGCCCGGCAGGCGCTCGCTGGTCTGTCGATGGGCGGATTCCGGGCGTTCGATGTGCTCAGGTCCCATCCCGGCGAGTTCGCATACATCGGCACGTTCTCCGCCGGAATCTTCAACCCGACGGGATTTGACGCGGCGGCGATCAACAGCGGCACAAAGCTGTTGCGGTTGTACTCCGGCAATGTGACCGACTTCTTGTACCCCCTCGTGATCTCTACGCTCGCGACCCTTGACAACCTTGGTATCAGGTACGATTTTGCCGAGATAACCCCCGGACCGCACGGCTGGGACGCGTGGCAGAAGAACCTCATCGACTTCGCGCCGCGCCTGTTCCGGAACGACGCCGGGACTATCGAGGAATAGCTCCGGCATCGGCGGTAATGTCCTCGCGGGCATCGCTGCCGCACGGCACGGGACGGGGCCTCCCGGTAGAGGGAGGCCCCGCCTGCCGGTCACGAGGGTATGAACCCCCCGTTGTTGTCGCCGGTGTGCGCCGCCGACACGCCGGCTCGGCGGCCTGCCGACGTCTAATTACTTCGACCTGAAAAAGTAGATCGACGTTGGTCGGCGTGTCTGGTTCGGATCCGCTGTGCTGTTCGAGATGATACGTAGAACCATTGCGGTACAAGGGGTTCGGTCATGCTGCGAACGCGAAACGATCAGCCGTCGCTGTGGGAGTCGGTGCTGCCGGAGATCTGTCTGAAGTTGCCTGCCGAGCTGGAACGGGTAGACGCCTGGCTAGATGATGAGCGGTTCTTCGCCCCGTTCGTGCCGTTCTTCGCCGCCCGGATCGGTCGGCCAAGCATCCCGATGGAGACCTACCTGCGGCTGATGTTCCTCAAACACCGCTACCAGTTAGGCTACGAGACGCTGTGCGCCGAGGTCTCTGACTCCATCTCCTGGCGGCGGTTCTGCCGCATCGACATCGACGCCAAGTTGCCGCACCCGACCACCCTGATGAAGATCACCACCCGGTGTGGTGAGCAGGCCGTCGCGGCGCTCAACGACGAACTGCTGGCCAAGGCGAACGAGCGCAAGTTGGTGAAGACGGGAAAAGTCCGCGCCGACACCACCGTGGTGTCGGCCAACGTTGAATACCCCACCGACACCGGCCTACTGGTCCACGCGGTAGCCAAAATCGGTGGCCTGGTTCGGCGGATCAAGACCGCGGCAGGGGCTACCCGCACCCGATTTCGTGACCGGACCCGCGCCGCGAGGCGACGGTTCCGCACCATCGCGTCGAACCTGCGGCTACGCAGCGCGCAAGCCCGCGAACAAGCCCAGGCCACCGTCAAGCGGATCAGCAGCGAGTTGGCCGACCTGGCCCAGAAAGCCGCCGCAGACGCGGCCCGGGTCGTCACCAACGCCCGCCGTACGGTCACCAAGACCACCGGCCGCACACGCGGCCGGCTCCAACGCGCGATCAACGAGTTGACCACCACGATCGAGCGCACCGGGCGCATCGTGACGCAGACCCGCACCCGGCTGGCCGGCGGCACACCCGAGGCGGCCACCCGGCTGATCAGCCTGCACGACCCCGACGCCCGGCCGATCGCCAAAGGACGCCTGGGCAAACCGATCGAGTTCGGCTACAAAGCCCAAGTCACCGACAACGAAGACGGCATCGTCCTGGACTACACAGTCGAGGAAGGCAACCCGCCCGACGGGCCGCAGCTGGCCCCGGCGATCGAACGCATCACCAGCCGAACCGGGAAACCACCCCGGGCGACGACCGCTGACCGCGGCTACGGCGAAGCCACCGTGGAGCAAGACCTGCACGACCTGGGCGTCAAAACCGTTGCCATTCCCCGCAAAGGCAAGCCCGGCGCCGCCCGCCAAGCCCACGAACGACGACCAGGCTTCCGCCGACTCGTCAAGTGGCGCACCGGTTGCGAAGGACGCATCAGCCACCTCAAACACCGCTACAGCTGGGACCGCACACGCCTCGACGGCCTCACCGGCGCCCGAATCTGGTGCGGATACGGGGTACTGGCCCACAACCTGAACAAGGTCACCGCCCTCGCCGCAGCCACCACGGCCTGAAACCACAACCCCACACCCAACACACCACCCAGCCCAGGATGGCAGCACACCCCCGCAGACCAAATTCACTTTTTCAGGTCGAAGTA
>JBBEWH010000203.1:0-71719 GCA_037414955.1 Actinomycetes bacterium KLBMP 9797
ACAACGATCAAGGCCGGGGTGGCAGCGGGCGGGCGGACCGCCGCCCAGCGTCGGCGATCAAGGGAATGCCCGTCGATCAAGGGCTCAGGCACCCGGAACAGAGATCAAACCACGTGCCCAAGCCCTTGATCGACGAGCAGAAGGGCGGGGGAGGGCGGGGGGCGGGCGCGGGGGCGGGGCGGGGGCGGGGGAAGTGGGGTGGGGGGTTAGTCGCAGGTGGGCTTGAGGGGGCCGGGGCGGGGGACGAGGAGGAGTTCGCCCTCGTTGAGGGCGGTGCGCTTACCCATATCGTTGATGTCCTGCAGTTCCTTGATCGTGGTCCGGTACCGGCAGGCGATCTCGGTCAGGGTGTCGCCACGCTTGACGGTGACGAGCTCGTAGGGCATCAGGGACGACAGGTCGTACGACGGTAGGAGCAGGCCCCCGAGGCTGGGCGGCACGTACGGGATGCCCGAGGCCGAGGGGTCGAGCTGCCAGGGGTAGGGGTAGGGGGTTACCTGGTACGGGGCCACGGGGTTGGCGTACGGGCCCGCCGGGTCGTACGGGACGCGGGTGCCGGCGTCCGGCGACGGGTTGCTGTCGGCCGAGCGGATCAGCGCGATCCCCCACAGCCCGCCGAGGACCACCAGCACCGCCAGCGTGAACTTGCGGACCGTGCGCTGCCGCTCGACCTCCTCGGCGACGAAGCCCGGCAGCTCGCCGGAGCCGTCGACGCCGGTGGTCCGGCCGGCGGGCGCCGACACGGTGCGCAGCACCAGCGGTATCGGCGCCTCGACGTTCAGGCCGCGCCGCAGCAGGTCGGCGCGCAGCTTATCCACTGTGGAACCGCCGCGGGCGGCGGCCGCCACCAGAACCTCCAGGTCCTGGCCGGTTTCCTGGGTGGGCACCAGCAGGTAGCCCTTGGTCCAGCTGAACACCCACCGCGCCCGGCCGGCGCCGGCCAGGGCCTGGCCGACCAGCGCGTACAGCGCCTCGGCGAGCTGCTCCGCGGGCTCCGGCGCGTCGGTGAGCCGGCGGGCCAGCTCCCGCTGCTGGCCGTGCGCGAGCGCGTCGAGGACGGTGCCGAGCGTGGGCCGCGCGGTCCCCTCGGCGCCGCGCGCGGCGTCCAGCAGCAGGCTCGCGAGCTCGATCGCGAACGCCTCCGCGGCGAGGTCCGCCCAGGTGGCCCACGGCAGCGCGGTCGCCCGGATCTTCGTCTGGGCGAGGATCTTCTTCTGGACCCGCAGTATCGGCGCGCGGCTGTCCAGCAACGGTCCATCGTCGACGGTGGTGGGCTCGCTGTCGGGTCGCGCCTCGATCGACGCGAGCCGCCGGGCCAGCGGCGGGTGCGAGTCCATCGGGGACCGTTTCACCTCGGTCGGGTGCTCCCGCAGGTCGGCGAGCCGCTCCTGGACCAGCGGGTCGCTGACCATGGCGGTGAACGCCTCGAACAGGTCCTCCGGGACGAACCCGAGCCGCTGCACCGGGCGCATGAACATGTCCAGGAACCCGGCCCACGCGTGGCCGAGCGCGTGCACCGCCCGCAGCGCCTCGGCCGTCACGGCCGGGCCGGCCACCGCCGCCGCGCGGGCGTCCGCCTCCAGTTCCTGGCGGCGGCGTACCGCGAGCGACAACCGCAGGTACACCTTGGCGTAGACGTTGATGATCGCGTGGAAAATCGCCGCGTACGAGGTGACGCCCTGCCCCACCCGGGCGGTCATCCGCAGCCGGAAGAGCGTGGAGTTCAGGGCCATCGCGCCCCGGTAGGTGACCGCGCCGAACCGGGTGTGCCCGCCCGCGTAGTGCCCGAACTCGTGGCACAGCACCGCCCGCAACTGCGCGGGCGTCAGCTGGGTCAGCAGCGGCACGCCGATGTACATGGTCCGGGCGCCGACGGCGAGGCCCAGCATCCGGGCCTCCTCCGACACGGCGGCGTTGACGTCGGGCGTCAGGAAGATCTGGGTCGGCGGCCGGGTGCGCAGTTCGTCGGCCAGGTCCTCGACCAGCCGCCACAGGCCGGGCGCCTCGCGACGCAGCACCGGGACCGCGCCGATCGGCTGCTCCTCCGGGCGGCTGACCGTGGCGACCCCGTAGATCAGCGCGAACACCGCCGGGATGCTGCCGCCGACCGCGAGCGTCCAGTTGCTGCCCTGCTTCGGGTTGTCGAACGCCGCCCACAGCACCAGCACGACGAACACCGCGTCGACCGCGATGAGGACGAACGCCAGCGCGTAGAAGCCGCCGAGCAGCCCCACCGCGAGCAACCCGCGCAGCCATGCCAGAACGGCGGTCATCGGTCCATTGTGACCGCCCGCCGCCACGACCCCCTCATGATCAAGGCGTCCCTCAAGTAGCTCTAGCGACTTGAGGGACGCCTTGATCATGAAGTGGGGTCCTCGGCGGCACGGCGGATGGTGGCCCAGGCGGCGATCTGGGCCCGGTTGGTGAAGCCGAGCTTGGTACGGACGTGGTCGACGTGGCTCTCGGCGGTCCGCCGGGAGATGGCCAGCCGGTCCGCGATCCGCGCGTCCGTCAGCCCGGCGGCGATCAGCTCGGCGATCTCGCGTTCCCGGCGGGTCAGCGGCGCCCACACCGCCGCCGGCGCCACGGCGGACACCGTGGGGCGTTCGTCGAGGGCGTACGCCAGGGCCGCGTCGTGGTCCAGCGCGCGGCCACTGGCGAAGGCGGCCGCGTAGGGCTGGTCGCCGAGGGCGGCCCGCGCCCGCCGCTCGGCGTGCTGGCGGGCGGCGACGAAGTCGGGCGCACCGAACTGGGGCAGGCCGAACGTGTGCCAGACCCGGTGGGCGGCGCCGAGCAGCCGGGCCGCGCGGTGGGCCGCGCCCCGCGCCGCGGCCACGGCGGCCAGCACGTCCAGCGCCATGGCGGTACCCAGGCTGTCGGCCAGTTCCCGCAGGGTCCGCAGCGCCGCCCGGGCGTGCCCGTCGGCGGCGGCGTGGTCGCCGCGCGCCACCTCGGCCAGTGCGCTGACGTAGTCGGCGTAGGCGCGTATCCACCGCTCGCCGTGCCGGTCACACACCACCCGGATGTCCTCCGTGACCGCCAGCGCGCGGTCGTACTCGCCGGCGACGGCGAGCGTGATGGCCTCGGTGGTGAGCGCCGAGAGCAGGCCCAGGCCGGGATCGCCGCCGCGCCGGTGCCGCTCGGCCGACCGCTGGCACCACGCCACCGCGCCGGCCAGGTCACCGCGGATCATCGCGACCGCGCCGGCGAGGGACGCGACCCAGCCGAGCGCGACCGGGTCGTCCAGCTCCTCCGCGTACTGGCGGCACTGGGCCAGCCGGGCGCTGGCGGCGGCCAGGTCACCCTGGGGCGCCGCGATCCACGCGCACACCCACAGCGCCGTGGTCAGCGCCCGCCCGGGCGGCGGCCGCAGCGCCAGGGCCCGGTCCAGGTAGTGCCGGCCCTCGCGCAGAAACCCGCAGGCCATCCAGTACGGGCCGAGCGCGCCGGCCATCTCCAGCCCGGCCCCCAGCTCCGCCGGCGTGGTCACGCAGTAGTCTAGGGCAGCGCGCAGGTTGGCGTGCTCCTGCCGCAACCGCCGGCACCAGGCGACCTGGTCGGGGCCGCACCACGCGGCACCGAAGTCCCGGGCCAGCGCGAGGTAGTGGTCGCGGTGCCGGCGGCGCAGCCGGTCCCGCTCGCCGGCACCGTCGAGCAGCCGCGCGCCGTACTCCCGGATGGTGTCCAGCAGCCGGTAGCGCGCCGTGGTGGCGCCGCCGGCACCCGCGTCGCCGGCCCGCAGCAGGATCGACTTGTCCACCAGCCCGGCCACCACGTCGACCAGCCCGTCCGCGGGGAGCCGGTCGTCGGCGCACACCCGTTCGGCCGCGGCCAGGTCGAAGTCGCCGGCGAACACCGACACCCGGGCCCACAGCAGCCGCTCCGCCGGCGAGCAGAGCTCGTGGCTCCAGCCGATCGCGGCGCGCAGCGTCTCGTGCCGGCCGCGCCCACCCCGGCTCAACAACCGGAACCGGTCGTCCAACCCGGCCACCAACTGCTCGGCCGACAAGGTACGCAACCGCACCGCCGCCAGCTCGATCGCCAGCGGGATGCCGTCCAGCCGGCGGCACAGCGTGGCCGCCGCGGCCCGGGTCGCCTCGCACATCACGAAGTTCGCGTCGACCGCCTGCGCCCGCTCCACCAGCAGCTCCAGGGCCGGGCTCTCCTCGGGCGGCCCGGACCCGGGTACCGGCAGCGGCGCCAGCGCGAACAGCTGCTCCCCCGCCACGCCCAGCGGCTGCCGGCTGGTCGCCAGTACCCGCAGGCCGGGCGCGGCCCGCAGCAGCGTGTCCACCAGTTCCGCGCACGGCTGGACCAGATGCTCGCAGGTGTCCAGGACCAGCAGCGGTTGGCGGTCCGCCAGGTAGCCGGCCAGCACCCGCGCCTGCGGGCGGGCGGTCTGGTCGGCCAGGCCCAACGCCTGGGCGACGGTGTTGGCCAGCAGGTCACCGTCGGCCAGCGCCGACAGCTCCACCCACCACACCCCGTCCGGAAAGCCGTGCCGCAGCTCGGTGGCGACCCGCAACGCGGTGCGGGTCTTGCCCACCCCGCCCACCCCGGTCACCGTCACCAGCCGGGACGCCGCCAGCAGCCGCTTCAGCGCCACGCGCTCCTGCCGGCGCCCCACGAAGCTGGTCAACTCGGCCGGTAACGTGCCCATCTGCCGGATCACGCCACCTAGGATCGCCCACGGTCCGTCCCCGCCCCATGACAGGGCGTCCCTCTCCCGGCCCTCCTCAGTGAGTGAGCTGGTAGGACCGCCAGAAGCCGAAGTCCTCGATCGGCAGCACGGTGAGGCCGGTGAGGCCCGCCTCCCGTCGATAGCAGGCTGTCACCCGTCGCTGGCGCGATGCGTCACCGGCCACGATTCTTTACCCCGATGTCGCCGCTCGATCATTTCAACGGCGCGTCGGGGTCGGTCCGCAGGAGTTGGCTGCACGTCATCGCACCCCTCGTGAACAGGAGAAACACTGTGCCTGCCTCTCGTCGTAACTTCCTTGCCGGCGGCGCGGCCGCCGGAGTGGGCCTTGCCGTCGCCGGTGGCATCCCGTCCCTGGCCCAGGCCCACCCGAGCCGGCCCCAGCCGACGGGCGGTGCCGGTCGCAAGCCGTTCCCGCCGCTCGTGGACGACCCGGATGGGATTCTTGCCCTGCCCGAGGGCTTCAGCTACGCGATCGTCACGCGGACCGGCGTCACCCGGCTCGACCGGGGTCAAGGACTGACCCCGGCCGACCACGACGGCATGGCCGTCTACGACGCCGGCCGCGGCCGGTACACCCTGATCCAGAACCACGAGATCGACCCCGGCGCCGAGTTCGGCGTCCCGCACGTCAGGGGCACGGTCTACGACCCCGGCGCGGTCGACGCCGGCGGCTGCACGGTGATCAGGACCGACCGCACCGGCCGCAACCTCGGTGAGTTCGTCGCCATCTCCGGCACCGTCAGCAACTGCGCGGGCGGGCCCACCCCGTGGGGCACGTGGCTGACCTGCGAGGAGACCGAGGACCGCGCCGGCGACGCATGGGAGGAGGGCGACCGGACCGGCGTCTTCCAGAAGGACCACGGCTACGTATTCGAGGTGTGGGCCGACGGCAGCGCCGACCCGCGGCCCATCGCATGCCTGGGCCGGTACGCCCACGAGGCGCTGGCCATCGACAAGGACCGCACCAGGATCTACCTGTCGGAGGACGCCGACGAACCCAACGGCCTCTTCTACCGGTGGACCGCCCCCCGCGGCGTCACGCTCGGCCCCGGCGTGCTGACCCGCCTCGCCCCGGACGCCGGCGTCCTCGCCGCGATGCAGATCATCATGGACGACGGCTCGGTCCTGCCCGACGTCGCCTACCTGACCTCCGCCCAGCTGGGCCGCCCCTTCCCCGTGCGGTGGATCGAGGTGCCCGAGCGCGACGCGAAGACCACGCCGGTACGCGAGCAGTTCACCGGCGGCCAGGTCACCCGCGGCCGGAAGTTCGAGGGCGTATGGGGCACCGACGAGGGCGTATACGTCGTCAACTCCTACGCCTGGGACGAGGGCGAGCTGCCGGCGGACGCCGCTCCGCACGACGGCATGGTCTGGTTCTACGACTACCGCGCCCAGACCATCCAGCTGGTCACCTACTTCCCGCACCAGGCCACGGCGGAGGAGGGCGCGCCGGCGAAGTACACCGATCTCACCTTCGACGGCCCGGACAACGTGACCGTCACCCCGTGGGGAAGCCTCGTACTCGCCGAGGACGGCGCGGGCGCGTCGCACGTGCTCAGCGCGTTCCCGGGTGGCCCGACGTACGCCATCGCCCGCAACCAGCTCAACGACTCCGAGTTCTGCGGACCGACCTTCACCGGCGACGGCAAGGTGCTCTTCGTCAACATGCAGGACCCCGGCCTCACCCTGGCCATCACCGGCCCGTGGGAGAAGTACCTGGGCTAGCCCGGGCCACTAGGAGTGATGGTGGCGGTGGCTGCTGGTGTAGTCGGCGCGCCGCCACAGCATGGCCGCGAGCATGAGCGGCAGCATGAGCACGTGCCCGGCGGCCATCAACGTGTCGCCGGAGATGGCGCCCAACCCGTACGGCACCAGCAGGGCGACGAACGGCAGGACCATCGCGGCGGACATCTCGGCGATCCGTGGCCACGAGTGGCGGCGGATCGCCATCCACAGTGCCATGCCGAGGGTCATGTTGGTCGCCATGACCATGGCGTGCGCGGCCGGGCCGTCGGTCAGGCCGGGCGCGGCGAATGACCACACGGGATCCAGGGCCATCATCCCGACGAGCATGGCGACGACCATCTCGACGTAGTGGGCGGCGAAGCGCAGCGCGGGACGAAGGGAACGGCGGGTCGAGGTCAGCTCGGTAGTCATGCCACCAGGCTGCGCCACCGGACCGCCCGCGCCACGTGCCAGAGGTCATGACCCGGGGTCATGACCCGCCATGACCACCGTGGGGAGGGCTAGAGGAGGCCGAGGGCGCGGGCGCGGAGCGCGGCCTGGGTGCGGTCGCGGGCGCCGAGCTTGGCGAGCACGTTCGTCACGTGGTTCTTGACGGTGCCCTCGGCGAGGAACAGCGCGGCCGCGATCTCCCGGTTGGTGCGCCCGTCGGCCAGCAGCCGCAGGACGTCGAGCTCGCGGTCGGACAGCGGCACGACCAAGGGCTGCGGCGCCGGGGCGTCGTCGTCGGCGGGCAGCCGGGCGAACCGCGCCACCACCTTCGCCGCCACCGACGGCTGCAGCACCGACTCGTCGCGCGCCGCCGCGAGGATCGCCTCCACCAGCCGCTCCGACGACACGTCCTTGAGCAGGTAGCCCACGGCGCCGGCGCGCAGCGCCGCGAACACCTCGTGGTCGTCGTCGAACGTGGTCAGCGCGATCACCCGGACCGCCGGCTGCTCGACGCGCAGCCGCCGGGTGGCCGCGATGCCGTCCAGCACCGGCATGCGCAGGTCCATCAGCACGACGTCGGGGCGCAGTTCGGCGGCGGCGCGCAGCGCCTCGTCTCCGTTGGCCGCCTCGCCGACCACGGTCACGTCGGCGCGGACGCCGAGCAGCGTCGCCAGCGCCTCGCGGAACAGCGCCTGATCGTCCACCAGGAGCACCCGCACCGTCATCCGGGCACCTCGACCCGCAGCGTGGCGCCCCGACCCGGCGCCGACTCGACGCTCACCACACCTCCCACATGCGCGGCGCGCTCGCGTACCCCCAGCAAGCCGTAGCCCGACGGCGCCGCGTCGGACGGCGCCGCGAGGCCGGTGCCGTCGTCGCGGACCTCGAGCCGGACGGCGGCCGGTCGGGAGTAGTCGAGCGTCAGCTCGACGTGGCTGGCCCGGGCGTGTTTGCGCACGTTGGTCAGGCCCTCCTGGGCCGCCCGGTAGAGCGACTCCTCGGCCTCCGCCGGCAGCCCGCGCGCCGGCCCGGACACGGAAAGACTCGTGGGTACGCCGGACGCGGTCATCTCGTCCGCCAGCGCGCGCAGCGCCGTCGGCAGCGGCACGGATCGCGGCTCGCGCAGCGCGGACACCGAGCGGCGGATCTCCGCCAGCGCCTCCTCGGCCTGGTGTTGCGCCTTCGCGAGGACGGCGTCGGCGCGCGTCGCGTCCACCTCCAGCACCGCGCGCGCCGCCTTGACCTGCATCTGCACCACGGTCAGCGCGTGACCCAACCCGTCGTGGATGTCCCGCGCGACCCGGTTCCGCTCCTGGGTGGCCGCCAGCCGTTCGGCCTGCACGGCGTACTCCCGCAGTTGCTCGTGGGCCCGCGCCAGCTCGGCGCGGGCGCGCTGTTCGCGCACCAGCAGGTGGGGCAGCGCCGCCGCGAACACCGCCGCGGCGAACATGCCGAGCCCTTCCCGCACCCCGTCGTGCCACGCCATGCCGGTGTGCATCATCGGCAGCAGCGCGACGAGCGCCACGACCCACGGCAGTGGCAGCAGCAGCACGGTCTGGCTGACCAGCGCCAGCAGCAACAGCACGGCCCCGATGGACAGGTCCGACAGCACGAAGGCGGCGTATCCGAGCGCCAGCTGGACCACGACGTAGCCGGCGGACAGCGCCCACCGGTCGCGGCCGCGCACCCACGCGAACCCGGCGGTCGCGAACATCAGGAAGACCGTGCCCGGCACCAGCGCGACCACGGAACCGCCGGACACCACGACGCCCACGGCCAGCGTCAGGTACGCGGCAGCGATCAGCGCGGCCAGCGCGCGTGTCACGACACCGCCCTCCCCGCCATCCCGCTCCCCTGCCCTCGCCGCTATCGCCTGTGCACGACGATAGCGGCGAGGGCCGGACCGGGCTTACCCCGTGAGGCGCCGACCGCGGCCTCCTGCGCCCCGCGCACCGCCCGAGACCTACCACCTCGGGCACCGGGGTGAAGCAAATGACGCGCCTTGATCGTTGTCCCAAAAACCACCTCCAGCACGGCGTGTCAGGTGGTTTTTGGGACAACGATCAAGCACCCCGCTCAGGACGACACGGAACGCTCCATTATGGACGAATCTGACGGGCGGACTTGATCGTTGTCCCAAAAACTCAAAAAACTCGGCGTGTCATTGAGTTTTTGGGACAACGATCAAGGCAAGCAGTCGGGGAACAGGATGGAACAAGCTGTGATCCCTTATCCTTCGGGGATGGCGCTTTCGGACGCGGAACTGGCCATCGCGGCGGCGGAGGCCGGCGCCGCGATCGTGCGATCCCGGTACGGCACGTCCCTCACCCGGGTCGACAAGGGCGGCCGCGACTTCGCCACCAACGCCGACCTGGAGTCGGAGGCGGCCATTGTGGACACGCTGCGCGGCGCGCGCCCGCAGGACGCGGTGCTCGCCGAAGAGACCGGACGCCACCCGGGAGCCACGGACCGCACGTGGCTGACCGACCCCCTGTGCGGCACGGTGAACTTCGCCACACACACTCCGCTGGTCGCGGTCAATGTCGCGCTGCGGATCGGCACCACCATCGCGGCGGCGGCCAGCGCGGCCCCGTTCACCGAAGAGGTCTACTGGACCGACGGCGCGCACGCCTACGTGCGCCACGGCGGCACCGACACCCGGCTCGCCCCGGCGTCGCGGTCCGCGCTGGTGGAGCTCAATCTCGACCTGCCGTCACCGGACAACGCGCGTTTTCTGGTCACGCCGCTGCTGTCCGACGTCCGGTTCGCCGCCCGGTTCGACCCGCGCGTCAGCTCGTCCACGCTGCCTGTCGCGTGGGTCGCCGCGGGGCGGCGCGCGGCCTACGTCACCGACGGCCAGATGCACGACAACGTGCATTTCGCCGCCGGCATCGGCCTCTGCCAGGCCGCCGGCTGCGTCGTCACCGACCTCCGCGGCCAACCTCTGGGTACCGGCGGCGAAGGTCTCCTCATCGCCGCGGACGCCCCGACGCACGCCGCCCTGCTGGAGCTCATCCCTGGTCGTCCCGCTCGTCCAGGCGCAGCCGCAGCGCCCGCACCTCGGCCGTGAGAGCGTCCAGTTTGGCCTGTGTGCTCTGCTCGGCGCGGGCGACCTCACCCACGCGCTCCACGAACCAGGACGCCAGCGAGGCGGTGACGACGCCGAGCAGGCCGATGCCGGAGACCATGAGGACGGCGGCGACCAGCCGGCCTTCCGTGGTGGTCGGAAACCGGTCGCCGTATCCGACCGTGGTGATGGTGGTGACCGCCCACCACAGCGCGTCGCCGTACGTGCGGATGTTGGCGTCCGGGTTCGCGCGCTCCGCGTCCAGGACGGCGAGGGCGGCGACCGCGCCGGCGGCCGCCACCGCGACGCCGATCGCGGCGACCACCCGGCCGCGCGCGACCAGCACGCCGTGCGGGCCGTGGCGGACAGGTCCGGGTCGAGGATCGGCCACGCGTAGACCGCCAGAAACGCCGCCGCCAGGGCGATGAGCGGCGGTTGGGTGCGCCGTTCATAGGTGTTGGCCCATCGGCTCTTCACCGCAGCAGTATCCACCCGGGCCGCGACCCGTGGCGTCAGTGCGGTTTGATCGCGCGGGTGGCGAAGTAGCCCGGCATGAACCGCGCCGTCGCGTCGCTGTGGTGCGGCGCCTCGGCGAACCCGGTGAGCACGAACCCGGCCGCGAGCTGGCCACCGATCTGCTCGGCCATGGTGTGGCTGTACTCCAGCATGTGGTCCGGCCCGAACACCCGCTGGCGCTCCGCCTCGTCCATATCGGTCAGATCCGCGTACGGCAGCGGGTGGCGCACGACGAACTCACCGCGGCTGTCCAACGCCTCCGCGTCGAAGAGGTACACATCCGGGTTGCGGAACCCGACCAGCAGGCGCCCGCCCGGGCGCAGCACCCGGTAGCACTCCCGCCACACCGGCGCGAGATCCGGGCAGAACAGGTTCGACACCGGGTTGAACACCACGTCGAAGCTGGCGTCGGCGAACGCGCTCAGGTCCCGCATGTCGCCCAGCACGGTCCGCAGCGCCAGGCCCTCCCGGGCGGCGACCTTCGCGTCCTGCTCCAGCTGGCGCGGCGAGTTGTCGAAGACCGTCACCCGCGCACCGGCCGCGGCGAGCACCGGCCCCTGCTGCCCGCCGCCGGAGGCCAGGCACAGCACGTCGGCGCCGGCCAGCACGTCCGGAAACCAGTCCCGCGGCACGGGCTCGTAGCCGATCAACACCACCGACCAGTCGCCCGCCCGCGCCCGCGCCACCACCTCTGGCGAGACCGGCACCGTCCACTCGTTGCCGAGCGCGACCTGCCGGTCCCAGGCGGTGCGGTTGTGCGCCACCGGATCGATCACGCCGCGATCCTGCCACACCAGCCACCACCTGTCGCCCGCATTCACCGCACCGCTCAGCGCGGCGCCCCGCCGGTACCGCCACCGCGCGGTGCCGTGGTCGTGTCGACCCCGACGGACAGCGAGACCGTGTACCCGGAGCTGACGTCGCCGGTCACGGTGGCGAGCTGGCTGGCGCCGCCGTCGTCCCGGAAGACGTTGTCGCTCTGCAGCGAGACCCCCGACAGGTTCTCCACCGACGCGTCGTACCCGGACTGCGCGTAGACCGCCGCGCAGACGTCCTTGGGGAGGGCGACCTGGGAGGTGGCGATCGTGTTCCCCGAGTCCGTGATGCTCGCCTGGTCGGGATAGACCTCGAAGTGGATGTGCGGCCACCGCCCGTCGTAGCAGCCCGGGAAGATGCTGGTGAAGCGCACCTTGCCGGCGGAGTCGGCGATCTGGACCCCGCGCAGGTAGTTCTGGTCGGTGGCCCCCTCGGAGTACATCGAGTAGCGGCCCTCGCGGTCGCAGTGCCACACGTAGACCGCGGTGCCGGCGAACGCCGAGCCGCCGTTGGCCAGGTCCTGGATGACCAGCTCGAGCGTCATCGGCACGCCCCCGGCGGTGCCGCTGGCGTCACCGAAACTCGACCGGATGTCGGCGCGCACGATGCCGCTGTCGTCCAGCACGTTCGGCCCGTTGGAGCCGTCACCGGGGTACGGGCCGGCGGTCTCCTCCGGGATCTCGGTGGTGGCGCCGGCGGCCGCGGCCGGCGTCGCGGAGCTCGTCGCCGTGGCGGACGGGGTCGCGGCCGACGAGGACGACGACGAGCCGCCGCCCGTCCCGGACCCGCACGCGGCCAGGCCGAGCCCGGCGACGCCCAGTCCGAACGCCCGCAGCATCCGCCGGCGCCCCATCACGGTGCCGAGGTCGAAGCCGAGCCCCTGGTCGACAAGCTCCTCGTCGGGCCGCGGCAGCGCCCGGCCCTCGTACGTCGCGATCGGCTCGCGTCGCTGGTGGTTCGGCATGGTTCCCTCCGGATCGTGGTGTGGCGCCACCCGGCGCCGGTCTCCACGTTCAACGCCGCGCCCGTGAGCCCGTTGTGCCCTCGCTGTGAACCGGCTGTGCACCCGGCGACGGCCGCGCCGGTCAGCCGCGGCGCAGCACCATCGTCACGAAGCCCAGCACGTCGCGGTACCCGCGCAGCCATTGATCCCGGTGCTCGCGCGCCAGTGCGCGCGCCTCGGCCGCGTGCGGATGGCCCGGGTTGTCCAGCGCCCACTCCGTCAGCGAGCCGACCCACGACCATTCGTAGTCGTCCCACTCGGCCGCGTCGCTCACGTGGGCGTACACCGGGGTCCAGCCGGCCTCTTCGGCGATCTCCAGGAGCCCGGGCAGGTCGGTGTAGTCGGCCGGCTTCACACCGAGCGCGGCGAGCGCCCGCGCGGTCGGCGGAACCTGCCAGAAGCCCTCGCCGACCAGCAGGATGCCGTCCGCGTTCACGTGCCGGCCGG
Source organism: Actinomycetes bacterium KLBMP 9797 (assembly GCA_037414955.1). GTDB lineage: Bacteria > Actinomycetota > Actinomycetes > Mycobacteriales > Micromonosporaceae > Phytohabitans. The sequence continues at coordinate 12,727 of JBBEWH010000203.1, forward strand.
CCGACCGCAGCGTGCCGGCGAACCCGTCGAACACGTGCGTCGACCCCACGCACAGCACCAGGTCGTAGTCGCCGTCCGGCACGTACGTGCCGGCGTCGCGCTCGTGCAGCGTCAGCCGGTCGGCGAGGCCGCGTTCGGCTGCGGCGTGGGCGGCGCGTTCCAGGGCGTACCGGCTCACGTCGACGCCGTCCGCGTGCCGTCCGGGTAGTGGGCGAGGGCCTGCATCGCCCAGGCGCCCTCCCCGCAGCCGAGGTCGAGGATGCGCGCCGCCGGCCCTCGGCCGGCCCGGCGCAGGAGCCGGTTGACGTTGACGCCGAAGATCGGCGCCGCGATCGGGTGGTGCGAGTGCGCGATGCTGCTGAGCCGTTGACGATCCACGATCGAAGTCAACACGAGCCTCGGTACGCCCGGCGGCCCGGCCCCGGCACCGCCGACCTCGGCCGCTATGCCACGGTGGACAGCACCTCGCCGAGCCGCCGCACCACCGTCTCCGCCGAGACCTGCCCGGACGCGTGCGCCTCGAGCAGGGCGCGCAGCTCGGCGTCGCGCTGGGCGTCGGCGTCCGCCGTGGCGGCGACCGCGGAGTCGATCTGGTCGAACTCGGCCTGCAGGCGGGTGGCGGTCGCCTCGTCGACGCCCGCGACGGCGCCGAGCACCGCGGTCAGCTTCTGCTCGATCCCGATGACCTTCTGGCTGAGCACGACCGCTTCACCCGGGATCGGCCCGCCCGCCACGGTGGTGCGCGCGGCCACCAGGGCCGCGACCCGCCAGATCAGGGCGTCCCAGTCCCGCTGCCTGACATTCGCCATATCGTCCTCCAGGAATCCGATGTTCCACGTGCGGGTGTCGCGCTCCAGCGCGCTGTCGTACGAGCCGGAGAAGTGGGCGTGCTTGTCGTGCGGGTTCGCGCCGGTGTACTCGCGCGCCGTCCAGCTCCACGACGCGGACCAGATGGTGCGCTCGTAGATGATGTAGCGCAGCCGCCGCTCGCGGCCGGCCCGGTGGTCGGTGACGAGCTGCCGGACGGCGCGCATCAGGCTGAACGCGCCGCGGTCGTCCGCCGGCCAGGGGCCGGTCTCGTCGACGTCGACCGCGTGCACCTCGTTGAGGCTGTCCGGGTCCCGGATCGGCACCGTGCCGGACTCGTCGGGGTTGTGGTCGCTGGAGGTCGCGCTGTGCGCGGCGTCGCCGATCCACCCGTCCGACGACTTGTCGCGGCGCGGATTGAGCCAGTTGAACGTGGCGCGCAGCTCGGCCAGCGCCGGGGTCAGGACCGCCGTGGCGGCGGCGACCTCGCGGCCGACCGCGCCGGGTCCCGGCTCCACCCAGGGATCCGGCTCCGTGCCGGCCCACCGCGCCGGGTCTTCGACCCACGGATCCGGCTTCGGCGCGCCGGCCACCAGCTCCGGATCGTGGGGAGTCCGGTCGGCGTCGACCGCAGTGTCCACTTCGGACACTTCAGGCATGGCTCGCCCTCCTCGCGGGATCGGGGATGACGGTATCGCAGAGTATCCGCTTCAAGCACAATGCGGTTATGGGGGCCATCGAGGTACATAATACCCCGTACCGGTACGGCAAAACCGCGCCGGTGCCCTGAGGTCGTAGCCTGAGGGGCGTGCTGATCCACATCGAGCACCCCGAGCGCGGCCGCCAATGGGCGGTCCGCCGCGACGGTCAGCTGCTCGCCCTCGACCGCACCCTGGCCGACCTGCTGGCGTTGCCGCTCGCGGCGGCGCGCGCGGCGTACGAGGCGGCCACCACACCGATCAGCGCACCCGGGACGGTGCTCGCGCCGGTGGACCAGCAGGAGGTCTGGGCCGCCGGCGTCACCTACCAACGCAGCCGGGAGGGGCGCCGCGAGGAGTCCGAGCCCGCCGGGCACGCCGGGCTCTACGACCACGTGTACGCCGCGGCGCGGCCGGAGCTGTTCTTCAAGAGCACCGCCGCCCGGGTCGTCGCCGACGGCGAGCCGGTCGGCATCCGCGCCGACTCCGGCTGGGACGTGCCGGAGGCGGAGCTCGGCCTGGTGGTCAACGCCGCCGGTGAGGTGTTCGGCTACACCGTCGGCAACGACATGAGCAGCCGTTCGATCGAGGGCGAGAACCCGCTGTACCTGCCGCAGGCCAAGATCTACAGCCGGGCCTGCGCGCTGGGTCCGGCGATCGTGCCGGCGTGGCGGGCGCGCGGCCCGTTCGACGTGTCGGTGCGGGTCGAGCGGGACGGCGCCGACGCGTACACCGGCACCACCTCGACCGCGCGGCTGGCCCGCCAGCCCGCGGAGCTGGTCGACTGGCTGACCCGGTCCCTGGACTTCCCCGCCGGCGTCGTGCTGCTCACCGGCACCGGCGTGGTCCCGGACCGGGACTTCACGCTGCGCGCCGGCGACCTCGTGGTGATCGACATCAGCGGCATCGGGACGCTGCGCAACCCGGTCACCGTGGTCGGGCGGTCCGGACCGGGCTGAAGCGCTCCGCGTGCTCGGCCACCCACTGGGCGAACGTGCGCGCCGGGCGGCCGGTCACCCGCTCGACGGTGTCGTCGACGGTCGTGGCCTCGCGGGGCGGGGCGGCGTACCAGCCCACGACGTACTCGGCGTCGGCCCGGGACACGCCGGTGGCCAGCAGCCGGTCGACGGCCTGTTCGTGCGTGATCGGGACGAAGGCGACGTCGCGGCCGATCGCCCGGGACAGGATCGCGATCCGCTCGCGCGTGGTCAGCGACTCGGGCCCGGTCAGGTTGTAGGCACGCCCCGCGTGGCCGTCGTCGAGCAGCGCGGCGGCCGCCACCGCCGCGATGTCGGCCTCGTGGACGACCGCGCTGGGGAAGTCGTACGGCTCGCGCACGGCCCCCTCGGTCCGGATCGACTCGGTCCAGGTCAACGTGTTGGACATGAACTCCTGCGGTTCCAGGCGGGTCCACGCCACACCTGAGTCCGCCACCGCCTGCTCGACCGGCCCGACCCAGCCGCCCCACACCACGGTGATGCGCCGCACGCCCGCGTCCACCGCCCGCCGGACCAGCTCCGGCCCGACCTCGGCGAGCCCGGCCGTCACCGTGATGTGCAGCCGGCTGACGCCGTCGAGGGCACCGTCCAATGTCGCCGGTGCCGTGTGCGTGCCGGCGGCCAGCTCCACCTCGGCCGGGAGCCGTTCGGCGGCCGCGGCCGGATTCCGCGTCAGTGCCCGGACGCGCTCGCCCCGGCGGACCAGCTCGGCCACCACGTGCCGGCCGGTGTTCCCGGTGGCACCCGTTACCAGTGTCGTCACAGTTGAGGTCCCTTCGTCACGGACGACGCTAGAACCTCAACTTAACTTGAGGTCAAGAAGCGCCGACCGCGACGCCGATCGGGCGGACGGTGACGCCGACGATGAGGTTCGCGGCCGCGTACGGGTCGTCCAGCAGCATCCGGCGTACGGCCAGGATGTCCGCGGCGCGGACGACGAGGATCGCGGTGTCCACCGGGTCGAGCGTGGCGCCCGCCAGGATCAGCCGGCCGGCCGCGGCGTGCTCGCGCAGCCAGTCGAGGTGCGCCGGCCGGTGCGGCGTACGGCGCTGCTCCATGTCCGGCACGTACTGATAGGTCACCAGGAACGTCGGCGATGTCACAGGCGATGGATCGGTCATACCGGCGATCATGCCCCAGCGGCCGCGCGCCGGATGAAGCGGGCGGCCATGGCAGGCATAACCGACCAGGTGGCGAGGGCCGTCGCGCACATGCTGGAACACCACGCCAGCGGCAGAATCGCCATCACGATGTAGCGCCGCCACGGCACGGGATGTCGCGATAACGCTGGCGAAACAGGCGGTCGCGTTGGATGGCCACCAGCCGGGTTCCAGTGTGGAGCGTTTCTTGGGCACACCTCGCACCGGCCACAGGGCACAGGGCACACCAGCGATGACCGTGAAGGAGCATTTGTGATGGCAGATCAGCACGCATCCAGCGGCTGGGACCGGCGAGGGTTCATGCGTCGGACCGGTCTGGCCGCCGGCGCCGCCGCGGTGCTTCCCCTGGCCGGCGCGTGGGATTCCGCGACCGCCGGCGCCGATCCCGACGGGTTGTTCCGGGCCGGCCGGTTCGCGGAGGCCGATCGGGGCTACGCGCGGATCCTGCGCACCGACCCGACGGACGCCCACGCGACCACCCAGCGCGGATACGTCGCGCTACTGTCCAACCGTTTCCCCGAAGCCGAACGGTTCCTGACCCGAGCGGTCGAGCTGGCGCCCGACAACCAGTTCGCCAAGCAACTGCTGGCGGACACCTACGTGCGGCAGGATCAGTTCAGCCGTGCGGTGCCGTTGGTGCGGGCCTACGGCAACGAACCGTACGCCAGGCAGCTTGAGTCGGTGACCGGAACCCCCTACCAGGTGCACGGTGCGGACGCCACCCGAGTGCCGTTCGTGGCGATGGATCCCCTGCCGCTCGTCGAGGCATCGGTGCGCGGTGGTGAGCCGAAGCGATTCCTGTACGACACCGGCGGGACGTCGTTGAGCCTGTCGCTGGAGGTGGCGGAGGAAGCCGGCCTCCGCGCGGTGTCCACCGGGCGCGGCCAGGCCGGTGGACAGACCTTCACCATGTACTTCGGCGTCCTGGACTCGTTCCGCATCGGCGACATCGAGCTGCGCAACTTCCCCGTCCACTGGGCCGACATCGACAAGCCCACCCAACTCGGCGACCCACAACCGGCCGGCGTCATCGGAACCCACATCTTCTATCACTTCCTGACCACGCTGGACTACGCCAACCAGGCGCTGATCCTGCGCCGCAAGACCGCGGCACAGCTGGGCGCCTTCCGGACCGAGGCCCACGCCGCCGGCGTCAAACCCCTGCCGCTGTGGTTGGCGGGCGACCACTTCCCGTTCACCCTGGGCAGCGTCAACGGCCACGACCCGCGGGTGGTCTGCATGGACACCGGAGGCGCCGGCGGCAACAGCCTCGCCATGACCGAAGCGGCAGCGAAACGCCTGCGGGTGCGGGTGGACTACGACCGCCCGACCGCCGTCAACCGCATCCCCGCCTACCCCTGCTATCCCGACGAGGCGCGACTAGGCACGGCCGTCGCCAACGGCGTCTACAGCATCGCCCGCACCGGCCCGGCCGCCTACGAACGCCTGGGCTTCGACCCCATCGCCAACTTCACCCACGCGTTCTTCAAACCGTTCACGATCACCTTCGACTTCAGTGACATGCGGTTCTACATCTCGCGACCATGACTATCCGCCGACCGACCGGTTCCGGCTACTCGAGTTCCGGCTGATCGAGTTTCGGCTAATCGAGCACGTCGGTGTCGATGAGCAGCTTCCACAGCCCGGCGCCGTCCGGCGCGGACAGCCATCGCTTGCCGGCCTGGTCGGACGCGACGGACTGCTGGCCGCTCGGCGACGGGAAGCCGCCGGCGAGGACCGCCTGGGTGGGCGACAGGGACCGGATCGCGACGGCCGCGACGTTCTCCGGGTGGCTCTGGGCGAACGCCGCGTAGATCTCCGGGTCGTGCTGGCCGTCGTCGCCGACGAGCAGCCACCGGATCCACGGGAACTCCGCCGCGAGCCGCTTCAACGCGGCCATCTTGTGCTGCTGACCGCTGCGGAACCACCGGTCCTTCTGCGGCCCCCAGTCGGTCAGCAGCAGCGGGCCGGCCGGATACAGGTGGCGGGACAGGAACCGGGTCAGGGCGGGCGCCACGTTCCAGGCGCCCGTCGACAGGTAGAAGACGGACGCGCCCGGGCGGGCGGTCATGAGCCGCTCGTACACCACCGCCATGCCGGGCACGGCGGCTCGGGCGTGCTCGTCGAGCACGAACGTGTTCCACGCGGCCAGCAGTGGCCGGGGCAGCACGGTCACCATCACCGTGTCGTCGATGTCGGAGACGATCCCGAACCGGACCGCTGGATCGAGGATCCGCACCGGCGCCTCGACCGGCGCCGAGCCGCCGCTGCTGATCCGGACGGTGGTCCAGCCGGGCGCCAGATCCGCCGCCACGACGGTGTCGATGAAGCCGCTCCGGTCGGCGCGGGCCTCGTGGCGGCGGCCGTCGACCTCGACGACGAACGGCGCGTCCTTGGCCGAGACCGTGGTGAAGCTGCGCCACCCCCGCACCTTTCCCGGCTTGCGGGCGCGCCGGTCCCGCGCGTCCGGGCGGCTCACCATGAGGCGGCCCATCACCCGGACCCAGCCCGGCGCGCCATACCCCGTGTACGGCACGACTGTGACCGGCCAGCCACGCCGGCGCAGCCAGCCCTCCACGACCTCGTGGACGGCGTCCTCCACCCGCGCGGCGCGGTGCACGACCGGCGCGTCGACCTCGGCCTCGGGAACCAACGACACGCGTGCAGCCTCGCACACGATCATTCGCGCCGCACCACGTCTCCCCAAACGCGGGCGGGCACCGCCGCCGCGTACACCTCGAAGGACTTGGGGTCGCGGCCGGTGACCCGCCGCACGGTGTCGGTCGGGTGCGCGTCGCCGCATTCGCGCAGCGCGGCGAACGCCGCGATGTCTCGCCGGATCTGCTCGACCGGCACCCCGAACGCGGACTGGGCGGCCAGGTAGTCCTCGTCGCCGCCGCGGAAGCGGACCGGTCGGCCGGCCGCGCGGCTGATGATGCCGACGGCCTCGCCGAACGACAGTGCCCGCGGCCCGGTCACCTCGTAGCTCCGGCCAGCGTGGCCGGGCTCGGTGAGCGCGGCCACGGCGACGGCGGCGATGTCGTCGGCGTCGACGAACGCCTGCCGGACGCCGCCGAGCGGCACCGCGAGCTCGCCCGCCCGCACCGCCGGGCGGAAAAAGCCCTCGTCGAAGTTCTGGTTGAACCAGTCGGGGCGGACAATGGTCCAGTCGGCGCCGCTGTCCCGGACGGTCCGCTCGGCGGCCATCAGACGCTCGTCGCCCATGGCCTCGATGCTCCGGCTGGACAGCAGCACGACGCGGCGCACGCCGTGCTCGACCGCGCACCGGACGAAAGCCGGATCGACGGGCAGCTCGTGCGGCGCCATCAGGTACATCGCCGCCGCGCCACGCACGGCGGGCGGCCAGGTGGCCGGGTCGGACCAGTCGAAACGGGTCTCCCCGCGGCGGGACGCCGCCCGGACCGGAAAGCCGGCGCCACGCAGCAGCTGGGCCACCCGACGGCCGGTGGTGCCGGTGGCACCGAGGACAAGAAGAGGTGGTGTTCCCATACGGTGAGTTCACCACCCAGGTACGACAAAACCCCGCAGGAGGAACGATGGGCAAGGTCTACACCGGCGCGACGATCTCGATCGACGGATACCTCGCCGGTCCCGGCGAGAGCGGCTTTGACCTGCTGTTCCAGTGGTACGGCAACGGCGAGGTCGAGATCCCGTCCCATAGCCCGTCGGTGCCGCCGGCGAAGGTCTCACCGGCGAGCGCCGCGATGCTCCGCGAGTCGTGGGGGAACACCGGCGCGCTGCTCGTCGGGCGGTACCTCTACGACATGACGAACGCGTGGGGCGGCCGCCACCCGATGGGTGTCCCCACGGTCGTGCTCACCCACCGGCCGCCGGAGGACCGGCCCGCCGAGGACGAGAACTTCGCTTTCGTCACCGGCGGCATCGAGGCGGCGGTCGCCAAGGCCCAACAGCTGGCCGGGGAGAAGCACGTGGGGGTCAACGGCGGGCAGATGGCCTCGCAGGCCCTCGACGCCGGCCTGCTCGACGAGGTGCACGTCGACCTGGCGCCGGTGATCCTCGGGGCCGGCAAGCCGTACTTCAGCTCCCTGAGCACGAAGCCGGTGCGGCTCGACGGCCCCATCTCGGTGATCGAAGGCATCGGCGTGACGCACCTCCGGTACCGGGTCCGGAAGGGGTGATCCGGGCGGTTCAGCGGCGGCGCACGATGGTTTCGGCGACCTGGCGCAGCCGCGCCTGGTCCGGCTGGAACGCTTCGGCGATGTCCGGGTGGAGGCCGGCACGGGTCTGGTCGATCAGCCGGGCGGTGACCTCGTCGACCCCCTCGCCGTGATAGTCGGCGGACACCACCTCGGTGGCCCGTTGCAGGGCCGAGCTGAGCTGCTCCTCCAGCGGCTCGCGCAGCTTCTCCGGCACCGGGCCGAGGTCGGGCTGGTTCAGCGTGACATGGGGTTCGGCCATGGCGACCCGGTTTACCCGCTCGACCGGGCGTCGCAAACCCGGGCACGCTCGCCGACTGTCCTATGCCGACAGCGGCGGAGCTGGTTGGCCGGTATGCCGGGTGGGTACCAGGCGCGCATGGACAGGCCCACATCCGAACGAGAACAGCGGCGCGCCGAGCACCTGCTGCCCGAGGAGCAGACGGTGGGCAGCGAGGACGCGGAGGCGCAAGCCGCCGCGATCCTCGACGACTCCGACGCTCGCGAGAGCTACGCCGAGCCCACGCCGGATCTGCGCATCGATCACCGCACCACCGAGGAGACCGTGGAACCACCCGACTGACGTGGCGATCGCACGCGTTCACCCATCGACGCGGCGCCCCGATGCATCGATACTCGTCGTATGAACGGATACCGGCGTACCGCTCTCGCCGTGCTCAGCACGGCCACGCTGGCCCTGGCGGCCGGTGCCCTGGGTGTCATCCCGGCCGCCGCGGGGCCGGGCGTCAGCGCCGCCCCAGCGGCGACGCCCACGCCCATCCCGTCGCTCGTCCTGTGCTTCCCCATCCCACCGGGCGAGGGTTTCCGGCGCCTCGGCACGTACTGGGACTGCTTTCAGTGCCTGCGGGCCGGGGAGGCCGGCGTCGCGCGCGGCGACTGGCGGGAGTTCAGGTGCCCCGGGCGGCCGGTCGGGCTGGACTACGAGTGGGACCTCTACGTCCGGTAAGACTGGGCTCGGCGGTACCGTCGCTTGGTGCCGCAGCCAACGCCAGCTGACCTGACGACCATTCGACGGCTCGCCGCCCAGGTCGACACCACCGCCCTGTGTGACGTCGCCAAAGACCTCAGGGTGCTGTCGCCTGCCCTACGATGCCGGTCGAGCAACCCGATCGTATGCGGACCGGCGCTCACGGTGCGCTGCCGGGACGACTTCCTCGGCGTGGCCCAGGCGATCGATGGGGCTGCGCCCGGCCAGGTCGTGGTCGTCGACGGCGGCGGCCGCGAGACCGCCCTCGCGGGCGAGCTGTTCGCCCGCGCCGCGCTCGCCAAGGGGCTGGGCGGCATCATCGTGGACGGCGGTTACCGCGACCAACGGTTCATCGCCTCGTGCGAGCTGCCGGTCTACAGCCGCCATGTCACCCCGATGGCCGGCACGACCTCCCGCGTGGCGCGGCTCGGCGAAACGATCAGCTGCGGCGGGGTACGGGTCAGCGCCGGCGACATCATCATCGCCGACCACGACGGCATCGTGGTGCTCGACCAGGCCACCGCGATCGCGTCCCTCACCGCCGCCGCACACGTCATGGCCGCCGAGGCGCGCGTCGCCGAGCGGCTGGCCGAAGGCGCCGCCCTCAGCGACTGCCTCAACCTGACCGAACACACCGAGCGGCTGACCCGCGGCGAGCCGTCCACCCTGCGCTTCACCCCCTGACTCCGCTCCAGCCGCGCCGCGCCGATCAAGGAGAACCCCGGCGGTAACGCTCCAGCAGCTCGACGAACTCGTCGCCCGGACGGTCCAGCCACGCGGTGCTCCAGCAGTTTCCCGACCCGCGGCCGGACCACCAACCGTTCGTTCACGCCGCCGGACCATACCGGCATCGGCGCGGAAAATCCGCCCCGCGGCGGTCGCCGCCTAGGCTGAGCCGATGGATCTGGCGCGGCTCAGTGACGAGGTCGAGGAAGTTTCGCAGGGCTACGCCCGCCGGCACGGAATCGACCGTGATCCGGCCTGGTTCGTGCTCAAGCTTCAGGAGGAGGTCGGCGAGCTGACCCAGGCGTTCCTGATGCGGACCGGCCAGGCCAGGACCAAGGGACACTCCGCCGAGGAGATCGACGAGCGGTTCCGTGGCGAGTTGGCCGACGTGCTGTGCCACACGCTGTTGCTGGCCCGCCATCACGGTGTCGATCTGGAGCAGGCGGTCGAGCGCAAGTGGCAGCGCCACCTCCCCCGTGATGGGGTCAGCAGTCGCAGGTGATGGCGGTCGGCGGTGCGGTGAGGGGATCGGCGGGACGGCTGGTCAGACCGGTCGCGGTCCGCACCGGGAAGCCCTCCCGGACCCAGTACTCGTAGCCGCCGATCATCTCCTTCACCGGATACCCGAGCCGGGCGAACTCCAGCGCGGCGCGGGTGGCGCCGTTGCAGCCCGGACCCCAGCAGTACGTGACGACGGCGGCACCGGCCGGGATCACCGCCGCCGCACGAGCGGCGACCTCCCGCGTCGGCAGGTGGACGGCGCCGGGCAGGTGGCCCTGCCGCCACGCCTCGTCGCCGCGCGAGTCGACCACCACCACGCCCGGCGCGCCGGCCTCCAGGTCGGCGTGGACGTCGCTGACGTCGGTCTCGAAGCGCAGCCGCGCGGCGAAGTGGGCGACGGCCTGGGCGGGCGTGGCCGGTGGGGTGGCGAGAACGTTCGACATGGTGATCAGCCTGCCGCCCGGACCCGGCGACAACCAGCGGCGTGAATGACACCCACCGCTAAGATTGCGCCATGATCAAACAGCGCGGTCCGACGGTCGCGGTCCTGGCGTACGCGGGCATGTCGGTCTTCGAGACGGGCATCGTGACCGAGGTGTTCGGGCTCCCCCGCCCCGAGTTCGACGTGCCGTGGTACCAGCTGACCATGTGCGCGGAAAGCCCCGGCGGCGTGCCGGTCATCGGTGGCGCGAGCCTGCGCACGCCGTACGGCCTGGAGGCGTTCGCGGAGGCCGAAACGGTCATCGTGCCGGGCGTGCCCGACGTGGCCGCCGACCCGTCGCCGCCGCTGATCGCCGCCCTGCGGCGGGCGCACGCCCGCGGCGCCCGGGTCATGTCGATCTGCTCGGGCGCGTTCGCGCTGGCCGGCGCGGGGCTGCTGGACGGGCGCCGCGCCACCACCCACTGGCGCTACGCCGAGCAGTTGCGCCGCCGGTTCCCCGCCGTCGACGTCGACCCCGATGTGCTCTACATCGACGATGGCGACGTGCTCACCAGCGCCGGCAGCGCGGCCGGCCTCGACCTGTGCCTCCACATTGTCCGCCGGGACTTCGGCGCCGCGATCGCGAACGCGGTCGCCCGCCGGCTGGTGATCCAGCCGCACCGCGACGGCGGGCAGGCGCAGTTCATCGAGGCGCCGATGGCCGCCGACCCCGACGACGACCGGGTCGCCGACAGCATGAACTGGGCGCTGGCGCACCTCGCCCAGCCGATCACCGTCGACGCGCTGGCCCGGCGGGCGCACATGTCCACCCGGACCTACCTGCGACACTTCGCCCGGTCCACCGGCACCACCCCGATCCGCTGGCTGATCCACCAACGGATCCAGGCGAGCCTGCCGCTGCTGGAGACCACCGACACGCCCATCGAGGAGATCGCCCGGGCCGTCGGGTTCGACACCCCGGTGACGTTCCGCCACCACTTCGGCCAGGCGATGCGCACTCCCCCGTCGGCCTACCGGCGGGCGTTCAAGACATAGCGCCTGGGTGGTGTGCGGCGCGGCACACCCGCTACGCCATCCTAGGACGCTAGGTCAAAACAACGCTAGGTCAAAACGAGGACGACGATTCGTCCTCGCCCTCCCACTCGCTCTCGCAGCGCTGGAAGCCGGACTTCTCCAGCAGCCGCACCGACGCGGTGTTACCGGCGAACGGGTCGGCGTAGAGGGGGCGCGTCTTCTCCCGCTCCAGGAAGAGCGCCAGCGCCTTGGTGCCGATCCCCCGCCCCCAGTACTGCCGGCCGAACCAGTATCCGATGAAGCGCCGGTCCTCCTTCCACCACGCGACCAGGTTGCCGGCCGGCTCGCCGGCCACCACGGCGGTCTGCACGAAGCCGGTGGGATTGCCGAGGATCTTCGTGGTCCAGTGCGTCATGAACCTCTCCCGGTCGCGGGGCGGGAACTTCGATCGGCGGGTGGCCTCCGGATCGTTCTCAAACGCGAAGAAGGCCTCCAGGTCGGCTTCCCGCACGTCTCGCAGCACTACGTCGTCGGTCATGCCGCCATTCTGGCGCCAGGCACCGACAAACTCGGCGGCCACGACGCCCGAGCGGAACGGTGGGGACACAGCGGCTATGGTCGGGAGGTACGCGCTCACCACGGGGGGCCTTCGACGTGACCGCCACCGGCACGGATGCGTAGTGCGCATCCTGCTCGTCGAGGACGACGACGACCTCGCCGAGGTCGTCGCGCTCGGGCTGCGCAACGAGTCGTACGCCGTCGACCTGGCCAGCAGCTACGCCGGCGCCGAGGAACTGCTCCGCACGACGGCGTACGACGTGGCGTGTTTCGACCTGGGCCTGCCCGACGGCGACGGGCTCGACCTGGTCCGGCGGGTCGTCGCCGATCCGCAGCTGCGCCGGCCGCGGCGCGCACTGGTGCTGACCGCCCGGGACGCCGTCGCCGACCGGGTCGCCGGGCTCGACGCCGGTGCCGATGACTACCTCGTCAAACCGTTCCACTTCGCCGAGTTGGTGGCGCGGCTGCGGGCGCTGGGCCGCCGCGCGGACGAGCGCGGCACCACCCTGCGGGCCGGCGATCTGGTGCTGGACCTGGCGACGCACCGGGCCTGGCGCGCGGGGGTGCCGCTGGACCTGACCGCCCGGGAATACTCGTTGCTGCGCTACTTCATGCACCACCCCGGTGCGCTTTTGTCCACTGAGGACTTGTTGGAACACGTGTGGGACGCGCACACCAACCCGTTCACGGCTTCGGTGCGGGTCATCCTGAGCCGGCTGCGGCGCAAACTCGGCGACCCCCCTTTGATCGTCACGGTCACCGGTGCGGGGTACCGGCTGGAGGTGCCCTCATGACATCGCTGCGGGCGCGGCTCGCGGCCCTCGGGTTTCTCGCCATCTACGTGCCGGTACTCCTGCTTTTCGGGGTGATCCTGGTGACCGACACCGAGACCTCCGCGCGGACGCTGAACGGCGTCGAGGTCGTCACGACGGACACCGGCCGATCCGGGTGGGTCACCGCGAGCGTCCTCGCGCTCGCGCCGGCGGCCGCCGCCCTCGCGTGGTGGTGGGCCGGGCGGGCGGTCCGCCCGATCGACCGGGTCCGCGCCGTCGCCGAGGACATCGAGGGCGCCGACCTGAGCCGGCGCATCGGTCTCGACCGCGGCCCGGCCGAGGTCGTGCGGCTGGCGGCCAGTTTCGACGCGATGCTCGACCGGCTCCAGCGGTCCGCCGACACCCAGCGGCGGCTGATCGAGGAGACCAGCCACGAGTTGCGCATTCCACTGTCGACACTGATGGCCAACGCCGACGTGCTGCTCGCCCACCCGGAGCCGACCGTCGAGGTCTACCGCGCGGGCCTGGAACGGTCCGGCAAGGCCGCCGCGCGGCTGCAGGCGACGCTCGACGAGCTGCTTCTCGACGCCCGCGGGCGGGCCCGCACGATCGACCGGCGGCCGACCGACCTCGCCGCGCTCGTGCGCGGCGTCGTGGCGGACGCGGCCATCCTGGCCGCCAGCAAACGGATCGTCCTGACCGTCGGCGGGCCGCCGGCCGCGCCGTGCGCGGTCGACGAACCGACGGTACGCCGCGCGGTCGCCAACCTCGTCGACAACGCGATCCGTTACGCGCCAACCGATTCGGCGGTACGCGTCGACGTCGCGCAGACCGCGGCGGAAGCGGCGGTCGTGGTGACCGACCAGGGACCCGGCATCCCGGCGGCGGACCAGGACCGCGTCTTCGAACGCTTCTGGCGCGGCGACCACGACGTGCCCGGCACCGGCCTGGGCCTCCCGATCGCCCGCCAAGTCGCACTGGCCCACGGCGGCACCCTCACGCTGACAACGCCGGCCTTGAACGGCGCCGGCAGCGCCTTCCGCCTAACCCTCCGCACCCCCTCTCCCCGCTGATCAAGGGCTCGAGCACACGCTTTGATCTCCGATCCGGGTGCCTAAGCCCTTGATCGGCGCGCATTCCCTTGATCGGCGCGGTCACCCTTGATCGGCGCGGCCCTCGCACCAGCAGCGACGTCCGCCGCCCGGCGCTGCCGTTACGCCCTGGTTATGGGCGTCGCCCTACGGTCGGGCGTATGGTGGCTGCCGGACGCGCGGGATCGACGCAGCGCCGACTCACGCTTCTCGCGGTGCTCGGCATGGCGTACTGGTTCTTCGGCAACCTCTACGAGGCGGTCGTCTACTCCCCCAACTGGATCGAGGACAGCCCGGCCCAGTTCACCCGGCTGCACGAGTTCTTCGGCACCACGAGCCCGACTCTCTACTTTGTCCCACTCACCCAGCTCGCGACGATCCTCGTGTGGTTGTTGGGGTGGCGTAACCGGGATGACGAGGTGCGCCGCGACTACCGGCGCGCGGCGATCGCGGCGTCGCTGTTGACCGCGCTGACCGTCTCCATCGTCGTGGCGGTCATCCCGCGGATGTTCGGCGCCGACTATCTCGCCGATCCGGACCGGCTGAACGCCGCGGCCTGGCAGTGGAACGTGCTGAACATCTTCCGCATGGCCTTGACGGCGACCACCGCGTGGCACCTGTTCAGCGCCTTCCGAAAACTGGACCGCCGCCTCCCATGATCACGCAAGCGCCATGATCAAATTCCGGGTCCCAGGGGGTGGGTGTAGCGGAGTTGGGCGAGTTTCGCCGGGCCGATGTAGCCGGCGCGCTCGATGCCGTCGCACGACCAGCCGCCCCGCTCGTAGAAGCGCCGGGCGTGCACGTTGCCGGCGAACACCCACAGCACCGCGCGCCGCCAACCCCGCGCCGCCAGCGCGCCCAGCGCGTCGGCCAGCAACGCGCTCCCCACGCCCTGGCCCTGGGTCGCCGGGTCGACGTGGATCGCGAAGAGCACGCCGGTATCCGGCTCGGCGTCCGGCCCACATACGTGAACCCCACGATCTCGCCCTCGTCCTCGGCGACCGCGAGCCGGTTGGCGTCCCGCCCGCCGCGCCACCGCTGGGCCCAGTGCTCGGCCGCGCGCCGCGGCGTGCTCGTGGCCAGCGCGCCGGGCGGCGCGAAGCGGGCGTAGGCCAGCGCGCGGGCGCGGTGGTGCAACGCGCCGACGGCGGTGAGATCACGCTCGCCGGCGACCCTGATCGTCAGCACCACCCACAGGTACCAAACAAACTCCGCGCGGGATACGGCGTGCCGGCATCCGCCATTTCGCCCACAACGCACATCGGCCGCGACCGGCGCATTCCACCGACATCTAGAGAATAGCCAACGGTCTCGAATTTAAGGGTCCACATCGTCGTCATCGAGCACATAGCTTGATATTGCGCCACCCGCACGTTGGTGAGCTGCTCAGCTTCCCCCGAAAGTGCGACCACCGCGCCCTGTCGGCCACCGCGGCACCCGCAGAAACCTGATGGCGATCACCCAGAATGGCGCACATGATGTTGGCCAATACAGATCCCGGAATTGCGTATTCGTCACACCACTTCGCGCCATTGGAGCAATCGAATGGTGTTTGGACGACCACCCCTGATGTCCTTTCCTTACCACGACTCGGCTCTTTACCACGACTCGGCTCCTTACCGCGACTCGACACTGCCGGCGGCATTCGCCGACGCGGCCCGGCGGCACGCCGACCGGGTCGCCGTCCGCGCCGGCGACCGCGCCGTCACCTACGCCGCGCTGTCCGCCCGCGCCGGCGGCATCGCCGCCGCCGTCCACACCGGACACCACCAATCCGGCGGTACGCCGGTCGGCGTGCTCCTGGACCACGGCGTGGACATGGTGGCGGCCATCCTCGGCGTCCTCGCGGCCGGCCGCTGCTACGTGCCGCTCGACCCCGACTATCCGCGTGGCCGCCTGCGCGACATGATCGGCCAGGCCGGCGCGCGGGTACTCGTGACGCAGCGCCGCCACCGGCGGCTGGCCGAGACGCTCGCGCCGGCCGCCCGGCTCGTCACCACCGAGGACACCACCGAGGACACCACTGAGGACACCGCCGGCGGCGCCCTCCCAGCGGCGGCGGCCGGCCAGCCGGCGTACATCCTGTTCACCTCGGGCTCGACCGGTCGCCCCAAGGGCGTGGTGCACAGCCACCGCAGCGTCCTGCACGGCATCGGGAACCACATCGGCAACCTGCGGCTCGGCCCCGGCGACCGGGTCAGCCTGCTCACCTCGTTCTGCTACG
Source organism: Actinomycetes bacterium KLBMP 9797 (assembly GCA_037414955.1). Lineage (GTDB taxonomy): Bacteria > Actinomycetota > Actinomycetes > Mycobacteriales > Micromonosporaceae > Phytohabitans. The sequence goes on from JBBEWH010000203.1 coordinate 28,885, forward strand.
ACATGTCGGTCAGCGACCTGTACGGCGCGCTGCTGAGCGGCGCCACGCTGGTCCTCGCCGACGTGCGGACCCACGGGCTGGCCCGGCTCGCCGCGACGCTGGCGGGCAGCGCGGTCACCGTCTACCACTCGACGCCGACCGTCTTCCGCGCCCTGCTGGACTTCGTCACCGATACCCACGGTCCGGCGGCGCGGCTGCCGAGCGTGCGGCTGGCGCTGCTCGGTGGCGAGCCGGCCACCCGGGCGGACCTGCGGCGGGCGCGGGCGCACTTCGCGCCGGACTGCGTGTTCGTCAACGGCTACGGCGCCACCGAGGCCAGCTTCACCGTGCAGCACCACATCCCGCCGGGCATCGAGATTTCGCCGAACACAGAGATTTCGCCGAACACAGAGCCATCTGGCGACGTGCTGCCGATCGGGACGCCGCTGGCCGGGTACGCGCCGGTGCTGCTCGACCTCGACGGCGACGGCAGCGAGGGTGGCGACAGTGGCGAGGGTGGCGACAGTGGCGACGCCAAGGAGTTGGCCATCCGCAGCGACTACCTGGCGCTGGGCTACCTCGACGACCCGCGCCTGACCGCTGAACGGTTCGGCGCGGACGGGACGCTCTACCGGACCGGCGACGTCGTCCGCCGGCTGCCCGGCGGCGAGCTGCTCCACATCGGACGCGCGGACCGGCAGGTGAAGGTCCGCGGCCACCGGGTCGAGCTGGGCGAGGTCGAGGCGGCGCTCGAACAGCTCCCCGGGGTGGTGCGGGCCGTGGTGGCGGCCCGGCCCGGCGGCGCGGAGTTGCACGCGTTCGTCCAGCCGTCCCGCGGGCACCCCACCGATGCCGCGGCGCTGCGCCGCCGGCTCGCCCGCCGGCTGCCCGCCCACCTGCTGCCGCAGCGCGTTTCCGTGGTCGACGAGCTGCCGCTGACGGCCAGCGGCAAGGTGGACGTGCGCGCGCTCCTGGCGGTGACGCCGCCATCGCAGCCACCATCGCCGCCACCGCCCAGCGAGCCGCGGGTGGTGGGCGATCGGGAGCGCCTGGTCGCGCGGGTCTGGTCCGACGTGCTCGGTGCCGGCGCCGTGGACCGGGCGGCGAGCTTCTTCGACGTGGGCGGCACGTCGCTGGCGCTGGCGCGGCTGCAGTACCGGCTGGCGGCGGCGACCGGCGTCGACCTCCCGCTGGTCGCGCTGCTCGGCCAGCCGACCATCGCCGGGATGGCGGGGCTCCTCGACGGCGGTGAGCGGGCGCCCGACAGCGACGACGTCGCGCACCGGATGGCGTCGCGCCGCACCGCCCGGCTCCGCCGCGGCCGCGACGGCGGTCGGCAGGGCGCGGAGGGGGCGGTGGTGCGGCCATGACGGGTGACGAGATCGCCGTCATCGGCGTGGCGGGCCGGTTTCCGGGCGCCGCCGACGTCGGCGAGTTCTGGCGCAACCTGTGCGACGCCGTGGACAGCTCGGGCGCGCCCACGCCGGGGGTCACCGACTTCGACGCCGGGTTCTTCGGGTTCGACGAGCGGCAGGCCATCGACACCGACCCGCAGCACCGCATGTTCCTGGAGGTGGCGTGGCAGGCGGTCGAGGACAGTGGATACCCGCCGGGCGCGCTGCCGCTGCGCGCCGGTGTCTTCGCGTCGACGTCGGTCAACCAGTACCTGATCATGCGGCTGCTCGCCGGCGACCGGCATCACCCTCCACACCAGACACCCGACCACCTGCCGGCGCGGGTCGCGTACCGGCTCGGCGCCAGAGGGCCCGCGATCGCCGTCCAGACCGCCTGTTCCGGGTCGCTGGTGGCGGTCTGCCTGGCCGCGCAGAGCCTGCTGGACTACCGGTGCGACCTGGCGGTGGCCGGCGGCAGCAGCGTGGACCTGCCCGGGTTCCCGCACCCGCACACCGGCCTCGTCTCGCCGGACGGGGTGTGCCGGGCGTTCGACCGGAACGCCCGGGGCGCCGGCTTCGGCAGCGGTGCGGGCGCGGTGGTGCTGCGCCGCCTGGCCGACGCGGTCGCCGGCGGCGACCAGATCCGGGCCGTCCTGCGCGGCTGGGCGGTGAGCAACGACGGCGCCGACCGCGGCGGCTACGCCGTGCCGGGCGTGGCCGGGCAGGCGACCGCCGTCGCCGAGGCGCTGGCGGCTGCGGAGCTTTCCGCCGCGGACGTGGGCTACGTGGAGGGGCACGGCAGCGGCACGCTGCTCGGCGACGCCATCGAGGTGGCCGCGCTGCGCCGGGTGTTCGGCGCGAACCGCGCCTTCCTCGGTTCGGTCAAGAGCAACATCGGGTATCTGGACGCCGCCTCGGGGATCGCGGGTCTCCTCAAGGCGGTGCTGATGGTCCAGCATGGACAGATTCCGGCCAGCCTGCACTTCGTCGAGCCCAACCCGGAGGCGGACTTCGGCCCGCTGGTGGTGCCGGTCAAGACCCGTCCCTGGTCCGAGGCGGCAGGCTCCGAGGAGGCAGGGTCCGAGCCGGCAGGGTCCGAGGCAACCGGGACCGACGGCCTGAGGATCGCCGGGGTCAGCGCGTTCGGCATGGGCGGCACCAACGCCCACGTGGTCGTCGCCGAGCCGCCCGCGGCGCGCGGCTGGCGGACCCCCGTGCCCGGATACCCGTTCCAGCGCCGCCGTTACTGGGTCGACGGGGTGGTGGCGCCATGACGTGGTTCCAGATCCCGATCGCGCGACCCGGCGCGGCCGTCCGGCTGCTGTGCCTGCCCTACGCCGGCGCCGGGGCCAGCGCGTACGCCGGCTGGGCGGCCGCGTTCGGCGCCGCCGTGGAGGTGCGCCCGGTGCAGCTGCCCGGCCGGGAGAGCCGCATCCTGGAGGACCCCACCGTCGACCCGGACGCGCTGGCGGCGGCGGTCGCGGCGGCCGCCTCCGGCGGGTACGCCCTCTTCGGCCATTCGTTGGGTGCCCGGCTGGCGTTCGAGGTGGTCCGCCGGTTGCGGGCGGCCGGCGCCCGCCTGCCGGAGGCGCTGTTCGTCAGCGCGTGCCGCGCGCCCGACGTGGTCACCGCGGGCCCGTTCGACGGCCTGTCGCTGGTGGACGACGACGAGCTGGTCGCGCGGCTGCGCACCCGCGGCGGGCTGCCGGCCGAGGTCGCCGCGGAACCCGAGCTGCTGGAGCTGGTACTGCCGGCGCTGCGCGCGGACTTCGCGTGGCTCGACGGCTACGTGTACGCCGAGGACGCGCCGCTGCCGGTGCCGATCGTCGGGTTCGCGGGCGCGGACGACGCGGCGGTGCCGCTCGACCAGATGCGCGACTGGCAGCGGCACACCACCGCTGGCTTCGCGCTGCACGTACTGCCCGGCGGGCACTTCTTCCCGCGCCACCAATTGCCCGAGTTGGCCGCCCTCATCGAGGGGCGGCTGGTGGCGCCGCATCGCGTCGCGCTCGGCCGGTGGTCGGTGTGGCGGGACGCGATCCTGCGGACCACCGGCTTTCCCGCGCGCGGCCTGGACCGGTTCGCCGCGCCGGCGTGCGCGGCGGCGGCGGACGCCTGGCTCGGCGGCACCGGCGCGGGCGCGGCGTTCGAGCGCGCGTTCGCGGACGCCGTGGCCGCCGGCCGCGACGAGGTGCGGGCGCTCGCCACCGACCCGCGCTTCCGCGAGGCGGTCACGTGGCAGAACCCCGGCATGGTGTCCACACTGGACGCGCTGGCGGTCGGCAAGCGGTACCGGCCCAGCGTCGCCCGGCACCGGGAGGCGACCGTGGTGCGGTACTGGCAGCGGTACTGCGCGAAGAACGAGACCATCGGCTTCTTCGGGCCGGTGTGCTGGGCGCTTGTCGATAACGTGCTGCCCGACGTGGTGGTGGCCCGCCCGGGACCGGCGCTGGTGCGGGACCGCCGGGTGTTCCTGGAGGCGTGGGCGGTCCGGGCGTACGCCGAGGCCCTCGCCGCCGACCCGGCCGTGCGGCGCTGCCTGTGCCCGCGCCCGCAGCCGCACGTGGCGGTCGACGGCCGGCACGCGCTCGACCCGCCGCGGCCGCCGCAGCCGCTCTCGCCGGTCGAGCGGGCCGCCCTGGCCGCCTGCGACGGCACCCGGCCCGCCGCCGAGGTGGTGGCCGGACTGGGGCTGCCGCGCGCCGACGACGGGTACCTGCTGCTGACCCGGCTGGTGGAGCGCGGCCTGCTGCGCTGGGACTTCGACATCCCGAGCGACCCCACGGCGGAGTCCGTGCTGGCGGCCCGGATCGCGGCGATCGCCGACCCGGCGGCCCGCGCCGTCGCGGCGGGCGGGCTGCGCCGGCTGCGGGACGCCCGGGACGCGGTGGCCGGCGCGGCCGGGCGCCCGGCCGCGCTCCGGACCGCGCTGGCCGCGCTGGACCGGGTCTTCACGGAGGTCACCGGCCGCGCACCGCACCGGGCCGCCGGTCAGCACTATGCCGGGCGGCGACTGTGCTATGAGGACACCCTCCGGGATCTGGACGTCCGTTTCGGCGCCGGCCTGCTCGACGCGCTCGCCGCGCCGCTCGACCTGATGCTGCGGGCCGCGCGCTGGCTGTGCGCCGAGCTCGCCGACGTGCACGCGGCGGCGCTGCGCGAGCTGTACGACGACCTGGCCGCGAGCGGCTCCACCGTGTACCTCGGCGAGTTGTGGTTCCTGGCGCAGGGACTGTTCTTCGGGGACGGCGACCGGCCGGCCGACGCGGCCGTGGCGGCCTTCCGCAAGCGCTGGGAGACCGTCCTGAGACTCGCCGATGACGGCGGCGCGCGGCTCGACCTGTCCGCCGCCCGGCTCGCCGGGCCGGTCGCGGAGCTCTTCCCGGACCGCGGCCCGGGCTGGTCGGCCGGCCGGCTGCACAGCCCGGACCTGTTGCTGTGCGCGGCGAGCGCCGAGGACCTCAACCGGGGCGCCTTCACGGCCGTGCTCGGCGAGCTGCACGTGGCGTGGCCGACGTTCGACAACGCCCTCTTCGTCGGCTTCCACCCGGACCCGGACGCGCTCGTCCGCGCGCTGGCGGCCGACCTCGGACCGGGCCGGATGCGCCTGCTGTACCCGCCGGACTGGCCGCGCGGCGCCGGCCGGCTGGCGCCGGTGCTCGCCGGCCCGACGGACGCGCAGCTCGGGTTCGCCGCCGCGCCGGGCGCCGACCGGAACCGCCTGGCGCCCGCTGCCGCGCTGGTGGTCCGGCCGGACCCCGACGCCGCGCGCGGAACGAGCGGCGGCGAGCTGGCCGCGCACGCCCCGGACGGCCGGCGCTGGCCGCTGCTGGAGGTGTTCGGCGCGCTGCTGGCCACCCGGGCGGTGGACGCGTTCGAGGTGCTCGGCGGCCGCCCGCACAGTCCCCGGGTCACGGTGGACCGGCTGGTGGTCGCCCGGGAGACCTGGCGGACCACGGTCGCCGCGACCGGGCTGGCGGACGTCACCGGTGACCGGGAGCGCTTCCTGGCGGCGCGCCGCTGGCGGCACCGGCTCGGGCTGCCGGAGCGGGTCTTCGTCCGCGCCGGCACCGAGACCAAGCCGACCTATGTGGACTTCCGTGGCCCGCTGTACGTCCGGGCGCTCAGCACCGCGCTGCGCGCCGCGGCCGCGACGGCCGGCGGCGGGTGCGAGGTGACGGTGACGGAGATGCTGCCGGCGCCGGACCAGGCGTGGGTGGTCGACGGTGCCGGTGAGCGGTACCTGAGCGAGCTACGGATCCAGGTGAGCGATGGTTGAGACGATTCCCGGGGCGATCCTGGCCCGCGCCCAGAGCACGCCGGCCGCGATCGCCGTCCGGCAGTGGTCGGCCGAGCTGACCTACCGGGAGCTGGTGTCCCGGGCCACCGCCCTGGCCACCGAACTGCGCGGCCGGGGCGCCGGCCCGGGGACCCTCGTCGGGCTGTGTGCCCGCCGGGAGCCGGCCACCGTCGCCGCGCTGCTGGGCATCTGGTTCGCCGGTGCCGCGTACGTGCCGGTCGACCTCGGCAACCCGCGGTCCCGCGCGCGCCGCATCCTCGACGACGCCGGCGCCGGGCTGGTCGTGGCGGACGCGGCCGGCCGGGCGCTGTTCGGCGACGACGGCGACCTGCGCTACGTCGCGCCGCCCGGGCCGGGCACCGGCGCCGGACCGGTGCCGCCGCGGCTCCCGGACCCCGACGACCTCGCCTACGTCATGTACACCTCCGGTTCGACCGGCCGCCCCAAGGGCGTGCTCACCACGCACCGCAACATCGCCGCCTGGGTCGCGGGCTGCCCCGGCTGGCTGCCCGGCATCGGCCCGGAGATGCGCGCGCTGGCAATGCACTCACTCGCGTTCGACGCCTCCTGCTACGACCTGTTCGTGCCGCTGACCGCCGGCGGCGCGGTGCAGTTGGCCGGCGAGGAGGACCGCGCCGACCCGGCCCGCCTGCAGCGGTTCCTGGCCGCGCATCGGGTCACCTGGGCCGCGTCGCCGCCCGCCGTGGCCACGTTGCTCGAGCCGGCCGCCCTGCCGCACCTCGAGGTGCTGATCGTCGGCGGCGAGGTGGTGCCGCCCGAGCTCGTCGGCCAGTGGACGGCGCGTGGCCGCTGCCGGTTCTTCCACGCGTACGGCCCGACCGAGGCCACCGTCGTGCAGGTCGCCACGGAGCTGCGCGGGCACTGGACCGGCCCGCTGCCGCTCGGCGCCGCGCTCCCCGGCCATCGACTGTACATTGTGGACGAGCAGGACGGCGAGGGCGAACTGGGCATCGCGGGCCCGGGGGTGGCGCTCGGATACCTGAACCGGCCGGAGCTGACCGCCGAGCGCTTCGTCCCCGAGCCGGACCCCGCGCATCCCGATGGCCGGATGTACCGCACCGGCGACCTCGTGCGCCGGCTGCCCGACGGCGGTCTGGTGTTCGTCGGCCGCCGCGACGGCCAGGTGCAGGTCCGTGGCCAGCGGGTCGAGCTGGGCGAGGTCGAGGCCGCGCTGCGCGCACACCCCCGGGTCCGGCAGGCCGCGGTCGTCGCGACCGCGCCGCAGCCGGCCACCGAACTGATCGGGTACCTCGTGCCGGCCGGCGGCGACACGGAACTCCCGGAACCCGCCGACCTGCGCGCCTTCCTCGCCACCCGCCTCCCCGCGGCGATGATCCCCCGCACCCTGGAGTGGCGCACAACCCTCCCGTTAACAACCAGCGGCAAGGTGGACCACACCGCCCTGATGCAAGGAAGGGCCCCTTCCCATCGTTTTACGCATAGGAAGGGTCCCTTCCCAACAACGGACGTCGCTGCCCTGTGGGAGCGGGTGTTGGGGGTGGCAGCGGCCCCGGACGCGGACTTCTTCGCCGCGGGCGGGCACTCGCTCGACGCGATGCGGCTGATCGCCGCGATCCGGGCCGAGCTGGGCCGGGACGTCGGCGTCGCGGACCTGTTCGCCGCGCGCACGCTCGCCGCGCTGGCCGAGCGGGTCGCCGCCGCGCCCGCCCTGGCCGCGCCGACCGCTACGGGTGTGGCGGCACCCGCCCTGTCCCCCGCCCAGCGCCGGATGTGGTTCCTGGACAAGCTGGCGCCCGGGTTCACCGCCTACAACCTCGTGTTCGCCGAGCGGCTGCGCGGGCCGCTCGACCCGGCGGCGCTGCGGGCGGCGCTCACGGCGGTGGCCACCCGGCACGCGGTCCTGCGCTGGCGGATCACCGACGCCAGCGGCCTCCCGGTGGTGGTGTGCGACCCGGCGGGCCCGGTGCCGCTGCCGGTGGTGGACCTGGCCGAGGCCGAGCTGCCCGCCGCGCTCACCGCGACCGCCGCCCGCGTCTTCGACCTCGCCCACGGTCCGCTGTGGTCGGCCACGCTCTACCGCCTGACCGGCTCGCCCGATCACGTGCTGGCGCTGGCGTTCCACCACGCCATCATGGACGGTTGGTCGCAGTCCATCCTGTACGCCGACCTGGCCGACGCGTACCGCCGGGCCGTCGCGGGCGAGCCGGCGCGGCTGCCGGCGCTGCCGTTCGGATACGCCGACTACGTGGCCTGGCGGGCCCGCCGGGACGCGGCGGACGGCGCGGCCGACCTGCGCTGGTGGAACGGGCACCTGCGCGGCGCACCTACCACTGTGGAGCTGCCGGCGGACCGGCTCGGCGGGCCGGTCCGCCGGCACCGGGGCGCCACGCACCCCGTGCCGCTCGGCGAGGCGTTGGACAGGGCGGTGCGGCGGCTGGCCACCACGGTCGGCGCCACCCCGGCGACCGTGGTGCTGGCCGCGCTGGGCGAGGCGCTGCACCGGCTCACCGGCCGCTCCGACGTGCTCGTCGGCGCGGTCGTCGCCGACCGCGGCCTCGCCGCGACGCATGACGCGGTCGGTTTCTTCGTCGACGTGCTGCCCGTGCGGCTCCGCGCCCACCCGGAGCGCTTCGCCGACGCCGTCAAGAGGGCCGCGGCCGAACTGCTGGCCGCCACCGCGCACCCGGCCGCGACGCTCGAACAGCTCGTGGCCGCCCTGCGGGTGCCGCGCGAACCCGGCCAGCACCCGCTGGTCCAGGTCATCTTCAACGCCTACACGTTCCCCAAACCGCACCTGGACCTGCCCGGCACCACGGCCGAACCGGTGCCGCTCGCGGTGCCCGGCGCGCCGGTCGACCTGACCGTCTACCTGGTGGAGCGCGGCGGCGCGCTGGCCATCGACCTGCGGTACGACGCCGACCGGTACGACCCGGACCGGATCGCGCGGCTCGGCACCGACCTGGTGGACCTGCTGGGGCACCTGGTCGCGCACCCCGACCGGCCGGCGGCCGCCGCGCCGACCCGGTTCCGCACCGACGGCGCCGCGCGACCCCGGGCCGCTCACCACCACACACCGAGCGGCCCGCGCACCGACACCGAGCGTGCCGTGGCCGCCGTCTGGTGCGAGGTGCTGGGCGTGCCGGCGGTCCGCGCCACCGACAACTTCTTCGACGCCGGCGGCACGTCGTTCGGGTTGGTGCGGATCCAGGCCCGGCTCAACGAGACGGCCAGCCGTGCGGTGACGCTGGTCGACCTCTTCCGTTTCCCCACCGTGCGCGCCCTCGCGGCGCACCTCGACGCTGGCCCCGACAGCGCTGACGGGGGTCATGGGCAGGCCGGCGTGGCGTTCGACGAGTCGGCGCGCCTGGTCTCGGCCCGGCGCGCCCGCAACCGCAACAGGAGGAACCGTGCCTGACGATCCCCACCATGCCGCCGAACCCCACCATGCCACCGAACCCCGCCATGCCACCGAACCCAGCGCCACGGAAGCCAGCGCCACCGAAGCCGGCGTCGAGCCGATCGCCATCATCGGGCTCGCGGTCCGGGTACCGGGCGCGGACGACGCGACCCGGTTCTGGCAGAACCTGCTCGACGGCACGGAGTCGATCCGGTTCTACAGCCGAGCGGAGCAGATCGCGCTCGGGGTGCCGGCCGAGTCGCTCGACCACCCCAGCTGGGTGTCCGCCGCGCCGGTACTGTCCAGCGTGGACGGATTCGACGCCGAGCTGTTCGGCATGACCCGGCGCGAGGTGGAGCTGACCGACCCGCACCACCGGCTGTTCCTGGAGGTGGCGCTCACCGCGTTCGAGGACGCCGGCTACGACCCGGCACGGCACCGCGGCACGGTGGGCGTCTACGCGGGCGCCGGCCACCTGCGGTACCAGTGGCTGAACCTGCGCCGGAACCGCCAGTTCTGGGCGTCGGTGTCCGGCGGCGCGCTGTCGGTCACCGCCGCCAACTCGCCGGACTACGTGGCGACCACCGTGTCGTACAAGCTGAACCTGCGCGGCCCGAGCCTCACCGTCCACACCGCGTGCTCCACGTCGGCGGTGGCGGTGCACCTGGCGTGCGAGGCGCTGCGCAACGGCGAGTGCGACGTGGCGGTGGCCGGCGGCGTCAATGTCGAGCTGCCGCACGGCATGGGATACGTGGCGGTGGACGGCTTCACCTCCGCCGACGGGCACTGCCGGCCGTTCGACGCGGCGGCCGGTGGCACGCTGTGGGGCTCGGGCGCCGGCGCGGTGCTCGTCAAGCGGCTCGCGGACGCGGTCGCCGACGGCGACCACATCCGCGCGGTGATCCTCGGCAACGCCATCAACAACGACGGCGCCGACAAGCTCGGCTTCTCCGCGCCCAGCGTGACCGGCCAGGCCGCGGTCGTCGCCCAGGCGGTCGGCTCCGCCGGCGTCGACCCGCGCACCATCGGGTACGTCGAGGCGCACGGCACCGGCACCGCGCTGGGTGACCCGATCGAGGTGGCGGCGCTGTCCCGGGTGTACGGGGACGGCACCGCCGACCGCCAATGGTGCGGGATCGGCTCGGTCAAGGGCAACATCGGGCACCTGAGCCAGGCCGCCGGCATCGTGGGGATCGCCAAGGCGGTGCTGGCCCTGGAGGCCGGCATCGCCCCGCCGGTGCTGCACTACGAGCGCCCCAACCCGGCGATCGACTTCACGAACAGCCCGTTCTACGTGGTCACCGCGCCCGCCAAGCTGGAGGGCTTCGGCGCGCCGCCCCGGGTGGGCGTCAGCTCGTTCGGTGTCGGCGGCACCAACACCCACCTGGTGCTGGAGCAGGCGCCGCCGCGCCCGACCCGGACGGCGTCCGCGCGCGCGGCGTACCCGCTGCAGCTCTCCGCCGCGACGGACGCCGCGCTCGCCCAGGCGGCCGCGGACCTCGCCGGGCACCTGGAGAACCGCCGCGACGCCGACCTGGCCGACGTTTCGTACACGCTGCGCGCCGGGCGGACCGAGCGGGCGCACCGGGCGGTGGTGGTGGCCCGCGACCCGGCGGACGCCGCGGCGGCGCTGCGCGACCCGAAGCGGCTGCTCGCCGATGTCGCCACGGACAAGCCGTCGCGGGTGGCGTTCCTGTTCCCCGGCCAGGGCGCCCAGTACCCGGGGATGGGCGCCGAGCTCTACAAGGCGGAACCGGTGTTCGCGGCCGCCGCCGACGAGTGCCTGGCCGCGCTGGGCCTGACGTTCCGCGCCGGCTGGGAACAGCCCGGCGACCGGATCAACCAGACACAGTGGACGCAACCGGCGCTGTTCATCGTGGAGTACGCGCTGGCGCGCCTGTGGGAGAGCTGGGGGGTGCGGCCGGCGGCGATGATCGGGCACTCCATCGGCGAGTACGTGGCGGCCACCCTCGCCGGCGTGTTCACCGTGGCCGACGCGACCCGGTTGGTGGCGGCGCGCGGCCGGCTCATGCAGGCGATGCCGCCGGGCGCGATGCTGGCCGTGGGGCTCGACGAGGCCGAGCTGGCCGGCCGGCTGCCGGCGGGGGTCACCGTCGCGGCGGTCAACGGGCCGGGCTGCGTCGTCGCCGGCGCGGCGCCGGCGGTGACCGCGTTCGCCACCGCACTGCGCGCGGCGGGGGTGAGCTGCCGCGCGCTGCGCACGTCGCACGCGTTCCACTCGCCGATGATGGACCCCATCCTCGCCGCCTTCGCGGCCGCGGTGGCGGCCGTGCCGAGAAACGCGCCCACTGCCCCCTTTCTGTCCAATGTGACCGGTGACTGGATCACCGCGGAGCAGGCCACCGACCCGGACTACTGGGCCGGGCACCTGCGGCGGCCGGTGCGGTTCGCGGCGTGCGTAGCCACGCTGACCGCCGCGGACGGCCCGTGGCGGTTCCTGGAGTGCGGTCCCGGGCGCCAGCTCAGCGGCCTGGTGCGCGCCCAGGTGCCGCGCGACGGCCTGCCCCCGTTGCAGAGCCTTCCGGACGCCGCGCTCGGTGCCGGCGCCGAGGTCCTCGCGCTCTACACGACGGCCGGGCGGCTCTGGGCGGCCGGCGTGCCGCTGGACAGCGAGCGGTTCGGCCCGTCCGGGCACCGGGTGCCGCTGCCCACCTATCCGCACCAGCGCCAGCGGTTCTGGGTGGACCCGGATCCGGTCGAGGCCCGGGAGCGGGACGACGCGCGGGACGCGGGCACCGGCCCGCTCGCGCCCACCGAGTGGTACGCGGTGCCGACCTGGCGCCCGTTGCGCCGCAGCGAGCGCGCGGAGCCGTTCCCCGCGTGCCTGCTGTTCGTGGCCGGCCCGCGCGGCGAGCGGCTCGGCGACGCGCTGCGGGCGTCCGGTGTGGACGTCACCGTGGTCCGGCCCGGCGACGCCTACGACCTGGCCGAGCCGGCCCCCGGACGGGTCATCCACGCCGCCACGATGGACGGTGCGCCGGCCGGTGCGGACCCGGCCGCCGCGACCGCCGCGCTCGACACCGGCTTCTTCGGCATCCTCGCGCTGGTGAAAGCGATCGCCGCCACCAGCCGGGACATCCATCTGGACCTGGTCACCAGCGAGACCGAGGACGCGCCCGGCGGCGGCCTGCACCGCCCGGAGCACGCCACGCTGGCCGGCATCGCCCGGGTGGCGCCGCTGGAGGTCGCCGGCCTGACCGTGCGGCGCATCGACGTCACCGGCCGCACCACCCCCGAGGAGGTGGTGGCGGAGCTGCGCCGCCCGCCGCGCGACACCGGCACCGAGCTGGCCCTGCGCGGCGGCCGGCGGTGGAGCCTGGACTACGCGCAGGTGACGTACACCGACGACGAGCCGCGGCTGCGCGCCGGCGGCTGCTACCTGGTGACCGGCGGCCTCGGCGGGGTCGGCATCACGGTGGCCGAGGACCTGGCGCGGCGCACCCGCGGCGCCCTCGTCCTGCTGTCCCGCACCACCCTGCCCGACCGGTCCACCTGGGACGATCACCTGGCCCGGCACGGCGTCGTCGACCGCACCGGCCGGGCGATCGCCGCCATCCGGCGGATGGAGCGGGCCGGCGCCACCGTCGTCGTGCGCGCCGCCGACGTGGCGGAGGTCGCCGACCTGCGGCGGGTCCGCGCCGAGATCGACGCGGAAGGCTGGCCGCTCGCCGGCATCGTGCACGCCGCCGGCTCTCCCGGCAGCGGCATGATCGAGGTGAAGGACCCCGCCACGGCGGCCGCGGTGCTGCGCCCGAAGGTGGCCGGCACGCTCGCGCTGGCGGCCGTCTTCGGCGACCTCCCGCTGGACTTCGTGGTGCTGTGCTCCTCGATCACCGCGATCGCCGGCGGGATGGGCCAGGTCGACTACTGCGCGGCGAATGCGTTCCAGGACGCCTATGCCCGCTCCCGGCACGGCTGGCGCGCCCCGGTCGTCTCGGTGAACTGGGGCCGCTGGGACGAGGTCGGCATGGCCGCCGAGGTCGCCACCCGGGCCACCGCGCTGGTGCGGGCGTCCGAGTCCGCGCTCGCCACGCTCACCCACCCCATCCTCACCGGCCGGCGGGACGACACCCTGTCCGGCGTGGTCGGCCCGGACAGCCACTGGGTGCTGGACGAGCACCGGATCGGCGGCGTCGCGGTGCTGCCCGGCACCGCGCACCTCGACTGCGCCCGCGAGGCGGTCAGCCACCTCGTCCCCAGCGACGGGCTGGTCGAGCTGCGCGAGCTGAGCTTCCTGGAACCGCTCGCCGTGCCGGACGGCACGACCGGCCGGTACCGGGTGGTGCAGGACGCCGACGGCGACTTCCGGATCCTGAGTGGCGACGGGCGGGTCCACGCCGAGTTCCGCGGCGGGTGCGTCGCCGCCGGCGAGCCGTCCACCGTGGACGTGGCCGCGATCCGGGCCCGCTGCCGCCCGGTGCACGGCACCCGACGCTCCACTGTGGTCAGCTACGGCGACCGGTGGGACTGCCTGCGCGAAGCGTACGCCGGTGACGGCGAGGACCTGGCCCTCATCGAGGCGCCGCCGGCCGCCGCGGCCGACCTGGACCGCTGGACGCTGCACCCGGCGCTGCTCGACATCGCCACGTCGTTCGGCTTCACCGGCGCCGAGGGCAGCTACCTGCCGCTGGCGTACGGCCGGGTGCTGGTCCACGACCGGCTGCCCGCCCGCTTCCACAGCCATCTGCGCTACCGCGACACCGGCACCGGCGGCGCCGGCCTGCTGTCGGCGGAGGTCACGCTGGTGGCCCCGGACGGCCGGGTGCTGGTGGAGATCTCCGACTTCACGCTGCGCCGGGTCGACCCCGAGGAGGTGGCCGGCAACCTGCGGCCGGCGCCGGGCGGCGCGGCCACCGGCGCCGAGGGCGCCGGCGAGGAGAGCATCAGCCCGAGCGAGGGCGCGCGGGCGCTGCGCCGCGTGCTGGCGGCCGACGCCGGCCCGCAGGTCGCCGTCGTGCCCATCCGGGTGGCGACGGTACGCGAGCGCGTCCAGCGGGCCGCCGCCGAATGGCACTCCGGGGCGGGAGCGTCCACTGTGGGCAGCGGCGCGGCGGCCGGCACCTACGTCGCGCCCCGGACCGTGCTGGAGGAGCGCCTCGTCGAGGTGTGGCAGAGCGTGCTCGGCGTCGAGCGGGTCGGCATCGAGGACGACTTCTTCGCCCTCGGCGGCAACTCACTGGTAGCCGTCCAGCTCGTCGCGCAGCTCCGCAAGGCGCTGCGGATCAAATTGCCGATGCGCGCGCTCTTCGAGACGCCCACCGTGGCGAGCCTGGTCGAGCGGGTCGAGCGGCTGCGCGCCGAGGGAGCGTGACGATGGGCGCCTCGGAGGAGATCGTCGTGGTGGTCCACGACACCGGGCGGAGCTGGGTGGCGCAGGTCGCCGCCGTGGTCCGGGCCGCGGGCTGCCTGGTGGGGCTGGTGACGGCGGACCCCGCGAACCTGGCGTCTCTTGTGGACCGGATGGCGACCGTCGACGATCCCACCGACCCCGGGGCGGTGGCCGCGGCCGCGCGGCGGCTCGCCCGAGGTGCCCGGATCGGCGCGGTGCTGTCCGGCAACGACGGCTGCGTCGCCGGCGCCGCGGCCGCCGCCGAGCTGCTGGGCGTCGGGCGGTCGCCGGCGCACGCGGTCGCGCGCACCCGCGACAAGCACGCCACCCGGCGCGCGCTGCGGGACGCCGGGCTGCCCGGACCCCGGTACGCGCTGCTGTCCACTGAGGAGGACGCACAGTCGGTGGCCGACGACGTCGGGCTGCCGGCGGTCGTCAAGCCGGTCAACGGTACCGGCAGCCATCTGGTCCTGGCGGTCGACAGCGTGCCGGCGCTGGCGGCGGCCTACCGGACGCTGGCCGCGCGGGTGCCCGCCGCCGACGTGGGCCGGCTCTACGCGCGGCCGCTGGCCGGCGGCGCCGTCGACCCGCGGCGGTCCTTCCTGGTGGAGAGCCGGCTGTCGGGGCGGGAGTACTGCGTCGACGTCATCGTGCGCGACGGGGCCGTCGAGCAGCTCCCGCTGATCGACAAGGCGCTCGTCGACGAGCGGTTCTTCGAGCTGGGCTTCGCCCTCCCGCCGCTCGACCTGCCGGCGCACCGGGCGGCGGGCATCCGCGCCGCCGTGGCCGACGCCGTGCGGGCCGTCGGCCTCGACAACACGGTGGCGCACATCGAGGTGATCGACGACGAGCGGGCCGGTCCGACCATTGTGGAGATCAACGGCGGGCGGCCGGGCGGGCCGTCGCCGCACACGCTCTACCGCCTGACCGCCGGCATCGACATGGTCGCGGAGGCGGTCGCGGTGGCCCGGGGCGTACCGGCGCCCCGCACCGCGCCGCTGCTGCCGACGCCGCTGGCCTCCCTCAACGTCTTCGCGGCGGGGACCGGACGGCTCACCGCGATCCACGGGCTCGACCGGCTGGCCGAACACCCGGACGTGCTGCACGTGGTCGCGGCGCGCGGCGCCGGCGACGCGGTCAGCCACGAACGGGAGACGCACGTGCTGCTCGTCGTCGTCGCCGGCTTCCTCGACGCCGCCGACCTCGCGTCCACCTACGACGAAGTGTCCACACTGGTCCGCCTGGAGGTTGCGGTATGAAGGCTGTCATCGAGGTGCGCGGGCTGCGCAAGGCGTACCGGGGCGTGGCCGCCGTCGACGGCCTGGACCTGGCGGTCCAGGCGGGCGAGGTGTTCGCGGTGCTCGGCCCGAACGGCGCCGGCAAGACCACGACCATCGAGATCCTGGAGGGGTACCGGCACCGCGACGCCGGCGAGGTGAGCGTGCTCGGCACCGACCCGGCGCGGGCCGGGGTGGCCTGGCGGGCCCGGGTCGGCGTGGTGCTCCAGGAGGCCACCGACGCCGGGCTGCTGACCGTCGCGGAGACGGTGCGGCACTTCGCGGGGTACTACGCCCGCGCCCGCGACCCCGACGAGGTGATCGAGCTGGTGGGGCTGACCGAGAAGCGGGCGGCCCGGGTCCGGAAACTGTCCGGCGGCCAGCGCCGGCGGCTCGACGTGGCGCTCGGCATCCTCGGCCGGCCCGAGCTGGTGTTCATGGACGAGCCGACCACCGGCTTCGACCCGGAGGCGCGCCGCAAGTTCTGGGGGGTGATCCGGTCGCTGGCCACCGAGGGCACCACCGTGCTGCTGACCACCCACTACCTCGACGAGGCCGAGGCGCTCGCCGACCGGGTCGCGGTGGTCGCGCGGGGCCGGGTGGTCGCGTCCGGCAAACCCAGCCAGCTGGGCGCCCGCGACCTGGCCGAGACCGTCGTCCAGTGGCGGGACAACGGGGTACCCCGGACCGAGCGCACCACCACCCCGACCGCGCTGATCGTCGACCTCGCGCGGCGGTTCGGCGGCGAGGTGCCCGGGCTGGGCATGCACCAGCCGACGCTGGAGGACGTCTATCTGGACCTCGTGGGAGGGGCGTCGACGTGATTCTTCAGCTGGGGCTGTCCCGGGGCGTGCTGGAGACCCGGCAGTTCTTCCGCGCCCGCGACTCGGTGATCTTCATGTTCGCGCTGCCGATCCTCTTCATGCTGATCTTCGGTGCGATCTTCGGCGACCAGCCGCTCGGCGCGGCCGGCCAGGGGTACACCTACAGCCAGGCGCTGGTGCCGGCGCTGATGACGTTCTCGATCCTGTCCACGGCGATGGTCAACATCGGGTTCTGGATCGCGATCGACCGGGAGAACGGCACGCTGCGGCGCCTGACCACCATGCCGATGCCGCGACCGGCGTACTTCCTCGGCAAGGTCGTGATGGTGCTGGTCATCGGCCTCATCAGCGTGTCGGTGCTGGTCGCGGCCGGCGTGCTGCTCTACGACGTGCGGCTGCCGGCCACGCCCGGCAAGTGGCTGACCGTCGGCTGGGTCACCGTGCTCGGCTTCGCCGTGCTCGGGGTGCTCGGGGTGGCGATGTCCAGCCTGGTCACGCACGCCCGCTCGGCCGCCGCGGTGATGAACCTGCCGGCGCTCACGCTCGCGTTCATCTCCGGCATCTTCATCCGGTACACCGAGATCCCGGGCTGGATGTACAGCTTCGCCGCGCTGTTCCCGGTGAAGTGGATCGCGCAGGGGCTGCGCGCCGGCTTCCTGCCCGACGCGTACGCCGCCGACGAGCCGGCCGGCGGCTGGGAGGAGGGCCGCATCCTCCTCGTGCTGCTCGCCTGGCTGGCGATCGGCGTGGCCCTCTGCGTCACCACCTTCCGCTGGAAACGCACCGGCGACGGCTGACCCCTCCCTCACTCCCATGATCAAGGCGTGCCACAAGTCGTTAGAGCGACTTGAGGGACCCCTTGATCATGGATGTCGGTGGGGCAGCGGCGGTCCTCGTACCAGGGGCCGCACCGATCCGGGCCGCCGCTGGAGGAGCACTCGATCCGGAGGTCGTAGTTCATGTCGATGACCGCCCGGTACGAGATGACCCGGTTGTCGTACATGGACACCGGTATCACCTCCTGGCCCCCGCACCCCGGGCCGCTGAGATGCTTCCAGGTGTCGCCCGAGCCGGCCGTGCCGTACTTCCACACGCCGTCGGCCCAGCCGTCGTTGCCGCACGAGGTCTCGTCGTTGATGGCGAAGGTGTTGGTGCTGCTGTAGAACGTGACCCGCGACCCGGGTATCTCGGTGCTGCCGGACGCGGCCGCCGCGGTGGCGCCGGACAGCACCAGCGCGGTCACGGTGGCCAGGATGACCAGCAGCCTTCTCCCTGTACGCACGGAATGTTCCCCCTCTTCGGGTGGTGGGATGGCTCGTTCCTGAGCAAGGATGTGTCGGACGGCGACGGTCGCGCAGGAGTCCTGCGGTCTGCGACGCAACACGCAGGTCAGCGACGCGGCCGTCCGCGAACGGGGGCGAACGCACATGCCGATCCTGCGGATCCACTTCACCGGTGCCGACCTGGTGCGGCTGCACCTGGCCGACACGCCCGACCCGCTGTGGGAGACGGTGCTCAGCCTCCAGATCCTCAAGGCCCGCTACGCGCCGATCTTCCACGCGTGGCGGCGCCGCACCCGCGACGCGCTGCGCCAGACCGGCCAGATTGGACAGACGAGGGCGGTGCTGTCGCCACTGACCCCCGACACGTCCTACTTTCCCGACTTTCTCACGCCCGCGGAAGGGCTGCTCAGCCTGCCGGCGGGCCTCGACGCCATCCGGCACACGCCCGTCCACCGCGTCCGGCACGAGGTGCGGCGGCTGGCCTTCCCGGCGTCGGTACCACCGGAGGTCAAGCGGCTCGCCGACGGCGACCGGGACCTGCTCGCGGAGCTCGGCGGGGCGCTCGCCGGCTACCATCGGGCCGCCATCGCGCCGTACTGGGAGGCGATGAAGCGCGGCGTGGAGGTCGAGCACGCGCGCCGGGCGCTGCATCGCCGCGCCGGCGGGCCGGCGGGCCTGCTGGCCGGCTTCGGGCCGGGGATGCGCTGGCGGCCGCCGGTCCTGGAGATGCCGTACGCCGTCGACCGGGACCTGCACCTCGACGGGCGCGGGCTGCTGCTGATCCCGTCGTACTTCTGCTGGTACCACCCGGTGGCGCTGGCCGATTCCGGCCTGCCACCGGCCATCGTCTACCCGCTCCGCCCGACCGCGGACCTGATCCACCACTGCCCGGCGACCGCCGCCGAGCCGGCTCTGGACCGGCTGGTCGGACCGACGCGGGCCCGCGTGCTGCACGGCACCGCCGCCGGGGCCAGCACGAGCGAGTTGGCCCGCCGCGCCGGCGTCGCGCCCACCACCGCGAGCCAGCACGCGGCGGTGCTGCGCGACGCCGGCCTGATCCGCAGCGAACGGGACGCCAACACGGTCATCCACACCCTGACCCCGCTCGGGGCGGCCCTGCTCGGCGCGACCCCTCCCTCATGATCGGGCGTCCTTCACGTAGCTAGAACTACGTGAAGGACGCCCTGATCATGGGTGGGCGCGGGTCGCGGCGTGGCGGGCCGCGCGGTAGCCGAAGACGACCGCGGGCGCGAGCGTCGCGCCCGGCCCGGGGTACTGTGCCGCGTCGACCTCGCGGTCCCACGGCTCGCTCACCGCTAGACCGCCGACCAGCCGTTGTCGACGGGGAGGACGGCGCCGTTGATGTTGCTGGCCGCGTCGGAGGCGAGGAACACGATCGCGGCGGCCTGCTCGTCCGCCTCCGCGACCCGGCCCACGTTCCCCCGGTACGCCATGAGGGCCTGGACGCCGCGCGTGGTCGGGTCGATGTCCGGGATCATGCCGGTCGCGGTGCCGCCGGGCGCGATCGCGTTGGTGCGGATGCCGGCGTCGCGGTACATGACCGCCAGCGACCGGGTGAGGCCGACGATGCCGTGCTTCGACGCGGTGTACGCGGTGCCGGCGGCGCTGCCGCGCAGCCCGGCCTCGGAGGCCGTGTTGACGATCGCGCCCTTGCCCTTCGCGAGCATGTGCGGCAGCGCGGCGCGGGTCAGCAGGAACGGCGCGGTGAGGTTGACCCGGATCAGCCGCTCCCACTCCGCGTCGGAGACGTCGGCGGCCGCCGACATCGAGTCCATGATGCCGGCGTTGTTGACCAGGACGTCCACGCCGCCGAACGTATCCACGGCGGTGCGCACGACCAGGTCGACCACGACCTGGTCGCTCAGGTCGCCGGTCACCGCGACCGCGGTGCCCCCGGACGCCTCGATCCGCGCCACGACGTCCTTCGCGCCCTCGGCGTTGAGGTCGGCGACCAGCACCCGGGCGCCCTCCCGGGCGAACCGCAGCGCGGCGGCCCGGCCGATGCCCGACCCCGCGCCGGTCACGATGACGCTGCTGTTGTCCAACCCGCTGCCGCTCATGCTGTCCTCCGATGCCCGCTTGTGGATCAGACCACACGGTACGACTTTTTGTCGCTGCGTGCCAGTAAGTCACGGAGTGGTAGTTTGCCCAGGTGTCGACGGACCGTGGCGCCCGCCGGACCGGCCGCCCACCGCTGACCGAGCGGCGCAGGGCGCAGACCCGCCTGGCGATCGCCCGTGAGGCCGTCCGCCTGTTCACCGCCCAGGGGGTCGCGGCGACGTCCGCCGAGGAGATCGCTGCCGCCGCGGGCATCTCCGCCCGCACGCTGTGGCGCTACTTCCCCACCAAGGAGAGCTGCGTCCTGCCCCTGCTGACCCCCGGCATCGAGGTCGCGGCGCGCGCCCTGGCCGGGTGGCCGCCGGGCCGGGACGTGACCGACTTCCTCGATGAACTGGAGCGCGGCGGCGACGTCCTCTCCGACGTCACCAGCCTGCTCGACCTGGTGCGCCTCACCCGCACCGAGCCGGGCCTGCGTGCGGTGTGGCTCCAGGTGCACGGCGACGCCGAGCCGGTGTTCGCCGCGGCGCTCGCCCGGCGGGCCGGGCGCCCGGCGGGCGACCTCGACATCCAGGTGCGGGCGGCGATGGTCAACGCCGCGCTCCGGGTGGCCGTGGAACACCACGCCGAGCACGGCGCCACCGATCTTCTCGCGACGGTGCGCACCGCCCTGCGCACCGTCGCCGACGGCCTTGCCTCCCCATGATCCAGCCCTCCCCATGATCAAGGCGTCCCTCAAGTAGTCCTAGCGACTACAGGGACGCCTTGATCATGGGGAGGGGCGGTGATAGCGGGTGACCGCGCCGACCACGACCATGATCAGCACGATGACCACGATGATCGCGACCGCGTCCCGGCTGCGCAGGTCGTACCCCGCCTGCAGGATCTGCCCGAGCCCCGACACGCCCACGGCGGCGATGACGGCCAGCATCGTGTCCAGCCGCGCTCGCTGGCGCCGATCCCGCGCCTGCACCAGCTGCGCCTCGCGCTCGCGGCGCCGGCGCACCAGCACCTCGAGCCGCTGGCCGAGCCGGTCGTCCAGCACCGCGTCGACGTTGCGGGTCAGCTCGGCCTCCCGCTCGGCGAACCCCGACGCGGCCAGCATCGCGCGCAGCGTCCGCGCCACCAGCGGCGAGGCCACCAGCGCCGGCGAGCGGATGAGATCCAGCGTGGCGCGCGCGTCGGCCGCGAACGCGTGCAGGCGTACCCGCTGCCGCTCCAACTGCTCGGCGTGGCGGGTCAGCGCCTCGACGTCCGCGTCCGCGGCCGGTTCCGGCGTCTGTTTCGTCACGGTGTCGAGGAAGAGGGCCAGCGCGTCGGACCAGCCGGCGAACAGCCCGTCCAGCGACGCGGTGAACTCCGCCATCTGCAGGCGGGTGGTGACCCAGAACGCCGGCGAGCCGAGCGCCGCGATCAGCGTGGTGTTGCAGGTCCGCGCCACCATCTCGTCGCACCGCCGGTCGACGTCCAGCACGGCGTCCTCGCGCGGCGGGTAGCTGATCCAGTCGGCGGGCGCGCCGAAGATGTTGGGCACCGCGCGCAGCAGCACCTGACCGCCGACGGCGTCGCGCAGCTCCGCGACCGACACCACCGGGCGCCGGCGCGCGCGGGGCACCCGGGGCCCGGCGCCCAGCGAGGCCTCCAGCACGGTGATCAGCACGTGGAACATGCCCGGCCGCACGCTGACCGCGGTGCCGCCGCCGATCGCCGCCCCGATCGCTTCGATCACGTCGACCGCGTACGCCGACAGCCGCGGCCACACCCGCGCCGTGCCGGCGCACCGGACCCGCACCTCGGCGTGCTCCGGCGCCGACCGCAGCACGGCACTGTATACATCGGATACCGACGCGTCGCGCAGGTCCATCGCCAGCCGCAGGTGGTGATTGCCCAACTGGGACAGGCGCACCTCGGCGACCAGCCGGCCGAGCGGCCGGCCGTCGAGATCCTCCACAATGGCGTCCGGCAGCGCGACGGCCGCGCCGTCGTACCGGCGGCCGAGCGCGTCGGACCCGTTCCAGATGTCGTCCAGCGCCAGCGTTTCGTTCACCGTGTGCGGCCGGACGCCCGCCAGCTCCCAGCGGCCACCGTCGGCGCGCGCCGCGGCGACGACCCGGTCCCCGGACATGCCGCGCACGGCGAACGGGTACATGTGGATCACCGTGCCGTCGTCGATGTGCAGCCACTCGTCGTCCCGGTGCCGGCACAGGCGCTCCAGCGTGTTGCGGTAGGCCCGCAGTTCGGAGCGCTGATCCGGGTCGCAGCCGGCGCTCCCCTCGGCGGCGCGCAGGCCGGCGAGCGCCCCGGTGACGAGCGCGCCGTCGCACGCCGCGCCGTCGAAGAAGGCCACCAGCGCGCGGCCGGCGCCGGCCAGCGCCGCGTTGTAGCACCGGGACGCCGCGCCCTCCGCCGCCACGAAGCGCGCGATCACGGTACCCGCCACGGGTGCCGCCGAGGCCGCCGCGACCGCGGCGGCGGCGCACGCCGCCGCGCGGTCCGCGACGTCCGCGAGCCGCACCAGGTTGTTACCGATCATCTCGTTCTCGACCGCGATCTCCCAGTCGAGAGTCTCCAGCAGCCGGGCCACGGCGTCGGCGACTCCGATGTGGACGGCGTCGGCGACGTTCGGGCGGTGGGTCGTCCAGCTCCGGCGGGCGCCGCGCAGCGTCGCCCACATCCGGTCGAAGTGGTACGTCGTCTTCCACGCGTCCAGGCACACCTGCCGCACGTAGCAGCACAGCACGGCGGCGCCCAGGGGCACCGTCACCGCCTGCCGGAACGCGTGGTCCAGGGCGGTGTCCACCTGGCGGTCGAAGTCCGGGGGCAGCCGGCGGTGCCGGCCGGCCGCCGCGTCCCGCGCGGCGTTCCAACTGGGCAGGCCGCGCACCGCGTCCACATCGACCTGACGCGCCGCGAGCCAGCGGCGCAACGATTCCGCGTCGCTCAGGTCCGGCGGCGCCTCGATGCGATCCACCGCGTGATCCACAGTGGCCGGTGACAGGTCAGGAGTCAGCATGTCGATCCGCACGCTAGGCGACGGCCGCGGTCGCCCAGATAAACGGTCGTTGATCCGACAGCACAGCCACCCAGTCGCGGTACGGGGACGTCGTCCGTGCGACGGAGGATCCCCCGAGCGGCCGACGGCGGCGGTTCACTTGCGCCGGCCGGCCGGCAGCGCTAACGTACAACCAAATGGTTGTAGGTGAGCTGATGGTTGTAGACGAGCCGCTGGGGGTAGGTGGGCTCAGCGAGGCGGATGCCGACCGCATCTTCCAGGCCCTCGCCGATGCCACCCGCCGCGACATCCTCGCCCGGGTGATCCGCGCGGAGCAGTCCGTGTCGGCGCTCGCCCGGCACTACCCGATGAGCTTCGCGGCGGTGCAGAAGCACGTGGCGGTGCTGGAGCGGGCCGCGCTCGTCACCAAGCACCGGCACGGAAGGGAGCAGGTCGTGCACATCGATGTGACCGCGCTTCGCCGGGCGTCGCGGCTGCTGGACGCCTACGAGCAGCTATGGCGCCAGCGCGTCCGGAGCATCGAGCTGATCCTGGCCGAAGACCGGGATCCGGATAGAAACCGAGAAGGGAAATAAGACCATGACCGTGATCAGTACCCACAAAGACGAGGCCGCGTTGACGCTGACCTTCGTCGCCGAGTTCGACGCCGGCGTCGAGCGGGTGTGGCAGCTGTGGCAGGACCCACGTCAGCTGGAGCGGTGGTGGGGTCCCCCGACGTGGCCGGCCACCTTCGAGCGGCACGACTTCGCGGTCGGCGGCCAGTCCCGCTACTACATGACCGGCCCCGACGGCGAGAAGGGGCGCGGCTGGTGGACCATCACCGCCATCGAGGCGCCGCACCGGCTGGAGTTCGACGACGGCTTCGCCGGCGACGACGGCGAGCCGCTGGACCCGGCGGACGCCACCCACAGCGTCGTCACGATCGAGGCCGCCGGCGCGGGGACGCGCATGACGGTGGTCGGGAAGTTCGCCAGCACCGCGCAGATGGAGCAGCTGGTCGCCATGGGCATGGAAGAGGGCATGCGCCAGGCGCTGGGCCAGATCGACGCACTCCTCGCCGCCTGACCCTTCCATGATCAGGGCGTCCCTCAAGTCGGCTGTGGTGTAGGGGCGGTGGGCGGGGACTTGAGGGACGCCCTGATCATGGAGCTAGGAAACGACGCAGTGAGTACCGTTCGGGCCCTCACCGATCTTCTCCGGCTCGTCACCGGTGTCGTTGCCCTCGAAGAGGTCACACAGACCGATGTCGCCGCCGGTGATCGTGACGCCGGACAGCCGGGCGGTGTCGCCGAAGTTGACGTTGATGCCGACCAGCACGTCGCCGGGCGCGGCCGCCCTGAGGTTGCTGATCACCACGTCGCGCCGGGCCTGCGTGGAGCAGTTGCCGCAGGAGCGGTAGAGCTTGCCGAAGTTCGCCACCTCGAAGTCGCGGATCGTCACCGAGCCGCCGGCGCCCCGGTTGTCCTGGAACACCTTGTCGTCGGCGTTGCTGGCCCCACCGCCGTCGATGACGACCGTGGCGCCGGTGCCGCGGAAGGTGGCGGCGTCCTCGCCGACGTCCTCCCAGAAAACGTTGCGCAACGTACACGTGCCGGCGCAGTGCACGCCGTCGGCCGCCGGCGCGCCGATGATGACGTTCGACAGGGTGGCCCCGTTCGCCAGCCGGAACAGCGGGTCCTGACCCTCGGCCTGACCCCCGTCGCCGAGGTCGCCGCCGCCGATGAAGCGCTGGTTTCCGCCGTCGAAGCTGCCGCTGACCGGCATCGTCTCGGTCAGGGTCACCTGACCGGTCGCGGGCGGCGCGTCCGCCGCGGCGAGGTGGGCGCTGACCACGCCGACGGCGCCCAAGGTGGCGACGGTCGCCCCCACGACGATGCCGCCACGCCATCTATTGAGTACTCGAACTGACATTTCGTGACCTTCCGATCGGGACTCTCGCTGTCGAGACGTGCAAGAGGCCCAGGTCACCGTACGGAGAGCCACGGACCCTGTCCGTGTATGGCCGACCTGGGATGTTTCTTCCATAGACCTCCCGAAGAAAGCGGTTTCCCGAGGAGACTAGACACCCCGGAGACGCACGTCAATGCCACGGGTGGATATTGTTGATCAACGCGCCCCCTCACGAAAGGATCCTTCATAGTGCCCACCACGCGCTGGTCCAGGACCCGGACCCTGGTCGGAGCCTGCCTGACCGCCGTCCTGGTGGCGACGACGCTCGTCGCGACCAGTTCGCCAGCGGCCGCGCACACCAAGCTGAGCCCCCGCGGATACTGTTCCGGCACGGAGCTGACCCCGCACCGCGACGCGTACGGCGGCGCGATCTCCGTCTTCATCTCGTACTCCAGCGCCAACGGCGGGACGAACTGCGTCTGGGCGCAGAAGAACCTCAACCGCCACCTGAACGAGTACATGGAGGTCTTCATCGGCGAGTGCGCGACCGGCAACCCCGGCTACCCGTGTGAGCCGCTCAACTTCGCCCGCGACCCCGGCTACTACAACTACTACGCCGGACCGAGGAGCATCACCGGCACGGCCGGCAACTGCCTGCTGGTGTACGTGAAGTACCGCAACCTCGGCGAGGAGCGCTGGTCCGGAATCCACTGCGGCTAGCCCTTTTCTTCATGATCAGGGCGTGGGGCCGGTGGGGTTTAAGGACAGAGCGGCGCCCCCGTCGATTAGTGTTGCCCTTTACCTCATTCCCGGGGCGCCCCTCTGGTCGTACCCCCGAGAGGCGGCACGCCCTGATCTTTACGGTGTCCATTGTGGGCACTGCGAAGTGTCGGTGGGCGTGTCTAGGCTGGACGCGTGTTCGATGGCGGGTTGACGATGGCGGGGCTGGCGGCGATGCCGCCCGGCCCGGAGTTGGCCGCCGTCCTGGCCACCATCGACCGTGACCGGTTGAACGGCAACGAGTTGGTCGAGGTGGTCAAAGCCACCCACCGGCAGATCAGCCACCATCAGGGCGAGCTGTTGAGCTCGGTGTGGGCGTCGGCGTTCTGCCCGCCGGGTCCGGACGACGGTCCCCCGGTGCGCACCGATGGTCCGGATGAGTATGCGGCGGAGGAGGTCGGGTGGGCACTGGTGCTGACCCGACGGGCAGCTGGGCACCTGTTCGGCACCGCCTACACCATGACCGAGCGCTTGCCGGCGGTCGGCGCGGCGCTGAACGCCGGCCTCATCGACCTGCCTCGCGCCGAGGTCCTGGGCGATGAGACGGGCGCTCTGAGCGAGCCGGACGCGCGGGCAGTGGTCGATCAGATCCTGCCGGACGCGCCGGGACTGACCATCGGCCAGCTCCGAGCCAGGCTCCGCAGACTGGTCATCACCATCGACCCGGAGGCGGCCGCCCGCCGGCAGAAGGAGTCCGTCAAGGGTCGTTACCTCGACCACGGGCTCGACTTCGAGGGCACCGCCCGCCTCGGTGGACGCCACCTGCCCCCGGACCGGGCCGCCGCCGCGGCGGCGCGCATCGACGACCTGGCCCGGGCGGCGAAGCAGGCCGGTGACCCGCGCACGCTGCAGGAGCTGCGCGCGGACCTGTTCCTGGACATTCTCAACGGCGAACGGGTCGAGCGAGGAGCGACCGGCGGCGGGGTGGAGATCATCGTGCCGCTGGACATGCTCATCGGCCTGTCCAGCAGCCGGGCGAGATCAAGGGGTGGGGGCCGGTCATCGCCGAGATCGCCCGCGAGATCGTGGCCCGGCAGAACCGCAACACGTGGCGGTTCAGCGTCTACGACCACACCGGCTGCCTGATCCAGCACGGCCGGCTGCGGCGCCGCCCGTCGGCGGAGGACGCCGCGTTCGTCAAGGCCCGCGATCGCACGTGCCGGGCGCCCGGCTGCCGCACGCCCGCTCACCGGGCCGACCTGGACCACACCGTCGACTGGGCCAAAGGCGGCTTCACCGTCCCGGCAAACCTCGGCGTCCTCTGTAGACGGCACCACCGGTTCAAGGACCACCATGGCGTCCGCCTGACCCAACCGACACCCGGCACCTTCGTGTGGCGGACCCGCCTCGGCCGCACCTACCAGGTCAAGCCCCAACCGCCGTAGCGCTCACGGTCCGGCAACCCGTGTCGCTCAGGACGGGAAGCGGGGAGAGGCGTTCCATGCCCGCTTGGCCTGCCGGACGACGACCAGAAACAGCGCCACGAGGGTGCCGACGGCCGCGACGGCGCCGACGATGATGTCGACCGCGAGCCCCGCGCCGAGCGCGGCGCAGGCGATGCCCGCCAGCGCGCCGACCAGGACCGCATCGACGGCGCCGACGAGCAGCGCCGTGCTGGACAGATACTGGGCTGCCGGAATCCGGACCATCCGGCCGGTGCCGTAGGTTCGCATGATCCCGGCCCGGTCGTCGTGATGGCCGGTGCTGAAGTACGGCTCCAGTTCGGGTGCCAGATCGAGATAGCCGTGGCGGAGCCGGTTCATCCCCACCACGAGATCCACGTCCTCCCGATTGAGGTCCATCAGCCGGGCGAACGTGGCCGCGCCGACCAAAACCAGCACCGGCAGGAGCAGCAGCGCGAAGACATGGAAGTCGGCGCTGAAGTCGGTGGCGTCCGCGGCCAGGGCGAGCGCCACCACTGTCGCCGACACCGCGGTCAGGAACCAGCTGGCCCGGCTGAAGCTTTCGTTCCAGGCGTTCGCCCGGGCCGCGAGCAGGCTCCAGTGTTCGGTGGCCAGGATCTGGACCCGCACGGCGTCGGGAACCTTCCCCTGCTCGGGGTCGGCAGGACTCGCGGGGCGGGGCTCAGGCATCGTCTGCTCCAGGCGTCGTCGACAGTTCGGCCTCCCGCCAGCATGGAAACAGACCAATACTCAGTCAACGATCCGCATCGCGGAAGTTCGGGCACTAACGAGCGGTGTCGGTGTCCAGGTGGACCTCGACGTCGTAGATGAGCCGGATGGGTTCACCGTTGGTGGTGCCGATGAAGACGGGTTCCGCGGCGGGGGTGCGGCCTCGGCGCCAGACCTCCTCGCGTGCGGCGTCCCGGGATTCATGGTGGACCTTGCCCGCCTGGTGGAGTTCCAGCACGCGGCGTGCGGTGTTCTTGTCGCTGTCTAGCTGGATCCGCATCAGTGGCATTGGTCGGCACCGTCCCTTCTGGCGGCAGGAACGCTGTTCTCGGGCCGCGCTATCTCTTATCTGGCTTGCGCCGGTTGCGAGAAGCGGCCGCACCGACGCGGACCCGCTCCCTTAACGACGTTAGATCAGCTTATCAACGTAAAGTTACCTCATCACCGTACTAGGCTGAGGGGGTGAACGCGAACGAATTGGGCGAGGCGTCGACCGGAGGGAAGAACGGTCGACGTGGCGGAACCGCCGGCGCGGTGTGGCTACGTGAAGAGCCGGAGCGGCCGCGCCGGACGGCACCACTGACCCGTGAGCGCATAGTGGAGGCGGCAGCGGCTCTGCTCGATGAGCGCGGCATCGACGGATTGACCATGCGGCACCTGGCGCAGCGTCTCGGGGTGACCTCGACCGCGCTCTACTGGCACGTGAAGACGAAAGACGATGTCCTGGACCTGGCCCTGGACCACATCTTCGGGGAGATGCAGCTTCCGGACGTCGGTGACAACTGGCGCGATGATGTGCGCGCGTTGACGTTCAGGTGGCGTGCGATCATGCTTCGCCATCCGTGGGCCCCGAATCTGATCGGACGGCCGATGCTAGGGCCTAACGTCCTGGCACGCACCGAATTCCTGCAATCGGCGCTCGTCCGTGGCGGCTTCACCGGTTTCCAGCTGGCCGTCATCACCCGGCTACTGGCCAACTATGTGATCGGCACCGCCATCACCGAGGCCACCTGGCGCCAGGCTGAAGATCCCGAGGCGCGGGCCGAAGCCCGACGCCACCTGATGGCTGAGCCCAACACCTATCCAACCCTCATCGCCTCCGGACACCTCGACGACGGGCGATGGAGCGACGACGACCTTTTCGAACGCGGCATCGACGCCATACTCGCCATCTGACCAGCGGCCCGATCATGAGCCCGTAGTGCCACGCGACTACGTCGCCGAGCCGTTCCACGTGATCGCTGATTGATAGCGTCGGGACGTGCTGAAGGTGGGGCTGGCCGGCGAGACCGACACCGCTGCGTCAGGGCTCGCGCGACTGCTCGCCGAGTTGGGTGCGACAGTCACCGGCCCGAGCCCGGTGCCGACCCGCGCCGACGTCGAAGGGCGCGACGCGATCGTGGTAGAACGTCTGCCGCCGGCTCCGCCGGCCAGCGCCGCGCACCGGTTCCATCTCGTCCTCCTCGCCGGCGGCGAGGGCGCTGCGGCCCGTTCGGGCTTTCCGGCGGACGCCGCCGACGTCTGCGTCGACGGCGCCGATGGGGACGAGGTTCGGAGATCCGTCGCCGCTTTGTGGTGCGACCGGTTGGTCCCGTTCGAGGCCAACCTGCGCGGCGGGCGACGGGCGGCGCGCCGGCGCCGCCCGGTGCTGTTCGATCCCGACCCGACGTGGCCGGGCCAGGCGCGCCGGCTGATCGGGCGGCTGACGACGGCCGCTGGCGAGCGCGTCGTCCGCGTCGACCACATCGGATCCACGTCGGTTCCGGGTTTGCCGGCCAAGGACCTGGTCGACATTCAGGTGGTCGTCGCCGACCTCGACGTGGCCGTCCAGGTCGCCGAGGACCTGCGGATCGCCGGTTTCGTCCGCGCCGGCCGGTGGACGGGTCTCGACCGCTGTGGCGCGGAGCATGCCGAGGAGGTCGTCGTCGACGCGGACCCCGGGCGCCCGGTCAACATCAACATCAGGCCGGTGACCTCCCCCGTGTGGCGTGACACGCTGCTGTTTCGCGACTGGCTGCGCGTCGATGCCGCCGCACGTGGCGAGTACGCCGCTCTCAAGCGGAACCTGGCAGCCCGCCCGGACGCGCACGTCGATGACTACAGCCGCGGCAAGATGCCCTGGATATCCGCGGCTCTCACCCGGGCGGAGCATGACGGGGCGACGGGGTGACAGCCGGGCTGGACGACGGTGTCGCGCGGACCTGCGAGACCTACCTGCGGTTGGCCGATCAGCACGCGCCCGGCCTCGTCGAAGGTCTCTACCTGCAGGGCTCGATCGCGCTCGGCGACTACCGGCCCGGCGTCAGCGATATCGACTTCGTCGCGGTGACCGGTCAACCACCCGACCCAGCGGCCGTCCACGACATCCGCCTCATCCACGCCGAGCTGCGCCGCCGCGCTGGCAAGCCGTTCTTCGACGGCCTCTACGTGGGCTGGGGCGACCTACGGCAGGACCCGGCGCGGGTGGCCCCGGGTCCGGCCGTGCACGAGTGGCGCGTCGACCCGGCGTCCCGCTTCGAACGGCACCTGGTCACCTGGCACGTCCTCGCCCAGGGCGGGGTGGCGGTGCGCGGGCCGGCCGTCACGGATCTCGGCGTGCACACCACGTGCGACCAGCGCTGGCACCGCGTCGTGCGGGAGGCGCTGCGGATCCGCGCCGGCGGGCCACCGTTGTACCGCAACCCGTGGCGGCGCCGCGCGGACGCGGTCGGCTTCCTGACCGACCTGCTGAACGGCTCCCCATGATCAAGGCGATCATGGGGTTAGCGGGTCAGGAGGGTGCGGAGGGCCTTGACGATCTCGGTGGGAGCGGTCTCGGCCATGAAGTGGCCGGCGGAGGTCGTGTCGTGTGACAGGTCCGGGGCCCACGCGCGCCACAGCGCGGCCGCGTCGAAGCCGAGCGCCGCGCCCCAGTCCTGCTGCACCACGGTGACCGGCATCGCCAGCCGCCGGCCGGCCGCACGGTCGGCCCGGTCGTGCTCGATGTCGATGCCCGCCGACGCGCGGTAGTCGGCCACGATCGACGGCACCGCCGCCCGCGACGCCGCGAGATAGGCCGCCCGAACGTCGCCGGGCAGCGACGCCCCGCCCCAGGCGTCGAGGAAGTGGCCGAAGAACGCGTCCGCGCTGGCCGCGATCAACGCCTCGGGCAGGCCGGGCGGCTGAGCCATCAGGTACAGGTGCCAGGCGACGGCGGCGCGCTCGCCGCGCAGTACCTCCCACATGTCCAGCGTCGGCAGCACGTCGAGCGCGGCGAGGTGGGTGACCCGGTCCGGGTGGTCGAGGCCGGCGCGGACGGCGACGAGGGCGCCGCGGTCGTGCCCGGCGAGCGCGAAGCGCTCGTGGCCCAGACGGGCCGCGAGGGCGACGATGTCCGCGGCCATGATCCGTTTCGAGTAGGTACCGGCGGGCTTGTCGCTGGCGCCGTAACCGCGCAGGTCGGGACAGATCACGGTGTGGTCGGCGGCCAGGTCGGCGGCGACGTGCCGCCACATGAGGTGGGTCTGCGGGAAGCCGTGCAGCAGCACGATCGGCCGGCCGGCGCCGGCCACCGCCACGCTGAGGGACACACCGTCGGCGACCCCGACCCGCTCGTAGTTAAATCCTGGAATGCGCATATCAGACAGGCTGCCCGGCCCGGATGAGCATCCGATGAGCTTCGGGGTGCTCGGCCCGGTGACGGCCTGGGACGGCGCGGGCACGCCGGTCGACCTGCGAGGGCCGCGGCACCGGGCGGTGCTGGCGCGGCTGATCGCCGCGCGCGGCCAGTTGGTCCCCGTCGAGCGCCTGGTCGGCGACCTGTGGGAGACGCCGCCGGCGGGCGCGGTGGGCGCGGTCCGCACGTTCGTCGCGGCGCTGCGCCGGGCCGTGGAACCGCACCGCCCGCCGCGCCAGCCGGCTCGGCTGCTGGTCACCGAGGGCCCGGGGTACGCCTTGCGGGCCGCGCCGGACACAGTGGACGCCTGGCGTTTCGAGGATGCGGTCATCGCCCAGCCGTCGCTGGAAACCCTCGACGAGGCGCTCGGCTGGTGGCGCGGCCCGGCCTACGCGGGCTTCGACGAGCCGTGGGCGCGCGCCGAACGGTCCCGTCTGGACGAGCTGCGGCTGACCGCGGTCGAGCGGCGCGCCGCGGCGTTGCTGGCGGTCGGGCGGGCGGCGGACGCCGTACCCGATCTGGATGGACACACGGCGGCGCATCCGTGGCGGGAAGAGGCCTGGCGGCTGCTCGCGCTGGCCCTCTATCGCGCGGACCGCCAGGGCGACGCGCTGGCCGTGTTGCGGCGGGCCCGCGACCGGCTCCGGGAGGAGCTGGGTGTGGATCCGGGCCCGGGCCTGCGCCGCCTGGAGGCGGAGATTCTCGGCCACACCGACGCGTGGGCGGACGCCGCGGCGGCCTACGACCGGACGGTCGCGGCCGGCACGCCGGCCCGCCTCGAAGCCACGGTCGGGCTGCTGCGCAGCCTCGCGGTCACCGGCGCCAGCGGGCTCGAGGCCGCGCGGGACCAGCGCGTCGCGGCCATCGTCGCGGCGGAGCGCACCGGCGACCCCGAGCTGGTCGCGCGGGTGATCGGGGGGTACGACGTGCCGGCGATCTGGACCCGCGCGGACGACCCGGCGCTGGCGGCCCGGATCGTGGCCGCCGCCGAGCGCGCACTCCACAGTGGACAGCATGAGGCGACCCGGGCCCGGCTGCTGGCGACGATCGCGCTGGAGTCGCGCGGCACCCGGGACGCGCGCGGGCCGGCGGCGGCCCGGGAGGCGGAGGCGATCGCGCGGCGGCTCGGCGATCCGGCGCTGCTGGCGTTCGCGCTGAACGGCGCGTTTATGCAGGCGTTCGACCGCGCCGGCCGGGCGCCGCGGCGCGACGAGATCGGCGCCGAACTCGTGGCGCTGTCCGCGCGGCACGGACTGTCCACATACGAGATTCTCGGCCACCTGGTCCGGGTCCAGGCGCGCGGCGCGCTGGGCGACTTCGCCACCGCGGACACGCACGCCGACGCCGCGGACCGGCTCGCCGCCCGCGACGGTCGGCCGCTGGTCGCGGTGTTCACCGAGGGGTACCGCGCGCTGCGGCGCGCCGCCACCGGAGCGTCGCCGGAGGCGGCCGAGGCCGGGTACCGGGATGCGGCGAAACGGCTCGACGGGGCCGGCATGCCGGGGGTGACGACCGGCCTGCTCCCGTTGGCCCTGCTGTGCCTGCGGGTGTGGCACGGCCAGCCGGCGCGCTTCGACGACGGCACCGACTGGGGACCGTACGCGCCGTGGGCGCGGCCGCTGGTCCTCCTGGCGGACGGCCGGCGCGCGGCGGCGGCGCGGGCGCTGCGCGCGATCCCGGAGCCGCCCCGCGACCTGCTCTTCGAGGCCCTGTGGTGCCTGACCGGACGCGCGGCGCTCGCGCTCGACGACCGGTCCTTAGTGGAGCGCGCCCACGCCGAGCTGGCCCCCGCGGCGGCCGAGCTGGCCGGAGCCGGCAGCGGCATGCTCACGGCCGGCCCGGTCGCCGACCACCTCGCGGCGTTCAGCGCACCACCATGAGTGGCGGGTCAGAAGGGGTAGGTCGGGGGTTCGCCGCGCATCGTCACCCAGCGGGTCTCGGTGAAGGCGTCGATGTTGGCGGCCGGGCCGCCGAAGCGGGAGCCGGTGCCGGACAGGCCGACGCCGCCGAACGGGGCGTTCGCCTCGTCGTTCACCGTCTGGTCGTTGATGTGCACGATGCCGGTCGGGATCCGGTCGGCGAGGGCCAAACCACGCATCGGGTCGCGCGTGACGATGCCCAGCGACAGCCCGTACCCGCTGGCGGTCGCGAGCCGCACCGCCTCCTCCACCGTGGCGTACCGGACGACCGGCGCCACCGGCCCGAAGATCTCCTCGGTGACGGCCGGCGCGGTGCTGGGCACGTCGGACAGCACGGTCGGCGCGTAGCACAGGCCCTCGTAGGTGCCGCCGGCGGCGAGCGTGGCGCCGGCCGAGACGC
The DNA here is from genome assembly GCA_037414955.1 of Actinomycetes bacterium KLBMP 9797. GTDB lineage: Bacteria > Actinomycetota > Actinomycetes > Mycobacteriales > Micromonosporaceae > Phytohabitans. The sequence continues at coordinate 62,539 of JBBEWH010000203.1, forward strand.
TGCCGGTGACCAGCTCGTGCACCTTGTCGCGCTGACCGGCGTCGATGAGCGGGCCGAGCGCCACCTCCTGGCGCGCCGGGTCGCCGGCCGGTAGCTTGGCGGCCTTGTCGGTCAGCCGCGCGACGAAGTCGTCGTAGAGCCGCTCGGGTACCAGGTGGCGGCCGGTGGTCATGCAGATCTGGCCCTGGTGGAAGAACGTGCCCCAGGCGGCGAGGTTGGCCGCCGCGTCGACGTCGGCGTCGTCGAGCACGACGAGCGCCGAGTTGCCGCCCAGCTCCAGGTGGGCCCGCTTGAGGTGGCGGCCGGCGAGCTCGCCGACCCGGCGCCCGGCCGCCGTGGAACCGGTGAACGAGATGACCGGCACCAGGGGATGGCTGACCATGGCCTCCCCCACGTCGGCGCCGCCGGGCAGCACCTGCAGCACGCCGGGCGGCAGGCCGGCCTCCTCGAAGACGCGCGCGAGCACCACGCCGCCGGTCACCGCGGTGCGCGGGTCGGGTTTGAGGACGACCGCGTTGCCGAGCGCGAGCGCCGGTGCGACGGAGCGGATGCCGAGGATGATCGGCACGTTGAACGGCGAGATGACGCCGACGACGCCGACCGGCACCCGGCGGGCCATCGACAGCCGCGGCTGCTCGCTCGCCAGCAGCTGGCCGTAGGGCTGGCTGGGCAGCGCCGCCGCCTCGTAGCACTCCTGCTCGGCGACGTGCAGCGCGAAGCCGGCCATCCCGGGGACCGCGCCGACCTCGCGCACGTTCCACCAGGAGATCTCCTCGCCGTGCGCGGCCCACAGCTGCGCCGCCCGGCGCAGCACCGCGGCGCGCTCGGGGTGCGGGGTGGCCGCCCAGGCCGGCTGCGCCTCGGCGGCGCGCTCGACCGCCTTGGCCAGGTCGTCGGCGTTGGCCAGGCCGGCCCGGCCGAGCACGGCACCGGTGGCCGGCTCGATCACATCCCGGCCGCCGGCCGAGCCGGCGACCCACTCCCCGTCGATAAAGATCCGGTTTGTCCAGGTACTGGGGTCGAGGAACGCCATGGCCGGACCGTACGACCATGTTTCCGGTCAATCAACATGGCGTTTCAATTATTCAAACGCTTCCGCCGTTCGAGCGGTATCCCAGCCTCGCGGAGATCTCCATGACCGCGTGCCGCAGCGGGCCCTCCAGCCGGCGCACCACCGACTCGACGGCGGCGTTCCAGACGGTGAGGTGGATGGCGATGTTCACGGCGGCGATCACCGTGCCGGTGCGGTCGCGCACCGGCGCGGCCACCGAGCGCAGCCCGGCCGCGAGCTCCTCGTCGTTGACCGCGATGCCGTCCCGGCGGATCCGCTCGAGCGCGGACATCAGCTGCTCGCGGGCGGTGATGGTCTTGGGCCCGCGGCGGGCCAGGTCGGTGCGGTCCAGCAGGGCACGCAGGGCCGCCGGTTCCCGGTACGCGAGCAGCACCTTGCCCATCGACGTGCAGTACGCCGGCAGCCGCGAGCCGACGTGCAGGCTCAGCCCCATCGCGAAGTTGCTGGCCCGGCCGCTGCGCCGGCGGTCGATGTAGACGATGTCCGGGCCGTCGAGCACCGCCATGCTGACCGTGTACCCGGTCTCGTCGGACAGCGCCTGCAGGTACTGCCCGGCCACCCGGGTGATCTCCATCGAGTTGATGGCGGCGAACCCGAGGTCGATGACGCGCGGCCCGAGCGAGTACTTCTTCGTCTCCGGGTCCTGCTGGACGTAGCCGAGCTTGGCCAGCGTCGCCACGTACCGGTACGTGGTGCTCTTGTTGAGCCCCACCGACCGGGCCACGTCGGCGATGCCCAGCACCGGCCGGGTCTCGGTGAACGAGGACAGGATCTGCAGCCCGCGCTCCAGCGACTGGGAGTAGCGCTCGGGTGAGTCGGGGGCTCCGTCAGAGGCCATGCGGCATGCTAGCGCCACTGTTTCAGTGGTTCGAACGTCGGTTACCATCCGCGCCAGACATGGGTGGTTCGATGCGCGGCGAGGGATCAGCCGTGCCGGCGCACCGTGTTGATCGAGGGCTTGTCGTGGCTCATTCCCGTTGATCGAGGGCTTATCGTCCCGAGTGGATCTCCAAACCGCCACGACAAGCCCTCGGTCGGCCAGCGATCACCACGACAAGCCCTCGATCAACGGGGGTCAGACAGGCACGCCGAGGAGCGGGCGATGGCGCGACCGCTCTCGTACGCGCCCGTTCCCCATGATCAAGGCGTCCCTCAAGTAGCTCTAACGACTTGAGGGACGCCTTGATCATGGGGAGGGGGATCAGGATGCCGCTGGCGGAGCCGGACAGGGCGGTGTCGGTGTAGAAGCGGCGGAAGTAGTCCAGCGAGCGCAGCGACAGCCGGCCGCGCAGCCGCCGGCCGCGGAGTTCGCGCATGGTCTCGGTGGCCAGCCTCGCCAACGCCGGCGACTCCGCCGGCCCGGCGAGCAGCTCGATCGGCGGCGACGACAGGGTGAGGATCTGCTGGTACCCGTCGCCGAGCTCGTCCATCATGCGCAGCCGGGCGTCGAGGTCGTGCGGGGCGGGCAGCTCCAGCCACCGCTTCAGGGCACGGGGATCGACCGCGAGCGCACGCATCCGCGCGAAGTACCGCGCGACGGCGATGACGACCAGGAGTACCGCGAGCACGCTCGCGCCGTCGAACCGGCCGCCGGCCTGGGTGACGATGCGCCCGAGGCCGGCGACGGCGACGAACATCTCGCCGTTGATCATGCCGGTGACGGCGCGGCCGACGCCGAGCCGGACACCCGCCATGATCAGGGGCGTGGCCGCGGGCAGGACCGCGCGGAGCAGCACCTGGCGCTCGCTCGTGCCGTAGGAGCGGCCATCAAGAAGAAGATCGGCGCGAACACCAATGACGGCGCGGTCAGCAGCGCGTAGACGTAAGCGCGTAGACGTACATGCCGAGGGCGGCCTCCACCTTGCGGTAGCGGCCCATGGCGACACCCACGACGAGCCCCACGGCCAGTGAGAGCGCGAACCCGGCCACCAGGTTGACGAGGCTGGCGCCCAGGCTGCCCAGGATCTGTCCATTGGAGACCATGTCCACGAGCCGGCGCAGCACCGTACTCCATGGCGGGAAGAACGATACCCCCGCCAGCTGCCCGACCAGCTCCCACAGCGCGGCGCCGGCCGCGAGACTGACCAGCGCGGGCCGGCAGGCGCCGCCACGCGGCCCGGCGCCGCCGACCGGCGGCCGGCGCGCTCACGAGGCCACCGTGGACGGACGGCGGTGTTCGGCGTGCATGTCCCGGAGCCGGTTCCAGAGATGCGCCGTCAGCTCGACGTAGTCGGCGGACCGCTCGACGGCTCCGATGTCGCTGGAGCGCGGCCGCGCCAGCGGCACCGGGACGATCTCGGCGATCTGGCCGGGGCGGGCGCTCATCGACACCACCCGGTCGCCGAGCAGCACCGCCTCTTCCATGCTGTGCGTGATGAACACGACCGTCATCCGCTGGCGCTCCCAGATGGACAGCAACTCCTCCTGGAGGAGGCGGCGGGTCTGCTCGTCGACGGCGCCGAACGGCTCGTCCATGAGCAGCACGCGCGGCTCCACGGCGAGGGCGCGGGCGCTGCCGACCCGCTGCCGCATGCCGCCGGACAGCTCGCCGGGCCGCTTGGTCTCGAACCCCCGCAGCCCACCATCTCGATGAGCGCGCGGGCCAGCGGCGCGCCGCCGACCACGATGCTGAGCCACCGGCTCATCCCCCGGGACACCACCGCCCGCCGCATTGATCATGGGCACCGCCCCACGCGTTGAACCTTTCGCGCGACGGCTCCGTACCGTGTTGCGACGCAATGAGTGCACCCCTACACGTAATCGCAGGCATACACAGCGGAGGTGACGAGTTGGGCATCGGAGCGCGGTTGAAGCTCCTCCCCGGCCTGATGACGGCATGCGTGGCAGGGCTGATCGCCGGTACCGTCGTGGTGCCGGCCGTCGCGGTCGCCGCCCCGGCGCCGACCCAGCTGAGCGCGACGGACCTGGCGCTGCTCAACGGGGTACGCCTGGCTGGCCTCTGGGAGATGCCGGCGGGCCAGATGGCGGCCGAGCGCGGCAACCGGCAACGGGTCCGGGAGGTCGGCGCGGAGATCGCGAAGCAGCACGCGGACCTGGACCAGCTGGTGGTCGACGCGGCCAACAAGCTCGGTGTGCAGCTGCCCACCGAGCCGAACGAACAGCAGCAGGGCTGGCTGAACGAGATGCGCGACGCGTCCTCGGGTCGCGAGCTCGACCAGATCTTCGTGGACCGGCTGCGCGCCGCGCACGGCAAGATCTTCCCGGTCATCGGCGCGGTCCGGTCGGGCACCCGCAACGAGGTGGTGCGGCAGCTCGCCCAGGACGCGAACGGCTTCGTGATGACCCACATGACGCTGCTGGAGAGCACCGGCATCGTGCGGTACCAGGAGTTGCCGGCCGCCGTGATGCCGGCCGACCAGCCGCCGATCGACTCCTTGCGGGAGACGGCGCTGGCCTCCGCGGCGGGTGGCTTCAGTCCCACCCTGCTCTGGGGCGTGGTGCTGGTCGCGTTGCTGCTCGGCCTGCTGGGCACCTATCGACTCTTCAAACCGAGGTAGGCATGCTCACACTCGCCGCGCCCCCGCGCGACCATGCCGAGCTGACACCGGCGGCCACCACGCAGGCGGCCGCGGTGGCGGACGCGCTGCTGGCGACCAGCCGGGTGCTGGTCGCGCTGGCCGCGAGCTCGATCGTGCACGTCGACGCCGAGGTCACGCTGGTCCAGTTCCGCGGCCTCGTGGTGCTGGCGTCGCGCGGTCCACAACGCACGGTCGACCTGGCCGTGGAGCTGGAGGTGGCGCCATCCACCGCGACCCGGATGTGCGACCGGCTGGTCCGCAGGGACCTGGTGCGGCGGTACCGGCGGATGGAGGACCGGCGCGCCACCTGGGTCGGGCTGACGGAGCGCGGGCGCGACCTGGTCGGCCAGGTCATGCACCACCGCCAGGCGGCCATCGGCGAGCTGGTCCGCGCGACGCCGGTCGCCGACCCGGAGATCCTGGTCGCGGCGCTGGACGCGTTCGTGCGCACGGCGGGCGAGACGCCCGAGTCGCAGTGGTGGCTGCGGTGGGAGGTATCCACGACGCCACCCCCGGACACCGTCACCGCCTGACGCAACCCGCCATGATCAAGGCGTCCTTCAAGTCGTTAGAACTACTTGAAGGACGCCTTGATCATGGCAGGGTCAGGATCACCTTGTCGGCGGCGCCGGGGGTCATCACCAGCTCGAACGCCCGCTTGGCGTCGCTGAGGGGTACCCGGTGGCTGATCAGCTTGGCGAACCGCTCCCAGTGGTCGGCGATCTCCGGCGTGACCTCGAAGATCTCCGTCGGGTAGCCCATCGACGCCACCAGGGTCATCTCGCTGCGCAGCATCACGGACAGGTCGATGGGCGCGGGCTTCTTCTGGACCGCCACCATGACCAGCTTCGCGCCCCACTTCCCGGCCCCGAGCGCGGTGTTGACCACCGCGGTCACGCCGGCCGCGTCGATGTAGATGTCGGTCGCCGGCCGGGGCTGGCCGAGCGCGTTCGTGGCCGCGCCGTGCAGCTCGGTCAGGCGGGCGGCGACATCCTCGCGGGACGAGTCGATGACGGCGTCCGCCCCGACCTCCGTGGCGAGCGCGAGGCGCTCGGGGACGACGTCGGCGACCACCACGTGCTGGACGCCGCGCAATTTGAGCCAGATGGTGGCGCCGAGCCCGATCGGCCCGGCCCCGAAGACGATCACCTTGTCGGTGGGCGTGGCCCCGGACCGGTTGACGCAGTGCCGGGCCACCGCCATCGGCTCGTTGAGCGCGGCGACGTCGAACGGCACCGCGTCCGGGATGATCGCCAGGCTCTTGCCGACGACCGCGTTCTCGACCAGCAGGTACTCGCTCATCGCGCCGTACGGCTCGCCGTTGCCCATCAGGCCGGTGCGGCTGGCCATCGGGTTGACCACCACCCGGTCCCCGACCGCCAGGCCGCTGACCTCCGCGCCGACCTCCGCGACCTCGCCGGCCGGCTCGTGGCCGATGTTCACCGGGACGAGCTGTCCGCCGGGTCCGAACGGCACGCCGCCGCGACGCACGTGGTCGACGTCGGTGCCGCAGATGCCGCACGCGCGCATGCGCAGCAGCACGTCCTTGGGGCCGGGCGTGGGGCGCTCGATCTCGATGACGTCGACCGCACCGGGCGCGCCGACCTGTATCGCCTTCATGGTGGTCATGACTCACTCTCCTGCGTCACGGGCGTGGGCTTTCGTCGGCGCGGCGCGGGGGTCGGATGCCCAACGTGCGCCGGCCGGCGTCGATCAGGTGCTCGCGGAGGGCGTCGTCATCCACGCCCGCGGCGTTCGGCCCGACCACGCCGGCGACGCCGGCCATGACCATGGCGGCGCGCACCCGCCCGGCCGGCCCGGGTTGCACCTCGGCGAGCAGCGCGAGCTGCCGGGCGACCAACTCCTCCCGGCTGGTGCGCGCCATCGCGATCACGGCCGGGTCGGAGGCCAGCACCGAGATCAGCGACCGGTTCCGCACGGCGAGATCGATGAACCCGGTCAGTACGCGGTCCGCGCGCGCGTGCCGGCTGCGCTGCGCCTCGGCGTCGTGGATGGTGCGCCACATCTCGGCGATAATCGGCTCGACCACGGCGTTGAGCAGGTCTTCCCGGGTGCGGAAGTGGTGGTAGACGGCCGCCTTCGTGACACCCAACTCGTCCGCGATCATCTGCAGCGACGTGCCCGCGAAGCTGTGCTGGGTGAAGAGGCGCACCGCGATCTCGATGAGGCGCTGGCGCGTGTCGGTGGCGCGCGTGTCGGTGGCGCGGGTGTCGGTCGCGCCGGTGGTGGGCGGGGCGACGTGGGAGGTCATCGTGGGGTCCTTCACTCGGTGTGGTTACGGCTTCGTTGATCGCTAGTCCGACGTAGCTTAACTAGCCGATCGGCTAGCTGGCAACTAGCCAGCAAGAAAGTGTTCACCTTGACGATCGGCAAGTGATCTACCTTACGGACGGCTAGTTATTTGCTTGCCGGGCGGCTAGGAATGATGAGTCAACGGTGTCCCACCCGGCGCCGGCGCCGCGTCCCCCGAGGAGTGCATGTCATGACAGCGGAAGTGGCCATCCTGCCGGCACCGGACCGCGCCGGAGCCACCGCCTGGACCACCGCCTGGGTCACCGCCGAGCTGAGCCGGCACGAGCGCAAGAAGCTGGCCACCCGGGCGGCGTTGAGCAACGCCGCCTGGTCGTTGATGATCGAACACGGCCTCGACGCCGTCACGCCGGAGGCGGTCGCCGCGGCCGTCGACGTCTCGCCGCAGACGTTCCGCGGCCACTTCGCCACCCGCGAGGAGGCGATCCTCGACGGCCTGGCTCGGCGGGCGGTCTCGCTGGTCGGTACGGTCCGGGATCGGCCCGCCGGCGAGCCGGTGTGGGACAGCCTGGAACGGGTGCTGCCCACCGCGGTCGCCGGGTGCGTCGGCCGGCGCGGCGACCTGGCCGTGCTGACGAGCGCGGTCCGGCAGAGCCCGGCGCTCACGGCGCAGTGCCTCGTCACGCTGGAACGGACCCACTGGCTGCTCGCCGAGGCCATCGCGGAGCGTACCGGCGCCGACCTGGACCGCGACCTGGTCCCGCGCCTGATGGCCGACGCCGTGGTCGTCGGCGTGTCGACGGCGGTCCAGATGTGGACGGACGGCGACCTCGACGCGGCCCTCCCCGACCTGCTCCACGACGCCTTCGCACTGCTGCGCGCCGGCCTCCCCCAGGACTCCTGACCCCGCTCGCCGCCTTACCCGCTCGCCGCCTTACCCGCTCGCCGCCTTGCCCGCTCGTCGCCGGAGGGTCCATCATGGAGGCTGATCGCCCGCATCCGGTGCGGGAGCTGCTGCTCGTGGCCGCTTTGTTCCTCGTGTACAAGGTGGGCCGGCTGGCGGTCGCCGGCGACGTCGGAGCGGCGTACGCCAACGCGGCGCACCTGTGGACGCTGGAACGCTCCCTGGGACTGCCCAACGAAGCCGCACTGCAACGGATCGTCCTCGACCACGGCTGGCTCGTACGCGGCGCCAACCTCTACTACGCCCTCGTGCATTTCCCGGCCACCGCGGCGATGCTGATCTGGACGTACCTGCGCCGCCCCGCGCTCTACCGGTGGGCCCGCACCAGCCTGGCCGCGCTCACCGCGGCGGGCTTCGCGGTCCAGGTGCTCCTGCCGATGGCGCCGCCCCGACTGCTCGCGCTGACCGGCATGGTCGACACCGGACACGCCGTCGGGCCGAGTGTCTACAGTGCACCCGACACGGACACGCTGGCCAACCAGTACGCCGCGATGCCGTCGCTGCACGTCGGCTGGGCCGCCGTGGTCGCGATCGTGCTCATCGCCGCGACCCTGGGTCAGTGGCGCTGGGTGTGGCTACTTCACCCGTTGCTCACCCTCGCCGTCGTCGTGATCACCGCCAACCACTACTGGCTCGACGGCGCCATGGCGCTGGCCCTCCTCGCCCCCATCCTCTACGCCACCTCCCGCCTCGCCGCTGGACCCAGCGAGCCTGAGCGGGTAGCGGCCACCCGCGCAGCGTGGAGCCGGAAGCGTGCGCGACCCTCCGCTACGCCGACGTGCGCCCGGCGAGATCACCGGTTTTACAACCATCGCGCGGTGGACGACGCCGCCAGGCCTACTGTCCGGGTGCCTCACATTCCGGAGGGCTGCGCCGTCGTACCACTGAAAGCACACGCCATCCGGGAGGGGACTGATGAATGACTTCCAGGCCGTCGCGGACCGCGTCGAGATCGAGGCGCCGCGCGGCGAATACACCGACGCGGCGATGATGCGCGACCCCGCCCGCCTCGGCATGATCGAGCTTGACGGCGACACCACGACCGCCTTTTTTCATGATCAGGGCGTCCTTCAAGTAGTTCTAACGACTTGAGGGACGCCCTGATCATGAACCCATCACCGTCGGTCGATAGGCAGGGGCAGCGGGCGGGGGTACAGCTGTACGAGAATAGAGCGCATGTTGGAGACGTTGACGCAGCTCGGTGGCCTGGCCACCGGAGTCGTCGACGCCCCCGCATGGCCGCTGCTGTCCGACAACGACCTGGTCACCTCCCTGGACGAGGTGCACCGGCTGGAGCAGCAGTTGGCCGCGACCCGGCTGCACCTGATCCGGGAG
>JBBEWH010000204.1:0-9791 GCA_037414955.1 Actinomycetes bacterium KLBMP 9797
AACAGATCCGTCCGGAACTCCACCACCCCCGCCAGGCCGTTCCCATCCGGCCCCACCGACACCGACAAATCCACCCGCGAACACCCCGTATGAAGCGGCACCGGCGAAGACACCACACCCGGCAACACCACATCCAAGAAAGCCGCGTCCTGCCACGCCAACAACACCTGAACCAACGGATGACCAGCCACCGACCGCGTCGGATTCAACTCCGCAACCACCCGCTCAAAAGGCACCTCCTGATGCCCCAACCCCGCCAAACACCGCTCCCGCACCCGCCCCAACAACTCGGAAAAACTCGGATCACCCGACACATCCACCCGCAACACCAACGTGTTCACGAACATCCCCACCACATCCGCACACGCCGCATCCAACCGCCCCGCCACCGGCACCCCCACCGGCACATCAACACCCGCACCCAACCGAGCCAACAACGCCCCCAACGCCGCCTGCACCACCATGAACGCGGTGGCATTACCGGCGGCCGCGAGCGCCGAGATACCCGCGGACAGCTCCGCGGACCAACGGAACGGCACCACATCACCGCGATCAGAGGGCTCCACACCGCGGCGGTCCACCGGCAACTCGATCCGCTCCGGCAACCCCGCCAACGCCGACCGCCAATACCCCACCCCCGACTCCCCCAACACCTCCCGCTGCCACACCGCGAAATCCACATAACCCACCGGCAAAGCCGGCCACACCGGCGCCACCCCCGCCAACCGCGCCCCATACGCGGCAGCCAAATCCCGCCACAACACCCCCGCCGACCACCCATCGACGGCGATGTGATGCGCCACCATCAGCAACACATATCCGCCGTCCACAGTGAACAGGTGGACGCGCAGTGGCGCCTCGGTGGCGAGGTCGAAGGGCTGCCGGGCGGTCCGGCGCACCACCTCGTCGAGGGCGGCCGGGCTCACGTCGGCGGTCCGCAGCACAGTCCCGACCTCGGCCGAATCGAGCACCCGCTGATACGGCTCGCCGTCCACCTCTGGATAGACGGTGCGCAGCGCCTCGTGCCGCGCCACCACGTCGTCGAAAGCGGCCCTCAGCGCGGCCACATCGAGGTCGCCGTCGAGCCGGACGGCGATGGGCATGTGATACGCGGCCGTCGACCGGTCGAGGCGGTGCAGGAACCAGAGCCGCGCCTGGGCGTAGGACAGCGGCGGTCGCTCGGGACGGACCGGGCACGCGGCCAACACGGGCCGCGGCGCCGACGGACGTATCCGAAGCGCCAACCCCGCCACCGTCGGCGCTTCGAACACGTCGCGGATCCCCACCTCCGCACCCAGATCCCGCCGGATCTGCGCCACCAGCCGCGTCACCGACAAGCTGTCCCCACCCAACTCGAAGAAGCCGTCCTCGGCTCCCACGGCCGCCACGCCGAGCACGACGGCGAACGCACGACATAGCGCCGCTTCGACGGCGTTGGCCGGTCCGCGCGAGGGGATGAACGAGGGCGCCGGCAGCGCGCGCCGGTCCAGCTTGCCGCTGCTGGTCAGGGGCAGCTCGTCCACAGCCACCACCACGGACGGCACCAGATAGGACGGCACCCGCTCAGCGACCGCCTCCCGGACGCCGGAGACGTCGGCGGCCACCACGTAGCCGATCAGCCGGCCATCGCGGACCGCGGCCGCCGCCCACTTCACTCCCTCGCAGGCGGCGAGAGCGGCCTCCACCTCACCCAGCTCGACGCGAAACCCGCGCACCTTCACCTGATCGTCGACCCGGCCGACGAACTCCAACTGCCCATCCGGCCGCCACCGCACCACATCCCCGGTCCGATACATCCGCTCGCCCGGAGCACCGAAGGGACTGGCGACGAACCGTTCCGCCGTCAACCCCGGACGCCCGAGATAGCCCCGCGCCAGCCCGGCACCGGCGACGTACAGCTCGCCGGACACGCCCGGCGGCACCGGTCGAAGCCCGCCGTCGAGCACGTACATCCGGAGGTCCCGCAATGGCCGGCCGATCAACCCGACGCCGGTCACCGCGTCATCCCGGCCCAGCGCGACGTACGTGGCATGCACCGTCGTCTCCGTGGTGCCGTACATGTTGACCATGACGGGCGCGTCGTCCCGGTGCCGCGCGTACCAGTCGGCGAGCATGCCGGTGTCGAGCGCCTCGCCCGCGAAGACCACCGCGCGCAGGGCGAGCCCTCGGTCCAGGGCGCGTGCGTCACGCGCCGCCGCCGCGAAACCGGCGAACGCGCTCGGCGTCTGGCAGAGCACCGTCACCCGCTCGTCGACGAGCAGGCGGAGAAGGGCGTCCGGGTTCCGGGTCGTCTCGTCCGGTACGACCACCAGCCGGCCGCCGTGCAGCAGCGCGCCCCACAGCTCCCACGCGGAGACGTCGAAGGCGCAGGAGTGGAAGAGTGTCCACACGTCATCGGCGCCGAACCCGAACTCGTCGCGGGTCGCCGCGAAGAGCCGGGTCACGGCGTGATGGCTGACGACCACGCCCTTGGGCACGCCGGTCGAGCCGGACGTGTAGATGACGTACGCCGGATGCCGCGGGTCCAGCACCGCCCGGCGGTCCGCGTCGGTGACGGGCGCGGCGGAGAACGTGGCGTTCGCGGCCGGATCGTCGAGTGCCAGCACGGGCGCCTCCGTATCCGGCAGACCGGTCACGATGTCCCATGTGGATAGGACGAGGTCGGCCCGCGCGTCGGCGAACATGAAGCCGATCCGCTCGGCGGGGTAGCGCGGGTCCACCGGTAGATAACCGGCGCCGCTCTTGGCTACCGCGAGGATCGCGATGACCAGATCCACGGATCGCGGCACCACCAGCGCCACTGTCCGCTCTGGACCGGCGCCGGCGGCGATCAGGCGCCGGGCGAGCTGGTTCGCGGCCGCTTCCAGCCCCGCGTACGTCATCTCATGGTCTCCGCAGGTCACGGCGACCGCGTCCGGGGTGCGCCGCGCCTGGGCCGCGAACAGCTCCGGCAGCACACCGCCGGGCACCCGTCCCGGCCCCGCCTCGGTGCCCAGGACCAGCCGGCGTTCCGCGGCGGTGAGCAACTCGACGCCGCCGACCCGTGCGTCCGGCTCGCCGACGACCGCGCCCACCATCGTGAGCAGGCGCCGGTGGTGGCCGGCGAGCTCATCGGACAGTCCGGCGCCGGCATGGGTGCTGACGTGCAGGAGGCCGTCACCCCGGTCGTACGCGGTCACGGCGAGGTCGTCGACCGGACCGATCGAGACCAGGTGCAGCGTGGCGGGCTGCCCGGCGAAGTCGAGCCCGTGGTCGAAGGGCATCACGTTCACCCGTACCCGCGCCAGGTCGCCGATGCCGCCCGGGACGCCCGCGTCCCGGGCGATGTCCTCGCCCCGGTAGCGCTGGTGCCGCAAGGCCCAGCGCATCTCCATGGACACGGCGTCGACCAGATCGGCCAGCGGCATGGCCGGGTGGACGGCGATCCGCAGCGGCACGACGTTGGCCGCCATGCCGGGCACGCTGGCCGCCGCCCGACCGGTGCGTGCGGTCACCGGTAGGGCGACCACCAGGTCCCGCCGCCCGGTCACCCGGTGCAGATAGCCCGCGGTCGCGGCGACGAGGAGGCTGCCCCAATGGGTGTGCCGGCCGCGCGCCGCGGCGCGCAGCCGGTCGGCCTCCGCGGCCGAGAGCACCGCGGTGCGGTGCACATCCGGCGCGAGTTCGGTGGCGCGTCGCGGGCCGCCGAACACCGTCGACTCCGGCCGGCCCGCCATCCGCTCCGTCCAATATCGACGATCTGCGAGAAATCGCTTCGACGCCCGGTACCGCGCATCCTCGTCGACGAGGTGCCGCAGCGGACCGAACGGCGATGGCCCGGCGGTGAAGCCGCCGACGGCCGCCGTGTACAACTCGCTGATCCGCCGGGTGAGCAGCGCGGCGCCATAGGCGTCCGCGACGGCGTGGTGGATGCACTGGTAGAGCGCGAACCGGTCGGGCCCCAGCCGGAGGAGCGCGCTGCGGAAGAGGGGGCCGGCGCCGAGATTCATCGGCCACGCCGCGTCGGCGCGCATCCACGCGTGCGCGACCGCCCCCGGGTCGTCCGCGCCGCTGACGTCGAGGGTGGGCACGGTCCACTCGGCGAGCGGGACCACGCGCTGGTGGAGGGCGCCGTCGACCTCGGCGAGCAGCGCGCGCACCGGCTCGGCCTCCGCCGCGGTGCGCTCCACCGCGTACACCATCGCCTCCGGGTCGATCGGGCCGTGGATCTCCACGTACTGTGCGATCTGGTAGGCGCCCCGGTGCGGAGCGAGCTGCTGCGCCAGCCAGACCTCGCGCTGGGCCGCGGTGACCGGGAGATCGATGCCGCTCACGCAGATCACGCCCTTCCCCATTCGGTGACGGCTCGGCGACGGAGAGCGCGTCGCCACCCGGTACTACGCCGGGTCGAGACGGCATTCGCACGCACATGAGCAACAGTTCGCCGTGCGACCGTTGTCAACGCGGTTACAAGACACGCCCGACCACCCACCCCCGGTCAAGATCAAGGCGTCCTTCAAGTAGCTAGAACGACTTGAGGGACGCCTTGATCATGAGGGGGCGTAACGGTTTGTCATCGCGCGCACGGGATATGGGTCGCTTTCGCGCGCGTGATCCACTGCCGCCGCACGGCGTGGCGCGGCAAGGTGCGAACGTGAGCCAGCAGAAGGAGTGGGCCGGCCGGCGGCCCGCCGCGATCGACCGTGTGCTGGCCGGGGCCGGCCGCCGGTGTTTCGGCCGGCCCTGGCGCATCATCGTGATCTGGTTGGTGGCCATGATGGCCGGTGGGGTATCCGCCGGACCGCTCTTCGACCGGCTCTCCAACGCCGGTCCCACCGCGCTGGAGTCGGTCGCGGCGATCGACGTGCTGGCCGACGCGACCGGTCAGGGTGGCGAGATCACCGGGTTGGTCGACGGCGTCGACACCTGGTCGCCAGCGGTCCAGACGGCGGTGCGGGCCACTGCCGCCCGGATCGAGGCGACCGAGGGTGTGGCGAACGTGTCCACCCCGTACGCCTCGGGCGGCGCCCCGGTGGCACGGGACGGCGGCGCGCTGCTCATCCGGGTCTCCCTGACCCAGCTGGCGCCGGCCCAGCTCGCGGCCGCGACCGACGAGGTCACCCGGGTGCTGCGAGACGGGGAGCGCGAGCTGCGGGCCGCGGGGCAGCGCGACGCGAGGATCCAGGTCGGCGGCGTCACCGCCGTCACCCAGCAGGCCAACGAGGCGATCCGCACCGACCTGGCCCGCGGCGAGTCGGCCTCGCTAATCCTGAGCGCGATCGTCCTGGTGGTGGTGTTCGGCGGGGTTTTGGCGGCGGGCCTGCCGGTGCTGGTCGCGCTGGTGTCGGTGGCCGTGGCGACCGGCACCCTGCTCCTCTTTTCGATGACCATGGACCTCGACGTCAACGCTGTCACGGTCACCACGCTGCTCGGGCTCGGACTCGCCATCGACTACTCGCTGCTGCTGGTCAACCGGTACCGGGAGGAGCTGAGCGCCCCGCACCCGCCGGTGACGGCCCTCGAACGCACTTGGGCGACCGCGGGGCGGACCATCCTCTTCAGTGGACTCACGGTCGCGGCGTCGCTGGTCGGGATGCTGACGTTCGGCGTACCCGCGCTGTCCGCCCTGGGCATCGCGGGCGTCTCCATCACCGTGGTGGCCATGCTCGCGTCGTTGACCCTCACCGCCGCGCTCCTGGGGTTGCTGCGCCGGTGGATCCGGCCGGCGCGGCACGGCGTACGCCGGATCGTGCCGCCGACCGACGGCCAGGACGCCGGCTTCTTCGCGCGGTTGGCCGGCCGCGTGCAGCGGCGGCCGCTGCTGGTCGCGGTGGCCACGTCCGCGGCGCTGCTCGCCGCCGTCGTGCCCGCACTGTCCACATCGGTACGCCTCGACACCGTCGACGCGTTGCCGCGCAGCATCGAGGGCGTCCGGGTGGCCGACGCGCTCGGCCCCCGGTTCGACGTGCCACCCACCGCCGACGTGACGGTGCTCGCCCGCACCGCACCGGCGGCCCTCGACGCCTGGGCGGCCCGCTGGCGCGCCGAGGCGGCCGTGGCCACCGTTCGCCGAGCCGCGCCGGTGTCGCCGGAGATGTCCATGGTGGAGTTCGACGTCAAGGGCGACCCGCAGGGCGCTCCGGTATGGCGTCTGGTGGATCAGATCCGCGCGGACCGGCCGCCCGGTGACCGCTCCTGGGTCACCGGCGACGCGGCGCTGCTGCGCGACCTGACCGGCCTGATCGCCAGCCGGCTCCCGCTCGCGATCGGCCTGACCATGCTGGCGATGCTCGTGCTGCTGTTCCTCATGACCGGTTCACTGGTGGTGCCCGTCAAAGCGGTCGTGATGAACGTGGTCTCGCTAGCGGCCACGTTCGGCGTGATGGCCGCGGTCTTCTACCACGGCTTTCTGGGCTCCACTCTGGACACCGTGACGGTGCTGGGGTTCAACCCGATGTTCCTGGTGATCATCTTCGGGTTCGCGTTCGGGCTGTCCATGGACTACGAGGTCTTCCTGCTCGCGCGGGTCAAGGAGTACGTGGACGCCGGTGTCGCGCCCGGCACGGCGGTGCGCTGGGGCCTCCAGCAGACCGGGCGGGTCATCACGTCGGCCGCCCTGCTCATGGTGATCGTGCTCGGCTGCTTCGGGGCGGCGCGGATGAGCTCGGTGGAACAGATCGGCATCGGCCTCGCGACGGCCGTCGCCATCGATGCCACGCTGGTGCGGTGCCTGCTGGTGCCGGCGACCATGACGCTGCTCGGCCGGCGGAACTGGTGGGCGCCGGCCGCGCTGACCCGGCTGCACCGCCGGCTCGGCTTCACCGAAGCCACCATCGATAATGGACCCGTCGAGCCACTCGACGAGGTGCTCATACCCGCACCTGAATGGGTCCGAACCCGATCGGTTCGGGCAGCGCATACGCCGATGTGGACGGTGCCGGGCCAACGACCGACGCCGGAAGCAGCACCGACGCCGTGGTTCCGCGCGGCTCCGATGACAGCCGCACCCGTATCTGGTGCCGGTCCGCGAGAAGGCGCGCGATGAAGAGCCCGAGTTGCGGCTCCGCGCCCAGCTTGACGGTGGGCACGCCGGTGAGGCGGGAGTTGAGCTTCGCGACCGCTTCGGCCGGGAGGCCCGGCCCGTCGTCGTGGATCTCGACCAGTACCTGGCCGTCGCGCTGCCGGCTGCCGAGGACGTGCACCGTGCTGCCCGGGGCGGAGTACGCGGTGGCGTTGTCGAGCAGTTCGGCGAGCAGGTGCGCGAGGTCCACGACCACGACCGGCGCGATCCGCACGGCCGGCAGGTGCAGCAGCTCGATCCGGGCGTAGTCCTCGATCTCCGCGGTCGCCGCCTGGACCACCTCGACCAGGAGCGCCGGCTCGATGCGCCGCTGTCCCGGGTCGTCGTCGGCGAGCACCAGCAGCACCTCGCCGTACCGCCGCATCCGGGTCGCGAGGTGGTCGAGCCGGAACAGCGCGTCCAGCTGGAGCGGATCGACCTGCTCGCGCTCCAGCTCGCTGATCACCGCCAACTGCTGGCCGACCAGCTGCTGCGCCCGGTAGGCCACCGTGCTCATCACGGCGTTGGTCGTCGTGCGCATCCGCGCCTGCGCGGCCGCCAGCCGGACCGCCTCCCGGTGCACGGTGTCGAACGCGTCGGCCACCTGGCCGATCTCGTCCCGGGCACCGCCGCCGATCGGTCGGACCCGCAGGTCGACGAACTCGGGCGGTTGCCCGGACAGGGCGCGGACGGTCCGGGGCAGGCGGGTGTTCGCCACCGAGAGCATGCCGCGGCGCAGCCGGCGCAGATCGCGGACGATCCCGCCGCCGACCGCCAGGGCGAAGAGCACCGCGAGCGTCGTCGCCGCCACGAACAGCACGGTGTTGCCCAGCGCTGCCCGCCACGCGCTGAACCGCAGGCCACCGATCGCGTCCTGGGCCCCGCGCGCCCCCTCGGTCACCACCTGCCGGAGCGGGGTGAGCTGCTCGGTGGCGATCCGCACCCAGGCGTCCACGGACAGGTTGGCGTCGGCGTAGCCGTCGGTGGCCGCGAGGACCTGGCGGACGTACCCGTCGGCGCCGCGCACCGCCTCGGCGGCGCGGACCCGCGCGAAGAGGTCCAGGGACCCGGCGCTCGCGGCGGCCTGGAAGGCGTCCAGCTCGATGCGGCTGAGGTAGCTGAACGCGAGCACCGCGTCGGCCTCACCCGGCTCCGCGCGGTCGCGGGCGAGCATCGCGGTCACCAGCGCGCGCCGCTGCGACAGCGCCCCGATCGCCAGCACCAGGTCGTACCCGCCGGCCGTGCGCGCGTACACCCCGGGGGCGCCGGACAGCCGCACCGCGCGGCTGTCCGCGCCCCGGCCGACGTGGATGACCGGCAGGATCACTTCGCCGTACGCCTCGATCGTGGCGAGCGGCGGCAGGCGCGACCCGTACCCCCGGGTGCGCAGCGCCGCCAGCTCGGCGAACCCGGCGCGGGCCCGAGCGACCTGGATCCCGAACGCGGCCTCGGGCACCGCGGCGAGTGCGCGGTCGAACGCCGCGATCGCGTCTTCGGTGGCGTCGTACGCGGCGTCGAGTCCCAGTTCGTCCCGGTCCCGCACCACCGCGCGGGCGGCCCGGTCCCGTTCGTCCTGCAACGTCTCCACGAGCGCCAGGCTGGCGGTGCTCACGGCCGCGTACCGCGTCGCCTCGTCCAGCGGCCGGACCTGGTCGAACGAGCTGGTCACGGTCATCCAGCCGAACGTGATCGCCACCGCCGTCGTCGGCGCGAGCACCACGGCCATCCGCACCGTCAGCGGGCGGCCGCGCATCGCCAAGATCTCGTACAGTCGCAGCGCGACCCGGCCCCACTCACTCTCCGTCCTCCGCCTCACACTCTCAGATAGCCAGACCGGCACGGCCCGCGTCTGCGCACACAGTGAGCGTGTCGACACTCATCCTTGTCACTCCACTATCAAGACCCCCTCATGATCAAGGCGTCCCACACGTCGCTAGAACGACTTGAGGGACGCCTTGATCATGGGTATGGGGAGGACGGCCTCGCCATCTAGTGGGCTATTCCTACCGACCGGCGCCCTCCCGGAGGGCGTCCGGGTGATCCGGTGTCCACCGTCCCGGCGCGAGCCTGCTATACGCCCGGTTCGCGGAATTTGTACTAAAAGCTGCTACTGACTGGTACGCCTTACGCCGCCCAAGAACGACGGCCTAGCGTCACTATCGGTAATCGGACGAACACAGGGTGTGCGAATCGGCGCATGACCCCACTCACGTCCCCAAGTAAGCGGAGGTGGCTCGCATGATCCGCCGCCTGTTCCTGGTTATCGGCCTGGCTCTCGTAGCGGCAGTGGTTCCGGCCGCGGCGGCGCAGGCCGCTCCCGACCGCGACAAGGTCGAGATCTTCCTGATCGTCTACGACCCGAAAGGTGGAGACCACGACCTGCGCAAAGAGGTGATCATCCTCAAGAACACCAGCAGGCACGCGATCTCACTGCGGGGCTGGACGGTCACCGACAACGACCGCAACCACTACACGTTCAAGTGGGTGTGGCTGAAGAAGGGTGACTTCGTCACGCTGCACACCGGCAAGGGGCGCGACACCAACCGCCACGTGTACTGGGACAAGAGGCGCGACGTGTGGGACGACCACCGCGACACCGCCTTCCTGTTCGACAAGCGCTACCGGCTCGAAGACAAGTGCCAGTACCACGGCAACTGGTCCGGTGTGAAGTTCTGCAAGTAACCCTTCCATGATCAAGGCGTGCCCCAACGCGCGAATAAGACGTTGGGGGCGCCGTGGTTAGGGGGGTTTG
>JBBEWH010000205.1:0-29162 GCA_037414955.1 Actinomycetes bacterium KLBMP 9797
AAGTAACCCTCCCATGAGCAAGGCGTCCCTAACGTCGTTATAGCTACTGGCGGGACGCCTTGATCATGGGGTTAGCCGGCCGTGGAGCCGCTGCGGATGCGGTCACGGATGAAGGCGCCCGACTCGGTGAGCACCTCCGCGCCGGCATACTCGGTGCCCTGACACGTGCCCTGCCGGAACGCCGAGTTGCTCTCCCGCCCGTCGGAGAAGCTCCACATCGCGTACCCGATCTTGAAGCTCTTCAGCAGGTCGAGCCACGCCGTCGCGCTCGCCAGATCGTTGGCGCCGTCCCCGGTGAACGTCTGCGTGCCGAACTCGCTGACGAACAGCGGCAGGCGGGCCGCGGCCCGCGCGACCACCGCGCGCCGGTCCGCGCCGTGCGAGGCGGCGTAGAAATGGAACGTGTACATGATGTTGTCGGCGTCGACCGGATCGTCGATGATCTCGGTCTCGTCGCTGCCGTCCGTGAGGCCCAGGGACGAGAATCCCCTGGTCCCCACGAGCACCACGCCCTCCGGGTCGGCGGCGCGGATCACCGGGATGACCCGTTCGGCGTAGCTCTTGACGGCATCCCAGCTCACCCCGTTGGGCTCGTTCGCGATCTCGTAGATGACGTTCGGCTTGTCGGCGTGCGCGGCGGCGACGTCCGCGAAGAAGGTCCGGGCCCGGTCCAGGTTGAAATTGGGGTCACCCGGCGTGAGGATGTGGAAGTCGACGATCGCGTAGAGGCCGAGCGCGGTCGCCGCCTCGACGGCCTCGTTCACCTTGGCGGTGAAGCCGGCCGGGTCGGTCTCGAAGCCGCCCTCCTGCACATACATCGAGATGCGCACGAAGTCGGCGAGCCAGTCGTTGCGGAGCGCGTCCAGCGAATCGGGGTTGAGGCAGTCCGGGAAGAACTGGATGCCGTGGCTGCTCATGCCGCGCAACTGGATCGGGTCGCCGCCCGCGTCGCACAGATTGACGCCGCAGACCCGGAGCTGGCCGCGGATCGCCACCGGCGACCCCGCCGGCGCGGCTCGGGTACCCACCTTGACCTGCGGCTCGGCGCGGGCCTGAGCCTTGGTCGTGACCTCGGGCTCGACCTGGGCCTTGGCCTCGGGTTCCTTCCAGACGGCTCCCCCGCCGTTGGTCTCGGCGTTGGCCAGCGGGATCACCGCCAAGCCCACGGCGACAGCGGCGACGGTGATGGCCGCCGCCACGAGGGCGCGGCGACGAGGCAGTCGAAGCATGGGCCAACTCCGTAGGGGCGCAGGGTATCGCTGTCCACCAATACGAGACGCACCCCACCGGCAGTTCAACGACCCTCCCCTCCCCATGATCAAGGCGTCCCTCAAGTCGTTAGGACTACTTGAGGGACGCCTTGATCATGGGGAGGGGCGAGTAATCGTTTCCCCGATGTGCGTAACCGTTCCCTTTGGGAGCGTGCAGCGGTAAGTTTCGGCAGGTAGCCAGCGACGCTCATCTACAGAGAGGCATCTCGATGTCGATGCGCACCCGCCTAGCCGTCTTCGGTTGCCTGGCCGCCCTGGCGGCGGGCGCTGGAGTGGGCGTGGCCACGCCGGCGTCCGCCGCGGCCAGTCCACCCCTCCGCGCCCTCCCCGGGGCTCAACGGGTCTACATCGGCAGCGCGGCCACTGTGGACGAGCTGGCGCTGGGCCCGCGGTTCCGGTCGACCCTGGGCCGGGAGTTCAACATGCTCACACCCGGAAACGACCTCAAATGGGAAACCACGGAACCGGCGCGCGGCGTCTTCGACTACCAGCCGAAGGCGGCCTACTACGCGCTGGCCGACGCGTACCGAAGCTGCCGCCGGTAACCCATGCGGGGCGGCGCCGGGCAGCCACCGCCGCCACCCCTCCATGATCAAGGCGTCCTTCAAGTAGTTAGGACTACTTGAAGGACGCCTTGATCATGCGGGTGGGGGTGCGGTGCTGGCGCGGACGACCAGGGTGGTGGCCAGCTCGACCCGGGCCTGCGGCGAGACCTTGCCCGACACGAGCCCCTGAAGCATGTGCGTGGCCGCCTCCCCCATCTCCGTGAACGGCTGCCGCACCGTGGTCAGCGGGGGCGGGCACCACCGGGCGCCATCGATGTCGTCGAAGCCCACCACGCTGAGGTCATCCGGGATGCGCAGGCCCGCGCGGCGGGCCGCCTCGTACACCCCGAATGCCTGCAGGTCGTTGCCGCACAGCACGGCCGTCGGCCGATCGGGCAGGGCCAGCAGCTCCACCCCGGCGCGCAGGCCGTCGTCGAAGAAGAAGCTCCCGGTGCGTACCAGCCGGGGGTCGAGCGGCACGCCCGCGGTGTCGAGTGTCGCCCGGCACGCCTCCAGCCGCGCCCGCGCACACAGGTATTCGACGGGACCGCCGATCACCGCGATCCGCCGGTGCCCGAGGTCGAGCAGGTGCCGGGTGGCGGTAACCCCGCCGCTCCAGTTCGTCGCGCCGACCGAGGGAGTCGCGTGTGCCGGCTCTCCCATCGGGTCCAGTGCCACCAGCGGGATCCCGCTGACGGCCAGCCGGCCGTGCTGTTCCGGGGTGAAGCTGGAGTGCACGGCGATCACCCCGAGCGGCCGCCGGGTCAGCAGCTGGTCCGACCAGGTGCGGGTGGCGTGCTCGGGCGTCGCCACATCGGTGAACCCGACCGCCAGGTCATGCTGCCGGGCGACCCGCTCCACGCCGTGCAGGACCTGGATGGCCAGGTCACTCTCCAGGCCGTAGAAGACCACCTCGACGGCGGCCGCCGGCTCGGTCACCTGCGGCCGGCGGTACCCGTGCTCGCGCAGCATGGTCTCCACCCGCTGCCGGGTGTCCGCCGCGACGCCCGCATGGCCGTTGAGCACCTTCGACACCGTGGTCGCCGAGACGCCGGACAGCCGGGCGATCGTCGCCACCGTCAACTCGCCCCGGCGGCGCCCCCGCCGGTGACCACCCCAGGCGCTGCCCGTCACGGGGCGAGTGTAAATCCCCCACCCCACCAACGCTCCCGCCGATCAAGGGCTGGGGCACACGGTTGGATCTCGGATCCGGGTGCCCGAGCCCTTGATCGACGCACCTTCCCTTGATCAACGCTGCCCGGCGCCTCTTGACTTTGATCGTTGTCCCACAACCTCAACGAAACGCCGAGCTGGTTGAGGTGTGGGACAACGATCAAGGTCCCCCACCCGGTGGCCACGACGGCGCGACGCCGCCACCTCTCCAGCACCGCGACCCGTACCCGGTCGCCGTCGCGACGATGGCCTGTCATCGCGATCCACGCTCGATCATGGAAATGCCCGCCGATCAAGGGCCCAGGCACCCGGATCAGAGATCGAAGCATGTGCCCCAGCCCTTGATCGGCGGAGATAGAGGGGGACAGGGGGCGGGGATGGGGGAGGGGGGAAGGTGGGGGGGAGTGGGGGGAAGCTGTGAGGAGCATATGAGAGATGGCTTGATCATGGTGGGGGCGACGTGGGGCGCCTACTCTCAGGGAATGCGCAGGGTTGTCCTCGGAGCGAGCGTGGCGGTGGTGCTGGTCCTCACCGCCGTGGTCGCGTTTCGCTGGGGGACGTCCGACGCGGCACCCGATCAGGTCAGCGCGTCGCCGACGCCCACCGCCGAGGACGACGAGCAGCTCAGCGTGGGAGAGATCTACGCGGTCCTGACGCCATCGGTCGTCTCCATCAAGACCGGCGACGGTTCCGGCACCGGCGTCATCGCCAATGCCGACGGCATGATCCTCACCGCGCACCACGTCATCGAGGGCGCCACCTCGATCGAGGTGAGCTTCGCCGACGGCACGAAGTCCGCCGCCACCGTCGCGGCGGCCGACCCAGCCTCGGACATCGCCGCGCTCACGGCCACGACCCTGCCATCCGTGGTCGTCCCGACGGTGCTCGGCGGTGGTGTCGCCGTCGGCGACCAGGTGGTGGCCATCGGCGATCAGCTCGGCCTGGCCCGCAGCACCACCTCCGGCGTCGTCTCCGGCCTGGGCCGCACCGCCGCCCGCGAGGCGGCACCCGCGCTGCAAGGGCTCATCCAGTTCGACGCCGCGGTCAACCCCGGCAGCTCGGGCGGGCCGCTGGTCAACGCCCGGGGCGAGACGGTCGGCATCGTCGTGGCGCTGGCTAACCCGACAGAGGCGGACACCTTCGTCGGCGTCGGTTTCGCCGTGCCGATCGGCGCCGCCGTGGGCGCCGGCAGCGGCGACGGCGCAGCCCCTCAAATCTAACGACGGAGCAGCCCTCCAATCCAAAAAGGACGGTCGATGAGCACCAATCCCCTCGAGCAGGTTCTCTACGAGGTCAAGAAGACGATCGTCGGCCAGGACGCCCTGCTGGAACGGTTGCTGGTCGCCCTGCTCGCGCGCGGGCACATCCTCGTCGAGGGCGTGCCGGGGCTCGCCAAGACGCTGGCCGTGAAGTCGCTCGCCGAGGCCGTCGGCGGTCAGTTCCACCGCGTGCAGTTCACCCCGGATCTGGTACCGGCCGACCTGGTCGGCACCCGCATCTACCACCAACCGAGCGGCGAGTTCCAGGTCTCCCTCGGCCCGGTGTTCACCAACCTGCTGCTGGCGGACGAGATCAACCGGGCGCCGGCCAAGGTGCAGAGCGCGCTCCTGGAGGTGATGCAGGAGCACCAGGTGACCATCGGGCGCGAGACGCACCGGGTGCCCGAGCCGTTCCTGGTGCTGGCGACGCAGAACCCGATCGAGTCCGAGGGCACGTATCCGTTGCCCGAGGCGCAGGTCGACCGGTTCATGATGAAGGTGCTCGTGGGCTACCCCAGCCCCACCGAGGAGTTCGTCATCGTCGAGCGGGCGCTCACCGCGGCCGCGGTCATCCAGCGGGTCATCGACCCGGCGCGGTTGGTCGAGCTGCAGCGTCAGGCGGATCAGGTCTATGTGGACCCGGCGCTGATCGAGTACTCAGTCAGGCTCGCCAGCGCGACCCGCGAACCGGCGCTGGTCGGGCAGGGGCAGCTCGCGCGGTACGTCACGTTCGGCGCGAGCCCGCGCGCGTCCATCAACCTGGTGCTGGCCGGCCGGGCGCTCGCCTTCATCCGCGGCCGGGACTACGCGCTGCCGCAGGACCTCACCGACCTGGCGCTGGACATCCTCCGGCACCGCCTCGTGCTCTCCTACGAGGCGCTCTCTGACGAGGTGACCCCCGACTCGATCCTGACCAGCATCCTCGCCGCGCTGCCCGTCCCGGACCTCGCCCTCCAGCGATGACGACCGCCCGAGCAACGACGACCGCCTCAGCGACGACCGCCCGAGCAACGACGACCGCCTCAGCGACGACGACCACGACGGCGGCGAGGCGACGGCGATGACCGCCGCCAGCGACCGGCTCCTGCGCCGCCTGGAGTGGCGGGTGATCCGCCGCCTCGACGGGCGGTTGCAGGGCGCCTACCGCACGGTGTGGCACGGCGCCGGCGTCGACTTCGCCGACCTGCGCGAGTACGTGCCCGAAGACGACGTGCGGCACATCGACTGGAACGTCACGGCGCGGCTGGACGAGCCGTACGTGCGGCAGTACACAGAGGACCGCGACCTGACCGCATGGCTGCTGCTGGACCGGTCGGCCTCGATGCGATTCCGTGGTCAGGAGGGCAAGGACTCGGTCCTCACCGAACTGGCCGTGTGCCTGGCCCGGCTGCTCGCGCACGGCGGCAACCGGGTCGGCGCGATCCTCTACGACAACCGGTTCCAGCAGGTGATCCCGCCGCGCACCGGACGCACCCACACGCTGCGCCTGGCCCATGAGCTGGCCAAGCCACCGGCCCAGTCCGGCCCCGGCCCCACCACGGATCTGGCGGCCATGCTGCGGCTGGCCGCCAAGACCGCGCGCCGCAGCAGCCTGGTCTTCGTGCTGTCCGACTTCATCGGCGACCCGGGCTGGGACCGGGCGCTGGCGATGCTCGGCCACCGCCACGAGGTGGTCGTCGTGCGCATCGTCGACCCCGTCGAGCTCGACCTGCCCGACGTGGGACTGGTCGTCGTCGAAGACGCGGAGACCGGTGAGCAGATCCTCGTCGACACCGGCGATCCGCTGCTGCGCGAGCGGTTGGCCGCCGAGGTGCGGGCTCGGGAGTCCACATTGACCGATGCGATGCAGCGGGCCGGGGTCACCGCGCACCGGCTCAGCACGGACCAGGATCTCACCAAGGCGCTGGTCGACATGGCCCGGCAGTCGCGGCGGCGGCGCCGATGAGCTTCCGATACCCGCTGCTGCTCGCCGTCGCGCTGTTCGTCACGGCGGCGGTCGTGACGGCGTACGTCCTGCTGCAGCGCCGCCGCACGGCGGCCCTGTCGGCCGCGGGACTGGCCCGCGCCGCCACCCGCGGGCCGCTGCGCCGCCACCTGCCCTACGCGCTGTTCCTCGCCGCGCTGCCGCTGCTGTTGATCGCGCTCGCGCGTCCACAAGCGACGCTGGAGGTGCCGCGCGCGGCCGGCACGGTCATGCTCGTCATCGACGTGTCCAACAGCATGGCCGCCGACGACCTGGAACCCACCCGCCTGGCCGCCGCGCAGCAGGCGGCGAAGAGCTTCGTCGAGGCCCAGCCCGACTCCGTCGACATCGGACTGGTGGTGTTCGGGCCGCAGGCGCTCACCACGCAGCTGCCCACCGAGAACCACGCCGACGCCATCGCGGCGATCGACCGGCTGAAGACCGGCGGCGGAACCTCGCTGGGACAAGGCATCCTGGCGTCGCTGACCGCGATCGTCGGGCGCCCGGTCAGCCTGCCCGAGGAGGGTGCGCCGCCGCCCGACCTGGGTTACTGGCCGTCGGCCACCATCGTGATGTTCTCCGACGGCGAGGATACGGGTGGACCGGACGCCGAGTTCGCCGCCGAGTTGGCGGCCACCGCCGGCGTCCGCATCGAGACCGTGGGCATCGGCACCACCGGCGGCGCGACCATCGAGGTGGACGGCTTCCAGGTCGCCACCGCGCTGCACGAAGACCTGCTGACCGCCATCGCCGCGAGCACCGGCGGCTCGTACCACCAGGCGCGGGACACGGAGTCGCTCAACGACGTCACCCGCGCGATCGATCTGCGGATCACGACCGAGGACGAGGAGGTCGAGCTGACCGCCGTGCTGGCGGGCGCCGCCCTGCTCATACTGATGATTGGCGCACTGCTGATGCTCCGCTGGTCGGGGAGGATCCTCTGATGTCGCTCGAATGGCCCTGGGCACTGACCGCGCTGCTGGCCGTACCCCTGCTGTTGCTGGTCTGGTGGTGGTTGCACCGCAAGCGGCGGCGGGCCGCGCTGCGGGTGTCGAGCGTCGCACTGATCCGGGCCGCGCTGCCCGGCCGGTCCCGGTGGCGCCGCCGGATCCCGGTCATCCTCTTCATCGCGGCCCTGCTGGTCCTCGGGTTCGGCGCCACCCGGCCGCAGGCGTCGATGGCCGTGCCCGGCAACGCCAGCTCGATCCTGCTGGCCATCGACGTATCCGGGTCGATGTGCTCCACCGACGTCGCACCCAACCGGCTGACCGTCGCCCGCGACGCGGCGCGCGAGTTCATCCGCGCGCAGAACGGCCAGACCCGCATCGGGCTGGTGGCCTTCTCCGGCATCGCGGGGCTGCTCGTCGCGCCGACCACCGACCAGGAAAAGCTGCTGACCGCGATCGACGGCCTGAAGACCGCCCGGGGCACCGCGATCGGCCTGGCCATGCTGACGTCCATCGACGCCATCGCCGAATACAACCCCGACGTGCCGCCCACCGGGGTCGAGCTCGCCCCCGGCCAATCCGCCCCCGGCCAATCCGCGCTCGGCCAGGCCGTCGCCGCCTACGAGCCCGACACCATCGTGGTGCTCACCGACGGCGCGAACACCCAGGGCGTCGACCCGGTCACCGCCGCCGAGCAGGCCGCCGCGCGCCGGCTGCGGGTCTACACCATTGGATTCGGTACGACGACACCCTCCCAGATGATGTGTACGGCGGATCAGATCGGCGGCACCGACTTCGGCGTGCGGCCGGAAGGCCGGTTCGGCGGCGGTGGCGGCCGGAACCGGCAGATCGACGAGCCGACGCTGACCAAGGTGGCCGAGCTGACCGGCGGCGAGTACTTCCGGGCGGAGGACGCCGAGCAGCTCACCGACGTGCTGACCGACCTGCCGAGCGAGATCGTGCTCCAGCACGAGGACATCGAGATCACCGTCTGGTTCGTCTTCGCCGCGGCGCTGCTCGTACTCACCGCCCTGGGCCTGTCCCTCTGGTGGAACCGCGCCACCCTCTCATGATCAGGGCGTCCTTCAAGTCGTTAGAACGACTTGAAGGACCACGACTTGAAGGACGCCCTGATCATGAGGTCGGGCGGGCTACCGACTAAGCCTATGGGTTAGGTAGGCTATCGGAGTGAGCCTTGAATTCCTGTGGTACATCCCGAACACCGTCGAACCCGGGCACCGGGGCGACGACACCACGGACGGGTGGGGATCGCTCGACTTCTCCACCGACCTCGCCCGCACGGCCGAGAAGCACGGCTGGAGCGGCGCCCTCATCGGCACCGGATGGGGACGCCCGGACACCTTCACCGTCGCCACCGCGCTCGCCGCCCGCACCTCCGCCTTCCAGCCGCTCGTGGCGATCCGGCCCGGTTACTGGCAACCGGCACACTTCGCCAGCGCCGCGGCCACCCTCGACCAGCTCAGCGGCGGACGCCTGCTCGTCAACATCGTCAGCGGACGCGACAACGTCGCGGCGTACGGCGACACCGAGGGTGAGCAGAGCCAGCGCTACGCGCGGACCGCGGAGTTCATCCGGCTCGTCCGTCGCTTGTGGACCGAGGAGGACGTCACCTTCGCGGGCGACTACTTCGCCGTCGAGGATTCCACGGTGGCCCCGCGTCCGTACCGGCTCGGCGACCGCCGGCATCCGCGCCTCTACTTCGGCGGCGCCTCCGCGGCGGCCGAGCGGGTCTCGGCCACGGAGGCGGACGTGCAGCTTTTCTGGGGCGAGCCGCTCGCCGGCGTCGCGGAGCGGATCGACCGGCTGAAGGAGTTGAGCCGGTCGCTCGAGCGCCGGCACGCTCCCCTTGAGTACGGCCTGCGCATCACCACGCTGGTACGCGACACCAGCGAAGAGGCGTGGCGGGACGCCGAGGCGAAGGTCGCCGCGATGTCCGAGGCCCGGTGGAGCCCGCGCAGCGACGGTCACCAGCGCGATGCGGTGGGCCAGGAACGGCTCCGCGCGCTCGCCGAGCAGGGCGAGGTGCTCGACTCCTGCCTCTACACGACGCCCGGCAGGTACGGCGCCGGCGGTGCCGGTACCACCTGGCTGGTCGGCTCACCGGACGAGGTCGCGGACGCGCTCCGCAAGTACCAAGATCTCGGCATCACCCACTTCGTCCTGTCGGACACCCCGTACCAGCAAGAGATCGTCCGCATCGGCGACCAGCTGCTCCCCGCCTTTCATGATCAAGGCGTCCCTCAAGTAGCTATAACGGCTTGAGGGACGCCTTGATCATGAGGGGTGGCGTACGCGTCGATGGACGCACTAGACTCCCGGGTCATGGGAGCGCTCCCGAAGGCGGTGGCGCGCTCGTAGACAACGGAATATAACGGGGGAGGACGTCGATGCGCGTCGGCAGAGCCGTGATGACGGCTGCGATGGCACTTTCATTGACGATCGGTGGTGGCAGCGCCGCGTGGGCCAGTCCGGGCCCGACGGTCGCAGCCGTGCAAGACGGTTGGAAACTCACCAAAACCACCTCGGGATACGACCTCGCCTGGCGCGCGCCGAAGCCGGTGCCGATCGGTGACGCGATGGTCGAGTTCTACGCCGGTGACCGGCTGCTGGGCCGCCCCACGGCGACCCGCGACCAGCGCGACTTCCGCCTCGCCCTCGACGGCGTGGCCGCGCGAAACTTGACCGATCTGCAGGTGCGCGCGGGCGGGCGGCGCATCGACTCTTCCGCCGAGCCCCGCACGACCACGGCGCAGCCGGCGCGAGCCGCGGCCCAACTGCCGCCCAACCCGGTCGACCCGGGCGTGGCCGGTCCATACTCGACCGTCACCGGCGAATACGCGCTGCCCGACGTGACCCTGCCCGGCTTCGCGACGCCGGTGGAGATGCGCGGTCTGGTCGTGGCGCCGCAGGGCACCTCCGGCTCGCGGCCGCTGGTGCTGTTCATGCACGGCCGGCACGCCACGTGCTACGTGAACGCCACGACCGAGCCCACCTTGGAGTGGCCGTGCCCCGCGGGCTCGAACTCGCTGCCCAGCTACCGCGGATACCAGCGGGCCCAGCAACTGCTGGCCTCGCAGGGCTACGTGACCGTGTCGATCTCGGCGAACAGCATCAACGTGCAGGGCACCTCGGGCCTGCCGCCGACCGACGGCGGCGCCCAGGCCCGTTCGTCGCTGGTCCGGATACACCTCGGTAAGTGGGCGGACTGGGCCGGCACCGGCCGTCCCAGCGCGCCGGCCATCGTGCAGTCCGCCCCGGTGCCGGACATGACCCGGACCCTGCTCGTCGGCCACTCCCGCGGTGGCGAGGGCGTCAGCCGGGCCGCCCTCGACAGCCTGACCCCGCCGCCGGCCGGGCAGGACGGATACACCGGGACGGTGCGCTGGCAGATCCGCGGCCTGGCGCTCATCAGCCCGACGTCGTACGGGCACAACCCCGCCCCCAACGTGCCGTCGATGGTCATCCAGCCGGGTTGCGACGGTGACGTGGCCGACCTCGAAGGCCAGGTCAATGTGGACGGCACGCGTGGCGTGAGCCGCGGCTTCGCGCTGCACAGCTCGGTCTTCGTCTACTACGCGAACCACAACTACTTCAACACCGAGTGGACGCCCGGCCTGTCCGCGGCGAAGTCGTTCGACGACTACCCGAGCCAGCACGACCCGAACTGCCGGTCCATCTCGCCGAACCGGCTGACGCCGGAGCAGCAGCAGAAGGTGGGCGCCACCTACATCGCCGCGGCCGCCGCCACGTTCGTGGCCGGCAACGACCAGGTACGGCCGCTGCTCGACGGCTCGGGCTTCCGGGCCCCCTCGGTGGACCCGGCGGTCGTGCTCAGCCACGCCGTCGGCGGCAACCGGACGCGGTTCCTGCTGCCCGACACGTCCACAGTGCTCAGCGGCGCGGGTGTCTGGCTGTGCGCGCACGTGGGCGCCAACTGGGACCAGACCTGTAGCAGCTCGAAGTCGCCGCACTTCACCACCTTCGAGCCGGTGGTCCCGGAGGCCGGCCGGCACGCGGTCCAGGTGGACTGGTCGGCGCCCGGCACGCCGGTCAGCATCCGCCCGCCGGCAGCGGTCTCGATCTCCAACGCGCAGGCGCTGGCGCTGCGGGTCGCCATCCCGGCGGGCCTGTCGACACCCATCCAGTTCGACGTGGCGATCGTCGACTCCGCCGGCCGGCGGGCCACGCTGGGCACCTCGACCCCCGAAACGCTGCCGTCGCCGACCTGGACCTCGACCGACTGGGCCCAGGAGATCCGGATGCCGCTGACCAACGCCACCGCGGCGGGCCTCAACCTGAGCCAGATCACCACGCTGGAGATCGTGCCGCGCAGCACCAGCGAGTGGACCCAACGGCTGTGGCTGATCGACGCCTGGGGATGGCGGGCCGGCCTGCCGGCGCCGCAGCCGGTGAGCCTGCCGCGCGTCGACCTGGGCGAGCTGACGGTCCAGGAGGGCAACTCCGGCACCGTCACCTACCAGGTGCCGGCGAAGGTCACCGGCAGCGGCAACGGCCAGGTGCGGGTCTTCGTGGTGGACCCGGTCACGAAGCTGGCGACGGCGAGCGTGGTGACCGTCGCGCCCGGCAACACCACCATCTCCATCCCGATCCCGGTGACCGGTAACACCCAGGCCGGCGACGGGCGCACGTACATCGTCGGGGTGAAGGCCGTCACCGGCACCTCGGTGGGCGACTCCTTCGGCGCGCTGATCGTCCAGGACGACGACGTGTAACCGCCCCCTCTCCATGATCAAGGCGTCCTTCGCGTCCCCACCCACCGCCCCTACACCACAGCCGACGTGAAGGACGCCTTGATCATGAGGGTGAGGGCGAGGACGAGGTAGGGCGCGGCGAAGACGACGAACGTCGCGCCGTGACCGGCCGGCGCCGCGACGGCCGCGTAGGCGAGATAGGTGCCGACGCCCGCCAGGTCGGTGCCGAGGCCGGCCAGCGACGTCACGGTCGCCCGGCTCGATCCGGCGATGCGTGCCTGCAACCGCGCGTCAGCGGCCACAGTGGACACCTGGAACGCGCAGAACGCCACCGCGACCAGGCCGACGCCCGCCGGATGCCCGAGGGCCGCGCCCGCTGCCAACGCGAGCCCGGCCACCCCGAGCAGCGCCGCCAGCCGCCGGGTGGTCGCCCGCTCACCCACCCCGCCGAGCAGGCCACCGACCGTGACACCAGCCCAGATCACGGGCAGCAGCAGGGGTACCGTCGCCGCGGCGACGCCGGTTTCCTGGATCAACAGCGGGGTGTACTCGTCCAGCGCGCCCCAGACCGCGGTGACCGCCGGCACCAGCAGCAGCGCGCCGAGCAGCCGCCGATCGCCACGCACCTCGGCGAGGCCGGCGCGCAGCGTCGCCGCGTACCCCCGATCTCGTTCCGCGCGCGGACCGCGATGTTCCGGCAACGCCGCCGCACAGGCGGCGCTGGCCAGGCACGCCAGCACGCTGGCCAGCCCGATCGCCGGATATCCGCCGGCGGTGAAGACAGGGGCCGCGGCCAGCATGGCGAGCACGACCGCGACGGTGCCGGCCGCGCGGGCGCGGCCCATGATCCGGGCGTACCGGTCGGCGGCGCCCAACCGGTCGAGTTCCTCGTAGACCAGGGCTTCCAGGGCACCGGACTGGAAGGCGCCCTGCACGCCCCACAGCAGGAAGCCGGCGGCGAACGCCCAGTACGACGGCGTCACGGTCCAGAGGACGAAGCCGAGCGCGGTGAGCAGCGGTCCGATGATCAGCAGCAGCCGGCGGGAGACCACGTCGGCCAGGACGCCGGACGGCACCTCCAGCACGATGCCGGCGGCCGACCACAGCACGAACAGCGAGGAGATCTGCCAGACGCCCAGCCCGGTGTCGGTGAACAGCAGCGCGTACACCGCGTAGAACAGGACGAACTCGTCGAAGAAGCAGTAGCCATACAGGGCGGATCAACATCGGCGCATGACCGCGATGCTACTCCCCCACCATGATCAAGGCGTCCTTCAAGTAGCTAGAACTACTTGAAGGACGCCTTGATCATGGGAGGGGCTACTGGAAGGTGACCGGGAGGAACAGGTCGTAGGTGCGGTTGCTCGATGCGGTGTGGTCGGCGCGGGTGACGATCGCGCACTGCACGGTGTCGCCGCAGATCGCCGACGCGGAGATGTTCGGGTTCACATAGATGCTGACCGCGAACGCGCCGGTGCCGTTCTCGACCGTCCACTTCGACGAGTTGGCGATCGTCCCCGCCAGGATCGAGTTGGACACCCAGTGCGAGGCACCGGTCGAGCCGGTCTGGTCGGCGCCGCCGAGGCACGGGGTGGGCGCGGTGCCGTACACCGGGTTGGCCGGGTCGAAGGTGTCGGGG
Source organism: Actinomycetes bacterium KLBMP 9797 (assembly GCA_037414955.1). Lineage (GTDB taxonomy): Bacteria > Actinomycetota > Actinomycetes > Mycobacteriales > Micromonosporaceae > Phytohabitans. Next base: position 13,531 of record JBBEWH010000205.1, read on the forward strand.
ATCACGCACAGTCCGACGTAGACACCCTGACCGGTGTTGTACCCATGGCCTTCCACGGCGACCGTCTGCCCGGCGGCCGCGAGCGTGTCCTCGGCGGACAGTGCCAGGGTGTACGTCGTGCCGCTCACCGTGACGGTCCGGTTGGCGGTGACCACGGCCGCCGAGGCCGTCGTGGCGGCGCCGAGGATCAGCGCCGCGACCCCGGCCCCCACGACGGCGAACCGGCGCAGCGCACGATGGGCGGAGACAGTCATCTGCATGATGAGGGGTTCCTTCCACAGGCTCGATCGACCCGGCCGGAGCTTAGGTAAGGCTTACCTTACAAGACCGATCGCATCCGTCAATGGGGACCCGCGCGTCGCTCGAACGTGAGAAGTTATCGCATCGATCTTGACTGTTCCGGCACACAGGCGCACCCTGTTCTCACTTTTCCGCTGCTTGAAGGGGGTGCGTCATGCGCCGTGCCCGGGTCGCGCTCGTGCTGGCCATCGTCGTGCCCGTCGCCGCCCTCACGGTCGCGGCCATGCCGGTGGCGTCCGCCGCCACCCGGATCACCGCCGCCCCGGACGCCCTCGACGGCGTGTGCGCCGCGCTGGAGGTCTATGACGGCGCCCGCTCCCTGGGCCACGTGGTCCGCAACGGTTCCGGCTACCACTTCACCTCCGCGGCCGGGTCCGCCACGCCGTTCCGGCTGGAGGCCACCCAGCTGTCCCGGTACGAGCTGCTGGACAGCACCGGCGCGCCGGCCTATCAGAGCGTCGTCGGCTACGTCCTCGCCGGCGGCGACTACGGCGACCGGGCCGACTTCACGGTCGCGGCGAGCGGCGACCGGTACCGCCTGACGGCCACCGCCACCGGCCAGGTCATGGGTTCGTTCCTCTGGGCCCTGGGCGCCGGCGGCTCCGCCCACACGGTCGCGCTGAGCGCCGCCACCGGCTGCTTCACGCCACCCGACATCGCCACCGGCGTCGCCGGCACCGCCGCGCCCGGCGTGACCAGCAGCGGTGCCATCGTCGGCACCATCGACGCGCACGCGCACATCACCGCGGGTGCCGCGTTCGGCGGCCGGCTGCACTGCGGCGAGGCGTGGGCCTCGGGCGGCGTCCAGGTGGCCCTCGCCGGCTGCGCCTCGCACGCGAGCCTGAGCCTGGGCGCTCTGCTGGAAGCCGTCATCGGCGGCACGGACGCGGTGAACTCCGCCGAGGACGGCTGGCCCACCTTCGGTGACTGGCCGCGGCACAACTCGCTGCTGCACGAACAGGCGTACTTCCGGGGCATCGAGCGCTCCTGGCGCGCCGGCCAGCGCGTGCTGAACGCGCTGCTCGTGGCGAACCGGGTCTTCTGTGACCTCTTCCCGTCCCGGGACACCTCGTGCGACGAGATGGCGCAGTTGCGCGCCCAAGCCAAGTACCTGTACTCGATGCAGGACTACGTCGACGCGCAGAGCGGAGGCAAGGGCAAGGGGTGGTTCCGGATCGCCACCACGCCGGCGCAGGTGCGCGCCATCGCGGCGCAGGGCAAGCTGGCCGTGACGATCGGCGTGGAGAACTCGGAGATCTTCGGCTGCCGGGAGATCAAAGACGTTCCACAGTGTACGAGGGCGGACATTGACGCCGGCCTCGACGAGCTGGCGGCGCTCGGCGTCTCCGGCGTCTACCCGGTGCACAAGTTCGACAACGCGTTCGGCGGCACCCGCTTCGACTCGGGTGTCACGGGCGCGGCGGTCAACCTGGCCAACTATCTCTCCACCGGGCACTGGTGGACGGCGACCAGCTGCACCGGCCCGTCCGACAACGAGCAACCGTTGGTCAGCGACGACTTCGCCGCGTTGCTTCGACTCGGCCCGCTCAACCTGCCGGCGGGCGCGCTGCTTCCGGTCTATCCCAGCGGGAAGATCTGCAACACGCGCGGCCTCACGTCGCTGGGCCGGTATCTCGTCGAGCGGCTGATGGCCCGCGGGATGATCATCCACATTGACCACATGGGCGTGAAGACGGCGCAGGCGGTGCTGGACATGGCCGAAGACGCCGGCTATCCCGGCGTGACGTCGGTGCACACCTGGGCGGACCGGGAGATCGTCGACCGGATCCTCGGGCTGGGCGGCTTCGTCGCCTCGTACGCGTACGCGGCGCACGACGCGGGCAACGACGAGCCGGACTTCCTCGCGGAGTGGCGCGCCAACCGGGCCCTGCCGCACGGCGGCGCGATCACCGGGTACGGCTTCGGCAGCGACGTCAACGGCCTGGCGCCGCAGGCACCGCCACGCCTCAACGCCGCCGCCAGCCCGCTGCGGTACCCGTTCACCGCACCCAACGGCACGGCGGTGAGCCGGCAGTCGTTCGGGTCGCGCACGTTCGACCTCAACACGGACGGTGTCGCGCAGTACGGCCTGTACGCGGACTGGACCACCGACCTCATCCGCCAGGCCGGCGGCGACGGCCCGGAGTTGACGAAGCAGCTGATGGCCGGCGCCGAGGCCTACACCCGCATGTGGGAACAATCCCTTTCATGATCAAGGCGTCCTTCAAGTAGTTAGAACTACTTGAAGGACGCCTTGATCATGGGAGCTCGCGGCGGGCGGGGCGCCGTAGGGGGGCGGCGGGTGGCCGGGCGGTGCGCTGCTTGCGGACCAGGTGGGTCAGGTAGAGCAGCGCGCCGGCCAGGATGCCCATGTCGTCGAGGTAGACCGGGTCGGGCAGGACGTCGACCGGCAGGATGGTGTAGGCGAGCGCGCCGTAGAACGCGACCTTGCCACCGAAGCCCAGCTCGCCGAGCAGCTTCCGGGTGCGCCACACGCGCACGGCCAGCATGATCGCGCCGATCAGCGACGCCACCGCGACGATCGCGCCGGCGACGATCACCGCGATCCAGGCCTCGCGCGACATGGGTCCAGCGTAGGTGCACGGACCGGTACTCGCACTTTCGGCGCTTGTATATCGAAAGTCTTCGGTCTTACGATCAGCGTCACCTGCGGGATTGTCGGGAACCCCAACCAACGAGCGTGGCGCTGGGCAACGCCACCGCCTCAGTCGGGAGTCATCACCATGCTTTCTCGTAGGCAGCGCGTCGCGCTGCTGTCCGCCGGCGCCGCGGTAACGGTGACCGGTGCCGGCGTCATCACCGCCGCGGCCGCGGTCGCGGCGGCCCGGAGTTCCTGACCATGTTCGACGGGCGCACCGGCGCCGCGCTGTCCACGGTGGACTATCTGCCGGGGCGGGGCACCGTCTCCTCCTGGGGCGACTCGTACGGCAACCGGGTGGACCGCTTCCTGGCCGCCACCGCCTACCTCGACGGGCAGCGGCCGAGCCTCATCATGGCGCGCGGCTACTACACCCGCGCGGTCATCGTGGCGTGGGACTTCCGCAACGGTTCGCTGGTGCGGCGGTGGACCTACGACTCGGGCAACAGCAACGTCGGCGCCTACGGCCAGGGCAACCACAACCTGTCGGTCGCGGACGTCGACGCCGATGGCCGGCAGGAGGTGGTGTACGGCTCGGCGACCATCGATGACAACGGCGCCTTCATGTACCGGACCGGCTTCGGCCACGGCGACGCCATGCACGTCGGCGACCTGATCCCGGCGCGCGCGGGCATCGAGGTGTTCACGATCCACGAGTCGGGCAGCGCCCCGGCCGCGGACGTGCACGACGGGCGCACCGGCCAGGTCATCTGGCAACGGCCGAACAACGGCGGCGTCGAGGGGCCGGGTCGCGGCGTGGCCGGCGACGTGTACGCCGGTAGCCCGGGAGCCGAGTTCTGGGGCGCCGGCACCAACATGAGCAACCTCTACAACACCGCGGGCGCGTCGGTCGGCCGCACCCCGTCGTCGTCCAACTTCCTCGTCTGGTGGGACGCCGATCCGGTGCGCGAACTGCTGGACGGCAACCACGTCGACAAGTACGGCACCGGCGGCGACACCCGGCTGCTGACCGCTTCCGGCGCGCACTCCGTCAACGGCACCAAGTCGACCCCGTCGCTGTCCGGCGACATCCTCGGTGACTGGCGCGAGGAGGTCATCCTCCCCCGCGACGACAACAACGCCCTACGGATCCACACCACGCCGATCCAGACCAGCACGAAGATCTACACCCTCATGCACGACGCCCAGTACCGGGCGGCGATCGCCTGGCAGAACTCCGCGTACAACCAGCCGCCGCACCCGAGCTTCTTCCTCGGCGACGGCATGACCACACCACCCCAGCCGGCTATCTACGTCCGCTAGCCCTCTCCATGATCAAGGCGTCCCTCACGTCGTTCTAACGAAGTGAGGGACGCCTTGATCATGGGAGGCGAAATCATGGGAGGCGAAATCATGGGGAGGGCGAGATAAAGCCGGTCTGGTAGGCGATGACGACCAACTGGGCGCGGTCGCGCGCGCCCAGCTTGGCCATGATGCGGTTGACGTGCGTCTTGGCGGTGAACGGCGAGACGTAGAGCCGGGCCGCGATGTCGTCATTGGACAGTCCGGCGGCGACCAGGCCGAGCACCTCCCGCTCCCGCTCGGTGAGCCGGTCCAACTCGGACGGCACCGGCGCCGGCCCGGGCTCGGGCTGGGTGAGGTAGCGGGTGATGAGCGCCTTGGTGGCCGTCGGGGACAGCAGCGCTTCACCGCGGGCCACGGTGCGGATCGCGTCCAGCAGTGCGGCGGGCTCGACACCCTTGCCGAGAAAGCCACTGGCGCCGCCGCGCAGCGCCTCGAAGACGTACTCGTCGGCCTCGAACGTGGTCAGGATCAACACCTTCACGGCGGCGAGCGCGTCGTCGGCGCCGATCGCCCGGGTAGCGGCGAGACCGTCCATATCGGGCATGCGGATGTCCATGAGCACCACGTCGGCGCGGGTGGCGCGGGCGAGGGCCACGGCCTCCCGGCCGGTGCCGGCTTCGCCGACCACGTCCAGGTCGGGCTCCGCCTCGATGAGCATGCGGAATCCGGCGCGGATCACCGGCTGGTCGTCGACCACGAGTACCCGGATGCTCATGCCAGCCGCCCTTCGGCGGAGGCGGTCGCCGGGCGTACCTCAGGGGGAAGCGGGAGTCGCGAGTGGAGCCGGAAGGTGCCCCCGGGCGCCGGACCGGCGTCCAGGGTGCCGCCCGCCGCGAGCGCCCGTTCCCGCATGCCGGTGATGCCGTGCCCGGTGCCGGCGGCCGGCAGGCCGGCGCGCACCGCGTTGTGGATGGTGATGTCCAGCGCGTCGGCCCGGTACGCCAGCAGCAGTCGCGCGCCGGAAGCGTTGCCGTGCTTGTGCGCGTTGGTCAGTCCTTCTTGGATGATCCGGTACGCGGCCAGGTCGGTGGCGACCGGCAACGGCCGCGGCTCGCCCAGGACTCGCTGCTGGACGCCCAATCCCGCGGCGGTGAACGACTCGAGGAGCTGTCCCAGCCGGGACATGCCGGGCAGCGGTTCGGTCGGCATCGCCTCCTCACCCGACTGGCGCAGCACGTACAGCAGCGAGCCGAGCTCGTCCAGCACCGCGCGGCCGGCTTCCCGGATGTGGCTGAGCGCGACCTCGCTCTGCTCGGGTTGGTTGCGCATCAGGTGGCTCGCCACCCCGGCCTGCACGGTGATGAGCGCGATGTGGTGGGCGATCACGTCGTGCAGCTCGCGCGCGATGCGCAACCGCTCCTCCGCGACGCGGCGGCGGGCCTCCTCCTCCCGGGTCGCCTCGGCGCGCTCGGCGCGCTCCTCGACCGCGGTGACGTAATCCCGCCAGGTGCGCACGGTGACGCCGATGGCGGCGGCCATCCCGGTGAAGGCGACCTCCCCGAAGCTGTCCCCGCTGATGACGGAACCGACCTCGTAGGCGTTCGCGGCGTACAGCGCGGCAGCCGTGACGGCCGCGGCGACGACGGCCGGCCAGCGCCGGATCGTCGAGGTAACCGTGTAGAGCGCGATCATCGTCACGCCCTCCAGCACATGCAGTGTCGTCGCGCCGGTCACGATGCTCGTCACCGCGGCGAGCAGGCTGAGCGCCAGCACCGCCAACGGCGCGCGCCGCCGCGGCAGCAGCAGGACGAACGCCAGCCCGGCGGCCACGAGGTCGCTGGCCCCCGGATCCTTGCCGTCGGGCTGGATGCCCAACACCACCGGCATCGCGGCGAAGCCGGCCACCGCGGCGGCGACGGCGACGTCGACCAGGCGCGGATGCGCCTGGATCGCCTGCCGGACGGATGCCGCGCTGATCACGGTCTCACCGTACGTCGCGGTGGGACCGCCCACGCGCCGTTCGGCGCGCGGGCGGTCCCGGGTCAGGCTGGTCACGCATCGCGCCGCTTGAGCAGCCCGGCGGCGCCGGCCACCAGCACCACGAGATAGCCGAGGAAGACCGCGAGCCCGGCCCACGGCGACAGGTCGCCGCTGGCCGTCTGCACCGACATGAAGGACTCCGCGGCGCTCGACGGTAGGTACGGCGAGACGTTGTCGCTGATGCTCGCCGGCAGCAGCTGGATCAGACCGGGTACCAGGAACAGCGCACCGACCACCACGGTGATCGCGCCGGCGGTGTTGCGCAGCAGGCCGCCCACCGCCAACCCGATCAGCCCGGCGCCGGTCAGGTAGACGGCCGCGCCGATGACCGCCCGGAAGACCCCCGGGTCGGACAGCGCGGTGCTGTCGAGGCCCCGGGACGACAGGATCGCCTGGCCGATCAGGAACGCCCCGAAGACGGCCGCGAGCATGAACGCGAAGCTGGCGGCGGCGAAGACCGCCACCTTCGCCCACAACACCGGCAACCGCTGGGGTACCGCCGACAGGGTGGCCCGGATCGTGCCGGTGGCGTACTCGCCGGTGGTCGTCAGCACACCGAGGACCGCCATCGCGAGCGCGGCCAGCATGACCCCGTTGAGGCTGGTCGACGTCGGGTCGCCCACCGGCGGTCCGTCCCCGTCGCCGGTGCCCACGAGGCTGGCGAACAGCGCGCCGAAGCCGACCGTGACGACCACGGTGATGGCGAGCGTGTAGATCGTGGAGCGCAGCGACCAGAACTTGATCCACTCCATCCGGGCGACCCGGGGCAGCGTGACGGCGCTCATCGGCGCTCTCCTCCCGTCGTGACCAGCCCGCCGGCGTGGTACTCCACGGCGTCGCGGGTCATCTCCATGAACGCCTCCTCCAGCGAGGCCTCCTGCGTGGCGAGTTCGTGCAGCACCAGGCCGTCCTTCGCCGCCCGCTCGCCGATCTCCGCGGCGTCCAGGCCCTCGACGTCGAGCACGCCGGGCTCGTCGCTGCTCACCGTGACCCCGTCGCCCAGCAACAGGTCGCGCAGCTGCGCCGCCTGCGGCGAGCGCACCCGGACGCGCTGGTTGGACGACCCGGCGATGAAGTCGCGGATCGGGCCGGCCGACAGCAGCCGGCCCCGGCCGATCACGATGAGATCCTCGGCGGTCAGCGCCATCTCGCTCATCAGGTGCGAGGAGACGAAGACGGTACGCCCCTGCGCCGCCAGTCCTTTGAGGAGGTTGCGGATCCACAGCACGCCTTCCGGGTCCAGCCCGTTGACCGGCTCGTCCAGGATGATCGTCTGCGGGTCGCCCAGCAGGGCCGTGGCGATGCCCAGCCGCTGCCCCATGCCCAGCGAGAACGCGCCGGCCCGCTTGCGGGCCACCTCGCTGAGGCCGACCAGGTCGATGACCTCGAGCACCCGCTTCGTCCCGATGCCGTTGCTGGCGGCCAGGGCGCGCAGGTGCTGGTACGCCGAGCGCCCGGGGTGGATCGCCTTCGCCTCCAGCAGGGCGCCGATCTCGTGCAGCGGCGCGTCGTGCTGCGCGTGCGGGCGGCCGTTGACCGTGGCGGTGCCGGACGTCGGCCGGTCCAGTCCCATGATCATGCGCATCGTGGTCGACTTGCCGGCCCCGTTGGGACCGAGGAAGCCCGTCACGATTCCCGGCCGCACGGCGAAGCTCAAGGAGTCCACCGCGACCTTCTCGCCATACCTCTTGCTGAGGTTCTCTACCTCGATCACGTTTACCTCCGGCGCGATAGTTGCTGGTCCAACCGTCGCCGCTGCCGGCCCTGGCGACATCGTCCCGCCGCAGACACCTGCCGTACTGCGATCGCAGTACCTCCCATGATCAAGGCGTCCCTCAAGTAGTAAGGGCTACATCAGGGACGCCTTGATCATGGAACATGGCGATCTTCGACGCGAAGATACGACAATGGGGTTTGTAGAAATCCTACAAGTCCTGGGATTCGATTCTTGCTACGCGCGCAGGTGTGCCGCACTGCGCGGCATGTTTCCCTGTTTTCCATGACGCGGGATAACGAACGGAAACGAGGACTGCTGGAGACCTACGAACACACCGGCAGACGCCTTCTCGCTCTCGGCCTGGGCCTACTCGTCGTCTTGGGCATCGCCGTCGGCGCGTCAGCCTTCGCGACGGTGTACGCCATCCGGCATCCACCGGAGCCGCCCGTACTGGGCGTCATCGGCCCGGCCAGCCTGACCGGACTGCTGTTCGCGCTGAGTTCCGTGCTCAAGTCGGTGGCCCGGATCCTCGAGGTCCGCAACGGCAACCCCGCGCTGAAGGACGTTTCCTCCTAGGCTAGCGGTGGTACGTTAGATGCATACGTAAGCATCTAATGACCGAGACCCCCGAATACGCCTGTGCGCGTGCGTGGGTGGCGTTGAGCGCGGCGCACGTCCGGGTGACCGAGCAGCTCAGCGCTGCCCTGTCCCGGGACTGCGGCCTGAGCATGAACGAATTCGAGGTGCTCCTGCGGCTCGACCACGTGCCGCCGCCCGGACTGCGCGCCTGCGACCTGCATTCGGTCGTCCGGCTCACCCAGCCGTCGGTCAGCCGCCTGATCACCCGGCTGGAGCAGCAACGCTGGGTGGTCCGCAGCGGCGACCCGAAAGATCACCGCGCGGTGCGCCTGACGCTCACCCCCGCCGGCCGGGAGCTGCTGCGACGAGCCGTCCCGGTGCACGCGCGGGTCATCCGCGAGACCTTGCTGGATCGCGTCACCACCGCTGAACAGGACCTGCTCACCGATGTGCTGACCCGCATCGCCGAACCCGCGAGCGAGCCCACGACGGGCAGCGAGCCGGCAGCGGGCAGCGAACCCACGACGACGCACGAGTCCGCGCTGGAGAGGCAGTCTCGATGAGCGCCGACGTGGCCGATGGCGCCGTCGCCGATCAAGGAAAGCCCCGCCGATCAAGGACAACGGCACCCGAAACAGAGATCGAACCACGTGCCTGTGCCCTTGATCGGCGGGGAGAAGGGTGGGGGGCGCAGCGGCGGGCGGGCCTCGACTACGACGGCGTTCCGGCGTCGCTGGCGGGCGGCGCGGTCGAGCCGGGTGACCCGGAGTACCCGCGCGTCCGGTCGAACTACATGCGCGGCGGCGCGCCGGGCCTCGTGCTGCGGCCGCGCGACCCGGCCGAGGTCGTGGACGCGCTCGCGTTCGCCCGCCGCCACCCGCACCTGCCGCTCGGCGTGCGCAGCGGCGGGCATGGTGTGAGTGGACGGTCCACGAACGACGGTGGCCTGGTCATCGACCTGGCCCGGCTGGACACCGTCGAGGTGCTCGACGACCGGACCCGGCGGGTACGCGTCGGGCCGGGCGCGCGGTGGAAGCGCGTCGCGGCGACGCTCGCACCGCACGGATGGGCACTGTCCTCAGGGGACCATGGCGGCGTGGGCGTGGGTGGCCTCGCCACGGCGGGCGGCATCGGGTTGCTCGGCCGCCAGCAGGGCCTGACCATCGATCACCTGCGCGCCGCCGAGGTGGTGCTGGCTAACGGCACCGTGGTCCGTGCCAGCGACGCCGAGCATCCCGACCTGTTCTGGGCGATCCGCGGCGCCGGCGCGAACTTCGGCATCGTGACGTCGTTCGAGTTCGAGGTGGACGAGGTGACCGAGGTGGGCTGGGCGCAGCTGGCGTTCGACGCCAGCGACATCGCCGGCTTCCTGCGCGGGTTCGGCGACGCGGCGTCGACCGCGCCGCGCGACACCACGATGTTCATGTTGCTGGGCCCGCCGCGGCGCGGCCGGCCGGCGGTCGCCCAGGTGTACGGCTTGGTCGCCGCCGCCGACCCCGAGGTGGTCGTCGCGCGGTTGCAACCGTTCACCCGGATCGCGCCGCTCTACCAGCCACAGGTGACGATCGCGCCGTACGCGGCGGTGATGGCCATGATGCCGGACGCCGACCACCACGGCGAGGGTGAGCCGGTCGCCCGGTCCGCGTTCGTCAACGAGATCACGCCGGCCTTCGCGGCGGCGGTGGTGACGCTACTGGACAGCGGGGCGGTGTTCTGGTTCCAGCTGCGCACGGTTGGCGGCGCGATCGCCGACGTCCACCCCGACGCCACCGCGTACGCCCATCGCGGCGCCGCCTTCCAGGTAACCGCGATGGGCGTCAACCACCAGCGGGTCAACGCGGCGTGGGACCGGCTCCGCGAGCACTTCGACGGCCTGTACCTCAGCTTCGACACCGATCCGCGCCCGGAGCGGCTCGCCGACGCGTTCCCGCCCCGCACGCTGGCGCGCCTGCGCGAGCTGAAGAAGCGCTACGACCCCGACAACGTCTTCCGCGACAACTTCAACATCTCACCCTCCACAAGGGAGGAATCATGACCGACCCGCTCTTCGGCGTCTTCGTCACGCCCGCCAACCAGCCGGTGCACCACGCGGTCGATCTGGCGGTGGTGGCGGACCGCGCCGGCCTCGACCTGGTCACGTTCCAGGATCACCCGTACCAGCCCAGGTTCCACGACACCTGGACGCTGCTGTCGTACGTCGCCGCCCGCACCAGCCGGATCCGGGTCAGCGGCAACGTGCTCAACCTGCCGCTGCGGCAGCCGGCCGTGCTGGCCCGCGCCGCCGCCAGCCTCGACCTGCTCTCCGGCGGCCGGTTCGAGCTCGGCATCGGGGCGGGCGGTTTCTGGGACGCGATCGAGGCGATGGGCGGCCGGCGGCTGGCGCCCGGCCAGTCGGTTGAGGCGCTCGGCGAGGCGATCCAGGTCTTCCGGGAGATCTGGGCCGCCGGCAAGCCCGGCGGGGTCCGGGTCAACGGGAAGTACTACCAGGTCAACGGCGCCAAGCGAGGGCCCGCTCCGGCGCACGACATCGGCATCTGGGTCGGCGCGTACAAGCCGCGGATGCTGCGGCTGATCGGTCGCTCAGCCGACGGCTGGCTGCCGTCGCTGGGCTACCTGCCGGGCGGTCCGGCGGCCCTCGCCGGCCTCAACGCGCACATCGACGAGGCGGCGGCCGAGGCCGGGCGGGACCCCGCCGCCATCCGCCGGCTGCTCAACATCTCCGGGCAGTTCGGCGGCACGTCCCAGCAGTGGGCCGAGGAGTTGGCCGGGCTGGCGCGTGACTACGGCGTCACCGGGTTCATCATCGCCACGGACGACGCGACGACCATCGAGACGTTCGCGGCCGAGGTCGCCCCGGCGGTCCGCGCCGCACTCTCGCCTTGATCGTGTAAGAACCCTCCCGGCGCGCGCATTACCTGGTGACGGCGTACCTTCCGGTCCGAAGGAGCAGGAGCCAGTGACAGAGGCGGACGCGAGTAGCCGGTTCACCGCGATGTACGACGCACACCATGCGCAGGTGTACGCGTACGCGGTGAGCCGGGTCGGGCGGCAACTCGCCGACGACATCGTCAGCGACACCTTCCTCGTGGCGTGGCGGAAGCTGGGCACGGTGCCGGCCGCGGCGCTGCCGTGGCTGCTCGGCGTCGCCCGCAACGTGGTACGCGAGCGCTACCGCGACGAGGTGCGGCAGGCCAGCCTCGCGGCCGAGCTGCGCGCCTGGGTCGAGGAGGCGGACGCGGACGTCGCTGACGGCGTCGCCGAGCGGGCGGCCGTGCTCGCCGCGCTCACCCAGCTGAGCGACGACGACCGCGAGTTGCTGACGCTGGTGGCCTGGCACAACCTGACCACCCGCGAAGCCGCGCGGGTCGTGGGTTGCTCGACGGCCACCTTCTTCGTGCGGCTGCACCGGGCCAGAAAGAGACTGCAAGAGGCGCTGACCGGCGCGCAGCAGGTCGCTCGTCGCACCCCGATCACGTTCTCCGAGGAGTACAGCCGATGAGCGCAGATAAGAAGCTGATGCGGACGCTGGCCGAGGCCCGCCCCCGCCGGCTCAACCCCCACCCGGCGCGGCGCCCGGACCCGGCCGCCATCATGGCCCACCCCCAGCCCGCGGGGGCCCGCCGGCCGGTACCCCGGCCAAGCCGGCGCCTCGTCCTGGCCGGCCTGGTGCCGACGGTCGCGGTCGTCGCGGCGGGCGCGGTCTTCCTGGGTACCCAGGGTGAAGCGCCCCCCGGCGGTCTGGTGACCGCCGAGGCGACCGAGTCCGCGGCGGCGGATCCGGCGACGGCGCGCGAGTTGTTCCTCGTGGCCGCGGAGCGGACCGAGAAAGCGGCCGCGACCAGCGGCCGGTACCTGGTGATCGCCGACGTGCAGAGCGATCTGCAAACGGTGGGTCCCGCGAGCCGGCCCTACGAGGTTCGACGGCAGACCGGCACGGAGCGGTGGTACCCGACCGGGCCGGACGGGACCGCCACGATGATCTACCAATCCCTCGGGGCCAAGCCCGCGAGCCCCGAGGACGAGGCGGCGTGGCGCGCCGACGGCTCGCCGGCGGAGTGGACCTTGGCCCTGCCGAAGGACCTGCCTGCCGGCACCAAGCCGATCGTCATCAGCGCCGCGCCCGGCCCGAAGGGGTCGGTGAAGGACCGGCTCCCGGAGCCGGGGCTGGACGCCGGCTGGCTTCCGCAGCGGGAGATGGCCGCGCTGCCCACCGAGCCGGCGGCGCTGCGGCGGCGCCTGCTGGACCGGTGGCAGGCGTACTCGGGCGACTCGCTCAGCGACTTCGATCTCTTCACCGTCGGGATGGGGATCGTCCAGAATCAGAAGCTGTCCCCGGGGATCCGTGCGGCCGCGTACCGGATGCTGGCCGACGTCGACGGCGCCACCACCATCGGCCGGGTCACGGACCAGACGGGCCGTTCGGGCATGGCGGTCGGCTTCGCGCGGAAGGGCGATGGCGGCCACTGGAGCCAGTCGCGGCTGATCATCGACCCGCGGACCGGTCAGGTGCTCGCCGACGAGTCCTGGGACCTCGGACCGGGCAAGGCGCCGGCGGCGACCGGCAAGCTGCTCAGCTACACGCTCGTGACGAGCGTCCGGTACACGGACGAGGAACCCCCGCGCTGACCTCATGATCAAGGCGTCCCTCAAGTCGTTCTAGCGACGTGAGGGACGCCTTGATCATGGGCTGGTGGAGATCAGCTGATCTTCGGGGTGCCCGGCAGGCTCCAGGGGGCCTGGTCACCGTCGCCGTCGTTGTTGATGTTGTACGTCACCGAGCCGTCCGCCGTCCAGCCACCGTCCGCAGTGGAGTAGCTCGTCGCGTACCCACACCATTTGCTGCTGGTGGCTTTGTTGTTGATGGCGTCCGCCGCGTGGCACGTGTAGACGTCCATGTCGGCGTCGTTGCGCTCCAGGCGCAGCTTCAGGTCGAACTTCTCGAACCGGTAGCCGAAGTGCAGGTCGTCGCCCTCCCAGATGACGTAGGCATAGGCCCGGTGGGTGTTGGTGGCGACCTTCTCGACGCAGAGCTGCACCTTGATCCAGACGTTGCTCCCGACGGTGTCGAATTGCTTCTCCGCGGAGGTTTTGCAAGTCGCGGCCTGCGCCGGCGCGGCGCTCAGGGCGGTCACGCCCACGATGGCCAGGGTCGAAGCCGCCAGCGCGGTGGCGATGCGTCGTCGCACTGTGTGCACGTGGAATCCTCTTCAGGGGGGTGGAGTGTCCTCCGTGGCGCGGACCATGAGGTGTCAGGTGCGCTCACCAGAGGTTGCCCGTCGATGGCGGGCGCATGATCAAGATACCCGCGCCCTGGTTCACCGGTGCGACCGGCCTGGCCGGCGAAGCTTAGATCTCCATTAGAGACGTTGCCTTCGCGGCGGCCGGTCGGGCAGCATCACTGCGCGTGATCAAACGCGTTCCGGTGCGCTGGCTCGCCGGCGGTGGCGCCGCAGTCGCCGCCGCCGCGGTCGGGGTCGCCTTGGCCGTCCAGACCGGCGCCGCGCCCGCCTGCGCCGCGCCGTCCACCCGCTCGATGTCGTCGGCGCTCGGCGCATCGTCCGCGCTCGGCGCATCGTCCGCGCTCGGCGCATCGTCCGCGCTCGGCGCATCGTCCGCGCTGGCGGCGTTGTCGGCGCGCTCGGGTAAGGCGACGTTCTACGACTCGCAGGGCGGCGGCGGCAACTGTTCCAACGTCGCGGCACCGGCCAACAAGCTCTACGTCGCGCTCGGCCCGTCCGAGTACGCCGGCGCGGCCGCCTGCGGCGGGTATCTCGACGTCACCGGTCCCAAGGGGAAGGTCCGGGTGCTCGTGATGGACCAGTGCCCGGAGTGCGCGGCCAGTCACATCGACCTGAGCAAGGAGGCGTTCGCCAAGATCGCCGACCCGGTGCAGGGCATCGTGCCGGTGACCTACCAGGCCGTGGTCAACCCGTCGCTGCCCGGACCGCTCACGTTCCGCATCAAGGAGGGCGCGTCCCGGTACTGGTTCGCGGTGCTGGTCGGCAACCACGGCAACCCGCTGAAGTCGGTCGAGGTGAAGTCCGGGTCGACGTTCAAGCAGACGGTGCGCAAGGACTACAACTACTGGCTGTACGAGAGCGGGCTCGGCGCCGGGCCGTACACCATCCGGCTGACCGATATCCACGGACAGAAAACGACGGTGACCGGCGTCAGGCTGGCGCCGGAGCAGACTCAGCGGACAAGCGTCTACATGTACGGCAAGGGCGCCCCGCCGCCGGCCGCGAAGAAGAAGTCGCCCTCCCCCACGCCGTCGCGCACCCGGCCGGCGACCCCGACCACGCCGCCCCCGTCGTCCCCCGCCGCGCCCGAGGCCTCCACCGCCCCGGTCGCGCCGGCCTCCGGCGCCGCGGCTCCCGGACCCGCCCTGGCCGCCGCTTCCTGCTCCTGATCAGGGCGTCCCTCAAGTGGTTCTCGCTACTTGAAGGACGCCCTGATCATGGGGACGGAAGCGATCGGGGGAGGATGGGGTACGTGGCGATTGACTTCGTACTGGACCCGGAACTGACCTCCGACCTGCGCGAGCGCGTCATCACGCTCTGGATAGAGGTCACGAACGCCGGCGGCGCGGTCGGCTTCGTCGCCCCCGTCGGGCGCGACCAGGTGGCCCCGACCGCGGACGCCGCCTTCGCCGGCGTCGCGGAGGGACGGGACCGGCTGCTTGTCGGGTACGAGGACGGCCGGCTGGTGGCGATGCTGTTCTTCGTCGACAACCGGTTCACGCTCAAGGCGCACTGGTGCACGCTGAAGCGGGTCATGGTGCACCCCGATCGGCAGGGGCGCGGGTACGGCGTGGCGCTCATGCGGGAAGCCGAGCGGGTCGCCCGCCAACTGGGCTGGGAGGCGATCCACGTCACCGCGCGCGGCGGCCTCGGGTTGGAACGGTTCTACACCGCGCTCGGATACAAGGAGGTCGGCCGCCTGCCGGGCGCGCTGCGGGTGGCGCCGGACGACGACCGCGACGACGTTCTGATGTGGCTCCCCCTCCGCTGACTTCCTTTCCCATGATCAAGGCGTGCGTCAAGTCGGTTGTAAGAATTGAATGGCGCGGTGCTCATTTGTGGACACGGGAGG
>JBBEWH010000206.1:0-31108 GCA_037414955.1 Actinomycetes bacterium KLBMP 9797
CCCCGGTGTACTACCATCCCCATTATCACGGCGTCCTTCATGTAGTTCTAACTACTTGAAGCACGCCTTGATCATGGTTCACCAGGCGAGGCCGATGCCGTCGCCGGGGTACCAGTGGTTGGCGGGCGTCTCGCGGTAGGCGAGGAACCGCCGGCCGGTGCGCGCGGCGTGCTCGGCGAGCACGTTCGTGACCGTGACGTTGTCGGTCAGCAGCATCGCGCCCGGCGCCAGCTTCGGCTCCACGGCCTCGAACTCCCGCCGCTCGTGCGCCACGCTGTGGTCACTGTCGTGCAGGAAGAGGTCGACGGGCCGGTCGAGCGCCCCGATCGAGGCGACCGAGTCGCCGATCACCAGGTCGACCACCTCGGACCAGGGCGGCGTCTTCGCCAGGTAGCCCGCCTCGGGGTTGATGTCGAGCGACGTCACCCGCCCGGGTGCCCCCTCGGCGGCGTTGCGCAGCAGGGCGGCGGCCAGCACGCAGGTGCCGAGCCCCTTGTCGACCCCGGTCTCGACCACGTGGGCGGGCTTGCGGGCGCGCACGATGGCATACCAACCGATCCGCCGCGCGTAGCGGACCCGCCGGTCCGCGAGACCGCGGCGCGCGGACGCCGCGGTGGCCCGCTCGATGTGCTGGCGCAGCGCGTCGTCGCCCTCGATCTCGGCGAGGAAGTCTTTCACCTGTTTGATAGGGGTGTCGCAGGTGACGCTGACGAACCAGGCGAGGTGCTCACGGCTGAGCCGGGTGAGGTCATAGGTGTAGTTGTGATGTTCACGCGACGTGAACAGCCACCGGGCAGAGGTGCGTAGCACGCGCGCGTCGTGGCGGGCGATCCGCAGGAAGCGCTTCGGAAACGCGGCGACGGGCGCGAGCGGCGTGCGGGCAATCGTTCGGCGGAGGTTCGTGGGGACCATCGGGTGAGTTGTACCACAGCTTGTGTATGAATGGAGGGGACAGCGTGGTCAACCGGAGGGGGATTTCATGTCGATCCGCGCGCCCCGGGGCGTCGAGCGCAGCGCCCGCGGTTGGCCTCAGGAGGCCGCGCTGCGCATGCTGATGAACAACCTCGACCCGGAGGTGGCCGAGCGCCCCGACGATCTGGTGGTCTACGGCGGCACCGGCAAGGCGGCGCGCGACTGGCCGTCGTACCGCGCGCTGGTGGCCACGCTCCGCACGCTGGCCGACGACGAGACCATGCTGGTGCAGTCCGGCCGCCCGGTCGGCGTGTTCCGCACGCACGAGTGGGCGCCGCGGGTGCTGATCGCCAACTCAAATCTGGTGGGCGACTGGGCGACCTGGCCGGAGTTTCGCCGCCTCGAGAAGCTCGGCCTGACCATGTACGGCCAGATGACCGCCGGCTCCTGGATCTACATCGGCACGCAGGGCATCCTGCAGGGCACGTATGAGACGTTCGCGGCCATCGCGGCGAAACGCTTTGGTGGGTCGCTCGCGGGCACGTTGACGCTGACCGCTGGCTGCGGCGGCATGGGCGGCGCCCAACCGCTCGCCGTCACCATGAACGGCGGCGCCTGCATCGTCGTCGACGTCGACCCGGCTCGGCTGCACCGCCGGGTGCGCACCCGCTACCTCGACACCGTCGCGTCCAGTGTGGACGAGGCGGTGGCGGTGACGACCGCGGCCCGCAAGGAGCGGCGGGCGCTCTCCGTCGGGGTCGCCGGCAACGCCGCCGCCGTCGTGCCCGAGCTGCTGCGGCGGGGCGTGGAGGTCGACATCGTCACCGACCAGACCAGCGCGCACGACCCGCTGTCCTATGTGCCGCTGGGAGTTTCCCTTGAGGATGCCGCCGACTATGCGGCCAGCAAGCCGGAGGAGTACACCGAGCGGGCGCGCGCCTCGATGGTGACGCACGTCGAGTCGATGGTGGGTTTCCTCGACGCCGGCGCCGAGGTCTTCGACTACGGCAACTCCATCCGCGGCGAGGCGCAGCTCGGCGGGTACGGGCGGGCGTTCGCGTTTCCCGGCTTCGTGCCCGCGTACATCCGGCCGCTCTTCTGCGAGGGCAAGGGCCCGTTCCGCTGGGCGGCGCTGTCCGGCGACCCGGCCGACATCGCCGCCACCGACCGCGCGGTGCTGGAACTGTTCCCGGAGAACGAGTCGCTGGCCCGGTGGATCCGGCTCGCCGGCGAGCGGGTGGAGTTCCAGGGTCTACCGGCCCGGATCTGCTGGCTGGGGTACGGCGAGCGGGACCGCGCCGGAGTGCGGTTCAACGACATGGTGGCGTCCGGCGCGCTGAAGGCACCGGTCGTCATCGGGCGGGACCATCTGGACTGCGGCTCGGTGGCGTCGCCGTACCGGGAGACCGAGGCCATGGCCGACGGCTCCGACGCCATCGCCGACTGGCCGCTGCTCAACGCGCTCGTCAACACCGCGTCCGGCGCGTCGTGGGTATCCATCCACCACGGCGGCGGCGTCGGGATAGGACGGTCCATCCACGCCGGCCAGGTCTGCGTCGCCGACGGCACGCCGCTGGCCCGGAAGAAGATCGAACGCGTGCTGACCAACGACCCCGGCATGGGCGTGATCCGGCACGTCGACGCGGGCTACCCCCGCGCGGCCGAGGTGGCCGCCGAGCAGGGTGTGCGGATCCCGATGAGCGAGTCATGACAGGCTTCCGCGCGCTATGGGACCAGCTCGTTCCGATCGGGCGGGACGCGGTCTCCGGTGGCTATCTCCGGTACGCGTGGTCGCCGGCCGAGTTGGCGTGCCGGGACTGGTTCCGGGCGCAGGCCGGCGCGCGCGACATGACGGTGTCGGAGGACGGGAACGGCAACCTCGTCGCGTCTTTCGACGGCTCGGGTCCGATGGTGCTCACCGGGTCGCACTTCGACTCGGTGCCACACGGCGGGGCCTACGACGGTCCACTGGGGATCGTCAGCGCCTTCCTGGCGCTCGACCTGCTGCCACCTCCAGCGCGCCGCCGGGTCGGCATCGCGGCCTTCGTCGAGGAGGAGGGCGCCCGGTTCGGCGTACCCTGCCTGGGCTCCCGGCTGCTGACCGGCGCCCTCGACCCGTCGCGGGCCGCTGACCTGGTCGACCGCGACGGAGTGTCCCTGGGTGCGGCGTTCGGCCGCCCCCGTGGCCGGACCGACCTGCTCGACCGGGTCAGCTGCTTCGTCGAGCTCCACATCGAGCAGGGGCGGGCCCTGGACGTGCCGGTCGGCGTCGGCACGGCGATCTGGCCGCACGGGCGGTGGCGGTTCGACATCACCGGTGAGGGCAACCACGCCGGCACCACCCGCATGGCGGACCGGCGCGACCCGATGCTGACGTACGCGTACACGGTGCTCGCCGCGAACAAGGAAGCCCGGCTGCGCGGCGCGCACGCGACCGTCGGGCGGGTCGCGGTCGAGCCGAACGCCACGAACGCGGTACCGGCCGTGGTGCGGGGCTGGCTCGACGCCCGGGCCGCGTCCTCCGACGACCTGGTGGCGCTCGTCGAGGCGGTGCGGAAGCGGGCCGTGGAGCGCGCCGCCCGGGACGGCACCGCGGTGACGCTGACCGAGGAGTCAGTCAGTCCGGAGGTCGCGTTCGACGGCGGCTTGGTCGAGCGATGCGCGGAGCTGCTGGACGCGCCGGTGCTGCCGACCGGCGCCGGCCACGACGCCGGCGTGCTGGCCGCCCACGTGCCCACGGTCATGCTCCACGTCCGCAACCCCACCGGCGTCTCCCACGCCCCGCCTGAGCACGCCACCGACGAAGACTGCGAGGCCGGCGTCGAGGCCCTGTCGACAGTCCTGGCCGATCTTGCACTTACCAGGTTCCAAACCGGGCATCCGGGCATGACGGGTGCAAGATCGCCGGAGGAGTCCGGGTGACCACGTACTACGCCGAGCACGCGTGGGTCAGCGGTGAGGTTCGCGACGGGGTCGCCATCGACGTCGAGCGGGGGGTGATCGCCTCCGTCGCCGCATCACGCCCCACGGGCTCGCGGTTGCCCGGGCTCACGTTGCCGGGGCTCGCCAACGTGCACTCGCACGCGTTCCATCGCGCGCTGCGGGGGCGGGCCAACGTGCGGGGCACCTTCTGGCACTGGCGGGAGCGCATGTACGACCTCGCCGGGCGGCTCACCCCGGACACCTACCGGGCGCTGGCCCGCGCCGTCTACGCGGAGATGGCACTGGCGGGCATCACCTGCGTGGGCGAGTTCCACTACCTGCATCACGCCCCGGGCGGCGTCCGCTATGCCGACCCGAACGAGATGTCGGCCGCGCTGGTCGCGGCGGCCGCCGAGGCGGGCATCCGGATCACGGTGTTGGACGCCTGCTATCTATCCTCTACTGTGGATGGTGGACCCTTGAGTGGAGCGCAGGAACGGTTCGGGGACGGCGATGCCGACGCGTGGGCGGCTCGGGTGGACGGCCTCAAGGCGCCGCCGCACGCCGCCGTCGGCGCGGCCATCCATTCGGTGCGTGCGATGCCGGCCACCCAGATGCCCACTGTGGTCGAGTGGGCGGCCGCCCGCCAGGCGCCGCTGCACGTACACCTCTCCGAGCAGCGCGGCGAGAACGCGGCCTGCTTGGCCCACTATGGACGTACGCCCACCGAGTTGCTGCTGGACGCGGGTGCGCTCGGCCCGCGCACCACCGCCGTGCACGCCACCCACCTCACCGACAACGACCGCGCCGAACTGGGTGACACCGACACCGGCGTCTGCCTGTGCCCGACGACCGAACGCGATCTCGCCGACGGCATCGGACCGGGGCGCGCGCTCGCCGACGCCGGCAGCCCGCTCAGCCTCGGCAGCGACAGCCACGCCGTCATCGACCTCTTCGAGGAGGCCCGCGCGGTGGAGCTGCACGAGCGGTTGCGCACCGAGCACCGTGGCCATTTCACGACCGCCGAGCTCGTCTCGGCCGCCACCGCGCACGCGGCGCTCGGCTGGACCGACGCCGGCGCGCTGGCGCCCGGACAGCGGGCCGACCTCGTGACGATCACATTGGACAGTCCGCGCACGGCCGGCACCGGGCCCACCGGCGCGCTCTTCGCCGCCACCGCCGCCGACGTGACGGATGTGGTGGTGGATGGCCGCGTCGTGGTCCGGGATGGGCGGCACGTAACGGTCGACGTGCCGGCCGCCCTCCGGGACGCCATCGGGGCGCTCCGATGAATCTGTTGGTGGACAACATCGGCGAGCTGGTCACGAACGACCCGCGGATCGGGCGCGGCCCGCTCGGCATCGTCGAGCGCGCCGCCGTGCTCGTCGAGGACGGCACGATCGCGTGGGTGGGCCGGTCCGCGTACGCCCAGCCGGCCGACCGCCGCCTCGACGCCGAGGGCGCCGCCGTGCTGCCGGGCTTTGTGGACAGTCACGCGCACCTGGTGTTCGCCGGCGACCGATCGGCAGAGTTCGCCGCGCGCATGGCCGGCCACCCCTACACCGGTGGCGGCATCCGCACCACGGTCGCCGCCACCCGGGCCGCCAGCGATGACGACCTGCGTGCCACCGCCGGGCGCCTGCGCCGCGAGGCGCTGCGGCAGGGCACCACGACGATCGAGATCAAGAGCGGGTACGGCCTCAACGTCGCCGACGAGGAGAGGTCGCTGCGGATCGCCCGCGAGTTCACCGACGAGACGACGTTCCTGGGCGCGCACGTGGTGCCGCAGGAGTACACCGAACGGCCCGACGACTACGTGGGCCTCGTGTGTGGACCGATGCTGCGCGCCGCCGCCCCGCACGCCCGCTGGGTCGACGTGTTCTGCGAGCGGGGTGCCTTCGACGCCGACCACTCGCGCGCGATCCTCACCGTCGGGCAGGCCGCCGGGCTCGGCGTCCGGGTGCACGCCAACCAGCTCGGCCCGGGCGCCGGCGTCCAGCTGGCGGTGGAGCTGGGCGCGGCCAGCGCCGACCACTGCACGCATCTAGACAAGTCCGATGTGGACGCGTTGGCCGCCTCGGACACGGTGGCGACGCTGCTGCCCGGCGCCGAGTTCGCCACCCGGTCGCCCTATCCGGACGGCCGGCGCCTCCTCGACGCCCGGGTCACCGTCGCGCTGGCTACCGACTGCAACCCCGGCTCGTCGTACACGTCGTCGATGCCCTTCTGCATCGCGCTGGCGGTACGCGAGATGGGTTTGACTCCCGCGGAGGCTGTGTGGTCCGCCACCGCGGGTGGTGCGCGGGCGTTGCGCCGCACGGACATCGGCGTGCTGCGGCCCGGGGCCCGGGCCGACCTGATGGTGCTCGACGCGCCATCCCACCTGTACCTGGCCTACCGGCCGGGTGTGCCCCTTGTCCGCCATGTCATGCACAACGGAGTGCTGCTCGAATGACCGTCACCGTCCTACCCACCGGCGTCACACCGGACGACGTCCTCGCGGTGTCCCGGCGCGATGCCAACGTCCAGCTCGCATCGTCCACGATGGACGCGATGGCGGCCAGCCGCGCCATTGTCGACGACATCGAACGCGACGGCCGGCCCGTCTACGGCGTCTCCACCGGCTTCGGCGCGCTGGCCACCACGTTCATCGAGCCGTCCCGCCGGGCGGAGCTGCAGCACGCGCTCATCCGCTCGCACGCGTCCGGTATCGGCCCGCCCATGCCGCGCGAGGTCGTGCGGGCGATGATGCTGCTGCGGGTGCGGTCGCTGGCGCTCGGCCACTCCGGCGTCCGCCCCTTGGTCGCACAGGCCCTGATCGACCTGCTCAATCACGACGTGACGCCGTGGGTGCCGGAACACGGCTCGCTCGGCGCCTCCGGCGATCTGGCGCCGCTCGCCCACTGCGCGCTCGTGCTGCTCGGCGAGGGCTGGGTGCTCGACAAATCCGGCGCCCGGGTCGACGGCGGCGAAGCGTTGCACCGCGCCGGTCTGCGCCCCATCGAACTGTCCTCGAAGGAAGGTCTGGCGCTCGTCAACGGCACGGACGGCATGCTCGGCATGCTGCTGCTGGCCATCGAGGACGCCGGTCACCTCTTCACGATGGCCGACGTGACCGCCGCGCTCGCGATCGAGGCGATGCTCGGCACCGACCGGCCGTTCCAGCCCGAGTTGCACGCCATCCGTCCGCACCCCGGGCAGGCCGTGTCGGCGGCGAACATCTACCGGCTGTTGCAGGACTCCGGGGTGATGGACTCGCACCGGAACGACCTGGCGCATGCCGTACAGGATGCTTATTCCATGCGGTGTGCGCCGCAGGTGGCCGGTGCGGCGCGGGACACGCTGGCGTTCGCCGCGTCGGTCGCGGCTCGCGAGCTGTCCAGTGTGGTCGATAATCCGGTCGTGCTGCCGGATGGGCGGGTCGAGTCGACCGGCAACTTCCACGGCGCGCCGCTCGGCTTCGCCGCCGACTTCCTCGCCATCGCCGCCGCCGAGGTGGGCGCGATCGCCGAGCGCCGGGTGGACCGGCTGCTCGACATCCACCGGTCGCGGGACCTGCCGGCGTTCCTCACCCCTGACCCGGGAGTCAACTCCGGCCTGATGATCGCCCAGTACACGGCAGCCGGCATCGTCGCCGAGAACCGGCGGCTCGCCTCACCGGCCTCTGTGGACTCGGTGCCCACGTCCGGCATGCAGGAGGACCACGTCTCGATGGGCTGGGCGGCCGCGGTGAAGCTGCGCCGGGTGCTGGACAACCTCACCAGCTTGCTGGCGGTGGAACTGCTGGCGGGGACGCGTGGCCTGCAACTTCGCGCGCCGCTGCGCCCCTCACCGGCCGGACGAGCGGCCATCGCGGCGGTCCGGGAATTCGCTGGCGACCCCGGCCCAGACCGCTTCCTCGCCCCCGTGCTCGAGCACGCCCGCGCCACAGTATCCGCCCGAACCCTCCGCGAGAGGATCGAGTCCGCAGTAGGCCCCCTCCCCTGAGTCCACCCTCCGTCCCCCTCTCCCTCTCGTGCGTCGATCAAGGGCTTGGGCACGTACTTCGATCTTCAAACCGGGTGCGCGAGCCCTTGATCCGCGCGTTTTCCCTTGATCGCCGCCGGCTCACCCCGGCCGTGCGCCGCGGTCCTGATCACGAACCGTGGCAGACCGCCTCCACGTTGTGTCCGTCGAGGTCGCGGAGGAACACCGCGTAGTAGCCCGGGTGATATTCGGGCCACTCCCGTGGTGCGTGCAGGACTTCCACGCCCGCGGCGACCGCCGCGGTGTGCACCGCGTCGACGGCGGCGCGGTCGGGAGCGCGAAAGGCGAGGTGGAGCTCGCGGGTCTCGGTGCCGGCGGCGGCGCTGAGCCAGAACTGCGGGACGCCGTCCGGCCCGCTCATGCCGACGACGAACGAGTCGTCGTGCGGAAAGCGCATCACCTCGCGCAGCCCGAGCGGGGCGAATGCCTTCAGGTAGAAGGCGAGCGCCGCCTCAACGTCCGCAACCTGCACACCAACGTGGTCAAACATGTCCGGACGCTAACAGTCGCGCAGGACATCGTCCGGGATACGCGATAGTGGATCTAGTGCCGGACAAGATCCAAACAACTGTGCGACAGTTGCCGTGTCCTACGCGCATCGACCGGGCAACTGTCGCACAGTTGTCTCGATCTTCGGCCCGCGTTGATCCCGATCAAGGAGATCCGCGTGGATCAAGGGCTCGGACACACAGTTCGGAGATCGAAGCATGTACCTAAGCCCTTGATCGGCGGGGAAAGGGGGCGTTGGGGCGGGGAGCGGGTCAGGAGGGGAGGGTTTTGGCGATCGCCTTCGCCAGGGCGCGGAAGGCTTTGCCGCGGTGGCTGATCGCGTCCTTCTCGTCGGGCGTCAGCTCCGCGTTCGTGCGCTCCTGGCCCTCTGCCACGAAGATCGGGTCGTAGCCGAACCCGCCATCGCCGCGCGGCCCCCGGATCAGCCGGCCCGCCTGCCGGCCCTCGACCAGGTGCTCCTTGCCGCCGGGCAGCACCAGCGCCGCCGCGCAGACGAACGCCGCGCCGCGGTGCGCGTCGGGCACGTCGGCGATCTGCGCCAGCACCAGCTCCAGGTTGGCGCGGTCGTCGCCGTGCTTGCCGGCCCAGCGGGCGCTGAACACGCCGGGCATGCCGTTCAACGCGTCGACGGCCAGGCCGGAGTCGTCGGCCACCGTGGGCAGGCCCGTGTACTTGACCCCTTCGCGGGCCTTGAGCAGCGCGTTCTCGCCGAAGGTGAGGCCACTCTCGGGCACCTCGACGTATGACGGCACGTCACCCAGGCCAATCAACTCGATGCCGTGCCGGCCCAGCACGCCGTCGAGGATCCGCCGTAGCTCGGCGAGCTTCTTCTCGTTACGCGTGGCGAGCAGCAGCTTGCTCATGCAGTTACCTCCCTGCCGCGAAACCCACCATGATCAAGGCGTCCTTCATGTAGTTCTAACGACTTGAGGGACGCCTTGATCATGAAAGAGACGCTTTCTGCATCGCGGCGAGCTGGTCGCAGCCGGCCACGCCGAGGTCGAGCAGCGCGTCGAGCTGGGCGCGACTGAAGACGCCGGACTCCCCGGTGCCCTGCACCTCGACGAAGTCGCCGGCACCGGTACAGACGACGTTCATGTCGACCTCGGCCGTGACGTCCTCGTCGTAGCAGAGGTCGAGGCGGGCCTCGCCGCCGATCACGCCGACGCTGACCGCGGCGACCGAGCGGTGCACGGCGTCGGCCGGCTTGCCGGCCAGCAGGCCGCGCGCGCCCATCCAGGTCACGGCGTCGTGGAGCGCCACGTAGGCGCCGGTGATCGCCGCCGTGCGGGTGCCGCCGTCGGCCTGCAGCACGTCACAGTCGAGCACCACGGAGTTTTCCCCGAACGCCTTCAGGTCGATGCACGCCCGCAGGCTGCGGCCGATCAGCCGGGAGATCTCGTGGGTGCGGCCGCCGATCCGGCCCTTCACGCTCTCCCGGTCGGAGCGGGTGGTGGTGGCGCGCGGCAACATGCTGTATTCCGCGGTCACCCAGCCGAGGCCGGAGCCCTTGCGCCAGCGCGGCACACCCTCGGTGACGCTCGCCGTGCACAGCACCCGGGTGGCGCCGAACTCCACCAGGACCGAGCCTTCCGGGTGCGTGCTCCACTGCCGGGTCAGCGTCACCGGACGCAGTTGGTCGGGCTGACGCCCATCAGGTCGTCCCATGCCGACACCCTATGCGCCACCACCGTCAGGACGCGCGCCACCCCATGATCAGGGCGTCCCTCATGTAGTTCTAACGACTTGAGGGACGCCTTGATCATGGGGTTGTGGCTCGATGCCGCGGAGGTGGTACCACCATTCGGCGACGGCCATGCGGGCCAGCTGGGGCACGAGGTCGGTCGAGCGCCGGTAGAACCACCGAGTGCCCTCGGTGGCCAGCCACCGCATCTGTTCCCGGGTGGTCGGCGGCGGGTTGGTGGGTTCCGGGTCGGGACGCTGGTGCACGGGAAAACCGTGCGCGGCGAGCAGGTCGAAGTACGCCCCGGCGAGCAGCCGGTGGCCGCGTTCGCCGGGGTGCAACCGGTCAATGCTCCACATGCGAGGGTCGTACACGCCGGCCAGGTCAGGAATGTGCAGGTGGATGCCGCACACCGGGGCAGCGACCGCGTGGATCACCGCATTCACGGCGGCGATCCGCCGGCCCAGCGGCCGGGCGAGGGCACCGGGCAGGCCGAACATCCGGCCGGGGTCGGGCAGGCAGGCGGTGAGCACCAGCGCACCGGCCTCGTCCAGACGGCCGACGATGCGGTTCAGGGTCGCGCCGATCACCGCGACGTCGAAGTCACTGCGCAGCGTGTCGTTGACGCCGACCACGACCGAGGCGAGCTGCGGCGCGCGGTCCAGCGCGTCCGGAAGCTGGTCACGGACGACATCGACCGCGAGCGCGCCGCTGCGCGCCAGATTGTGGAACGCGACGTCCCCCAACCCGTCGGCCAGCAGCCGCGCCCAGCCGCGCCAGCCGCCGCCGGGCATCGGATCGCCGTACCCGGCCGTGGTCGAGTCGCCGAGGGCCACAAACGTCACCATGCGGGCGCCCCAATCGGCACGTCGTGCGCGCGCAGAAAGCCGTCCACAAATGTCACCATGCCGGCGCCCCCACCGGCACGTCGTGCGCGCGCAGGAAGCCGTCCACGGCCGCCGACCAGGTGAACTGCTCCGCGCGGGCCCGGGCCGCCGCCCGGCGGTCACCCTCCGGGCGGTCCAGCAGCGCCTGTACGCCGTCGGCGAAAGCGGCCCCGTGACCGGCTGCCGCGAACCCCGCCGGCCCGACCACCTCGGGCAGCGCGCTGGCCGCGTTGACCACGACCGGGGTGCCGCAGGCCAGGGCCTCGAGCGCGGCGAGCCCGAACGTCTCGACCGGCCCCGGCGCCACCACGACGTCGGCGGCGGCGAGCAGCCCGGCCACGTGCTCCCGGTCGGTCACGAACCCGGCGAACCGCACCGGCAGCCGCGCCGCCCGGTACGCCAGCGCCGCCCGGCGAGGACCGTCGCCGACCACGACCAGCACGGCCGGTACCCCCGCCGCGCGCAGCGCCGCGACCGCGTCCACCGCGATCTCGGGGCGCTTCTCCCCGGCCAGCCGGCTGCAGTGCACGATCAACACTTCGTCGGGACGCGCGTAGTCGGCCCGAACTCCGGGGTCGCGGCGCCGCGGGTGGAACGTGTCGAGGTCGACGCCCAGCGGCACCTCCAGCAGGTTGTCGACGCCCAGCCGGCGGAACTCGGCGGCCGCCCACGAGGTGGTGCAGACGATCCGGTCGTACGCCGCGGCGGTGCGCCGGTTGGCGAGGTCGGCCAGCCCGTACCGGACGGCGTCGGGCACGCCCCACACGGTGAGCAGCCCGGCGAGGCTCTCATGCGACACCATGACCGAGGGCACGCCGCGGTCCCGGGCCCACCGGCCGGTCCAGCGCAGCGTCGACCGGTCGGAGACCTCGATGCGGTCGGGCGCGAGGTCGTCCAGCAGCCGGGTCAGCCGGCGGCGCCCGGTGACCAGCACCCGGTACCCGCCGCTGCCCGGCAGTTCCGGGCCGGGCAGCGTGATCACCCGGCCGTGCGGGGTCATCTCGTCGGCGGCGGCCGGCCCGGGCACGATCAGGACGGGTTCGTGCCCGGCGGCCAGGTAGCCCTCGCCGAGGCAGCGGAGCGCGGTGCGGAGCCCGCCGGAGCGGGGCATGACGAAGTTGGCCAGCCGGACGATCCGGTGGGGTGCGTTCATGCCGCTACCGGGATGAGCGTCGGGACGCCCGGACCGGCGAGCACCGCCCGGTAATGGGCGATCAGCTCGTCGCCGACGGCGGCCCAGGTGCGCTTGGCGACCTGGGCGCGCGCCGCGGCCCCGTACGCCTTCCGCCGGGCCGGGTCGCCGGCCAGGTCGGCGACCGCCGCGGCCAGCGCGGCGCCGTCGCCAGGCGGCACCAGCGCGCCGGTCACCCCCGGCGTGACCAGGTCGACCGGCCCGCCGGCGGCCGGCGCGACCACCGGCAGGCCGCTGGCGAGCGCCTCCTGCACGGTCTGGCCGAACGTCTCGTGCGGGCCGGTGTGCGCGAACACGTCCAGGCTGGCGTAGAGCCGGGCGAGCTGCGCGCCGTGCCGGGCACCGAGGAAGATCGCGCCGGGCAGCGCCTTCTCCAGGTCCCGCCGGGCCGGGCCATCGCCGACGATGACCACCCGTACGCCGGGGATCTTGCAGGTCTGCGCGAGCAGGTCCACCCGCTTCTCGGCGGCCAGGCGGCCGACGTACCCGACCAGGACCTCGCCGTTCGGAGCCAGGACCTTGCGGACCAGCTCGTGGCGCTTGGCCGGGTCGAACCGGACGGCGTCGACGCCGCGCCGCCAGAGCCAGACCCGCTGGATGCCGTGCCCGACCAGGTCGCTGGCCGCGCGGGTGGACGGCGCGAGCGTGCGGTCGGCGGAGTTGTGGATGGTGCGCAGCCAGCGCCACACGGTGGCCTCGCCCCACCCGACATACGTACGCGCGTAGGCGGCGACGTCGGTCTGGTAGACGGCCACGCAGGGCAGGTGGTGGTGCCCGGCGAGTGCCGCCCCGCGCGCGCCGAGCAGGAACGGGCTGGCGAGGTGCACGACGTCGGGCGCGTGCGAGATCAGGGCATCCGCGAGGCGCGGGGTGGGCAGGCCGAGCCGCAACGCACGGTAGCGAGGAATCGGCACGCTGGGCACCCGGACGACCGGGTACGGGTGGGCGCCGGTGACTCCGCGCGCCGACGACGCCGGTGCCGGCGCGATCACCATCGGCTCGTGACCGGCGTTGACCAGGTGCTCGGCGACGCGGACGACGGAATGCGCGACGCCGTTGACGTCCGGGGGGAACGACTCCGCAATGATCGCGATTCGCATGCGCTAAACGTGAGGGTAGCGCCAGTGCGGCAGGCTACAGCCGGTTGACACATCGGCGAACTATGGTGCAACGATTGCCCCGGCCGGCGGCGGCCTCCGGTCGGCTCCCGGGACGATCAGATGTCGTAGCGCGATCCAGGCCGGACGATGTCTATCGGCCCGGCGTAGGTCGCGGACGCGGCCTCGAACGTGTCGGCCTCGCTGCCCCAGGCGGTCACCAGGTGGGTGAGCAGCAACTGCCCGACTCCCGCCTTGGTCGCGACCTCGCCGGCCTCGCGGCCGGTCAGGTGGATGTCCGGCGGGTTGTCGACGCCGTCGAGGTAGCTCGCCTCGCACAGGAACAGGTCCGCGCCCATGGCCAGGCGCACCAGCGCCTCGCAGGTCGCGGTGTCTGACGAGTACGTCAAGACGCGCCCCTTGGACTCCAGGCGCACGCCGTAGGTCTCGACGGGGTGGTTGACCCGGTCGACGGTGACCGTGAACGGCCCGATCGGAAACGTGCCCGGCTGGAGCCCGTAGAACGTGTAGACGTCGTCGACCGCGGTCTCTTCCTGGCTGTACGCGGCCGCGATCCGGTCGGGCGCGCCCGCTGGGGCGTACACCGGCAGGGCCGGCAGTGGCCCGCGCGGATCGTATCGCCGGACCACGATGTAGGTGCAGGCGTCCAGCATGTGGTCACAGTGCAGGTGAGTCAGGAGGATCGCGTCGATGACGTTGAGCCCGGCGTACCGCTGCAATGCCGAGAGCGATCCGGACCCGAAGTCGATCAACAGACGAAAGCCGTCTTCCTCGACAAGGTACGCCGAACAGGCCGATTCGGGCCCCGGGAAGCTACCGGCGCAGCCGATCACCGTCAGTCGCATCCAGTAGCCCCGACCTCACGCACCGCAATTGTTGGTCTGCCCGCGCGCCGGCTGCGAGTGCGCGCCAACGTCGCCGTTCACGGTGCGCAGCCTACGCCGTGACCTGCTCGGAAACGAAAGAACTGATCCAACATGTCGGCAAGGTGACATGTTCGGCGATGCCGGTGCGGCCTGCGAGACAGCAGGGGTTCACCGTTACGAGGAGTGACACACCCGCGTTGCACCTAGTGCGACCACATGGCAGGCGGGTTAACGGAAGGCGGCGCACGTGTCGAATGAAGCCGAGGACAGCATGACGCTCGCCGAAGGGTTGGGCCTACGGGTCCAGCGGGACACCGCCGCCAGCGCGGCTCCGGAGCGCCTGTTCCGCCTGCCGGGACACGGCGATCCGGCGCCGCCGACCGCCCGCCTGGCGACCATGTCCAGTTGGGCGGCGGCGCTCGGCCTGATCGGCATGCTGGTCGTGGTGCGCGCCCTGATGGCGGTGTTCGGCGGGCCGGTGCCCTGGTGGTACGAGCCGGCCCTGATCGGCGCCGGACTGCTCGGAATCGGGCTGACCGTGGGCGCGTTCATGTCGATCCAGCACCGCCGGCTGCCCTGGTGCCTCCTGGCGACCGCCACGCTCCCCCTGCTGGCCGCCCTGGTCCTCACGGTGGTGATCTAGACCCTCATGATCAAGGCGTCCCTCAAGTAGTTCTAACGACTACAGGGACGCCTTGATCATGAGAAGGTCAGGCCCAGAGTTGGCCGTCGAGGGCTTCTTCGGCTTCGGCGAGGGTGCCGCCGTAGGCGCCCGTCGACAGGTATTTCCAGCCGCCGTCGGCCACCAGGAACGCCACGTCGGCCCGGCGCCCGGCCTTGACCGCCTCGTGCGCCACGGCCAGCGCCGCGTGCAGCACCGCCCCGGTGGAGAAGCCCACGAACAGGCCCTCCACCTCGACGAGCTGCCGGGTGCGCAGGACCGCGTCCCGGGTGCCCACCGAGAACCGCCGGCTCAGCACGGCCGCGTCGTAGAGCTCCGGCACGTAGCCCTCGTCGATGTTGCGCAGGCCGTAGACCACCTCGCCGTAGCGCGGCTCGGCGGCCACGATCTCGATGCCCTCGACCTTTTCCCGCAGGTATCGCCCGGTGCCCATGAGCGTGCCGGTGGTGCCCAGCCCGCCGACGAAGTGGGTGATCGTCGGCAGGTCGCGGAGCAGCTCCGGCCCGGTGGTCTCGTAGTGGGCCCGGGCGTTCGCCTCGTTGCCGTACTGGTAGAGCATGACCCAGTCGGGGTGCTCGGCCGCGATCTGCTTGGCAGTCGCCACCGCCTGGTTCGACCCGCCGGCCGCCGGCGAGAAGATGATCTCCGCACCGTACATCCGCAGGAGCTGCACCCGCTCGGCGGACACGTTCTCCGGCATGACGCACACCAATCGGTATCCCCGCAGTTTCGCCGCCATGGCGAGCGAGATGCCGGTGTTGCCGCTGGTGGGCTCCAGAATGGTGTCGCCCGGCCGGAGCCGGCCGGCCTCTTCGGCGGCCCGCACCATGAACAGTGCGGGCCGGTCCTTCACCGAGCCGGTGGGGTTGCGATCTTCGAGCTTGGCCCAGAGCCGCACCGGCGGCGCCCCCTCGGGCACGGCCGGTGACAGCCGCGGCAGGCCCACCAGCGGCGTGTTGCCGCAGGCGTCGAGCAGGTTCTCGTACCGCGCCATGGCGGCACCCCCTACAGGCGGTTGCCGAGCATCGCGGCGGCCGCGGCGAAGCCGAACGCACCACCAGCGACGGCGGGCAGGATCGTCACGGTGTCGCCGTCGGACAGCTTCGCGTCGAGCGAACCCAGGAACCGCACGTCTTCGTCGTTGACGTAGACGTTGACGAAGCGGTGCAGACCGCCCTCCGGGGTCACCAGGCGCGCGCGCAGCCCGGAATACTTGCCGTCCAGGTCGGACAGCAGCTCGGCGATGGATTCACCGGCGCCCTCGACGGCCTTCGCGCCGCCGGTGTAGCTGCGCAGGATGGTGGGAATGCGAACCTCGATGGCCATGACAGTAAAGCTCCTCGGAAAAGATCTCGACAAAAGGGGGACTAACGGGTGATCAACGGGAACACTCGTAGTCGACCGTCGTCGGGGTCTGCCCGAACATGTACGTCTGAACGGCATGCGGGTCCACGGTCGCATCAACGATCCGAACCGGCTCTTCGGTTACGGCACCGTCCACAATGCGGAACGACCGGATCTCCTCGGAGTCTGGCTCACGAGTAGAGACCAGCAGGTAATGGGCGCTCGGCTCGCCGAGATCGGAAGCGATCCCGATGTCGCTGCGCGAGGGATAGGCCTCGGTTCCGGTGTGCGAGTGGTAGATGACCACCGGCTCCTCGTCGCGGTCGTCCATCTCGCGCCACACGCGGAACTGCTCCATCGAGTCCAGCCGGAAGAACGTGGGCGACCGGTCGGCGTTTTCCATCGGAATGTGCCGCTCTGGCCGATCGCTGCCGGCCGGGCCCGCGACCACGCCACACGCCTCGTCCGGGTGGTCCCGGCGCGCGTGGGCGACGATCGCATCCATGATCGTCCGGTCGATGGTCAGCACGGCGCCCAGCCTACCTCGCGCGCGCCCTATCCGCCGCCGCGCTGTGCTCCGCGGCACAGCCCTCGAGCTGACTTGTTAGGAAGGGACCCTTCCTATGCAAAAAGCGATAATAAGGGGCCCTTCCTTTCAGTCGGTCATCGCGTTCAGGAGGGACTCCTGGAGGTAGCCGAGGTAGGCGTACACGCTGAGCTGGAACACGCGTGCGGACGTCGGGTCGCGCAGCACCGCGTCGTCGAGCTCCTCGCCGAGGTCGGTGTCGGCCTTGATCTCCAGCCGGATGCCCATCGCGAGCCGGGCGTCGTTGAGCGCCCGCAGCCACGCCTCGGACGCCTCGTCGTCGAGCCGCACCTCGCCGCCGCCCTCCGAGGGCAGCACCGCCAGGATCGCGCCGGCCTGGTCGATCTTGCTGGTCTTGAGGTCACCCTCGGTATACCGCCGGAACTCCGCCGAGCCGCGCGGGTCCTCCGGGTAGATGTCCGGAAACAGCCGCCCCACCACCGGGTCCTCGTGGTCGAAGCCCTCGCTCAACAGGCCGACG
This sequence comes from Actinomycetes bacterium KLBMP 9797, assembly GCA_037414955.1. GTDB lineage: Bacteria > Actinomycetota > Actinomycetes > Mycobacteriales > Micromonosporaceae > Phytohabitans. The sequence continues at coordinate 17,211 of JBBEWH010000206.1, forward strand.
ACCTCGGACGCGACCTTGCGCAGCACGCGCACCTCGTCCGGCGCGAACCGCGCCACGCAGTGCGGACCGTGCCGGCGGAACATACTCACGAAGTAAGCCCCTTCAGGCCTTGTCGACAGTGGCCCACAGCCCGTACGAGTGGAGCTGCGACGCGTCGTGCTCCATCCGCTCGCGGGCGCCGCTGGACACGACGGCCTTGCCTTTGTGGTGGACGTCGAGCATCAGCTTCTCGGCCTTGTCGCGGCTGTAGCCGAAGAGTTTCTGAAAGACCCAGGTCACATACGACATCAGGTTGACCGGGTCGTCCCAGACGATTGTCACCCATGCCCGGTCAGCGACCGGCACCTCGTCAGTGCCCGGGGTCTCGACCGGCGCAACCTGTGGAGCTGCCATGCCCCCCATCGTGCCACCGGTTTCGAGTAACCGAGGAATCCTGGGATCAGATCAGCAGGATCCCGTGGTCAACCGCCTCGGCCAACACCCCGCCGAGTGACCGGTGCAGGACCTCGAATCGACGGGACACCTCTTTCAACAGCTCCAGCTCGACGCCGCGAAGTGCCTGCTGAAGCCAGGTGCGGGCGCGGCCGACATCGCCGTCCGCCGCGCCGCGCCACAGCCCGTAGCAGGCGCCGGAGAGGCCCAGGCCGAACGGCGGCAACACGGCGTCGCCCGGATCCGTGTCGTAGGCCGCCAGGCACGCCACCGCGCCCGTGCCGGTCACGGTCGCCACCCCACCGGTACCGGTGACGAGCAGGACCCGCGCGAGGTCGGCGCCGGGCTCGTCCGGGTAGCCCTCGCGGACGGCGCGCACGACACGCCGGCGGACGCCGGCCGCCGGCGCGCCGCCCAGCACCTGGGCGAGCGCGTCGTCGAGCACGCGGTCGGCGGTCGCCGCGCACTCCGCGACAGCGCGCAGCGACAGCGCGTGCAGTTCCTGGTCCAGCGTGTACGCCAAGGTGGCGCACCCGCCACCGGAAACGATCTCGCGCACGCCGCGCAGGTGGATGTCGGCCAGGTCGATGGCGAGCCGCTGCCGCAGCAGGCGGGTGGCGGCGCGGCACCGCCGGTCGAGCCGCGCCGGCCAGCCCGACTCGTGCGCGTCGGGCGCGACCGGCACCCGGCCTTCGGAGCCGGCCAGCACCGGCGGGTTGACGCTGGCCCGGTGCATGGCCTCCGCGCCGGCCCAGGCCACGAGCGCGCGCCGCAGGTTGGCGACCGCTTCCCCGTCGGCCGGCCGCTCGGGAGCGGCCACCGGGAACCAGCCCGCGCCGGCGAACTCGGCAAGCTCGTCCCGGGTCGCCTGGACGACCGCCGGGCCGCCCGGCACCGCGAAGAACAGCGCCGCCGGCAGCTGCACCGCCCCGGCCAGCACCTCCCGCTCGGCGGGCGCCGGCAGTTGACCGGGCGCCAGCGCGTACAGCAGCGCGCCGCCCCGCGCGACGGCGTCCAGCAGGACGGGGGCGCCGGCCGCGCCGAGGGTACCCAGGTCGGGGCCCTCGACCAGCACGAAGTGCCGCAGCAGCGGCTCGGGCCGGCGCACCTCGATCCGGCGCGGCGGGCGGTCGACGGGCGTGTCGGGTTGATAGGGCCGCGGCTGCCGGGCTCCCGGTAGGTGGGCCGTGGGCGCGCCGGTGCCCGGCCGCACCACCAGGTAGCTGCCGCGCGGGGTCGCGAGAAGCGGTTCGTCGTGGCCGAGCAGGGCCGCCACCAGCGCGGCCCGATCGGGGCCGACCACGACCACCGCGGTGGGTTCGTCGGGCATCGGATCGACCAGGGCCGCACGGACCCGGATCTTGCGGCGGGGCCGCACCGCCGCCGCGGCCACTGACCTCATTGTCATGCCTCCTCAAGGGGTGCCAGAACGGTACGGCCGCGAGCCGCGAATACGACAGAAAACCCACTACTCAGGCACGACCGCACACCTACTCAATGCCATGTCGCTCTTACGACATGGCGGAGGCCCTGATCACGGGAAAGGCCGTCGTATGCTTCGCCGATGGGCCCGTGGCACTTCGTCGGCCGGGCCGACGAGCTGCGCCGTCTGGTCGCGGCGGCGACCGGGGGAAACGGTCGCGGGCTCGTCTTCAGCGGCACCCCGGGCATCGGCAAGAGCCGCCTGCTGCGCGAAGGCGTGGCACGACTGCCCGCCGACGCGTACGCGGTGTGGACGGCCGCCGCGAACATCGCCACGGCCGGGCTGCCGTTCGGCGGCCTGGCCCAGGTGCTGCCGGCCGACCACCCGGTGGGCGTGTCCCCCGCCGGGCTGCTCCGCTGGGCGGTCGACACGCTGCACCAGCGGGCCGCGGGCCGGCCGATCGTGCTCGCCGTCGACGACGCGCACCTGCTCGACCCGTCGTCCGCCGCGCTGCTGTACCTGATCGCGCGGGAGCGCCACGCCATCGTGCTGGGCACGCTGCGCAGCGGCGAGCAGGTGCCGGTGCCGGTCCGCGCACTGTGGACGGACGACCTCGTGGACCACGCCGAGCTGGCGCCGCTCACCGCGGCCGACAGCAGCGCGCTGCTGGCGGCGATGCTGGACGGCCCGGTCGACTCGTCGTCGGCCGGCCGGCTGTGGCGGCTCTCCGCCGGCAACCCGCTCCTGCTGCGCGAGCTGGTCATCGCGGCGTCCGACGAGGGCGAGCTGACCCGGCCGTACGGGGTCTGGCGCTGGCACCGGCACGTCGAGCTGGCGCCCCGGCTGACCGACCTGATCGAGGCGCGCATCGGCGACCTGGCCGACGAGGTGCGCTGCGTCGTCGAGCTGGTCGCGTTCGGCGAGCCGATCGGGCTGCCGCTGCTGGTGGCGGCGACCGGCGACGCGGCCGTGGAGTCGGCCGAGGAGCACGGCCTGATCCGCCTGCTCACCAGCGACCGGCGGCGCGACGTGTGGCTCGCCCACCCGCTCTACGGCGAGGCGGTGCGCCAGCGCTGCCCGGCGACCCGCACGATGCGGCTCAAGGCCAAGCTCGCGACGCTGGTCGAGGAGGCCGGCGGCCGGCGGCGCGACGATCTGCTGCGGGTCGCGGTGTGGCGGCTGGACTCCGGCACCGCCAAGGATGCCGCGCCCTTGCTGGCCGCCGCGGCGCAGGCGTTCAGCCGGTACGACGTGCACCTGGCCGCCCGGCTCGCGCGCGGCGCGTTGGGCGCCGGTGGCGGCTTCGACGCGGGTGAGCTGCTGGCCACCATCCTGATGTTCAGCGGGCAGCCCGAGGAGGCGCTGTCCGTTGTGGAGCAGATGCGCGCGGGCGCCGACACCGATCAGCGGCTCAGCCGGTGGCTGACCGCGCGCGGCCTGGTCTCGTACTGGGGGCTGGGCCGCGAGTCGGCGGTACACGACATCGCCGACGACGCCGCGACCGTGACCGACCCGAGCCACCGGGCGCGGGTCCGCGCCTTTGAAGCGATCATGCGGATGCACCGGGTGCAGACCGCGGCGGCGCTGCGGGTGTCCCGCGAGGTCATCGACCGGCCGGCGACACCGGCGCCGGCCCGGGCGCTGGCCCAGTGCGTGGTGGCGCACCTGCAGGCGGCGCAGGGCCAGCTGACCCGCAGCGGCCACACCATCGCCGGGGTGGCGGCCGACGCGCCGCGGTGGCGCACCGACATGCCCTACATCCAGCTCGCGCTGGAACTGGCCCGCGGCACCCGTCTCGTGCTGGCCGGCGACCTGGACGGCATCGACGCCCTCGCCGCGGACGAGTTCGCCGATCTGGCCGACGCCGGCGACTTCCTGCTCGGCTCCGGGTACCTGTCGGTGGTCCGCGCCCAGGGCGCGCGGCTGCGCGGCGAGACCGCCGCGGCGCTGCGCGGCAGCCTCCAGGCGTGCGCGGTGCTGGCCACCGACCGGGTCTTCGCCGGGCTGGCGCACGCGGAGCGGGCGCACGCGGCCGCGCTGCGCGGCGACGCCGCCACGGCCGCCGCCGCGATGGCCGACTCCGACCGCGCCCAGACCCAGACCATGGCCATCCTGTACCCGTGGCGCGAGCAGGCCCGCGCCTGGGTGGCCGCCTGCGCGGGCGACGTGGAGACCGCGATCAAGACGCTGGCCGTCCTGGTGGCCCGGCTGCGCACCGATGAGCTGGCGGCACACGAGGCGCACGCGCTGCACGACCTCGTGCGGCTGGGGTGCGCCAACCTGCCGCTGCCCTGGGCGGACGTGGCCGGCATGGGGCAGACCGTGGCGGAGCGGCTCGGCGAGCTGGCCGGCGTCGTCGACGGCCCACTGGTCGAGCTGATGGCGCTGCACGCCCGCCACGCCGCGGACGGCGACGGGCTGCTCGCGGTCGCGGACGCGTTCGCCCGGCGCGGCCTGCTGCTGCTCGCCGTCGACACGGCCGCGATGGCGGTGTACCGGCTGCGCGCCGCCCGGTCCCCGCACGCGGCCGCGGCCGGCGCCCGCCTCGGTGACCTGCTCGCCGGGTGCGAGACGCTCGACACCCCGAGCCTGCGCACGGCCCGCCCCCGGCTCACCGGCCGGGAACACGAGATCGCGCGGCTGGCCGCCACCGGCCTGCCCAGCCGGCAGATCGCCGAGCGGCTCTACCTGTCCGTCCGCACCGTCGAGAACCACCTGCAGCGGATCTACCGCAAGCTCGGCGTCACCAACCGGAGTGAGCTGGCGCACGCCCTCCAGGCACACCCCGAGCCATGATCAAGGCGTCCCTCATGTCGTTCTAGCGACTACAGGGACGCCCTGATCATGATGAGGGGACCACGGTGACCGGGATGGCCGGGTCGCCAGCGGAGAGTTTCAGGCCCTCCCACGGGATGGAGATCAGGCACTGCCGCAGTCGGTCGCGCGACTCGGGCAGCGACGGCAGGTCGGCCGGCTCCCCATTGACCACATAGGAGCGCTGGAGCAGCCGGTCGCCCAGGTGGTGGTCGGGCACGCCCTGCGACGTCACGATCTCCTCGATCGCCGTGCCGGTCGGCTTGTGCCGCCGCACGGCGGTCTTCCGGCCACCCACAGTGGACTTGTTCTCGGAGCGCTTGACCACCGGCCGGCCCTCGACCTCGACCAGCTTGTAGACCAGGCCCGCCGTGGGCGCCCCGGAGCCGATCACCACGGCGGTGCCGGCGCCATACATGTCGACCGGCTCGGCGGCCAGCGCGGCGATCGCGTGCTCGTCCAGGTCACCGGAGACGATGATCTTCGTGTCGGTGGCGCCGAGCGAGTTGAGCAGCTCGCGGGACTGCTGCGCCAGCACCGAAAGGTCGCCGGAGTCGAGGCGGATCGCGCGCAGCTCGGGGCCGGCGACCGCGATCGCGTTGCGGATCCCCTGGCTGATGTCGTACGTGTCGACGAGCAGCGTGGTCCGCTTGCCGAGCGCGGCGATCTGCGAGGCGAACGCGGCCGGCTCGTCGTCATGGAGCAGCGTGAACGCGTGCGCGGCGGTGCCCGCGGTCGGAATGCCGTACCGGAAGCCGGCCGCCAGGTTGGACGTGTACTCGAAGCCGGCCAGGTAGGCGGCCCGGGCGGCGGCCACCGCGGCCTCCTCGTGGGTGCGCCGGGAGCCCATCTCGATCACCGGGCGGCCGCGCGCGGCAGTCACCATGCGGGCGGCGGCCGCCGCGATGGCGCAGTCGTGGTTGAGCACCGACAGCGCCAGCGTCTCCAGGATCACGCACTCGGCGAACGTGCCGCTGACGGTGAGGATCGGCGAGCCGGGGAAGTAGAGCTCGCCCTCGGCGTACCCGTCGATGTCGCCGGTGAAGCGATAGCGGGACAGCCAGGCGGCGGTCTCGTCGTCGACCACGCCGGCGCGCCGCAGGTGCGCTATCTCCTCGTCGCGGAACCGGAAGTCGCGCACCAGGTCGACGAGGCGTCCGGTGCCGGCGACCACGCCGTAGCGGCGGCCGGGCGGCAGCCGGCGCGCGAACACCTCGAAGACGCAGCGCCGGTTGGCGGTGCCGTCCTTCAGCGCGGCGCTGAGCATGGTCAGTTCGTAGTGATCGGTCAGCAGGGCGGTCACGCCCCTAGCCTATGGCTCCCCGCGATCTCCCCCATGATCAAGGCGTCCCTGTGGTCGTTCTAACTACCACAGGGACGCCTTGATCATGAAGCGGGGACCAGGCGGAGGGGGGTGCGTGGAGTGAGGAGGGTGTCGAGCGCCGTCGCGGTGGCCGGGTCGGCGGGCAGGTACGCCACCAGGCTCTGATCGTCGTCGGCGGGCAGCGCCAGCGTTTCGTACGCCAGCCGCAGCTCGCCGACTCGCGGGTGCGCCAGCCGCACGATGCCGGTCGGGCGCGACATCCCGGACACCGTCTCCACCCGGCGGCGGAACGCCTCGCCGGCGGTCACGGTCAGCTCGTCCGCCAGCGCGGCCAGCTGCGGATCGGCCCGGAACGGGCCGTGCTTGAGCGCCGCGACCTGCTGGTCCGCGACCAGGACCCAATCCGGGTACGCCGTGCGGGCGCGCGGATCGGCGAGCACGAACCGGGCCACGTTGGGCGGGTCGCCGTCGAGCAGCCCGATCGGTCCCATGAGCCGCTCGTAGCCGGTGGTGTGCGCGACCACCTCGCTCAGCCGGTTGAGCACCGCGGCGGGAGTCGGCTCGAGCCGGTCGAGCAGTGCCCGCACGGTGGGGCGCACGGTGCGCTGGACAGCCACGCCGCCCAGGCAGTTGACGCCGCTGCCGACCTTCGTGAGCGCGTACAGGTGTTCCCGCTCGCCGGGGGAGAGCCGCAGCGCCTCGGCGAGAGCGGCCACCACCTGGAACGACGGGTGCCGGTCGCGGCCCTGTTCGAGCCGGGTGACGTACTCCACACTGACGTCGGCCAGGGCCGCCACCTCGGCCCGGCGCAGGCCGAGCGCGCGCCGCCGGGGCCCGGTCGGCAGCCCGACGTCCGCGGGGGTCAGCGCCTCCCGGCGCGCCCGCAGGAAACTTCCCAGCTCATTGCCGCTCACCCTCCGAACGTAACAGCGGGCCACCGCCGGATGGTGACCCTGCCGGTACCACCATCGGCTCGGTCTCCCTCACCGCCGCGCCGGCCAGCACAGTCGGGTACGTCGTTGATCGTCGTACCAAAGAGGTGTTTGACATGTCCCCAACCGTTGCTGTCGTCGGCGGCGGATACGCCGGCATCATCGTCGCGAAGGCCCTGGACGAGGTGGCCGACGTCACCCTGGTCGAGCCGCGCGAGACGTTCGTGCACAACGTGGCCGCGCTGCGGGCCGTCGTCGACCCGACATGGGCGGACCAGCTGTTCATCCCGTACGACGGGCTGCTCGCCCGGGGGCGGGTGGTGCGCGATCGGGCGGTCCAGGTCACCGGCGGCACCGTCGAGCTGGCGTCGGGTGACACCGTCGCCGCCGACTACATCGTGCTGGCGACCGGCTCCGGGTACCCGTACCCGGCGAAGCTGGACGTCGACGACCGGGCGAGCGGCCTGGCGAAGCTGGCCGCCACCCGGGACGCCCTGCTGCGCGCGGACCGGGTGCTGTTGCTCGGTGCCGGCCCGGTCGGGCTGGAGTTCGCCGGTGAGATCAAGGCGGCGTGGCCGGAGAAGGCCGTCACGATCGTCGACCCGGCCGGCGAGTTGCTGCCCCGCTTCCCCGACGAGGTCCGGGCGGAGCTGCGGCGCCAGCTCGACGATCTCGGGATCGAGGTGCTGCTCGGCGCGGCGCTGCGCGCCCTGCCGCCGACCGCGCCCGGCGAGGTGGGCACCTTCACCGTGACCACCGCGTCCGGGGTCGACATTGGTGCGGACGTGTGGTTCCCGTGCTTCGGCGTGACGCCGAACTCGGACTATCTCGGCGGCGGGCACCTCGCGGTCACTCCGGAGCTGCGGGTGGCCGGGCACGAGACGGTGTTCGCGGTGGGCGACGTGACGGCGGTGCCGGAGGCGAAGATGGCGTACCGGGCGGAGAAGCACGCCGCGGTGGTGGCCGCCAACATCCGCACCCTGATCGAGGGCGGGACGGCGCTGGCCGCGTACGAGCCGGAGTCGGACGGCATCGTGCTGCCGCTCGGGCCGAAGGGCGGCGTCTCGTACGCGGCGGAGATGGGCCTGCTCGGGCCCGAGGTCACCCAGGACATCAAGGGCACGTTCTTCCTCGACATCTACCGCGACCGCCTCGGCGCCACCCGTTCATGATCAAGGCGTCCCTCAAGTCCCCGCCCACCTCCCCAGTGCCACCTACAGACGACTTGGGGGATGAACGGTCCGAGTCGCCGCGCGGTGCTTGCGCACGGCGGCGTATGCGACTCGGACTGTTCACTGCCCTTGATCATGGGATGGTGATGGCTATCTTGCCGGCGGGGCGACGCTCGCTGTAGTGGCGGATCGCGTCCGGAGCCTGCGCCAAGGGGTAGGTGCGGTCGACGACCGGCGTCACCGCGCCCGACTCGATGAGCCGTCCCAGCTCCTCGAGCGTCTCGACATCCTCCTTCGCGGTCAGGTTGCGCAGTCGCTGGCGTGCGAACAGGGAGACCAGCGGCGCCCGGATGAGCGCGCGGTCGAAACCACCCATCAGCCGGCCCTTGTCGTGTCCACCACCCACCAGCACCAGCGTCCCTTGTGGAGTCATCGCGCGCCGCAGTAGCGACAGTGGACGATCGCCGGCCGTGTCGATCACCACGTCATACCGGGGCCCGTCGCGGTCGATCTCCGTGCGCGTATAGTCCATTGTGTCCTCAGCGCCGAGTGAGCGCACGAGGTCGGCCTTTGCCGCGCTACACACGCCGGTCACGGCAGCCCCGGCCGCCTTGGCGATCTGCACGACGAAGGTGCCGATGCCGCCGCCCGCGCCGATCACGAGCACCCGCTGCCCCGACCGCACCTCACCCTTACGCACGCTCTGCAACGCGGTTCCCCCGGAGACCGGCACCACCGCGGCCTGCTCGAACGACAGGCCGGACGGCATCCGGGCCAGCAGCCGCTCCGGCGCCGCCGCGAACTCCGCGTACGAGCCGCGGTCGCAGGTGCCGTACACCTCGTCGCCGGGCTGGAACCGGGTCACCCGGGGGCCGACCGCCGCCACCACGCCGGCGAGGTCACGCCCGCGCACTCTCGCCTTGGGTCGACGCAGGCCGAAACCCATGAGCCGCACCAGGTACGGCCGGCCGGTCATGAGGATCCACACGCCCGGGTCCACCGCCGCGGCGCGCACCTGGACGAGCACCTCGTCGTCGCCGATCGGCGGCTTGTCGATCTCTCGCAGTGCGAGCACATCGGCGTCGCCGTACGCGTCCTGGACGATGGCTTTCATGTCGTCTCCTCAGAGTCGGGGTACTGGAACACGTCATCGAGGGGAACACCGAAGATCTTGGCGATCTGGAAGGCCACTTCCAGCGACGGCGAATACCGCCCCTGTTCGATGGCGATGACGGTCTGCCGGGTCATGCCGAGACGATCGGCGAGCTCGGCCTGGGTCATCTCGTTGTGCGCGAAACGCAGCGCACGGATGCGGTTCGTGACGCGGGTCGGCTTCACCACTGCGGCAGGCCCTTACGGTAGACGACGACCTTCGCGATCCCGCCGAGGATCGAGGAGAGCACGAAGCACAGGTAGACGACGTTGGCGATCCAGAAGTGGTCCCACTCGGCCATCGCCATGAGCATCGCGGCGAGCGCGCCGATGACCACGAACGCCATCCCGACCTGCTCGCCGAGCCGCCAGATCTGCCGGTCCCGCACGTCCTTGACCCGGGACGCCCGCGGGTTGAAGACGCCCATCGCGATCTCGGCCACCATGGCCGCGACGATCGCGCCGCCAACCGTCCACAGCATTGTTGCCACGTACGGCGCGTCAGCCAGCGGCCGCCCGTCGACTCCGCTGATGACGATGATCAGGTAGACCGCGTAGCCCACCACGGCCACGACCAGACTGATCCACGCCCGCTTCTCCTCGTGTGTCATGCCCGCCCCTTGATGTAAAAAATCCTTGACACCATCAATGTAGCGAACCTTTGACACCATGTCTAGAAACTTTGACATTGCTTCCCATGATCAAGGCGTCCCTCAAGTCGTTAGAGCTACTTGAGGGACGCCTTGATCATGAAGGGGTTAGCCCTTGACGCAGATGACCTGCTTCAGGTGGGCGACGACCTCGACCAGGTCGTCCTGCTGCGCCATGACCTCCGTGATGTCCTTGTACGCGCCGGGGATCTCGTCGACCACGCCGGCGTCCTTGCGGCACTCGACCCCGGCCGTCTGCGCCGCCAGGTCGTCGACGTCGAACGACCTCCGGGCCTGCGCCCGCGACATCCGCCGCCCCGCGCCGTGCGAGGCCGAGCAGTACGCGTCGGTGTTGCCCCGCCCGCGCACGATGTACGACCCGGTGCCCATCGACCCGGGGATGATGCCCAGGTCGCCGCGCCCGGCCCGGATCGCGCCCTTGCGGGTGACCAGGACCTCGACATCGCCGTACGTCTCCTGCGCCACATAGTTGTGGTGACACGAGACCGGCTCGTCGAAACGCACCTGCGGCAGCTGCTGCCGCACCACGCCGCACAGCAGCGCCATCATGACCGCACGGTTGCGCCGGGCGTACTCCTGCGCCCACCACAGGTCCCGCCGGTACGCCTCCATCTCCGCCGTGCCGGTCAGGAAGACGGCGAGGTCGCGGTCGGGCAGCCCGGTGTTGTGCGGCAGGTGCCGCGCGATCGCCATGTGCCGCTCGGCCAGCTCCTTGCCGATGTTGCGCGAGCCGGAGTGCAGCATCAGCCACACCTGCCCGTCGCCGGCACCGCCCTGCTCGACACACACCTCGATGAAATGGTTGCCGCCGCCCAGGGTACCGAGCTGGCGATGCGCCCGATCCTCCAGCTTGGACACTCCCGTGTGGAGAGTGTCGAATCGCTGCCAGAACGCGTCCCAGCCGCCCTGCTCCAGACCGCGGACCCGGCGCGGATCCACGGCGCTGTCGCGCTGGGCGAAGCCCACCGGGATCGCGTCTTCGATCGCGCGGCGCAGCCGGCCCAGGTCGTCGGGCAGGTCGGGCGCGGCCAGCGAGGTGCGCACCGCGGACATACCGCAGCCGATGTCGACGCCCACCGCAGCCGGCGACACAGCCTGCCGCATGGCGATGACCGAGCCGACGGTCGCACCCTTTCCAAAGTGGACGTCCGGCATGACCGCCACACCCTCGACCCACGGCAGCTGCCCGATGTTGCGCAACTGCTGCGCGGCCTGCGGCTCGATGCCGTACGGGTCGGTCCAGACCCGCACCGGCGCCTTGGTGCCCGGCATCAACGTGTATCCCATGATCACTCCCTCCCCCGTACTCACTCCGATCTTCGCGAACGCACGGCGGCAAGGGCAACGGAGTTACCCATGATCAAGGCGTCCTTCAAGTAGTTCTAACGACTTGAAGGACGCCTTGATCATGGAGAGGCGCTAGGGTCGGCGGGTGGCGAGGATCAGTGCGGCGGACGCCGGCGCGTGGCGGCTGGGCGACCGCACCGTCCACCGGATGGGCTTCGGGTCGATGCGGATCACCGCGAACCCCGACCGCGAGCGCGCCATCGCCGTGCTCCGGCGGGCGGTCGAGCTCGGCGTGAACCACATCGACACCGCCGCCTTCTATTTCTCACCGGGCGGCATCCTGCGGGTCGGCGACGGCCCGGTCCGGTACGCCACCGAGCTGATCCGGGAGGCGCTGTCCCCGTACCCGGAGGATCTGGTCATCACGACGAAGGTCGGCCCGGCGTTCGACGCCGCCGGCGGCTACTACAACGCGACCGCGGCGCAGCTGCGGGCGCACGTCGAGGAGAACCTGCGCCGGCTGGGCCGCGACCACCTCGACGTGGTGAACCTGCGGATCGTGAAGAAGCCCGGCCACGACTCGGTCGGGGAGCGGTTCGGCGCGCTGGCCGAGCTGCGCGACGCGGGCCTGATCCGGCATCTGGGCCTGTCCAACGTCCGCCTCGATCATCTCGACGAGGCGTCGAGCATCGCGCCCGTGGTGTGCGTGCAGAACGCGTACGCGATGGATCTGAACCGCGGCGACGACGCGCTGCTGGCAGTTTGCGGGGCGCGCGGCGTCGCGTTCGTGCCGTTCTTCGCGGTCGCCGGCGCCGGCCGCGAGGCCGGCGCGACGGACGGTCACGACGCCGCGGTCGAGGCCGTGGCGCGCGCCCACGGCGCGACGCCGCACCAGGTGCGGCTCGCCTGGACGCTGCACCTGGGGGCACACGTGCTGGCAATCCCGGGCACCGGCGACGTCCGTCATCTGGAGGCGAACGTCGCCGCTGGCGCGCTCCGCCTCACCGCCGCGGAGCTGGCCACCCTCTCATGATCAAGGCGTCCCTCAAGTCGTTAGAGCTGACTCGAAAATCGTGAGTGAGTGGGCAGGCGGCAGCGCCCGGCGTAGCGCAGCGGAGCCGGGCTCTGGGTCTTGACCACTGTTCGGGGGTGTCAGGCGGCGGCTGGTAGGTCGGGCTGGGGATGGAGGGTGACTTTCTGCCCGGTCAGGTGTTCGAGTTGGCGGATCAGGTCGCGTCGCCGACGATGCTTGTTGATCTTTGACTGGTGGAAGTCGGCCCCGAGGTCGCGGTAGCGGGCCTCGGGGTCGGCCAGCAGATGCCAGATGATGGTCAACACCGAGTTGCCGACCGCGACGATCGCGCGTTTCTTACCCCGCCGTGCCACCAGACGCCGGTAACGCTCGCCCAGGAAGGTGTCGGTCCGGGCCAGCCCGGCCACGACCTCGCCGAGGGTACCGGCCAGCCAACCGTTGCCCTTACCGGTGCCGGCACCCTTTGTCTTGCCCGCGGACTGTCTGTCGATCGGGGCGAACTTCGCCCAGGACACCAGATGGGCGGCGGTGGAAAAGACGCTCATGTCCACCCCGATCTCGGCGATGATCTCCTGCGCGGCGCGCACACCGATGCCCGGGACCTCATCCAGCTTGCGCACCGCCGCCGCGAAAGGGGCGATCAGTTCCTCGATCCGGCCGTCGAGGTCAGCGATGTCCACCGCGAGGGCATCGATACGCCGCAGCATGGCGGCGCACAGGTAGGCGTGGTGACCGTCGAAGTGACCGGTCAACGCCTCCCGCAGTTGAGGAATCTTGGGCCGCATCCGTCCCTGGGCCATCTCGGCCAGTACCGCCGGGTCCCGCTGCCCGTCGATCATCGCCTGCAGCATCTGCCGGCCGCAGACACCCAGAACGTCACTGATCACGCTGGACAACTTGATCTGAGCGTCTTCGAGCAGCTTCTCCAGCCGCTGCTTCTCACGAGTCTGCTCCCGGACCAGGGATCGCCGGTAGCGGGTCACGTCCCGCAACCGGCGGATCGGTTTGGGATGCACCAGGCTGGGCGCGCACATGCCCCGCTCGACGACCTTGGCCAGCCACACCGCGTCCAACCGGTCGGTCTTCGGCCTACCCGGCACATGCTTGACATGCTTGGCATTAAGCAGCCAACACTCGAACCCCTCCGCCTCCAGCAGGTAGAACACCGGCTTCCAGTAATCCGAGGTCGCCTCCATCGCCGCCAACTCCACCCGCTGCTCGCGCAGCCAGTCGGCCAGTTGCAGCAACGCCGGCGTCACCGTGGCGTACTCACGCACCTGCTGCACCCGCCGGCCCGAATCGGTGGCGTGCGGCACCCGCACACACGCCACCAACCCGGCCTTACCGATATCGATCGCGCACACCCGCGCGGCCACCTCGACCGGCTCCTCGCTGATCTCCCGCATCACACCGCCCTTCCGCGTCACCACCAGACCAGACGGTCGCTCGCGGGAGCGGGCCGAGAAACAGAAAGCGGACTCGCGTGCTCGAAGCGACAAGACACGGCCCTCAAGATCAACACTCCCCGGCGTCAGGCTACTTGCCGGCCTCGAAGCACCAAGCTGAAACGACGTCGGCGAGCGACCACCCCGATTTTCACGCACGACAGGGCGTCCCCCAAGGACACAGATGGCTACTTGAGGGACGCCTTGATCATG
>JBBEWH010000207.1:0-28773 GCA_037414955.1 Actinomycetes bacterium KLBMP 9797
GCTCGGCTTGTGCCGAGCCCGCCGCTTCAGGTTGATCTGTATCTGTGTCGTGCGGTTAGCGTTGCAGGGTGAGCAGGCCCGGCCGGTAGGGCAGGAGACCGTATTCCGTGCCGTCGGAGCGGGGGTCGCGGCCCTGGTAGAGCAGTCGCAGGTTGCAGGGGTCGACGGTCATGGTCTGGTCGGCGTTGCTGCGCAGCAGTTCGCCGTGGCTGATGTCGTTGGTCCAGGTGGCGCCGCTGTTGGCCTTGCCGGCGAAGGGGTTGCCTTCGGTCGCGGCCTGCGGTGTCCAGGTGCCGCCGAGGCTGGTGGCGGTGAACGAGCGGAAGTAGCGGCCCTGCGCGCCGATCGCTTCGACGAGCATCAGGTACCGGTTCTGGCCCTGCAGCTTGTAGACCTGAACGCCTTCGAACAGGTTGTTCGTCGTGTCGCTCATGATCGTCGTGTAGTTCGAGCCGAAGCTGCCCGGGAAGTTCCCGATCGGCATGCTGGCCCGGTAGATCCTGCCGTTGTCGCCGGCGAAGAACAGATACATGTTCGTGTCGTCACCGATGACCGCCTGGTCGATCGGCCCGGTGCCGGAGCCGGAGATACTTCCGGTGAACAGCGTCTGGTGCGCCGACCACGAGTTCACATTCGTCGGGTCGGTCGAGGTCCGGTAGGAGAAGGCCGGCCCGCCCCACTGGTAGGCCAACACCCAGATGTTGCGGGGGGCGAAGTAGAACAGTGAGGGCGCGACGGCGGAGAACGGCATCTGGTTCTGGCTGGCCGAGGCCATCTCCGACCAGTTCGTGAACAGGCCGAAGTTCATCGAGCCCCAGCTGGTTCCGAAGTCGTGCGTGGTCGCGTAGACCAGCTGCCGACCGTTGTAGGGGGCGTGGGTGAAGTCCTTGAGGGAGACCCAGCCCGACCTCGGGTTCGCCAGCGAACCCGTCGACGTCCACCGGTAGCTTGCCGGCAGGGCGCAGGTGCCGGTCGGTGGTGGACTGGTCGGTGTCGTCGGTGTCGTGCCGCCGAGGCGGACCAGTTGCCACTGCTGGTTGCTGCCGCCCCAGTCCGTGTACTGCACGACGTTCGCCCCGTCGTTGGTCGCGGCGCCCTGCACCTCGACCGCCTTGTTGCTGTTCCGGTTGATCAACCGGACGTAGCCGCCGTCGGAGTCGGCGAGCCGGAACTGCTGATTCGCCCCGTTCCCGTCGGCCCACTGCACGATCGCGGCACCGTCGGCGGTGGACCAGTTGTACACGTCCAGGACCTTGCCCGAATGCCGGGACTTGAGCCGGTAGTAGCCGCCGCCGGAGTCGACGAACTGCCACTGCTGCCACGCCCCGTCGCTACGCGCCCACTGCGTGATCCGCGCGCCGTCGTTGGTGGCCAGGTTGTACACGTCCAACGCCTTGCCACTGTTCCGGTTCACCAGCACATACCAGGCGTTGGTGTCCACCGTCGCCGCCGACGCCGACGACGCGGCCACCGTGACCAACGCGCCGCCCACCAGCAACGCGGCCGCTGCGGCGGCCACCCCCGACCGCCACCCACGACGCCACCTCACGGTGCGCGCAGACTCCATCGGCATAACATCTCTCCTCTCGATCAACGCGACCGCCGACCTGAAGCGCGGCCACATCGGCGCGGACGCCGCCCGCGACACGGACATAAACGCCCATCTTTGTTAGCGTTAACAACACGAACGACGACGATCTTGGCAGTGTGTAGGGCGGTACAGCGACAGACGGCCAACCGGCGGTACGACTGGACGCGCCACTTCATGGACTGTGACCGATGCGGTGACCCGCGTCAAGATGTAACGGGAATGTTTCGAAAGCTGGCGCGGACGAACCGGATCGGCCCGCGGGCTTGACCCTGACGCTGCGTCAGGCCTCCATGCTGGCTGTCATGAGCATCCCCCCAACAACCCATCAGGGCCGCGGGCCCGCGATCCAGGTCCAGGGCCTGGAGAAGTCGTACAAGGAGCTGCGTGTGCTGCGCGGCGTGGACTTCGAGGTGGCGCGGGGCAGCATCTTCGCCCTGCTCGGCTCGAACGGGGCGGGCAAGACCACGCTGGTGAAGATCCTGTCCACGCTGCTCAAGGCCGACACGGGGACCGCCCGGGTCGACGGCTTCGACGTCGCGACGCAGGCCGCCGACGTACGCGAGTCCATCAGTCTCACCGGGCAGTTCGCGGCGGTCGACAACATCCTCAGCGGACGGGAGAACCTCGTCCTGGTCGCCAAGCTGAGGCACCTGAAGGACCCGGGCGCGATCGCGGATGACCTCCTGAGGCGTTTCTCGCTGACCGAGGCGGGTGCCCGGCGGGTAGCGACGTACTCCGGTGGCATGCGCCGCCGGCTGGACATCGCGATGAGCCTCATCGGGAATCCGCCGGTCATCTTCCTCGACGAGCCGACGGCCGGGCTGGACCCGCAGGCGCGCATCGAGGTGTGGCAGGCCGTTGCGGCGCTC
Organism: Actinomycetes bacterium KLBMP 9797; assembly: GCA_037414955.1. Classification (GTDB taxonomy): domain Bacteria; phylum Actinomycetota; class Actinomycetes; order Mycobacteriales; family Micromonosporaceae; genus Phytohabitans. The sequence goes on from JBBEWH010000207.1 coordinate 2,461, forward strand.
GCCGAGGGCGGCACGACCGTGCTGCTCACCACCCAGTACCTGGACGAGGCCGAACAGCTCGCCGACCGGATCGCGATCCTCCACCAGGGTCAGATCATCGTCAACGGCACCCTGGCCGAGCTCAAACAGCTACTGCCGCCCGCCAAGGTCGAATACGTCGAGAAGCAGCCCTCCCTCGAAGACGTCTTCTTCGCGGTCGTCGGCGACGCCGGCGACGACGCCACCAAGTCGAACAGGAAGTAAGAACACATGGCCACGCATTTCCTCCGCGACACCGCCGTCCTCACCGGACGGACCATGCGCCACATCACCCGCAGCCTGGACACCATCATCACGACGGCGATCACACCGATCGCCATGATGCTGCTGTTCGTCTACGTGTTCGGCGGCGCGATCGACACCGGGTCGGTCTCGTATGTGAACTACATGCTTCCCGGCATCCTGCTCATCACGATCGCGTCGGGCATCTCGTACACCGCGTTCCGGCTCTTCGGGGATATGCAGGGCGGGATCTTCGAGCGGTTCCAGTCCATGCCGATCGCGCGCTCGGGCGTGCTGTGGGCCCACGTGCTGACCTCACTGGTCGCCAACGTGATCTCGCTCGTGGTCGTCGTCGGCGTCGCCCTCCTCATGGGGTTCCGCTCGGGCGCCGGGGTGCTGGCCTGGCTCGCGGTCGCCGGCATCCTGCTCCTGTTCACCCTGGCCTTGACCTGGGTCGCGGTCATCCCCGGCCTCACCGCGAAGAGCGTGGACGGCGCGAGCGCGTTCTCCTACCCGCTCATCTTCCTGCCGTTCATCAGCTCGGCCTTCGTGCCCACCGACACCATGCCCGGCCCGGTGCGCGCCTTCGCCGAGCACCAGCCGGTGACCTCCATCGTCAACGCGATCCGCCACCTGTTCACCCAGCAACCGGTCGGCACCGACATCGGGATCGCGCTCGCCTGGTGCGCCGGCATCCTCGTCGTCGCGTACGCCTTCGCCACCATCGCCTACCGTCGCAGGATCGCCTGAGCCGGCGCCGACCGGTCCGGGCTAATGAGGGCAGGATCAGAGCATGCTGACGATCGGTCAACTGGCGGCGTACGCCGGCGTCACGGTGCGGGCGGTGCGGCACTATCACCAGATCGGACTGCTTCCCGAGCCGGAGCGGGATGCTTCGGGTTACCGGCGGTACGGCGCCAAGGCGGTCGTGTCCCTCATCAAGATCCGCACCCTCGCCAACGCCGGCGTGCCGCTGTCGCAGATCCGTCCGATGCTCGAAGCCGACGCGTCGACCTTCACCGATGCGATCCAACGGATCGACAGCCACCTGCACGACGAGATCGAACGGCTGGAGACCAGCCGCAAGCAGATCGCGCAGCTCGCCGCCGGGGACAGCCTGACGCTCCCGCCGGAGGTGACCGCGTACCTCGACCGGCTCCGGCAGATCGGGGTGTCCGAGCGGCTGGTGGAGAGTGAGCGGGACGGGTGGATCCTGGTCGCGGCCCGCTGGCCCGACCGCATCCACGAGATCATGCCCGCGAAACACGCGCAGCTCGATGACCCGCAACTCGTTCGGCTCTATCGGATCGGGTCGGAGCTCCTCGAAAGCGGCGCGGACGACGACCCGCGTCTGGAGGAAGCCGCCGACATCATCGCCGGCCTATTGGAGCGGGCATACACCCCCGGCGAGGCCAACCTCGACGAGGAGGCGCCCGACGATCTACCGTTTGACCTTCTGGAGGCACTCGCCGTCGAATCCGACCCGCGGGTGCAACGGCTGCTGGACCTGACGCGTGCGCGGGGCTGGGCCAGTTGGATCCGGACCCGGCCGGAGCGGCTGGCGGAACCGCCCGGCTAACCCGCGGTCTCGAGGAGACCGCGCACCTGCCGTTACCCTTTCGTCCGTGGCTGCCCGTCACCTGCATCGCGTCGCCGTCCTCGTGCTCGAGGGGGCGAAGCCGCTCGATGTGGGCATCCCGGCGCAGGTGTTCACGACGCGGACGAGCATGCCGTACGAGGTGCGGGTGTGCGGGCCGGCGCCCGGCCTGGTGACCGGCGGGGACGGACTGTCGTACCACGTCGCCGACGGCCTCGACGCGCTCGCGTGGGCGGACATCGTCTTCATTCCGGGTTATCGGTTCCCGGACCGGGACGACCCGCCGCGGGTCGTCGTGGACGCGCTGATCGCCGCGCACGAGCGGGGCGCCCGGCTGGCCGCCATCTCGACCGGGGCCTTCGCGCTGGCCGCGACCGGCCTGCTCGACGGCCGGCGGGCCACCACGCATTGGCACTACACCCGGGCGCTCCGGGAGAAGCACCCGGCCGTCCGGGTCGACGAGAACGTGCTGTTCGTCGACGAGGGCCGCGTGCTGACGTCGGCCGGCGCCGCCTCGGGTATCGACCTGTGCCTGCACATCCTGCGCGGTGATCTCGGGGTGGCCGCCGCCAACCATGCGGCGCGGCGGCTGGTCGCGGCGCCGTACCGCAGCGGCGGCCAGGCGCAGTACGTGCCGCGCAGCGTGCCCGAGCCGCTCGGTGAACGGTTCGCGGCTACCCGCGAGTGGGCGCTGCACCGGCTCGGCAAGCCACTCACGCTCGAGATTCTCGCCCGGCACGCGGCGGTGTCGCCGCGTACGTTCTCCCGGCGGTTCGTCGAGGACACCGGGCACACGCCGATGCAATGGGTCCTGCGCGCCCGCATCGACATGGCCCGCGAACTTCTCGAACGGTCACAGCGCGGCGTCGAGCAGATCGCCGCCGACGTCGGACTGGGCACCGGCGCCAACCTACGGCTGCATTTCCAGCGCATTCTCGGCACCACGCCGAGCGAGTACCGCCGCACCTTCGCCCGCGACGAATAGCCGCGCTGGATAGCCTGGCGCGATCCTTGCGGACCCTGGCGCGCACGACGCTGTCCCGGCCAGCCGCCGCACGCGAGCCTGGCGGTATGACACGGATCGCCATCAACGGATTCGGCCGGATCGGCCGCAACGTGCTGCGCGCGTTGCTGGAACGGGACAGCAAACTCGATGTTGTCGCCATCAACGACCTCGCCGATCCCGCGGCCCTCGCGCGCCTGCTCGCTTACGACACCACGGCCGGACGGCTCGGCCGCCCGGTGACCGTCGACGGGGACGCCCTCGTGGTCGACGGCCGCCGCATCACGGTGCTCGCCGAGCGGGACCCGGCCCACCTTCCCTGGGCCGACCTCGGCGTCGACATCGTGCTCGAAGCGACCGGCCGCTTCACGTCGGCCGCCGCCGCCCGCGCCCACCTCGCCGCGGGGGCGACGAAGGTACTGGTCGGCGCTCCCTCGGACGGCGCCGACGTCACCCTCGCCTTCGGGGTCAACAACGACGCGTACGACCCGGCCGCGCACACGATCATCTCGAACGCCTCGTGCACGACCAACGCGCTGGCGCCACTGGCCGCGGTGCTCGACGAACTCGCCGGCATCGAGCACGGCTTCATGACCACGGTGCACGCCTACACGCAGGAGCAGAACCTGCAGGACGGCCCGCACCGCGACGCCCGCCGCGCCCGCGCCGCCGCGGTCAACATCGTGCCGACCACGACCGGTGCCGCCAAGGCGATCGGCAAGGTGCTGCCGCGCCTCGACGGTAAGCTCTCCGGCGACTCGATCCGGGTGCCGGTCCCGGTCGGCTCGATCGTCGAACTCAACACGACCGTCGCCCGTGACGTGACCCGCGACGAGGTGCTCCAGGCGTACCGGGTGGCGGCGGACGGTCCGCTCAGCGGCGTCCTGGAGTACTCCGACGACCCCTTGGTGTCCTCCGACATCGTCGGCAACCCGGCGTCGTCGATCTTCGACTCCGCCCTCACCCGGGTCGACGGCCGTCACGTCAAGGTGGTCGCCTGGTACGACAACGAGTGGGGCTTCTCGAACCGCGTGATCGACACGCTCGAACTCCTCATGATCAAGGCGTCCCTGTAGTCGCTAGGACTACGTGAGGGACGCCTTGATCATGGAGGGGGTGGCGCGTTAAGGGGCGTACCAGCCCTGCACGTCCACGATCAGGTGGATGGTGCCGGAGCTGCCGTTCTTGACGCGGATCGCGCCGCCGGAGCCCGGCGCCAGCACCACCGCGTTCGCCCGGGACGCGCCGGCGTTGAAGTCCATCACGGACACCGTCGGGCTCGCACCGCCGACCGGCCAGGCCTGCAGGTACCCGGCCTGCGCCGGGGTGGTCACGGCGAAGTTCACCGCGACCGCGGCCGCGCCCGCCGGTACCCCGTTGGCGCCGGCCGCCGTCACGTCCAGGGTGGCGCCGGCGGCGAGCGGCGTCGACGCCGTACGCGTGTCGAAGATCCGCGTCGCGGCCGGGGTGAGCTTCGCGGCGCCCGCCGCGGTGGTGTAGTAGCCCTGCGCGGCCACCACCAGGTGAATCGCGGCGCTGCCCTTGTTGTGGAAGGTGACCTGGCCGTTCGCCGGCAGCTTCAGCGTGGCGCCGGACTGGGTCGACCCGGTCGCGTGGTTGAGCACGCCCTTGCCGGCGGCCGTGCCGGCCGGCGCGGCGGCCAGCCAGCCGGCCGCGGTGGCGCCGGGCACCAGCAGGTTCACCGCCGCGGCGGTCGCGCCGGCCGGGATTACCGAGCCGGTCAGGGTGACGGTGCGGCTGCCGCCGGCCGGGATCGTGCCGACCGAGGTGCCGACGCCGCTGCGGGTGTCGACGAGCCGGGTGTGCGTCACGGGCACGAAGCCGCTGCCGCTCGCGGTGTAGTAGCCCTGGACGTCCACGACGATGTCGGTGCTGCCGCCGGAGTTGTAGACGACCAGCTTCCCGCTGGAGCCGACCGGCACCACGGCCAGGTTCGAGATGTTCTCGCCGGCGGCCACGTTGAGCATCGAGATGCCGGGCGCCGGCTGGCCCTCCGGCCACACCGTCAGGTAGGTCGAGGCGGTCGGGGCGTTCACCGCCACGCGTACCGCGACCGCGCCCACGCCGGTCGCCGGGATGCCGCCCACGCCGGTGACCTGGAACGCGGTCATGCTGGCGGCGCCGCGTTTGCCGGTGGTGCCGCCGGTGCCGTCGCGGGTGTCGAGCACGCCGGTCGGGGTGGCCAGCGGCACGAAGTTCTGCGCGGTCGGCGCGGTCGCCACCCGCTCCGACCTGATCAGGTACTGGCTGTTGGCGACGTTCCAGTGGCTGGCTAGCCACGACCCCGCCGGCGGGCTCACGTGGAAGTAGTCGTCGTGCCCGCAGTCGACGTAGTTCTCGTACACGTCGGGGCAGACCTTCACGAGGCCGCCCGGCGGGTTCGGGATGCCGCCGTCGTCGTAGCACATGATGTCTTCGTCGTCCCAGCAGTGCCCGTTGGCGGTCGCGTTGGGCGCGCCGCGCAGCACCGCGCCGAGCGTGTGCAGCAGCTCATGGCCGGTGGCGGCCCAGCTCCAGCAGTTGGTGCCGAGGGTGGCGAGCTCCGGCCCGGAGTTGTACCGGTTCTCCGCGCCCGGCCGGTCGTCGCCCGCCCCCGGCCCGCCGCCGCCCAGCCCGCACCACGCGGTGGTCTCCGCGTACATGACGTACTTGCGGTCGGTGCGGTTGTACCCGGCGTTCTTCAGCGCGGTGAACGCGGTGCCGAAGGCGTTCAGCGTGCCGTCCGGCACGACCAGGCCGGTCACCGTCGGCACGCAGCTACGGTCGTGCACCCAGCGCACCCGCCGGTACCCGCCGGTGTCCCGCGCGGAGTCGACGAAGATCTGGTCGACTTGGGGAGCCCACTGCTGGAACGTCGCCCGGAACTGGCTGAGCCGGTCGGTGTCGGACGTCTCCCGCATGTAGATCATCTGGACGCGCTTGCCGCTGCTGCCGTCGCCGTCGCAGGCCACCTGGTTCGTGGCGGCGAGCGTACGCGGGCCGCCGTCGGTCCACGCGCCCGCCGGATCCGCGATCGGCTCGGTCACCGGATCGGCGGCGACCGGCGCCGCCGATCCGGCGTGGGCGGTGCCCACCAGCAGGCATGCCGCGGCCGCGACCGCGGCGAGCAGCGTCGGAACTTTCGTACGTCTCATCCGCGTCTCCCCAGGCTCGGTGTCGCCGGGGTAGGAGGCTCCCAGGGAGCGCCATCAGCCGGCCACCGCGCAACCATCGCCAGCGACGGCGCGGACTGCCCTGCCGGGAGGACCGTCACGGATGGACGGCCGGGCGGCCGAACCCGGTGCCGCAACCAGAACAGCCACCCGGCCGTATTCGTACCGGCCGAAGGAGCCAGCGTACCGGCACGGGTAACGGTCACCGTACCGATGCTGGACCGCTGACGCATCGAAACCGGTCAGCCGATTTCTGTCCGGTATCCGACCCGACGCTCCGAGCGGATCTCGTCGAGCTAACCCGCGGCGCGTACTCGGTTGCGGCCGGCGCGCTTGGCCCGGTAGAGCTCGACATCCGCCTGTTCGACCAAGTGATCGGCCGTGGTGCCGGGCGACGGGACGGCGGCCGCGACACCGATGCTGGCGGTGACGACCCGGTCGGCGACCAGGTGGTGGGGCATGGCGAGGGCGAGTACCGCCGCGCGCAGGCGTTCGGCGATGTCACCGGCGACGCCGATGCCGGTGTCAGGCATGATGACGGCGAACTCCTCGCCGCCGTAACGGGCGACCAGGTGGCCGGCCGCGCTGTGCCGCGTGAGCAGGCTCGCGATGCGCTGCAGGCATTCGTCACCGGCCGGGTGTCCAAAGTGGTCGTTGTAAAGCTTGAAGTGGTCAACGTCGATCATGGCCAGCGCCAGCGGACTGCCCGCCCAGAAGGCGCGATCCCATTCGGCGTTCAGCACCTCCTCGAAGCGGCGGCGGTTGGCCAGTCCGGTGAGGGGATCGGTGACGCTGAGTCGCTCCAGGCGCTCGTTGGCGATGGCCAGCTGCCGGGTGCGTTCCGCCACCTTGCGTTCCAGGGACGCGTACACCATGGCGTTGTCCAGGGAGACGGCGAGCTGTCCGGCGACGAGCATGACGCCGTCGAGGCGTTCGGTGGAGAACGCCCCGCGGATGAGCCGGTTCTCCAGCAGCAGCAACGCCCGCAGGGTGGCGCGGTTGAGGATCGGGACCGCGAGGAGCGCGCAGCATCCGTGGCCGTCGAAGTACGGGTCCCGGGCGAATCGGTCGTCCGCGGACGCGTCCCCCACGAGGAGGGGTTCGCGGGTCCGTTCGACATATCGGACGGCGGAGAGCGGGATCAGGCGCCGCTGGACCGCCTCGTCGAGGGAGATCGTGGCGGTCTCGGACGTCGCCACCGGCATCCGCCAGGTGTTGTCGTTCACGTCCCAGAGCAGCATCTGGATGCCGGTGGCGCCGGTCATGGCCGAGAGCACGTCGACCACCCGTTGCCGCAGACCGTCGAGGCTGGTCTCGGAGCTCAACGCCTGGGAGGCGGCCAGGATGCCGAGCAGGTCGATCGCGCCGGTCATGATGCTGGCGCGGTGGGCGGGCCCAGCGCCGCTGGATCCGGGCGCCGGCAACCCGCGGGCGACGTCGGCGACCGCCAGAGCGGGGTCGGCCTGCCGGAGCTGGTTGACCTTCGCCGCCGCGCCCCAATCCAAGTAGGCGCGACCGGCGTCGGCGAGCAGGACATGGCCGATGTGCTCGACGCCGTGGGCGAGGTAGAAGCGAGCGGCGCGTTCGGTGATGAGCGCCCGGTGCCAGGGACGCGGACGCGCGCAGGCATCACGCAGCGCGGCGTCGAAGGCGGACACGGCGGCGCGGAAGTCACCTGTCGCCCACGCCCGTTCCGCCGCCACCAACCCCCGCAGGTGGGCGAAGTTCGCGGGAGCGTCGGCCGCGCGCGCCGTCCACCACCCGACGACCGCATCCAGCTCCGCCAGCAGCGACGCGTGCTCGTCCGAACCGGGGTCGGCCGTCCGGACGCGCCCGGCGAGAGCCAGCGCCCGGGTCAGGTACGCGGCCACGGACAGGTACAGGTTTTCGACGAAGGGGAGCAGCGCCATCGCCGCCGCCGAGTGCCGGTCCAGCCCGGCCGGGTCGTCCAGCACGAGCGCGGCGAGCGCCCGGGTGATGTGGACGTTGCTGGCCACGGTCGGATTGCCGGCCAACCCATCGGGATGAGCCGCATCGCCGGCGTGCCCGTCGATCTGCGTGCCGCGCAAGGTGGACACCAGCCAGACGTATGGCTGGGTCAGCTGGACGCTGTGTGCGTTTCCCGTGCGCCTGGCGATGCCCAGCGCCGCCTCGACCTCAGGGATGTAGGCGTCCAGCGTGGGTGCGCAGTCCAGCAGGGCGTACACCAGGACATTGGCGGTCCAGCACGCGTTCTGCACGTCTCCGCCCTGCAGCAGCCCCTCCCACGCGCGCCGGGCCTGCGCGACGCACTCCTCCAGCGGTGCGAACCAGTGCCCGGCGCCGAAGGCGTACAAGAATCGCGCCTGAGCGGTATCGGGCTCGTAGCCACGCGCCTCGCTCACCGCGAGGACCCGGCGCATCAACCGGTGTCCGGTGCGGTAGTCCTGCCGGCGCCGCGTCGTCACGAACGGCAGGTGGGCGACCGGGCCCACGAGGGTATGGCCGGGACCGTGCTCGGCCCACATTCGCACGGCCTGCAGCACCAGCCACACCATCGTGGCGGGGTCACTCTGGAACGCCGGCGGGAGCATCCGGTTGATCAGCGCGGCGGTGGCGAGCAGCGACGGTTCGGTGATCTCCGGGCGGGCCAGGTCGTCGGCCTCGCTTGTCTGGTCCAGCCATCGGTACAGCGCGTCGAGGCCGCGATCAACCTCGGCGTCGATCCGCTCCGGCGGCGGCATGGCGATGCCCAGTCGCCCCAACACGTCGATGCCGAGCGCGATCGCCTCCCCGGGGCGGGACCGGTTGGCAAGGCTGGCCACCTGCACCAGGGTCGCTTCCGTCCGCTGCACCGGATCTGTGGCGAGCCCGTCGATGACCTGGTACACCTCGTCGGCCTCGTCCAGCCGCCCCAGGCCGTACAGCGCCGCGAGCCGGCCGGTGTGCAGCTCGATCAGCAAGGCGGTATCCGCGGCGTCGGCCAACCGCACCGCACCGGACAGCAGCCGTTCCACCAGGGGATGGTTACTCACCAGCCGCGCCTCTTCCGCCGCGCGCCGGAAAAGCTCCACCACCTGGCGGCGCTCGCCAGGCTCCCGCACGGCGTCGACCACGGGCAGGTACTGCTGCGCCGCGACCGCGGACAGCTCCGGCCGGGACGCCAGCCGCCTGGCCAGGCGGGTACGCACCATGCGCTGCCGCTCCGGCGACAGGTATGCCAGGGCGCCCTCCCAGACCCGGTCGTGCCGGAACCGGACCGCGTTCTGCCCGCCGGACTCCAGCACCAGCAGCCCGTCTTCCAATGCGGGGATGAGCCGCTCCCCCACCACCGGCGCCGCGAGGCCGGTGGCGGCCTGCAGCAGGCCGAGCTCCACGCGGCCGCCGAGGCATGCCATGACCTCCAGCAGACCGCGGGTCTCCGGCGGCAGGGCGGCCACCCGGGCGGTCAACAGGTCAGGCAGGTCCACTGGCCCGCCGCCGCGCCGCAACGCGACCGCGTCCCACTCCCAGCCCTTGTCAGCCGGTCGCAACACGCCGTCGCGCCGCAACGCGTTGAGCAACTCGACCGTCTCGTACGGGTTGCCATGGGTCCGCTGCTGCAGCGCCTCGGCGAGCTCGGCGACCTCCTCGACATCCATCCGCAGCATGTCGGCCACCAAGGTCGCGAGGCCCGAGGCCGGCAGATCGTCGAGCCGCAGGTGCGTCAGCCCGGCGCTCCCGAGCCGCCATCGGGAGATCACGGTGGCCAGCGGGTGGTCGCCGGCAACGTCCCGGTAGGCGCTGACCAGGAGCAGACCCTTCACTTTCTCGTGCCCGTTCAGCACCATGTCGACGAAGCCCAGCGGCGTGGGGCCGGCCCACTGCAGGTCGTCGAGGACGAATACCACCGGCCGCTCGGGGGAGGCCACCGCCCGCAGGATCTCCAGCGAGTTGCGCTGCGCCCGCGCCTGGGCGGTCAGCGGATCGCCCGGGTCGGGCGGCACCCGCAGCAGCGTGGCCAGCTCCGGCGTCACCGCGGTGGCCAGGCCCGCGCTGTGTCCCAAGGCGCGCAGGATGCGCGTGCGCGCCTCGGCCAGCTCCTCCTCCGGCAAGGCCAGCAACAGCCGCCCCAACGCCCGGAACGCCTGATGCGCGCCGTCGAACTCCAGGTCGCGACGGTACTGGTCGAACTTGCCCGACACGAACCAGCCGCCGCTGGCGGTCACGACGGGGCGCAGCTGCTCGATCAGCGATGTCTTGCCCACTCCCGGGGCGCCGGAGACGAGCACACCGGGACACTGGCCGGCCAGGCCCGCCGCGAACGCCGCGCCCAAGGCCGCGATCTCGTTGTCGCGCCCGATGATCCGCGACGGCGGCCGCAACCGCAGTGGGAAGTCTCGCTCACCGACCTGTAAGGGCTCGGCCTTGCCTTCCCGCACCCGCGCCAGATCGTGGATCAGCCCCTCGGCGGTCTGGTAGCGGTTGTCCGGTTCCTTCTCCAGAAGGTGCATGATGATCTCGGACAGGGCCGCCGGCACGGCCGGATTCACCTCGGCCGGCGGCGCCGGCACGTGGGCGAGATGGTCATGGACGAGTTGGAGCGGATCGGCGGCTCCGAACGGCGGTTTACCGGTCGCTATCTCATACAGCGTGGCGCCCAACGCGTACAGGTCGGCGCGTTGGTCCACCGCGTGCCCCGTGCGGCCGGTCAGCTCCGGGGCCAGATATGGCAGGGTGCCGACGATCTCGGCCACGGCGGGATCCGGACGGGTTTGCCCAAACGTCGCCGCCAGGGCGAAATCGATCAAGCAAGGCACCCGGGTCGGGCCGCTCACGACGATATTGGTCGGACTGATGTCCGTATGCATGACGCCTCGGTGATGCATCCCCGCGACCGCACGCGCCAAGCCCAACGCCAAAGCGATCACATCAGCGGCGGCCCACGGCATCGCCGTGCGGGCCAGCGAAACGCCGCCCACATCCGTCAGCAGGATGGTCCCTGGCCGCGCCGGCGCGGTCGCGACCTGCACGATTCCCGGAACCCCGGACAGCCGGCTCAGGATCGCCGTCTCATGGCGTAGGCGCCGGTCGGCGTCTGGTCCCAACGGCTCCTTGCTGATCACATTGCCGCCAGCGAGATACAACCGCGTCACTCGGCAACGGGCGCTTTCATGGAGGAGCGTCGTCTGAACACCGGATCCGCGTTGATCTCTTATCATCGCTTCGCCGTTGCCCCCAGCCGCCCGTATCGGTATTGGAGGTCGTCAGCCGTGTCCAGCGCTATTCAAGATCCACGGCACCTCAGACCGCAATCAGTCTAGACTCCCGTGCACGTTCTGGTGTCCCCACCCGTTTCATCTGTATATCCTTCACGGGCATTGGTGAATTCGCGGAAGCTGCGGGCTCATCCACGTTTCGCCTACCGCCCTCCGAACTACCGGGTCGCCCCCATTCGAGGTTTGTCACGTGCGGGCGTGACAACGGCGCCGCACTGACTTGCGCGCCGCGACACAAGACGTACCGCCTTGCCCGGCGCACTGTCGAGTCATGGCTTCCAGACAAGTCGCCACCCTGGCCGTGGTCGGAGTGATCGTGGCGGGGCTGGCAGCAGCCCTGACAATTACGCAAGCATCCCTGGCCGGTGAGCTCACACCGACGACTTCCGCGACCGTGGAGGTACCGCCGCCGGACGATTCCGGCTTCGTACCCGACGCGAACGACTTCAACTGCGAACCGCCGGCCGAGCACCCCAACCCCGTGGTGCTCGTCCACGGCACCTTCGAGAACATGAGCAACAACTGGTTCGTCGCCGCACCCAGGCTCGCTGCGGAAGGATTCTGCGTCTTCGCGTTCAACTACGGCGGCACACCGGGAGACCTGATCCAGGGCACCGGGCCCGTCGCCACCTCGGCCCAGCAACTGTCGCTCTTCGTGGACAAGGTGCTCGCCGCCACCGGCGCCAGCGAGGTGGACATCGTCGGCCACTCCCAGGGCGGCATGATGCCACGGCAGTACCTCAAGGCCCTGAACAGCGCCGACAAGGTCGGCACCCTCGTTGGCATCGCACCCTCCAACCACGGCACCGACCTGAGCGGCCTGGCACAACTGGCCATCAACTTCGACGTCGTGGCCGACGTCGTCCAGAACGCCTGCCCCGCCTGCACCGACCAGATCGTCGGCTCAGAATTCATCACCCAGCTCAACGCGGGCGCCGAAACCGTACCCGGCGTGAACTACACGGTGATCGCCACCCGCAACGACCAGGTCGTCACACCGTTCACCTCCGGGTTCCTCGACGGAGCCGACGTCGACAACATCACCCTCCAGGACGTCTGCGCGGACGACACCACCGAACACGTCGGCATGTCCTTCAACGACACCGTCCTGACACTCACCCGCAACGCGCTCGACCCGGAAAATCCGCGCGAGGTGGCGTGCGCCTGACCGCGATCCCCGACGGCGCGTCGGCGCTGACCACGTGGCCAGCGACCGTGACGCGGTCACGGCGGCGGGTTCGGCCCGGTCTTCGTAGCCGCGGCCACGACGCCCAGAGCAGCATCGGCGCCTGCCGGTCGGGTTCGGTCGGACCGGACCCGACCGGCAGGCGAACAACCGGTCAGCTAGCGAAGATCGCGCTGTGCACGTCCACGGGGTTGGCGGCATCACCGGTGGACACGCTGTACGTGGCCACGAAGCTGTTGCCGCCGATCGACACGAGGCCGGTGTAGTCCCCGACGAGCAGTCCCACGCTGGTCGCTGGCACCTTGCGGGCGTCGAACGGCCCTTCGATGTGCTGCTCCCGCCACGCCCCGGGCTGCGTGCAGTTCTTCGCGCAGGTGACGGCCCACAGGTCGGTGGGCAGGGTGGCCGGGTCGGGCGTGTTGTTGCGGAAGTCGTAGTAGGTGACCGCTACGGTGCCGGTCCGGGACACGGCGACGACTGGTACGGCGGCGGAACCGATGGGCGTCCGGTCCACGCGGATCGGGCTGGACCAGGTCTGCCCGCCGTCCGTCGACCGCGAGTAGTCCACGTGGAAGGTGCCGTCCGCGGCCTCGCTCTGCCAGACGGCGCTCACCGTCTTGGTGCCCGGTTGAGCGTCCAGTAGCGGCAGGGACGCGTTACGCACCGGGTTACCCGAGTTGTCGGGGTCCGGGATGCGGGGACCGACCGCCATCGGGGCCGGCACGTTCAGCGTCGGCGCCGACCAGGTCGCCCCGCCGTCGGTCGAGCGGATGACCTGGGTGAAGGCCTTGGTGTCCGTCTCGTAGTGCATGCCGATCAGCAGCGTCCCATCCGCGAGCGGCACCAACTGGGTGCCGATGGTGCCGCTGTTGTCGGGTACGTCGTACACCTTCCTGGTGGTCCAGGTGCGTCCGTCGTCAGTGGACTTCGCCAGGTAGACCGGCTGTATCCAGCGCTCCGCCGTGGCGTCGACGCGGTCCCACACCGCGTAGACCACGCCCGGGCGGTACGGGTCCGCGGTCACCGTCGGGCGATCGTTGAAGAACTGCGGGTTGTCGTCCCGCCCCAGGGTGACCGGGGCCTCCCAGTGCCGGCCGCCGTCACCGGACCGGGCCACCAGGATGGCGGTCGTCTCGCCGGTGCGGGACAGCGAGAACGACGCGGCGATCGCCGCGCCCGACGGCGTGACCGTCATCCAGTTGTCGGTCGTGACGTCGTAGTCTCCGCCGTTGGCGGCCGTGCCGCCGTTGCACCGGGAGAAGGCGGGCAGGTTCGCGGAGCGCTGCCAGGTGCGACCGTAGTCGTCCGACACCGCGGTGACCGCGCCGTTGCTGCCGTACCGGTTCCAGCGGTCCTGCTGGAAAATCGAGACGAGGTGCCACGGACGGTTCGGGTCCCGCGCCACCATGGGCAGGACCTCGGTGTTCGGGTTCAGCACGTAGCCGTCGCCCGGGGGAAGCCCGCAGCCGGCGGGCAGCGGGCTGATGCCGGAGACCGGCCGGACGACGGCCGCTGCGGCGCTTTCCTCCGCGTAAGCGGGCTGCGCGATGGCGCAGGTGAGCAGGATGGCCGCGATGGGCAGCAATGTCCTGGGGGGTTGGATCACTGGCCTTCCTCATCTTTGTCGATGGGGCATCCACAGAGGACGTCGCCGCCTCGTCGTGGGGCTGCGAAAATTTCGACCAGCCGGCGACGCCAGGAGGAAGGTTACTGCCAAAGATCCGTTCTGTCCGCACCGGGTGGCGGCCGCGTCGCCGTGGCGCGGTTTGTCGCGAGACGGGGATGGTCTGTCACCAGGCGGGGATGGTTTGTCACCAGGCGGGGATGGTTTGTCACGAGGCGGGGATGAGGATGGCCTCGCGAAGTAGGCGGCGCGCGACCACCAGGCGGCTGTGGTCGTCCAGGCCGGGCAGGTCACCGATCCGGTGGGTGCCGCCGGACAGCAACGCCCGCACCGCGGGCGCGCACTCCCCCGGCAGGCTCACCGTGCGGTCGAAGACCCGCAGCGTGACCCGGTCGGCGCCGTCGACGACCAGCTGCCACCGCAGGCCGGGCCGCCGGGTCACGCGCGCGTCGAGGTCGAGCGCCGCCACGGCCGCCGCCTGGGCCACCGGACGGATCGGCGCCGGCCGCGCCGCCGGCCAGGCCCGGGCGCGTAACCGTTCGGCCACCGCGGACGGGTCGGCGGTCGCCAGCCAGTCGCGCAGCGCCGCCACCGTCGCGCCCAGTTCCGGCGCGAGCTCCTCCGGGTCCGCCGGGTCCAGCCCGAACGGCAGCCCGGCGCGCAGCCGCCGGTCCTCGGCGGCCAGGCCGAGCAGCGCCTCCACCAGCGCGTACCGGGTCAGTGCCCGCACGCCGACGGTCAGGTGCAGCGACTGCCCGCCCTCGGCCCGCGCGCTGTGCAGCCATCCGCGCGGCAGGTAGAGCGCGTCGCCGGGCGCGAGCACCGCCTCCAGCGCGGGCGGGCCGGCGGCGACCGCCGCCACCTCGTCGGCCCGGCCACCCCACGGCTGCCGCTCCAGCGGGTCGGGGACGACCGGTTCGTGTATCCGCCAGCGCTTGCGCCCGTCGACCTGGAGCACGAAGACGTCGTGGGTGTCGTAGTGGGTGGCGAAGCCCTGGTTGGCCGGCGGCGTCAGGTAGGCGTTGACCTGCGCCGGATGGCCCAGTTCGGCGCTCAGGTCGGCGGCGAAGTCGACCAGCGGCGGCCAGATCCGGTGCAGGCCCTGGAGCACGAGGGTCGCGCCGCCGGCGTACAGGTCGAGGATCCGCTCGTCGAGCACCTGGTCGCCGACCTCCGCGCCGGCGCCACCACCGCCGGTGTACCGGTCCGGCGCCACCACCTGGCCGTCCTGGGCGATCCGCAGGAACGGAGTGCGCAGGCCGCGCCGGCTGAGCAGCTCGTCGACGCCGTCCGCGTCGAGCAGGTCGGCGAAGCCGTGCCCGCCCAGCTCGGCCGCGCGGGACAGCAGCGGCGCCGCGCCCCAGTAGCGCGCGACGAACTCGGCCGGCGGCACCGCCACGCACCGCGACAGGGCCGGACGGGTGGTCGCCCCGCCCGGCCGGGTCAACAGCTGGGTCATCAGTACTCGGAGGCGCTGCCGTCCGCGCCCCCGTCCGCGGCGGCCGGGTTCGCCCCGCCGTCCGCCGGTCCTTCGCCCTCCACGCCGGCGCCCCCATCCGCGCCGCCGTCCTGCGCCGACGGGACCGCCCCGCCGTCCGCCGGGCCTTCCTCGGCCTCGACGCCAGGCCCGCCGTACCCGCCTTCGCCGCCTTCGCCGCCAGCGCTGCCGTCCGCGCCGCCGTCCGCGGCGGCCGGGGTCGCCCCGCCGTCGGCCGGACCCTCGCCGCCGCTCATGCCGGCGCCGCCGGTACGCATGTCGTCGTCGTCGATTCTCATGGCTGACCCCCCAAAAAACACTTCCCGAACTGGCAGTCCACTCCGTCTACCCCCGGAGCGGCGCGGCAAACGACGAAAGGCGGGCGATGCACGCGTCGACCGGCAGGTGGATCGCCTGCCGGTCGACGCGGTGCGACGGTTCAGCTCTTCGGCATCAGGACCGTGTCGATGAGGTACACGGTGGCGTTGCGGGTCTGGACGTTGCCGCACACGACGCGCGCGTCGTCGGCGGTGTACGTGTCACCGGACCGCGCCGCTTGAATCGCGCCGCCCTGCAACGTGGTCAGGGTCCCGGAGTCCAGGTCGGTCGGCTCCTGGCGCTGCTCGACGACGTGGTACGTGAGGATGTTGGTCAACGCCTGCTTGTCGGCGAGGACCTTGGCGAGGGTGTCCGCCGGAATCTTCGCGAACGCGTCGTTGGTCGGCGCGAACACCGTGATGGCCGGAGCGTTGTTGAGCGTGTCCACCAGGCCCGCCTTCGTCACGGCGGAGACCAGTGTGGACAGTCCGGGGTTCCGCGAGGCGGCGGTGGCGACCGGCTCGTTGGCGATGACCCCGAGGCTTCCCGGGCCGCTGGCCGGTACGGCGGCGCAGGCGGGTCCAAACGGGACGCCGGCCGCCGCCGGAGCGGGGTCGGACGTGGCCGGGGCAGGCGCGCTGTTCGACGACGTCTCGGCGCTGCCGCACGCGGCCAGGGCGAGCGTGCCGAGCAGGGCGGCCGCGGTGAGCAGTCGTGGGGTCAGGGCGGTGCTGGGAGTTGGCATGGCGGTTCTGTTCCTTCTCGGGATTGTCGTGCACGCGTTCCCGCCGACGACAGGGGTGTTCATGAGGCCATCACGTGCCGCGTGGCGGGCGCGTGGGTCGCCCACCGCCGCACGATGGCGCGGAGCTGCGCGGCGACGTACACCGCGGATAGGCCGACGAGGCCGTACACGATCCGGGTCAGCGCGTTGGTCTCGCCGAAGTCGAGTCCGAAGACCGCCGCCACGAGATCGAACCGGGCGAGGGCGACCAGGCCCCAGTTGAGTCCGCCGACGACGAGCAGTACCACGGCGATCAAGTCCAACTTCTTCATTCTGTCTTACCTCCGTCTAGGTTCTGTCTAGAGATTAGGCGCGTCCAGCGAGGCTTGTCAAGGGTTTGTCTAGGGACTGTATAGTGTGATCGTGAGCGAACCTTCCCCACCTGGCGTGCTGCGCATCGGCGAACTCAGCCGCCGCCTGGGCGTCACCGACCACGTCCTGCGCGCGTGGGAACGCCGGTACGGCTTGCTCCGTCCGGTCCGCACGAGTGGCGGGTTCCGCCTGTACTCCGAAGCCGACCTCGATCGGGTCCGCCGCATGCAGGCGTACCTCGCCCAGGGATTGTCCGCGGCGGAGGCCGCCCGGGCCGCCATCGACGGCGAGCCACCGGCGGGCACCGGTGCCGGCGGGCCCGCGCATCACGACGGGCCCGCCCATCACGACGGGCTCGCGGACGCGGCCGCGACGCTCGCCGCGGCCCTCGACGAGTTCGACGAACCGGCGGCCCACGCGGTCCTCGATCGGCTGCTGGGCACCTTGACCGTCGAAACGGTGCTGCGCGATGTCGTGCTGCCGTACCTGCGGGCGCTCGGTGACCGCTGGGAGCGCGGCGAGGTGAGCGTCGCGCAGGAACACTTCGCGAGCAACCTGATCCGCGGGCGCCTGGCGGGCCTCGCCCGGGGATGGGGGCACGGTCACGGCCCGCGCGCGATCCTCGCCTGCGTGCCGGACGAGCTGCACGACCTCGCGTTGCTGGCCTTCGGCATCGTGCTCAACCGCAACGGTTGGCGGATCGAGTACCTGGGCGCCAATACGCCGCTGGATGCGCTCATCCGCATGGCCCACACCCAGCGTCCGGAGCTGATGGTGCTCGTGGGGACCGGGCCGGAGCGGTTCGACGGCCTGACCGACGACCTCGTCCAGCTCACCCGCGTCGCGCCCCTCGCCCTCGCCGGCTCGGGCGCCACGCCGGCCGTGGCCGACGCCGTCGGCGCCCACCTGCTGACCGACGATCCCGTCACCGCCGCCGAACAGATGCCCATGCCGGGCGCCCAACGACGACTGCCGGCAGGACCGCCGGCATGATGACTCCTGCCGGGCGTCGTGCCTGTCTCCCGGCATCGGGCGTTGCTTGACTCAGCGCCATGACACCAATTCGGAAAGCGATCACCCGTACGGTGGTCGTCGGGACGCTGGTCGGTGCGACGGCGCTCACCGGTGCCGCCTCCGCGCACGCGGAGTCCGGCCAGCCCGGGGCGGCCGGGGCCGCCGAGTCCATCCTCGACATCATCCCGGCACCGACCCTGGACCGGATGGTCGCCCAGGCCCCGCTGGTCGACGCGGCCAATGTCATCCGCACCGCGGTGGAACGCGCGCCGGCACGCGGCTACGCCGGCATCGGCCTGGTCGACGACCACGTCACCTTGTGGTGGAAGGGTGCACCACCCACCGACATCGCCGCGGCGGTCACCGCCGCCCGCCGCACCGCGCCGGTCGAGGTGGCCAACGCCACCTACTCCCGCGCGGAACTGCGCAAGGCCGCCGCCAGACTCACCCCGGTGGTGGCAGCCGACCCGGCGGACGCCAGCCACTCGGTCAGGCTGCGCACAGACGGCACCGGCATCGACATCGCCGTTGACGACACCCGGGGCGCCAAGCTGCCGAAGCTGCCGGTCACCGGTGTCCGTACCAGCTTCGTCGAAAGCGACCGGATGGTCGAACGGTCGCGCGCCAATGACTCCGCGCCGTTCGACGGCGGGTCGGGCATCGGGTTCACCACACCCGGGTGTACCGCCGGCTTCGGCGTACGGGACGCGGACACCGACGCCGGTTACGTCCTCACCGCCGAACACTGCGGAGCCATCGGCTCGCCCTGGCACGTCGGCTGGAACACGACCACCGGCAGCGGCACGCTGGTCGGCTACGCGGTCGACAGCAACGACGACCACGACACGATGATCATTTCGACGTCGGCACCCGGCGACCACATCTACGTCGGCGGTCAGCATGACGAGGTCCGCGCCCAGGTGGTCGGCTGGACCGAGGTCTTCCCCGGCCAGCTGCTGTGCCAGTCCGGGTACACCTCCGCGGGTGAGATCGGCGGTCCCGTCTGCGACCTGCGGGTCGATTTCCACTACGACGACATCGAGGACCTCGTCGAGGCCACCCAACTCGACGGCGCCGAGTCCGCCCGGGGCGGCGACAGTGGCGGCCCGGTCTACTCGGTCAACGCCGACGGCACCGTGCTCGCCGCCGGCACCACCACCCGGTCGGCCGGCCCGGGCTTCGGGTTCCAGGACTTCGCCACCGCCCGCGACGACTACGGCAACCTCGTGCCAGCGACGGCGATCGCCAGCACCTGCCGGGTCTCCTTCGTCGTCACCGACTCGTGGGGCACCGGCTACACCGCCAGCGTCACCGTCTACAACGACGGACCGGCCATCAACGGCTGGACGCTGGGCTGGGCCTTCCCCGGCGGGCAACTCGTCGAGGGCCACTGGAACGGCGTCTTCCAGCAGACCGGCCCGGCGGTGACCGTCACCAACGAGAACTACAACGCCACCATTCCGACCGGCGGCGCCGTCAACTTCGGCTTCACCGCGAACGGCTCCCCCGCCACCCCGGCACCGTTCACGCTCAACGGCACCACCTGCAACTGACGCTGTCCACCGGCACCGGGCCCCGCCGCATCGCCGGCGGGGCCCGGTGTGTGCCCGGTCAGGATTCGGCCAGTTCGCGTCGCAGGGTGGCGCGCAGGGTCCGCACCTCCGGGGCGTCCAGTTCGCCGCACCGGTCGAGCGCCCGCTGGCGCAGCAGGCGGGCGTCGGCGGCCCGGTCCGGAGCCGAGCCGGCCAGCGCCGCGAGCGCGTACAGCGTCTGCGCCTCCCACCACGGGCAGGACAGCGCGGCATACAGGCCCAGCGCCGCCCGCAGCGCCTCGGCCGCCGCGTCGACCTCACCCAACTCCTGAAGCGCGAGCCCGTACCGGTGGACGGCGCTGGCCTCGCTGAACGTCGCGCCGCACCGGTGGAACTCCCGCCGGGCGCGGGCGTACTCGTCAGCGGCGTCCCGCCAGCGGCCCATCCCGGCCAGATCCGCCCCGAGACTCATCATCGCGCCGGCCCGGGCCACCGCCGTGCCGGTACGGCTCAGACCATTGCCCCGGCCGTAGAACGCCAGCACCTCGCGGTGCAACTCGGCCGCTTCGGCGAACCGGCCGAGCGCGGCCAGCGCACTGCCCTGCGCGCTCACCGCGCTGTGCTCGCCGAGGGGGTACCCGATCTCGCGGAACAGGCCTACGGCCCGGCGGCAGTGGTCGATGGCCGACCCGCCGCTGCCGATCCGGATCAGGATCGCTGCGGTGTAGGTCAACGCCCACGCCTCCTCCCGGCGGTCCCCGATCCGCCGGGCCAGTTCCAGCGCCCGGTCCAGGGCGGCCAGCCCGTCGGTGTTGCGGTCCCGGCAGAAGTACCGGGCCCAACCCAGGAAGTTCAGCAGCACGGCCTCGTCGCGAGGGCTGCCGGCGGCCTGGGCCGCGGTCACTCCCAGCGAGAAGATCTCGTCCCAGGAGTGCCGGTGACTGTTGGCGTCGGAGTACCAGTGCAGTGCCCTGGCGACCGCGACCACGTCGGCGTGCCGACCGCGCCGGGCCGCGTCGCGCAGCGCCGCCAGCCAGTTGCCGGACTCCCGATCCAGCCAGGACGCCGCCGCCCGATCGTCGTCGAACGGGGAGTCGGCCCGGCAGGCGACCGGTTCGAACATCGCACCGGCCTGCCGGGTACGCCGCAGCAGCCAGCCGACCATCTGCTCGTGCGCGCCCGTCCGGCAGGCCTGTTGTTCCTCGGCGTCGAGGCGTTCCTGGGCGTAGAGCCGGACCAGGTCGTGGAACTGGTACCGGTCCCCCATGGTCAGGAGGACACCGGCCTCCACCAACTCCTCCAGGGCCGCCGCCGCGGTCTCCTCGTCGGTGCCGGCCACGGCGGCGACCAGCGCGGGTTCGAAGTCGGTGCCGGGAATCAGCGAGGCCCGCCGGAACACGCGCGCGGTCATCGGGTCCAGTTGCCGGTACGAGACCTCGAACGCGGACCGGACGCCCAGGTCTCCAGCGGTCAGCACGGTCAGCCGCCGGCGCTGGTCGCGGAGCAGGTCCACCAGCCAACCCACCGACCATTGCGGTCGGCTCGCGAGGCGGTTGCCGGCGATCCGGACGGCCAACGGCAGCCGGCCGCAGAGCTTGACGAGTTGGTCGGCGGCGGCCGGCTCGGCGGCGATCCGGTCGGCACCGGCGATCGCCGCGAGCAGCAGTCGACCAGCGGCCGGGGCGAGCAGGTCGAGCGGCTGGCGGACCGCACCGGCAAGACCGGTCAGCGGACGCCGGCAGGTGACCAGCGCGAGGCATCGCCGCCCGGCCGGCAGCAGTGGGCGTACCTGTGCCTCGTTCGCGGCATTGTCCAGGAGCACCAGCAGTGGCCGGTCCCGGGTGAGAGTACGGAACAGACCGCCCCGCTCAGCCGGCGACACCGGCACCCGGCTGTCCGGCACCCCGAGCGACCGCAGCAATCCGGCCAGCGCCTCGGCCGGGTCGACCGGTCCGTCCGGCGAGGCGCCCTGCAGGTCGACGAAGAGCTGTCCGCCGGCGAAGGCCGGGCTGAGTCGATGTCCGGCCGCGACGGCGAGGCTGGTCTTGCCGATCCCCGGCGGCCCGTGCAGCACCACCACCGAGGCGGTGTCCGGCCGCCCGGCGATGACGTCGGCGGCCAGCGTCGAGAGCCGTTCCAGGATCTCCGCCCGCCCGGCCAGGTCCGGAACGGCGGCGGGCAATTCTCCGGGTACGACCACCGCCGGGCGGTCGTGCGGCACCGCCGGGTGGTCCTGCGGCACCGTCGCGCGGTCGTGCGGCACCGCCGGGTGGTCATGCGGCACCGTCGCGCGGTCGTGCGGCAGCCGCTCGGCCCGGGCCAGGGCGACGAAGCGGTCGCGGTCCGCCCCGGCCAGCCGCAGGGCGTCGGCGAGCAGCGCCACCGTCCGTCGTTGCGGGCTGCGCACCCGGCCGCGTTCCATCTCCCGGATGCCGCGGACGCTGGAACCGGCCGCCTCGGCAAGCTCCTCCTGGGTCAGCCCTCGCTCCAAGCGGAGGGTCCTGAGTAGATCTCCGAACCGGTCACGCCGCACCTGACTTATGGGCATGCTCCCCCAACCACCCAGCGCCCGCACTTACGTAACGTGCATAGATGCTCCCATGTGTGTGACGAGAAACCGGCCGCTGTACACAGAGTGTGAGCATCGCCATGGCGAATCCGCGACAAAGTCACCGGAATCCGCGAGCGGCGCAGGCCGGTGTCAGGCGTGGTCGAGGGCCTCCGCCAGATCCACCCCGTCCAGCCGCGCGAGAACCATCGCCTGAAACTGGGGGCACGACTGATAATCCGCGTGCCGGCACCGCAACCCGTGTTCCAGCAGCGTCTGCGATAGCGTCAGCCGGGCGATGCGCTGCCGCACCTGCGCCAACTGGGCACGCAGCACCTCCCGCCGCCGGCTCCGATCCGGGGCGGCGAACAGCTCCCGCAACTGCTCCAGACTGAACCCGGCGTCCTTACCGAGCATGATCTCCGCCACCCGGGTCACATGCGCCGGCCCGTACACCCGCCGCCCCGCCACCCGCCGCGCCGGGGACAGCAACCCCACATCCTCCCAGTGCCGCAACACGTGCGTGGCCAGCCCGAAACGGGCCGCCAGCTCGCCGATCGTGTACACCGTCCCCACCGAGCCCATACCCACCTTGATAGCAGCCCGGTTGACTTCAGGTCGACCTGAAGTCGCAGACTCGTGCGCATGGCCGAAACGCACACCGCCCACACCGACATCGACACGCTGATCCGGGTGCTCGACGCCGCGGAAACCCTGCCCGCCGCCGCGCGCCTGCGCGCGCGCAGCTACGAGCTCCTGCGGCTATCCGCGGGCGCGACCGTGGTCGACGTCGGCTGCGGCACCGCACGCGCCGTCGCCGAACTGGCCGAGCACGGCGCCCACGCCATCGGTGTGGACCTCGACCCGACCATGCTGGCCGCCGCCCGCAGCCGGTTTCCCGACCTCGACGTGCGCGCCGCCGACGCCACCGAGCTGCCGCTGGGCGACGGGCAGGCGCACGGGTACCGGGCGGACAAGGTGTACCACGTCCTGCCCGACCCGCACGCGGCCCTGGCCGAAGCCCGCCGGGTCCTCGTCCCGGGCGGGCGGATCGTGCTGGTCGGCCAGGACTGGAACACCCTGGTCATCGACTCGGACCAACCCGAAGTGACCCGCCGCATCGTGCATGCGCGCGCCGACACCATCCCCCACCCGCGCATCGCCCGCGGCTACCGCAACCTGCTCCTCGACGCCGGCTTCCACGAGGTCGACATCGAGGTCCACACCGCCATCTTCACCGGCGCCACCATGCTGCCCATCCTCACCGGGCACGCCACCGCCGCACACCACGCCGGCGCCATCAGCGGCGACGAAGCCGAAAGCTGGGTCAGCGAGCAGGCCCGGCGCGCCCAGGACGACCGGTCGCTGATCGCCATCCCGATGTTCCTCACCGCCGCCACCCACTGACCGCACCGCGTCCATCAGCCGAGCTGTGCGGCGACAGTCCGCGCACACGTCAGCGACTCGGTATGCGTGGTGTCCACCTCCAGGTCATAGGCGACGCCCTGATGGACCATCTCCGCCTGTGACACGGCCATCCCTCGGACCCGGTCTCCCCGGGCGATCTCACGGCCCGCGGCGACCGCACTGTCACACCGGACACCGACCCACAACACATCCAGTCCGGTAAGGACCTTCTGCCACCGCTGCTGAGAACCCGCTCCCCCCAGGAAGACGTCGTCGAGGATGACCCGTGCGCCGGCACGGACCATCGCGGCGATCCCTTCCATCCACGCCGCCTGAAGCCGCCCGAACTCCGGCCCGACCCGCACGCCACCATCCGGAGCGAACTCGATCCCGGCACCCGTCGTCCGCATGGACACGGGCATCGCCTCGATCAGTGCGTCGACCCCGAATACGAGCCACGGATCCGGCAAGATCGCCTGGAGGCACCGGGCAATCCCGGACTTACCCGAACTCGAGCCACCATTCAGCACGATCATCTGCGTCGTCACCACGCCAGAGTAGAGGCGCTCGCCCCTCCCCCAGGCCCGCCACAGCGTGACCAGGCGCTCGCGACGGCCGCGGCGTCCCGTGTACCGTCGAAACTGGTCCGCGCTGGTCAGAGCGTCACGGCTCGCGTCAGGTCACGGCCGGACCCACGATCGGCGATGAGCGCGGGCCGAGTCGCGCACCGGGTAACCGGGGCATGCGGCGGAGGCGAGTGGATGTTGATGGTGTTGCGTGGTGCCGCCCGGGTGGCGGGCCCGCTGGTCGTGATGATGTGCTTGGGTAACGCCCTGGGCGGCTGTTCCGGCGTCCCGGCCGGCCCGGAAGCGAGCCGACCGGCCAGGGCGCCGTCGGCCCCGACCGCCCCGCCGACGGCCCGCACCGAGTCGCCGAGCCCGGCGGCCACCCGCATCGGGGACGCCACCGCCGCGCCACGGTGGCTGGGCAAGCGGGTCCTGCCGGTGGGGCCCGGCGGGTTCGCCGCGGCGCGGGACACCCCGCCAGAGCTGCGTCGCCGGTCCATCATCACCGTCGATGACCTGCCGCCGCCGCCCGATGGCCGCTTCCACGCCACCGTCCAGGCGGCGCCCGCCAGCGTGCTCGCCCGGTCCAGCTGGACCAAGGACTGCCCGGTGGCCGCGGCGGACCTGCGCTACCTCACGGTCAGCTTCCGCGGCTTCGACGGGCGCGCCCATACCGGCGAACTGGTGGTCAACGCGCGGGCGGCCGATGACCTCGTCACCGTGTTCCGCCGGCTCTTCGCCGCGGACTTCCCGATCGAGCGAATGCGGATCTCCAGCGTCGCCGGGATGAACGCGCCGCCGACCGGCGACGGCAACACCACCGAGGCGTTCGCCTGCCGGCCGGTGCGAGGCAAGACGGCGTGGTCCCAGCACGCCTACGGGCTCGCCGTGGACGTCAACCCGTTCCAGAACCCGTACCACAAGGGCCGAGTGGTGCTGCCGGAGCTGGCCACCGCCTACCTCGACCGGACCGAGGTCCGGCCCGGCATGGTGCGGCCCGGCGGGCCGGTCGTGCGGGCCTTCGCCGCGATCGGCTGGGAGTGGGGCGGCGACTACCGATCGCTGAAGGACTACATGCACTTCTCCGCCACCGGCGGCTGAACAGACGGTAGTGCTTGGATGGTCTCGTGGAAGACCAGGATCCGCTGTCCGCGGACGAGATGCTGGACATCGACGAGATGCTGGACATCGTCGACGAGCAGGATCGGGTCGTCGGGCAGGCGCCGCGGCATGAGGCGTACGCCCGCCGGTTGCGGCACCGGTGCGTGTTCGTGCTGGCGCGGGACCCGGCCGGGCGCGTCTTCGTACACCGCCGCACGGCGCGCAAGCTTGTCTTTCCCTCGCTGTACGACATGTTCGTCGGCGGTGTGGTCGGCGCGGGCGAGTCGTACGATGAGGCCGCGTTGCGGGAGGCCGAGGAGGAACTGGGGGTCACGGGCCTGGCTCAGCCCGAACCCCTGTTCCGGTTCCTCTACGACACCCCGGAACACACCTGGTGGACGGCGATCTACCAGGTCCGGTGCGAGCTGCCAGTGCATCCGCAGGTAGCGGAAGTGGCCTGGCACGCCTTCCTGACCGAGTCGGAGCTGGCACGACGCCTCACCGAATGGGAGTGGGTGCCCGATGGTCTGGACGCCTACCGCCGGTTGCTTGCCTGGCGATCCGGATGACCACGATGCGGGCGCTGTCAGGCCGTCGGGCCTTCGGTTCCCTGGCGGCAAGGACGCGAAGAACAAGGACGGTGGCCGTGGCCACGCGCGACCCGGCTGCACCTGATTAGAGAGATCGACGGTCGCTCCTTCCTCAACAGCGAACACCTCAGGTAGCTCTCACAGCATGAGGGACGCCCCGCGATGGGGTTAGCTTGCGGCCGGTCACGCCGAGAACGATGGAACGGCGCGCTCGATGTCCTCGACCGGCTCGCATGGCACCGTGGGCGGAACGCGCTCGATGTCCTTGACCGGCTCGCATGGCACCGTGGGCGGAACGGCCCGGGGCGAGTTCACCGCGAGCGGCGCCGCGCACCAGGGATCGCGGGCCGGTGCGGGAGCCCGCGGATCGCCCGGCTGGCCGCGCAGGGCCTGTCCAACCGGGACATCGCCGCACCGCGGGGCCACGTCATGCCGGCAGCGGGTGACAGCGATGTCGGGGATATCGCGGCGTCCCGCGTTCCGGAACCAGCGATGCCCGCGGCGTTGCGGGGACGCGCCGGCCCGACTCCGAGTTGAAGGCGTCTGACCGGCTGCCCGGACCGCGTCGATGCGAGAGCACCCC
>JBBEWH010000208.1:0-34347 GCA_037414955.1 Actinomycetes bacterium KLBMP 9797
AGGGGGGACGTCTTGATCACGGGAGACCGGACCGGGTGCGGTCGGCGCAGTCCAGCTTCACCAGCATCCGAAAGTCGCGCGGCGATCTGGGCGTTGGGCAGCCCGTCGCCGACGCCGGCCAGCACCGCACGCTCGCGCTCGGTGAGCTGGCCGGCGCGGCCAGCCGCCCGATGCCACACCCGCAGAGGGTGCGTCGTGCGCCGCGCGCCTTACCGCTGTGAATCTTGACGTCCTACCGTCGTGATAGCCACGCTACGGCGTCAAGATCGCCAGCGTGGAACCGTGTTCCCGCAAGGTTCCCGGCGTTGCGGGTCCGGCTCTCTGGCGTGAAGGCCTCCCACCGGTCGCCTGGACCGTGTCAATGCGGCGTCTACTACGTGAGGGACGCCTTGATCTTGAAAGAGGTGCAGGTCAGGGCATGAATGTGCCCGACACGCCGGGAAGCTCGTGATCGACATTGATCCGCCTCATACGAGCGTTCGAAGATAGAGCGCATGTTGGAGACGTTGACGCAGCTCGGTGGCCTGGCCACCGGAGTCGTCGACGCCCCCGTATGGCCGCTGTCCGACAACGACCTGGTCACCTCGCTGGACGAGGTGCACCGGCTGGAGCAGCAGTTGGCGGCGACCCGGCTGCACCTGATCCGGGAGATCGACGGCCGCTCGTTCCTCAACAGTGAGCATCTGACCTCGACGGCGGCGTGGTTGCGGCACCGGTATCACGTGTCGGCGCAGACCGGCACCCGCTGGGTCACCCTCGCCAAAGACCTCGACCAACACCCCGGTCTGGACGCCGCCCTGTCCAAAGGCGCCGTCAACAGCGAGCAGGCGCAGGTGATCGCCCAGCAACTGCGGCAACTGCCCGACGACCTCGACCCCAACCTGGCCGACCTCGCCGAGCAGATCATGATCGGCTGGGCGGATGAGGCCGGCTTCGACCCCAAAACGTTGCGGGAGATGGCACCCACGATCCTGCACCGCATCGCCCCCGACATCGCCGACAGGGTCGATGAGGAGGCGCTACGGCGGGAGGAGAAGCGGGCCGAGCAGACGAAGGCGTTCAACCTCTCCAACAACGGCGACGGCCGCTACCGGATCTCCGGATGGCTACCGGCCGAAGCCGCCGCGATCGTCAACAACGCCCTCGACCCCCTCTGCAAGCCGCTGCCCGAAGACGACCGCACCGCCACACAGCGGCGGGCGGACGCGTTGACCGACGTGTGCCAGCGGGCGATGGACGCCGGCGACCTACCCGAACAGGGCGGTGAGCACGCGCACGTGGCGATCGTCGTGGACTGGGACCTCCTGCGGCAGCAGGTGGGTATCGGCCAGTTGGACACCGGTGAGCGGCTGAGCCCGGAGCAGGTGCGCCGGTGGGCGTGCGACGCCCGCCTGATCCCGTTCGTGCTCGGCGGGCAGAGCCAGGTGTTGGACGCCGGCCGGAGCCGCCGGCTGTTCGACGGACCGCTGCGCCGCGCGATCATCATCCGCGACCGTGGCTGCGCGTTCCCATCGTGTGACCGCCCCGCGAAGTGGTGCGACTGCCATCACATAATACATTGGACAGACGGTGGGTCGACCTCGCTGGACAACGGTGTGCTCCTGTGCCGCTTCCACCACCGCTTGATCCACCAGGAGGATTGGCAGGTACGGATCGCCGCCGACGGGCTGCCCGAGTTCATCCCACCACAATGGGTGGACCCGGAGCGACGGCCACGCCGCAACATCTACCACCGACGCGAATGATCCTGGACCGCAGCTGACGCCGCCCCATCGCCGACGCCCGCGCGACCGGACACCGGACTCTCGTGGACACCCGCGCCGAAGGTCGGCACCCCCGCAGATGGCGCCACTGTGTGGTGCGCCCGCGGCACCGGCCGCCGACAGTGACGCCCGTGGGCGAGTCGCGGACACAACGTCTGAACAGGTGTCGAGCGTGTCCACGACCATAGACGCACTGAGGACCAAACCAGCTGCGCACACCACCAAAGAGCCCCGCACATGAATTTCTACCTCGCCGCCAGCGCCAGCACCGCAGCCACCCCACCGACACCCCCACCGGCGCCGACCAGCACCTGCCCGCCAACCGGCCGCGCCGCTACCCCTGCGACACCAGCGACGCCGAATGGGCACTGATCGCCCCCCAACATCCCCACCGGCACACCCACCGGGCGCGGCGGACGCCGCCCATCCACTCCCGCCGCGACATCGTCGACGCCATCCGCTACACCCGCGACAAACGGCACCACATGGCGTGCCCTGCCCGCCGACCTCCCACCCTGGAAAACCGTCTACCACCACCAGAAGTGGACCGCCGGCGGCACCCTCACCACCCTGCACGACGCAGGTCCGCATCACCGAAGGCCGCGACACCGACCCGCCCGCGGCCATCATCGGCGCCCAATCAGTACGCGCCGCCGAAACCGTCACCCGGCACAGTCGCGGCGACGACGCCGGAAAAAACGTCAACGGCCGGAAACGACACATCATCGTCGACACCCTCGGCCTGCTCCTGGTCGTGGCGTCACCGCCGCCAACCTCCAAGACCGCGTCACCGCCTGGATGCCGGCGTGCACTCATTGTCATCGATTGGTGGATCCGCTACAGTCGGCACAGGAACGCAGGCGGGTACACGGGGGCCACTGAATTGCCAGACGTTCAGCTACCTTTGCCTTTCCCATCGCTTCACAGTCTATTGTGGAGTTTTGGTGCCGTGCACCACGCCACTCAATGGTCAATGCGGCGCAGCCGGCCCGGTCGCCGGCCCTGTCGCGCACCTGCACAGGTGACGCCACCTGCGCGAAAGGAGACCGGCACATGCGGGTACTGGGGATCGGCGGTTCGATTCACGACTTCTGCGCCTGCCTCGTCGTGGAAGGCGAGGTGGTGTTCGCCGTCGAGGAGGAGCGCCTCACCCGCGTCAAGCAGGCCTTCGGTCTCGGGCCGGAGCTGGCCCGGTGCCGGGCGGCCGACGTCGTTCTCGAGGCGGCCGGCATCGGCCTGGACGGCGTCGATATGGTCATCGCGAACGACTTCCTGAACCCGGTGTACGCCACCCGCTTCCAGGACCGGGTCCAGTGGATCGGCCACCATCTGTCGCACGCCGCGAGCACGTTCTACACGTCGCCCTTCGACAGCGCGGCGGTGCTGGTGATGGACGGGCGGGGCAGCACGGTGCCGACCGGCGCGGGACCGACCGGCGAGACCATCACCTTCTACACCGGCGACTCCACCGGGCTCCACGTGGTGCGTCAACAACTCGGTCGGGTCATGGGACCCGACGAGGACCCGTTCGAGGACTCGATCGGCCGGATGTACGAGGAGGTCTCGAAGTCCATCGGATTCATCCAGAAACGTAGCTCGTTCGCCGAGCCCGGTAAGACGATGGGTCTGGCGCCGTACGGCGGACCGCGCTATCTCGACGCCGTCGCGGCGACGTTCCATCTCGGCGCGGGCGAGTTCCGGCAGTCCAGTAAGGAGCAGGCCGCGCTGCGCGAGCTGATCGCGGCGGAGTTGGCCGCGGCGGGCGACGCCCCGGCGCGTGAGCGGGTGCGTGCCGACTTCGCGTACGCGGTCCAGGCGCACACCGAGCGCATCGTCATCGAGCTGGCCAGCTGGCTGCATCAACAGACCGGTGAGCGCCGGCTGTGTCTGGCCGGCGGAGTCGCCCTCAACAGCGTCACCAACTACCGGTTGCTGACCGAGACGCCGTTCGAGGAGCTGTACGTCTTTCCTGCCGCCGGTGACAACGGAACGGCCATCGGCGCCGCCCTCTACGGCTACCACGAGGTGGCCGGGCACCCGCGCAAGGTGTCCGACGCGCCGTTCTCGCCGTACCTCGGCCGGTGCTACAGCCCCGCGGACATCGACGCCGCGCTCGCCGGGTTCGCGCAGGAGGTGCGGTGGGAGCGCCGCGACGACCTGTACGACCACGTGGCCGCCGCACTGGCCGCCGGCGCGATTGTCGGCTGGTTCCAGGGCAGGGCCGAGATCGGGCCTCGCGCGTTGGGAAACCGGAGCATCCTCGCCGATCCGCGGGCGCCCGGAATGAAGGACCACATCAACGCGAAGGTCAAACACCGAGAGGCGTTCCGGCCTTTCGCGCCGGTCGTGCTGGAGAGCCGGCAGCGCGAGTTCTTCACGTCCGAGGTGCCCGCGTACTACATGCTCCTGGTCCCCGACGTCGTCGCGGAGCACCGGCAGACGATCCCCGCCGTCACCCATGTCGACGGTTCCGCGCGCCTGCAGACCGCGACGCCGGCGCTGAACCGTCCACTGTGTGAGCTGCTTTCCGCGTTCGACCGGATCACCGGTGTGCCGGTGTTGCTGAATACGTCATTCAATGACAACAACGAGCCGATCGTGGAGACGCCGTCGGACGCGCTGCGCTGCTTCCTCAACACCGAGATGGACCTGCTGGTCATTGAGGACCGGGTCATCCGCAAGTCCTGAGTCGCTCACCGGAGGACCGGCCGGTCGCACGCCGCCAGGCGCGACCGCCGGTCCGCGGCGTCCGGACCGGGCACCAGCCGCACCCCGGCCGCTTGGGAAAGCTCGTTCCACTCAGTGGCCGTCAGTTCGAGGTCGGCGGCGTCGAAGCATTGCCGGAACTGCTCGGCCGACCGCGGCGCGATCACCGCGTGGACGTCCATGCTCGTGGAGAGCAGCCAACTCAGCGCGACCGTGACCGGAGCCACATCCCGTTTCCGGGCGATGGCGAAGGCCACATCGCGGGCCGCCCGGTTGGCCGGCGTATCGAACAACGCGAGCATTCGCCCGCTGTCCCCGGTGGCGTCATCGGGGTTCCGGCCGGCGAACCAACCGCGCGCCAGGGCCGTCCACGCGTGCAGGCACAGGCCACGTTCCAGGATGACCTGGAGCACCTCCGCCGTCGCGTGCCGGCTGTCCGGCCACAGCGGTCCGGTCGGGACCGCGAGGCTGAGCTGGTAGCTCGCGACCGGCCGCTGCGGCGCGACCGCGTCGGCGAAGGCCGCCAGCCGCTCGGCGCTCCAGTTCGACACACCGAAGTGCCGGATGGTGCCTCGCTCGCGCAGCTCGAGGAGGGTGTCGGCGATCGCGCTCACCGGCACGCCCGGGTCGTCGCGGTGCAGCAGCACGGCGTCCAGGTAGTCGGTGCGCATCCGGCGCAGGGAACCGGCGACCTCCGCCCGGATCACGTCCGGGCGGACCCGGGATTGCCCGTTCTCCGGGTGGCACACCTTCGAGAGGATCTGCCATTCCTCCCGGCGAACGGTCGCCCGCCGATCCGCCATCCACCGGCCGATGATCTCCTCGGATCCACCGTCGTCATACATCGGGGCGGTGTCGATGGTGCGGCCGCCGAGGTCGGCGAACATGTCCAGGCGCGCGCGGGTCGCGGCCTCGGCTTCGAGGAACAGCCCTCCGAGAATGAGGGACGGATAGCGCGTCGAGCCGACCACAGCGGCCTCCAAGGGTGCGATTGCGATACGATACATGTCGATACATCGAGACGGGGGAGATACGCCGATGGCCGCGAGCCCGAACGTTTCTGTGGTGATCACGACATACAACCGGCTGGCCGTGTTGCCGATCGCCATCGACAGCGCACTGTCGCAAGTAGATTGTGATTTCGAGGTTATCGTGGTGGACGACGGCTCCACCGACGGCACGGCCACCGAGATTCGCCGGCGCTATGCCGACGAGCCGCGGCTGCGGGTGGTCACCCGGCCCAACGGCGGGCCGCCCGCGGCCCGCAACACCGGCATCGACGCCGCCCGCGGCGAGTGGATCGCCCTGCTGGACAGTGACGACTGGTGGGAGCCGAAATACCTCAGCAGCCAGCTCGCGGTGCTCGCGGAGAATCCCGACGCCGACATGGCGCTGTGCAACGGGCGCCGCCAGGAACAGGACGGCTCGTGGCACAACCTGTTCGACAACCGGTATTTCCGGATGCCGACCTCGATGGACGCGATGTGCGCCGGCACGTGGATACAGCCGAGCTTCACCGTGGTGCGCACCGAGGTGGCCCGGCGGCTGCGCTTCGACGAGGCGTTCTACATGGGCGACGACCAGGAGTTCATGTGGCGGTTCGTGGAGGCCGGTCACCGCTGCGTGCCCAATCACACGCCACTGGCGGAGTACCGGGCGATCAGCGCCGGCGAGGTGGCCACCGAGGACCAGATCACCGCGGACGAGGACGTGCTGCGGATGGGTGCGTATTCGGTGTGGACGAAGCACAGCCGCAAGTACCCGTCGGCGATCCGCCGCCGCGGGCTGGAGTTCAACCGGATGTACGGTCCCATCCTGCTGCGGAATGGTCGCGTCGCCGACGCCCGGTTCCACCTGTGGCGCTGGTGGTTGGCCCGCCCGTTCCACCCACGGCCGGTCTGGCTGCTGCTCCGCTCGCTGCGGAGCCGATGACCCGTCAGCGGCGGGCGGCGACCACATCGAGCAACACCTCGCACTCGCGCACATAGCGGTGGGCCGCCCGCAGTCTCGGGTGCGGGTCGCCCACGCCGCAGTACTCCAGCGCCACGGCCGGCACGCCGCCACGCTCAGCCAGCTTCCGCAACCATTGGAGGTTGTCGAGCACGCCGGTCGCGGTGTCCACGCTGAAATCGGCCCGCCCCCGCGCCGGGACGTAGTTCTTGATGTGGAAGTAGCCGACCCGCTCGCCGAGCCGGTCGAGCACCGCCGGGTCCTGGTCCTCCGGGGCGATCAGCGCGGAGTTGGCGGGGTCGACGGTGGCGATCACCGCGGGATGGTCGACCAGGTCGAGCAGCCGCGCGGTCGTCGCCACGGTGTCGTGGATGTTGTTCGGATGCACCTCGACGCCCACCCGCACGCCTTCCCGGGCGCCGATCGCGCCCACCGCCCGATAGGCCTCACCGGATCGGGTGTAGTGCTCGTCGCGGGCGAGCGCGCTGCCGTTGCGCGGCCAGTCGTCCGGGTCGCCGCCGCGCAGCCACCCGCCGAAGCCGTTCACCAGCCCGATGCCGTGTTCGCCGCAGGCCTCGACGATCCGGCCGACGAGCGTGACGGACGACGCCCGCCGATCCGGGTCGTCCGCGGTGAAGTCGCCCTCGTACCCGACGCAGTGCACCCGCACCCCGTACCGCTCCCCCAGCGCGACGGCCCGGGCCACCTCGCCGCGCACCACGGCCGGGTCACCGCGCACGTCGAGGTGGCAGGTCGACACCTCGACGCCGTCGAAGCCGTAATGCGCGGCGACCGCGAACACGTGCTCCAGCGAGTAGTCACGCAACGACCAGCTATGCATCACGAGGTCCATGGCGGCTCCGTTTCCGGTATGGCGAGGCGCCGCCCGCGGCTGGCGGCGCTGCGGTCCAACTGGTGCAGTACCGCGACGTCCCGCAGCCCCTGGGCCGAGGCGACCTCGGCCGGCACCGGCTTGCCCGCCATGCACTCGGCGAGCAGCCGATACTGCTCGGCGTACGGGTCGACGACCGGCGGCGTCACGGGCCGGCGGCCCTGGCCGTCGCAGAGCAGCACGCTGCCGCCGCCGTTCATCGCCCACGTGTCGACCGCGATGATGACGCCCTCGGTGCCGACCACGCTGTAGCGGGACTTGCCCACGAAGGGATCCTCGGTGAACGACGCCTCGATGTGCAGGCGCCGGTCGCCGAACCACACCGTGGCGTCCAGGTGGATGTCGGTCAACCGCGGGTCGCCCGCCGGGTATCCGACCGCCTGGCAGTCGGTGGCCGGCGCGCCGAGGAGGTCCCCCGCGGTCAACAGTGGATAGATGCCCAGGTCCGCGGCGCAGCCGAGGCCGGAGTACGCGCGGTAGTTGCGCCAGTTGCCCTCCCCGTGCCCCAGGAAGGTGGCGTTCATCGCCAGCGGTACGCCGATCGCGCCGTCCGCGACCAGGTGGCGGACGGCCTCGTTGTGGGCGTTCAGCCGGGACATGTACCCGACCAGCAACGGCACCGTCGACGCCTGCGCGGCCAGGTGGATCTCCCGCGCGTCGGCGACCGTCCCGGCCAGTGGCTTGTCCACCACGACCGCGCGGCCCGCCGCCAGCGCCCGGCAGGCGATCGGCGCGTGCAGGTGGTTCGGCGCGGCCACGTGCACCGCGTCCAGGTCGGCGCCGAAGAACGCTTCCTCGTCGCCGGTGACCAGCGCGCCGGGCACCCGGTCGGCGACCAGCCGACGAGCGTCCGGACGCGGGTCGAGAATCGCCGCGACTTCGAAGCCGTCGAGCCCGTCCAGTGCCGGCAGCAGCGCGCTCTGGGTCAGGTAGCCGGCTCCCACCAGGCCGAGCCGCACACTCATGGTGCACCATCTCCTTCTCCCCGCGGGGTGATCGCGCCGGCGGCGCCCTGGCGTAGCCCGTAGAGGAACCGGGCGGGCAGCCCGTCGCCGGCCAGGCCGTGGGTCAGGCTGCCGAGGGCGTTGCCGGCCAGGTGGGCGAGCAGCCCGTCCAGGCCTTCCCGCAAGGTCTCGAACCGCCGCGGCACGAGCGGCGGCAGGTCGGGCCGGTGGCTGACCTCCGCGTCCCGCAGCAGCTCAGGCAGGCGGGCGAGCAGCGTGGTCAGCGCCGCCGTGGCCGCGGCGAGCTCGGCCGCGGGCACCCCGAACAGCGGCCGCGCCGTGGTGCCGTCCCGGGCCGCCGCGGCGAGCATCGCGCCGAGCGCGGCGACCTCCCGCGGATTCACCAGGTAGCCGTACCGGTCGGGATCGGGGCACCGGTGTTGCCGCCAGCCGATCCCCTCGTCCCAGGTCAGCACGTGC
The DNA here is from genome assembly GCA_037414955.1 of Actinomycetes bacterium KLBMP 9797. Lineage (GTDB taxonomy): Bacteria > Actinomycetota > Actinomycetes > Mycobacteriales > Micromonosporaceae > Phytohabitans. Next base: position 8,736 of record JBBEWH010000208.1, read on the forward strand.
AGGCCGGGTTCGAGCAGGTCGGCCGCGCCCAGCGCGCCGGCGAGCCAGCCGTGGTCGTAGCCCCAGGCCAGCTGCTGCCGCCGGGTGTCCACCGGGGTGCGCCGGACCAGATCGGCGACGCGCACGCCGGGGGCGGTCCGCAACTGGCCGAGCCGGCCCAGCGTCGCCATGGCCAGCATGTCCTCGCTGGTCCCACGCGGGGTGCCGGGGTAGAACAGCCGGCCCCCGCCGCGCAGCCAGCCGAGCACCAGGTCGGCGCGGACCATGAGGCCGACCACCCGGCCGGCCACGAGGCTGCCGTGCGAGGTCACGGTGAGCAGGTCGTACCGCCCGTCGTGCAGGCTGCCGGGCAGCGCCCGGCTGGCCACCCGCGCGACCGGTGCCGGCGGTTCCCGGTCGAGCCAGTCGACGACCGACGCGACCGTGACGATCTTCGGGCAGACCGCCACCGCCTGGGGGTGCCGGTCGAGCACGTCCGCCAGGGCGGCCGGGCCGCCCGGGGCGAGCGCGGTGTCGTCGTCCAGGAACAGCAGGTGCCGGTGGACCAGTGGCGACCCGTCCGGCTGCTGGGCGAGCCAGGCCAGGCCGGCGTTGCGGGTGCCGGCGGCCGACTTCGCGCCGGGCGGCGCCGGCACCACCTCGTGTGGCAGGCCGGTCGCGCGCAGCGCGGCCCGGATCCGGTCGGCGTCCCCGGCGGCGAGTCCGCCGTCGACGATCACCACGGACACCGGTAGCGCGGCCTCGCGGGGCTGCGCGGCCAGGGATCGCAGGCAGTACGCCAGGGTGTCGATCCGGTCGGTGCCACCGTCGTGGGTCCGGTCGCTGTGTGCTGGTATCAGCACCGTGACGCCCGGGCCGCACGACGGCAGCGGCTCGACCTGCTGCCGGACCCGCGGATCGAGGCCGAGGATGCGGTGGGCGTCGGCCAGGGTCTGTCTCATCGCTCGCCTCCGACCGGCCGGAGCAGCAGGCCGCGCGGTCCCAGTGACCGGCTGGTGGCCACCGCGATGCCGGCCTGTGCGCGCAGCAGGGCGTCGTCGTCGCGCGCCGGGAGCACGACGGCCACGCCGATGTCCGGGTGGCCGGCCACGGCCTGGTAGGTGTGGTGGTTCCAGGTGCTGCCCGGGTGGCACTCCCATCCCGGTCCGTGCCGCGCGGCGCCGAGCCGCCCGGCGAGGACCGGGTCGTAGCAGACCAGGTGACCGGTGCGCAGGCCGGCTGTCGCGGCCAGCCAGTCGGATGCGGCCGGCACGATGCCGGCGGCCGGCACGGCCACCGCTTCGGCCGCCGCGCCGCGCGCATCGGCGAGCAGCCGCTTGTACCGGTGCACCGCGGGATGCGTGGTGAATCTGATGCCCAGTCGCGCACCGACGCACGCCACCAGCGCGTTCGCGGCGTAGCACCGTCGCATGAGGACGGTCACCGGATGCGCCGCCGGCGATCCGGCGGGCAGGTCGACGACCCAGCCGGCCGGCCCGCCGCCGATCTCCGCGCCGATGTCGTACCAGGTGCCGCTCTTGCCGCCGAGCGCCTGCCGCGCCAGCTGGGTCAGGTACCGCCGCAGGCCTGGACCGGCGTCGCCGGGCGGGCGCAGCACGACCCTCCCGGGCAGTTCGCGGGCGGCGGCGGACGTCCGCGCCGCCCAGCGCGCCAGCGCGGGGGCGCTGCGCACGAAATCGTCGTACGCCGCGCGGAAGTCGTCACCGGCCACCACCGACGCGCACAGCAGGAACGGCGCGCCCAGCGGCGCGGCGAACAGCGCCACCTGGCCGGTCAGCCGCGGCCCGGTGAGCCAGCGGACCGCGACGCCGTACCGGTCCCGCACCGCGTCCGCGAGCAGCCTCGTCTCCAGGGTGGTGCCCGACTCGGACACCGCCACCACCAGATCGGGTGGGCCGTCCGGTCCGGCGACCGCGCGGCGCACCGCATCCGGGTCCAGCAGATCCAACACGTCGAGCCGCGTCCCGCCGGCTTCCCGCACGGCCTGCGCGCCGAACGCCCAGCCTCCCGTGCCGATCAGCAGCAGCCGGCCGCCCGCCGGCACGGCGTACCCGGCGAGCAGGTCGGCGACCTCCGCCCAGGCCGGCGGCTCCAGCCAGCCGAGCCGGGGCTCGCCGCCCTCGGTGGCCAGCCGGGCGACGGCGCCCGCCGCGCCGCCCCGCCCGCCCGCGGCGGCGTCCCGGAACGCGGCGAGCAGCGCGTCGGGGGGCAGCTCGCTCAGCACGCCCGCACCACCATCCCCGGCAGCCGGGCGTCGATCACCGCGCGCAACGCCGGCTGGCCGTTGACCGTGCCGTGCACGGCCAACTCGGCCACCACCGCGGGCGCCGCCGGCAGCGAGACGATGTGCGTCACCAGGCGGTCCAGGCGCAGTTCGCGCGCGGCCGCGCCGCGGCACAGCTCCGCCGCGGCCAGCATGTCCTCCCGCAGGCCACCACGGTTGCCGAGGAGCACTACCCGGCCACCGGCCGGATTGTCCGCCCACTGGTGGGCCGCGGCGGAGCGCAGCGGGCCGACGGCGATCACCTCGGCACCGCCGAGCGGCAGCCGGGCGTCAGCCGGGAATCCCCCGTACAGGTTGACCGCGGCGACCTTGGCCAGCGCCGGCCACAGCGTCGCCGCGATCGCCGTGCCGGCGTTCGCGCCGACGGCGACGTACACCGCGTCCACCCCGCGCCCGCCGGTCGCGGCCAGGACCGAGGTGACCAACTCGCTGTCCAGCGGCAGCGCCTGCCCGGGCTCGCAGAACCCCAGTCGTACGGCCCGCCGCACCGTGGCCACCGACCGGCTGGCCAGCAGCACGGTCTCCGCTCCGCCGAGCCGGGCCAGACCGGCGTGCATGAGGCCGGACAGCCCGCCGCCGATCACCAACACCCGGTCGGCCGGCACCAGCTGGGCCGTCGCCCGCTGCGCCCGCACCGCCCCGGCCAGCGGCTCGACCAGTACCCATTCCGGCCCGGCGGTGTCCGGTACCTCGATCACCTGGCCCCGGCTGACGACGCCCTTGTCGAACGTCATCAGCTGGGTGAAGACACCCGGCCGGTTGTGCCCCAGCTTGTCGCCGTCGTCCAGCGGGTTGTTCGGGTTGAGGGTCACCACCTGGCCGACCCGCAGTTCGGTGATCGACGCACCGACCGCGACCACCTCGGCCACACACTCGTGCCCCGGGATCTCGGGCTCGCAGCCCACGTCGCCGCGCAGGATGCGCAGGTCGGTGCCGCAGATGCCGGCGTACCGGGTCCGCAGCTGGACCTGCTCGCGCCCGCAGGCGGGCGCCTCCCGTTCCTGGACGCTCAGCCGTCCGTCGCCCACCGGCTTGACCAGGCTGAGGTACCGGTCGCGGCCCTCGGCCAGCAGCGCCGCCAGGCCGGCGAGCGGCGCGTCGTCGGTGCCCGGCGGGAACCCGAGCAGGCCGGCGCGCCGCGCCGCGGTCCAGCCGGTGAACCAGCCGGCATCGACCATCAGCTCATCCACATTGGACCGCAGCGCGTCGAACCACGGCGCACCGACCCCGTGCGCGAACCCGCCTGCGATGACCGTGCGGCTCAGGCCCAGGTCGGCGCAGAGCTGCAGCAGCCGGGCGGCCAGCGGACGGGTCACCCGGTGCAGCACGGCCGCGGTGAACGCGTCGCCGCGGGCGGCGGCCCCTGCCAGGGCCCGGCCGTCGATCCGGTCCGGGTCCGAGCCGGTCAGCTCGGCGAGGACCGAGCCGGCGAACCGATCCGGGTCGCGCCGGGCCCGCGTGGCGGCGACCCGGATGGTGCCCGGCCCGCTGGCGTACGCGCAGAGGTCGCCGACCGCGCCGCACTCGCACCAGGGCAGGTCGAGGCGATCCAGCTCGGCCCGGGCGCCCGGGTCGCCGCCCGCCGCCGCACGCCCCAGCCGAAGGGCGGCCGCGGCCCCGCCGGGCACCGCGTCCAGCGCCGTCGGGTCCACAATGGAGTGGCCCGACTCGCCGCCGAGCCACTCGGGGTCGAGCAGGACCTTGTGCCGGCCCGGCAGGCCGGCGTCGAAAACCTTGAGCGCGACGCCGGTGCTGATCGTCGCGTAGATGAACCGCCCCAGCTCCCGGTAGTGCCAGGGGGCGGCGGCCACGTCGTTGACCACGGTGACCGGCGCCCACGGCAGCCGGTCGCGCAGCGCGGCGGCGACGTCCAGACCGGTCGACGGCGCCAGCCACAACGTCGACGCGTTGCGCACCACCCCGGCGCTCGTCACGACCGCGCCGAGCGCCACCCCGACCGCGTCGACGCGCCGGTCGGGCAGCGCGTCGCGCAGCCGGTTGGCGTGCGCGGCAACGAGGTCGAAGAGCGGTTCGGCGGGCCCGGCCAGGAACGGTCCGGGTCGCTGCGCGGCGCTCGCGCCCGGCGGCGTCCGCGACCCGGACTGTGCACCGCCGAGCCGCGGGCTCGGGGTCGGCACCCGCAGGACCGTGCCGGTGAGCCGGCCGTCCTCGGCGACGGCCAGCCGCGTCGTGGTGCCGCCGACGTCGATCACGATGGCGACGTGCCGGCGCCGCCCGCTCATGGCGCCACCTCCGGATGCCGGCGCGGCCCGCTCATGGCGCCACCTCCCGCCGGCGGCGGACCAGGTCCGCGCACGCCCGGCGCAGCAGGTCCGGGTTGAGCTCGGTCATCGAGTCGATGAAGCCGCCGCTCCCGACCCCGGTCGGCACGACCAGGTGGGGTCGCCCGCCCTTGTGGGCCGAGATGTCGCCGCCCAGCCAGCGCCAGAGCCGCTCCGGCCGGCACAGCGGGCTGTACACCGGCAACCCGACGCGCAGCAGCAGCCGTATCATCCGCTCGTACGCGGCGGCCGGCAGCCGGCCGGTCTGCACGCCGAGATGGCCCGCGAACGCCATGCCGATCGACACCGCCTCGCCGTGCCGCAACGCGTACCCGGACGCGGTCTCCAGCAGATGCCCGAACTCGTGGCCGAAGTCGGGAAGGCGCCGCAGTTCCTTCTCATACGGGTTTCCGGCGAGTTCCCGCATCATCGCGGCGATCGACCGCCGCACGATCTCCTCGGCGACGGGCCCGTCCGGCCGCTCGAACAGGTCCTCGTGGCGCTCCTCGAGGAGATCGAGCAGGGACCCGTCGGCCACCATCGCGATCTTGATCGCCTCGGCCAGCCCACACCGGATCTCGGCCGGTGGCAGCGTCCGCAGGAACGCCGTGTCGCACAGGCAGGCCAGCGGCGGCTGGTAGCCGCCCAGCAGATTGCGGCGCTGGTTGACATCGACGCCCACCTTGAGGCCGACCCCGGCGTCGATCAGGCCGACCAGCGTGGTCGGCACCCGCAGGTACGGCGTCTCGCCCTGGTAGAGCAGCGCCATCGTGCCGACCAGGTCGAGCAGCATGCCGCCGCCCACCGCCACGATCCGGTCGTCCCGGCCCAGGCCTAGCCGCCGGGCGGTGGTCAGCAGCTCGCCGACGTGGCCGAGCGTCTTGGCGTGCGCCGAACTGACCACCGGTACGACGGTGTGCCCGGAAAAGTAGCGCCGCACGTCGGCCACCACATGGGGCGCGAACGCGTCCACCACGGCCAGCACCTTGGCGCCCGCGGGCAGCCAGCCGCGCAGCGGATCGGCCGGGTTCGTGAAGATCGACGGCGCCAGCTCCACCCGGTACGACTGTTCGATGACGCCACGCTGCGACCTGCCGCTGGGCGACGCGTCCGGCACCACCACCCGGACCTCGCGATGCCGCACCGCCAACCCCGCGGCCGGCAGCGCGGTGCGCGGGCTGGGCCGCACGTTGCCCGCTGGGCCGGCGACGAGCCGCACCGCTCGGGTATGCCGGCGGAACAACGCGGCGGTGATCAGCACGTAGTCGGAGACGACGGGACCGCAGTAGCTGAGGAACGCGTCCCGCCGGCCCAGGCCGGACGAGGCCGCCTCCTCGGCGATCCGCTCCACCGCCGCCAGCGGCGACAGGTGGTCGAGGGCCGCACTGTCCACTTCGGTGTATCCGTCGAGCTTGCCGCACCACACCTGCCGGTCCAGGTAGGCCCGCAGCGGCGCGGCACGCCCCGCGTCGACGACCACCAGCAGCCGCCGCGCCTCGCGCAGGTGCCGCAGCAGGGCGGTGTTCCCGGGATCGAACAGCCCGGGTACCGCCTCGACCTCGACCTCGCAGTCCAGCCGCGCCTCGATCCGCCCGACCACGCTGCCGGATCCGACGTCGTGGCCCATCGACGCGACCGTCACGGCGCCTCCGCCGGTGCGCCGTCGCCGATCTGCTGCGCGGCGCCGCCGCCGGTCGCCTTGCGGATCAGCTCGATCAACGGTTCCCGGGGGCGGCAGTTCTCGAACCGGAACGACCGCATCATCTCGTCGATGGCGGTTTCGTCCATGTCCCGGAACACCTCACCGAACTCCGGCAGCAGGGCCTCGGCGAAGAGGATCTGCGGCACCAGCCGGTTGATCAGGAACTCCGCACCGAACGGCTCCGGTTGGTACAGCGGGAACTCCGCCGCGAACAGCTCCTTCAAGGGATCCATCACGTGCCGGATCTGGTGGTGGGTGCCACCCCACGCGTCCACGCCGAACTTCGTCTTGCGCCGCAGCACGGGTGCGAGCCGGCGCAGCCACGCGCTTTCCGGGTCGACGGACAGCGGCGCGCACAGGCCGACGTCCTTCAGCGGCCAGAACGACCAGCTCGAATTCGTGCTCTCGTAGTTCTCGAACTGGTCGCTGAGCAGGCGCAGACGCATCTCTTCCACCTGTGGGTCACCAGTGAAGACGACGTTGAATTCGCCGACCCACACCGGTGTGCCGGTGCGACGCATGAAGTCGGTGCGCTTCTCGAACATCGCGCGCACCGTGTCGCGGTCGAAATACTGGTCACGCGGGTCGGTGGGCCGCAACACGCCGTACGTGTGGGTGTCCTCGTCGGTCGGCGTCCATACGTGGGTGAGGTGGGTGATGCCCGGGTACTGGCCGCCCGGCATGTAACCCGGCGGCGCGTAGTCGTGCGCCGAGAACACCACGTTCGGCGTGGACGGATCGAACACGTCGAAGTCGTTGCCGTACCGGTTGCCGTCCAGGAAGATGATGTGGTTCGGGTCGACGTCCCGGATGACCTCGATCAGCTCCTGACTGAACGGGCCGACCAGCTTCCCGGTCGGATCGGACGGCTCGTTGAGCGGGTTGTACCCGGCGACCCAGTCATGGTGCTGATAGCGCTGCGCGATGATCCGCCACAGGTGCAGGGTGCGGTCCTGGAAGTGCCGGTGCTGCCAGAACTGCGCGGTGTGCGTCGGGTTGTCGCAGTGCCAGTCGTGGTTCTGCCAACCCGGCAGCGTGTGCAGGTCGATGATCGAGTAAATGCCGTGCGCGGCGAGCACGTCGATCGCCCGGTCGAGGTGGCGAAAGCCGTCCTCGATGATCTCGAATGGACGCGCGTCGCTCTCCAGATGGCGGTAGGTGATCGGGATGCGGACCGAGTTGAGCCCCAGCGAGGCGATGAAGGCCGCGTCCGCGTCGGTGAAGAAGTGTTCGAGGAAGCGGTCGAAGAAGAACGCCGCCCGCTCCGGGCCCAGCACGGTGGTGATGGCGTCGCGCTGCCCCTGCTCGTGTGCCGGGTAGCCGGTGATCCAGTTCTCCATGTTGAGCCAACCCGCGAGGCCGATGCCGCGCAGCCGCACCTCAGTCCCCCGTGCGTTGACGAATCGCGCACCGTCCACGCGTAGGATGTTGCCGCCTTGTTCGGTCGTCATGGTGACTCTCCCCGTATCGTGGCTGTTCGAGTGTCCGATGTGGATGACGTCTCGTCGGTGGCGCCGGCCACCGTCCGGGCCGGGATCGTGATCGATCCGGCGGCCGCGATGGCGACCGCCGCCAGCATCAACGCGCCGATCGCGAAGCGCAGGCTGGTCCGGTCCGCCAGTGCCCCGGTCAGTGCGGGGCCGGCCGCGATCGCGAGATAGCCCACCGCGCCCACCGTGCCCACCGCCCGTCCGGCGTGCTCCGGCGCGGCCCGGGCCACCTCCGACAGCGCGGTCGGCACGACCGGGGCGATCGCGAACGCGACCACCAGCAGCCCGATCAGCGTCACCAGCGGACTGCCGGTGGCGACCGCGGCGGCCAGGCCGAGCAGCACCAGCGCGGCGGCGAGCAGGAACGTGCGGCGCGAACCCACCCGGCGAACCGCGCCGTTGCCGAGGAGCCGGCCGGCGATTCCCGCGATCGCCACGGCCAGCACGCCGGCACCCGCCAGCGCGGCGCCCGATGAGAACACCGACCGCAGGTAGAGCGAGAGGAACGTGTTGAACGTGCTCTCGATCAGGTAGGAGGCGACCACGACGCCGGTGAGCAGCAACACCGCCGGTGCGGCGAGCACTCGCCACGCGGGGCGCCGAGCACCGACACCGGTCTGTGCCGCCCGGTCCGTTGACTCCTCGCCCCGCCGCATCCGGCGCGGCATCGGCAGCCGGATCAGGGCCACCGCGAAGATGCCGAGGACCAGCGCCAGCGTCACGAAGACCGACCGGTACGACCGATCCAGCAGGAGGCCGAACACCGCCAGCCCGGCGCCCAGCGCGAGCCCGACGCTGTAGCCGGCGTGCAGCCAGTTCATGACCCGCGTCTGGTATTGCCGCTCGATGTCCGCGCCGATCGCGTTCGCCGAGATGTCGATGAGGCTGCCGCCGGCTCCGAAGATCAGCAGTACCGCGACCAGGCCGGGCACGGTGTCGATCCGGGTGAACAGCAGGAACGCGACGCTACCGAGCGCGAAGCCGAGAATCACGACCGGCCGGCGCCCGATGCGGTCCACCACGTGCCCGCCCACCACGACCGACACGATCATGGCGACGATCTGCGCGATCAGAGCCGCGCCGAGCGTGCCCGGGCGCAGCCGCAGCGCACTGGCAAGGTCGGCGATCAGTACCGACCACACACCGATCTGCATTCCCAGCCCGACGAACGCTCCGGCGCCCACCGCGATGCGCGCTCTCCGGCCATCGGGCACAATCACTTGATCGACTATCCGCGGACTGCCGCGCGCTGCGAAGAAAGACACGACAGACAGTCACTCCCCCGTAGACATCAGTCGATATCGAAGAACATGATGGCCGCCCGGACCCGGCTCGCGCAAGGCTTGCGACGAGCCGACTGATCCCGAACCATGAGCGCCAGCACGACGGACTCCTGGATCGAAGGGCGTGAGCACGGCTATGACGGATGTCGGCGTACTATTCGATGTGGACGGTGTGTTGTTGGACACAGCCACCATTTACGAAGACATGTGGGGCACCTGGGCGAACCAACACTCACTCGACGTCGGATACGTCCTCGGACTCATGTACGGCCGCCGCACCGAGGACCTCCTTGCCCAGGTCGCGCCGCATCTGGACGTCGCCACCGAGCGCGCGGCCCTGGACGGGTTGATGCGCGAGAAGATCGAACTGGTCCGGGCCGCACCGCACGCCGCCACGCTGCTCGACAGTCTGCGGGATCGACCGTGGGCCATCGTCACGTCCGGCAACCGGTGGTCGGTACAGCTGAGCTTCGAATCCTGCGGACTACCGCTGCCGAAGGTCCAGGTGTATGGCGAAGAGGTCGCGGCCGGCAAGCCGTCGCCGGACTGCTACCTGATGGCCGCCGAACGGTTGGGTATCCCGCCGGCCGACTGCCTGGCGGTGGAGGACGCCCCCGCCGGCATCCTGGCCGCGAAGCGCGCCGGCTGCACGGTACTCGCGGTCGCCAGCACCCACGACCCGGCCGACCTGGTCGCGGCCGACATGTGCCTGCCCAGCCTGGCCGCCGCCGCCGAGACGATCAAGGCGTTCGGCACGGCGTGAGGGACGCCTTGATCATGGGATCGCGCGGGTGCTCCCCCGCACGACGAGCGTCGTCGCCAGCTCCATCCGGCTCATCGCCGGCGGCCGGCCCTGGGAGATGTCGACCAGCATCTGGGCCGCGGCCACCGCCATGTCGGTGAGTGGCTGCCGGATGGTGGTCAACGGCGGGTCGGCCCACGCGGCCACGGACAGGTCGTCGAACCCGACAACGCTCAGGTCATCGGGTACCCGCCGACCGGCCCCCCGGGCCGCTTGGTAGGTACCCAGCGCCTGGAGGTCGTTGCCGGCGAAAATGGCGGTGGGTGGGTCGTCCAGGCGCAGCATCGCGGCCGCGTGTTCCCGGCCGTCCTCGACGAGGAAGTCGCCGTGCCGGACGAGGGCGGGGTCGACCGGGATACCGGCCTCCTGCAGGGCCGACCGGTAACCGTCGAGCCTGGCGCGGCTACAGGGGATGTGCGCGGGTCCGCTGACGATGCCGATGCGCCGGTGGCCGAGGCCGAGCAGGTGCCGGGTGGCGGTCAACCCGCCGCTCCAGTTGGTGGCACCGATCGACGGCGTCGGGTGCGCCGGCTCGCCGGTCGGGTCGACCAGGACGATCGGGATCCCCCGGGCGGCGAGTTGATCCAGTTGGGTCCCGGTGATCCGCGAGAACACCGAGATCACGCCGATCGGCCGGCGGTTGAGCACGTCGGTGAGCCAGGCGTTGCTCGGGGTGAGCCGGCCCCGCAGCTCCGAGACCACGACACCGAGCCGGTGCTCGCTCGCGACCTGCTCGACGCCCTGGATGATCTCGATGGCGAACGGCCCGTGCAACGCGTGAAACGTCAGTTCCACCAGCGGGGTCGCGGCGGGCTGGCCGGGACGCCGGTAGCCGTACTCCCGGATCACCGCTTCGACGCGGGCGCGGGTGGCGTCGGCGACGTCGGCCCGCCCGTTGACGACTTTGGAGACGGTGGGAGCGGAAACGCCGGCCCGCTCGGCTATCTGCGCGAGCGTGATCGCGCCCGCTCCCACCAGTCGCCTCGGATTCACGGGCTGGTGCAGGTGATGTTCGTCGGGGCGGGGTTGGTGCCGGTCCACGAGCCGAGGAAGCCGAACGAGGTGCTGCCGCCGCTGGGTACCACGCCGTTGTAGCTGGCGGGCCGCACGGTGACGGTGGATCCGCTGGTGCTCACGGTGCCGTTCCACAGGTTGGTCACGGTCTGGCCGGCGCCGAACGTCCAGCTCACCGTCCAGGCGTTGATGGTGCTCGGGCTGGTGTTGCGCACCGTCACGCTGGCCTGGAAGCCACCGTTCCACTGGCCGGTCACCTGGTAGGTGGCGGCGCAGGCGCCGGTGGGCGGCGGTGATGTCGGTGATGACGTCGGCGGCGACGACGTCGGCGGGGTGCCGCCGGCGAGCGCGTCGTGGATCGCCGTGTACGCGGGCTTCTTGTTCAGGTTCTCGTCGTACGGCAGCGCCGCGCCCTGCCCCGGGAACACCGACGGGATCCACGAGTACCGGTCGGTGTAGTCCCACACCGTGATGCCGACGCAGCGCGGCACCGCGAGGCAGGCGTTCACCACGGTGCGGTAGTCGTTCGCCTGCTGGGCGTCCTTGCCGGCGTCGCGCGGCAGGTTCATCCGGATGTCCAGCTCGGTGAGCGCGACATCGATGCCGAGATCGGCGAAACGCTGGATGTTCTGCCGCACCGAGCTGGGCACCTGGCCCAGGATGAGGTGCGCCTGCATGCCGACGCCGTCGATCGGTACGCCCTGCTGCTGGAACGAGCGCACCAGGTTGTAGACCGCGTCGCTCTTCGCGTTGATACCTTCGATGTTGTAGTCGTTGTAGTACAGCTTCGCGTTCGGGTCGGCGGCCCGCGCCGCCCGGAACGCTTCGGCGATGTAGCTGTCGCCGATGTTTCGCTGGAACACCGACTGGCGGCGGGTGCCGTTCTCCTCGAACGCCTCGTTGACCACGTCCCAGTGGATGACCTGGCCGCGGAAGTGACCGGCGACGTTGGCGATGTGGTTACGCATCACGCCCAGCAGCTGGTTCGCCGGGACGCTGTCGACCCAGCCGGGGTACTGGTTGTGCCAGACCAGGGTGTGGCCGCGCACCGACTGGCCGTTGGCGCGGGCCAGGTTGACGATCGTGTCGGCCTGGCCGTAGCTGAACTGGTTCTGGTTCGGCTCGGTGTACTGCCACTTCATCGTGTTGCCGACGGTGATCTGGTTGAACTCGCTGCTCAGGATCGACACGTACGGCTGGTCGGACAGCTCGGGGTTGTCGGTGGCCGAGCCAAAGTACTTGCCGCGCGCGGCGGCGTGCTGTCCCAGCGTCGCGGAGGCGTCGGCGAACGAGGGCACGGCGAGGGCCGCGCCGACCGCGAGCAGGCCGGCGGCCGCGAGGGCACCCGGTCGGCCGAGGCGAAGACGCGCGCGCGACGGGCGCCGCGCGCCGGTGTCAGGGGGTCTGGGCTTTCGGGAGAACATGGCGTGGGGTCTCCTCCGGATCGAGGGGTGCGCGACATGAGCGACCACTGTGGACGCGGGTGCGGCACTGGTACGCGCGACGAGCCCGGATCGCCGGATGTCGAAAGGTTTCGGCTTATCTTCGATAGATGTCGATGCGATGGAAGATACGACCCCGCCGGAGAGCACGTCAAGAGCCAGCACCGAGGCGCCGCCGTGCACGCCTCCGCGCCGAAACTTTCGATACCTCGACGATCACGCGGCGCTGCGCGCGAGGGGCTACGCCACCCGGCCACCCCATTGATCATCACTACCACGCGCGACGCAGTGTGCTGGCCAGCCGCCGACCACCAGGCTCAGGCCGAGCAGGTACGTCGCCATCACGAGCGCTGACCGGCCCGGCACGTCGGCTGCCTCGGCCAGGTGGATACCGATGAGGGTGTCGGACGCGACCAGCAGACTCCCGCCCAGGCCGACGCGCCAGCCCCACGTGGTGGCGGTCGACGCCATCAGCGCCATGAGCGCGGCGTAGCCGGCCATCGGCAGCGCCACACCGCTACGGCGAAGGCCCTGCCACAACCACGCCATCACGGCGGTCACGGCCGTGCCGTAGCCGATCGGGACGAGGCACCGCGGCCACCGCCGCAGGCGCCCGGCGGCGCCCGACCGGACGAACTCGACGACGTAGATCGTGTACGCGGCGAGGAAGAATCCCATCCCGACGATCAAGCCGGCGGGGCTGTCCACCTTGAGCGCGACGCCGCCGGCGCACGCCAGGGCCAGCGACAGCAGCAGCCGGTGGCTGACCCGCGCGCCGTGCTCCCGGTGGGCCGCGATCGCGTACAGCGCCAATGCCGGTATCAGCAGCGGCTTGGTCACCGCGTCCACCCATGTGCTGCCGACGGCCGCAGCGGCCACGTGGACCGCGCCCAGGGCCGCGTACAGCACCGCCGCGTGCTGAGACCGCGACATGGCGCCCCCTCGCGCTTGTGCCTTACCGGATACCCGCGGAACCCGGTGCGCATGTCCACGCCTTCAACTGCTGTGGGGCTAGCATGGGCGCAGCGAGCTGCTCCGGTACTTCAACACCGAGCTGTTCATGTCGCTGACGTCTTCCTTCCAGTTGAGCTTTTTGCTTATGCCCGTGTAGTGGGGATGCTGATAGAGACACCAAGGCTCATCGATTCGGTTCCAGACGCTGCGAACGTTGTCGTTGAGCCACGGATGTGACCGGGTCAGATCCGGTGCGGATTCGTCCTCGAAAAGGAGAACCGGTTCGCCGCGGAAGGCCGTCCTTGACCAGAAGCACATGGCGCCGTCCGGGCAGTCGTCCTTGGCGGCCCAGGCCGCTCCAGTATTGGCTGGAAGGCCGCTGGCCGTGATCGCTGCGGTCATGGCCAGTACCGTGAGCACTCTGTGGATGTTCACCCGTGGTCTCCCTTCGGGCGCGTGATGTAGCCAAACTTCACCGTAGCCGTCCGGCGAACAATCCCACCCCACTTTCGGGCCGGGCCGGTCCTGGTCCGACCTCTCGTCGACCAGGTCCCAGGCCGGCCGCGCGCTCGGCCGCTGACCCGTTCCCGCCTCGGCCACCGAAACAGTCGGTACCGCGTTGGCGCTAATTTACCCCTCTTGAGCCGATATGAGGGTTCCACGAGCGGAACGCTGGTAGCGTCCCAGTTAGCCCGAGCGGGCGGTGCGAGGCATGGCATGACCATGAATGGGGCACCCGACTCGAGGAGTTTCTATGCCACTGACTCCGGCCAATGTCCATGACATCACCTTCAAGAAGCCCTCGCTCAACAGGCGGGGGTACGACGAGGAGGAGGTCGACTCCTTCCTCGAAAGGATCGAACGTGAACTCGCCCGCCTGATCGAGGAGAACAAGGCGCTCCGCGCCCAGGTGGAGCCGGGCGGCGCGCCAGCCGACCCGGAGGCCGACCCGCGGCTGGCCGGCGAGGTACACGAGCTGAAAGCCCAGCTCGACCGCCTTCGGCGGGACAAGGCGGCGGTGGAGCAGAAGGTTCGGGCCATGAAGGCCGAGCTGGAGCAGGCGGCCCATCAGGGCGGCCCGGCCGGCGGCGACGGCGAGCCGCCGCTGCGCGTGTTGATGATGGCCCGGCGCACCGCCGATCACCACGTCGCCGAGGCCCGGCGCGAAGCTGAGAAGCTACTGTCCGACGCGCGGTCCACGGCGGACCGGATCACCGGTGAGGCATGGGCCAAGGCCGATGCCCTGGAGCGCGAGGCTCGCCAGCGGCACCAGGAAGCCATCCGCGCTGTGGACGCCAACCGCACCGCGGCGCTCAACCGCCTGGAGGAGTTGCGCGGGTTCCATCGCGAGTACCGCGCCCAGCTCCGGGCCCACGTGGAAAGCCAACTACGCGACCTCGAAGGCCCGAAGCAGGACCTGAAAGCGAAAGCGAGCTAGGGCCTGAGGGTGGGCTGACCCTCCACACAAGACAGCGCTAGCGGGATGGCAGTGCCGCGACCGGGCGGACCGCGGTGAACTGGGCGTGCTCGTACCGGGTGGCGGAGAGCAGCAGCAGCCACTCGTCGCAGCCCTGCCACGGGTGGAGGTCGGCGGCGCCGCCGCGTACCACCCGGGGCCCGTCACCGGTGCGTGGCCGGGCGTCCGCCGGCGCGCCTGCGAAACCGGGGATCCACACGTCGGCGCAGATCTCGTTCGCCGAGCCCATCGCGGCCAGGCCGAACGCGTTCTCCGTGGCCGCCGTCCGCTCCTCGTCACCGAAGTCGTCGAGGAGCTGGTCCTCGCCGGGTTTCCCGTCACCGCGGAACGTCAGCGTGGTGGTGCCCGCCCGGGCCGCGTACTCCCACTCGGCCTCGCTGGGCAGCCGGAACGGCAGGGCCTCGAGCAGGTCATCCAGGTCGTCCTCGAGCCGGGCGACGCCGGAGTCCTCGTCGGCGTAGTCGTCCTCGTACTCGGGCAGCCAATGCCGGACCTGCGCGACCGTCAGGGGGTGCCGGGCGATCAGGAACGGTTCGACCCGCACCTCGCGTACCGGCTGGGCGTCTCCGGCGCTTGCGAAGAACGGCTCTAGCGTGTCCTCGGCGCCGCCGCTGCGCTCGATGGCGCGTACCGCCTCCAGCTCCGCGTCGGACAGGCCCATCCGGAACGTGCCGCGCGGCACCTCCCGGAACACCACGCCCGACCGGGTGTGCCGCCATGCCGGACGCCCGGCCACCATCTCCTCGCTCCACATGGCGCCGAACGCTAGCAGCCCGGCCGCGGTGGACCGCCGACCGCACGGCGGGGACTCCCATGATCAAGGCGTCCTTCAAGTAGTTCTAACTACGTGAAGGACGCCTTGATCATGGTCTGCCGGAGCCGGGTGCCGGCCCGGTCAGGCAGGCGTGCGGCAGGTGGAACCACCGAAGCCGTTCGAAGTCGTCGGGGAGGCCGCTGGGCGCGTCGTCGACGTGGTCGGGCCTGGTCGCGAGCAGGGCGCGGGCCTGGTCGAGGTAGCCGGCGAGGGTCTCCTCACCGGCCTGCGCCCGCTGCCGCGGGCACGTGAGCCCTTCCCCGCCGCTGAAACGGACGTCGCGCAGCCGCAGCGGTGGTGCGGCCGGCCCGGCGTGGTGACGCCACAGGCCGGTGTGCGGGTCGAACCGGTAATCCGTGAGCAGCCGGTGGCCGCCGGTGGCGAGGAGGTCGACCGCGTCGATGAGGTAGTCGCGCACGAGGTCGCTGATGAAGTAGTTGAAGTTGATGCGTACCCACCCCGGCTTGATGCCGTCGCACCCGTGGCTGACCTCGTCGCGGAACGCGCGCGAGTGGTCGGCGTCGATGGCCAGGAGGCGGTGGCCGTACGGGCCGGCGCACGAGCAGCCGCCCCGGGCCTGGATGCCGAACAGGTCGTTGAGCACCGCCACGACGAAGTTGTGGTGCAGGTATCGGGATCCGTGCCGGATGCGGAACGAGACGATGGACAGGCGGCGGGCGTGCGGGTTACCGAGGATCTCCACGCCGGGGTTGCCCTGCCATCGGCGCAGCGCGTGCCGCCACAGCCGCTCCTCGCGCGCCTGGATCAGGTCGGTGCCGACGGCCTGTTTGAGGGCGAAGACGAGGCCGGCGCGGATGGACTCGACGATGGCGGGGGTGCCGCCCTCCTCCCGCGCGGCGGGGTCGTCGAGGTACCGGTGCGCGACCGGGTCGACGAACGCGACCGTGCCGCCGCCGGGCTGGGTGGGCACCCGGTTGCGGACGAGGTCGCGCCGGACGACGAGCACACCCGGGGACTGCGGCCCGCCGATGAACTTGTGCGGCGACAGGAAGATCGCGTCCTTGTGATCGCCGGCGCCGGGCCGGCTGGGGGCCACCCGGATCGGCACGTACGGGCCGGCCGCGGCGTAGTCCCACAGCGACAGCGCGCCGTGCCGGTGCAGCAGGGCGGCGACGGGATCGGTGTCGGAGAGGATGCCGGTGACGTTGGAGGCAGCCGAGAAGCTGCCGATGCGCAACGGGCGATCGGCGTACGCGGCGAGCTGCCGCTCCAGCGCGGCGAGGTCGATGTGGCCGTCGGCGTCCGCCGCGATGCCGACGACGTCGGCGATCGACTCGCGCCAGGGCAGCTCGTTGGAGTGGTGCTCGAACGGCCCGACGAAGACCACCGGTCGTCGAGCCGGCGGGATGCGGTCCAGCAGCCGGTGCCGGTCGGACAGGCCGGCCGGTAGCCGGAGCTCGAGGATCCCGACGAGCTTGTTCACCGCCGCCGTGGCCCCCGACCCGCAGAAGATCACCACATACTCGTCGGTGCCGCCGACGGCGTCGCGGATCAGCTGGCGGGCATCCTCGCGCAGGCGGGTGGTCTGCAGGCCGGTGCCGGAGCTTTCGGTGTGGGTGTTCGCGTAGCGGGGCAGGACCTGATCGCGGACGAAGTCTTCGATGAAGTCCAGCGCCCGGCCGGAGGCGGTGTAGTCGGCGTAGGTGATCCGCCGCGGACCATACGGGCCGTCGAGCACCTCGCCCTCGCCGATGATGCCCGCCCGGATCCGGTCCAGCAGCGTCGTGGAAGCCTGGATCGCGGGCGCAGTGGTCATCGGGCCCCTCCTCCCCGGATTGTCCCACGCCACCCCCGTCGAGGTCCCCCATTCCATGATCAGGGCGTCCCTCACGTCGCTCTAACGACGTGAGGGACGCCCTGATCATGAGGGATGTCAGGCGCCTCCAGGCTCCGGGACCGCCCGAGGAGCGGGGCCCGTGGAAGCGCGGACAACGACCTCGACGGGCGGGTCGGCCACCGGCGGAAGGTCGACGTGTGGGTTCTCGATCGCCTGCACCAGGAGCTTGAGCCCCTCCCGCGACGCGGCCTCGAAGGGTTGGCGCACGGTGGTCAGCGGTGGCGTCACGTATGCGGCCACCGGCATGTCGTCGAACCCGACGACGCTGACGTCTTCGGGCACCCGCCGTCCGGCTTCCAGCAGCGCCCGGATCAGACCGATGGCGATCTCGTCACCGGCGGCGAATACCGCCGTCACGCCGCTGTCCTGGGCGAGCTCGCGGCCTGCCGCGTATCCGGAGGCGGCGGACCAGTCGCCGTAGCTGACCGGCGGCGTAATCCGGCCACGCGCCTCCAGCGCCGTCCGCCATCCCGCAAGGCGGTCCCTGGCGGCATACCACCGCTGCGGACCGGCGACGTGATGGACGGTCGCGTGCCCCAGATCGAGGAGATGGTCGGTCGCCGCTCGCGCCAGCGGCATGGAGCCGGTGCCCGCGGTCAGCGTCCGGACGGCGGTGAACGCCGGCGGCGCACCGAGGAAAAGGACCGGCACGTCAACGGCGACGGAGGCCCCTCCCTCGTCGATCGGTTCGGAGATGACGATCCCGTCCACGCCCTGCGCGAGCAGCGATTCCACGCCACCGGCGATACCGGCTGGGTCGGCGTCCAGCGTGCTCACCACGCGCAGGGCGTAGCCGGTATCTCGAACCGCGCGCTCGATGCTCACCAGCAGCGAGGCGGGCCCGTATCCGGACGTACCGAGCGTCACCACACCGATGGTGTGGGTGCGGCCGGAAGCGAGCGCGCGGGCCGCGTTGTTGCGCCGGTAACCGAGCGCTTTCGCGGCGTCGAGAACTCGCCGGCGCACCGCGGCGGACACGTACGGTTCGTCGTTGAAAACCCTGGACACGGTCTTCCTGGAGACCCCGGCCAGGCTGGCGACATCCGCACTGCGCGGCATGGTGGGACTCGGGTTCCGGCCCGCTGGTCGCGTCATCGTGTCTCCCGCTCGCGTCGCGTGGCATCCTCGGGCCAGCCATGTGACCGCGCGGTCATGTTTACTCGATCCGACTACGCCGGTCAAGAGCCGCGCGCCAGTCATGGCGCTCGAGGGTCGGGGTTACGGATTTGTTTTGGGCTCTTGACCACGTTCATATGACTGCGCGAACATGACCGCGTTGTCATATGACCCGAGTCACCGCACGACTGGATGGCCGCGGAGGTTCTGGTGCCGGACGACGGGGGCCGGCAGGACACGGCGGGCCGCGACCTTCACGCCATCAACGACGCCAAGAGCACCTGCGCCGTTCGCTCACGCGCGCAGCGTGCCACCCCGCACCTCGAAAGGACCCCCGTGACAGTGAAGAGAATGGTCTCGATCACGGCGAGCGCCGTGCTCGTGGCCGGACTGTTGGCACTGCCGACCAGCCCGACGCAGGCGTACAGCCCCACGCAAGGAACGATCTACCAGTTGCCCGCGAGCCAGCCCTGCCTGAAGGGCCGCGGGAACTGCGCGATCTATCCCAAGATCGCCGAATTGCCGAGCGGCCGCCTCATCGCGTCCTGGGAGCAGGCGACGGTTCCGCCGTCCGGGAGCGCGGACGGTGAAACGCTCCCCATCTACAAGAGCGACGACAGCGGGACCACGTGGCAGAAGCTGGCGGAACTCAAGGCGCCCGCGTACCTGTCGTCCAACCCGGCCTACGCGCGGTACACGAGCAATTGGGGCAACCCCTTCCCGTACGTGCTGCCCCAGGCGGTGGGCAATCTGCCCGCCGGCACGCTGCTCCTCGCGAGCATCGTCACGGGCGACGACTACTACTACCTCGAGCACAAGGCCGCGGACCCGAACTGGGTGCCGTCCAACGACGGCGACCGCCGTGACATGGCCCTGGCGTTGTTCTCGAGCGCCGACGCTGGTGTGACGTGGAACGTCCTGAACGTCATCACGACCGGCGGCTGGCAGGGTGGCAGCGCCGGCGCGATCGGCACCAACGTCGCGAACGCGAACACGTACCGTCAGATCGACCCCGTATGGGAGCCGTACCTGATGGTGTACAACAACCAGCTCGTCGTCTACTACTCGGACGAGAACGACTACATCGGCTACAACACGACGACTGGCGTGCCGACGCTCGCTCCCGACAACGACACCCGCGCCGACTCGGGAGCGCAGATCCTCGCGCACCGCACGTGGAACGGCCTGACGTCCTCCGCGTGGAGCGCACCCGTGCTCGATGTCGCCGGAAACACCTTCACCTCGTCATCGGGTCAGACGCAGATCGGTGGCGGCCGCCCCGGCATGACGACGGTCGTGCCGACCTCCGACGGCAGGTGGCTGCTGACGTACGAGTACTGGGGCGGCGGCGACAACGTCCGCTACAAGATCTCCGACAACCCGCTGAACTTCTTCTCGGTCGGCGGCGCGGTCGGCGCGGGGATCACCGCGCTGCCGCTCGCGCCGGGTTCACGCGCGCTGTCGCGGGGCGGCAGCCCGGTGCTCACCCGCACCCCGGACGGCCGGATCCTGTACAACGCCTCCGGTAGTGGCAACGTTTGGATCAACTCGGGCAGCAGCACGGGCGCCTGGACCGAGTTCCAGACGACGCTGCCAGGGGGCTACAGCCGCAACCTGACGTGGGTATCCCGGACCGGGCGCGTCATCGTCGCCGGCAACGTCGGGACGTCGAACATCATCTGGGCGGACATCGACTTCGGTCGCACCGCCGGGCCCTACTACCGGATCGTCAACCGGTTGACCGGGCAGGTGATCGGCACCGGAAACCACATCAACGACGCGAACATCGGCAACGCCGACGTGCCGGACGTGCGCCTGGAGGCGTCGGGCTCCGCAGCCAACACCGAGACACAGGCGTGGCGTACCCAGTACAAGTCGAACGGTGCGCTGACGCTGCTGAACAGGTCCGGCGGCCGGATGGCGGGCATCTGGACCGGCACCGCGACGGCGGGGCAGCGCATCGGCCAATGGGTCGACAACTCGACGCAGGGGCACTGGAACCTCGTGCCGACGACCAACGGCTACTACCGCATGCAATCGGCCGCGAACACGAGCCTCTACCTCACCGGGGCCTCGGCGGGCGCGTCCCTCACCGTCCAGAACTCGACGGCGGACGGCTCCCAGGAGTGGCAGTTCGCGCAGGTGTCCGGGGTCTCCGGAACGCACGCGATCGTCGGGTTGGCGTCCGGTCGGTGCACCGACGTCCCCAACCACTCGACCGCGCTGTCGACGCAGGTCAACCTCTGGGACTGCACCTCGGGCAACAACCAGCGGTGGACGCTGAACAGCGACGGATCGATTCGGGGCGTCGGGTCCGGGCTGTGCCTAGACGTCCGCAACAACGCCACGACGAACGGCGCGGTCGTGCAGACCTACACCTGCAACGGCGGCAACAACCAGAAGTGGACCGTCGCCGTCGACGGCACGCTGCGCGGCGTCCAATCTGGACTCTGCCTCGACGCCGCGGGCACGGGTACCGCCAACGGCACGCTGCTTCAGCTGTGGACCTGCAACGGCGGCAACCACCAGCGGTGGAACGTCAGCTGAGGTAACAGGCCCGGTCGATCTTGCGCTTGTCAGGTGCCCAATCGGGCAACTCGACATGACCACCGCAAGATCGGCCGGGTTACCGGGTTACTGTGTCGATGCCGTCTAGTGTGAAGGTTCCGGCCACTACGTGGACCGTTACGTGGTGGGGGCGTTGTGGTAGGTCGCGTAGCCAGTAGGAGGTCTGTCTGGTGCCTACGTTGCCGACCTGCGCTGTGTGGGGTGTCTGGCCGTCGACGCGCACCTCCAGCGTCGCGGATCCGGTCGCGCCGAACAGGTTCAGCCCGGTGCCGGTGAAGTCGAGCGCCAGCGACTGGCCCGCCCCCAGCACGTGCTGCGTGCGGTTGAAGTGCGCGAACCCGGCCTGGACGAAGGAGAAACCGTCCGGGTACGCGACGCGGGGGTCGGCGTCGTCGATCTTCGTCGACTTCCATGCCTGGCCCCTGATCGGGGTGACCGCGAGATTGTCGTACTGGGCGTTGTAGTACCCGCTCACCAGGGCCACCCGGCCGGCCAGCACCGGGTTGACCGACGCGTCGACGTACGAGGCGAGCCGCGCGCCATCCAGCGTCGCCGTGATGACGTTCTCGCGAGCCGCGACGGACAACGTATGCCACGCTCCGGCGGCGAACCCGGCCACGGTGCCCGACGCCACCACGGCGTCGAGCTTGCGCAACTCCCACCGGCCGTCTTCGTGGACGCGGACGGCGTAGGTGGCCTGATCGCCACCGCGGGCGTGGACCTGCCGGACTCCCAGGCCGGCGAAGTTCGCCAGCGTCGGGTCCCGGTCGACGAGGTCCAGCCGGAAGTCGACGGTCGCGGTGTAGTTCGCCCACCGATGGTCGCCGAGCACGGTCGACGGTGCGGCTGTCGACGGCACGTTCTGCCGGCCGTCGCCCCACACGTTCCACAGGTAGCCCCGGTTGTGGGCGTGATTCTGCTGCCGCAACACGTGGCGATGACGGCGCTCGCCGGTCGCGACCACCTCGAACGCGCCGTCCTGGTCGGCCGTGTACCGCGGGGTGCCGCCGCGGCGCTCGAGGTAGGTCATCTGGCGGCCGCCGACCACGGTCGTCGGGTAGCCATCGTACTCGAAGTCGTCCCGGTACGGCAACTGGAGGATCTCGTCCCGCGCCCGCGGTGCGAAGTCGCCCGGCCGGTACTCCGCCGCGGTGCCGTGGACGCCGCGTCGCAGCGTGGACAGCGTGACGATCGCGTACGCCGGCACCCGCACGCGGTAGACGTCGTGCTCGACGCCGTCGATCACCTCGCTGCGCACGGGCGCGTAGTGGCCGACGTTCTGGAAGTAGTTGGCGTCGTACGACTGCCCGGCGTCCGGGCCGCGCGTCTGCCAGGCGTACAGCGGACGGCCCCGCTCTCCCAGGTCCGCCACCTTGACCTCGAAGTACCGATCCGTCCGGGTGTTGTTGGCGTGCACCTGTGTCCACTCTGGAGAGCGGCCGGCGCGCGCGGGCGTCCGCGCCGTGAGAACGGTGCGGGTGGAGGAGTCGACGGTGGTGCCGCCGTCGCCCTTGGTGCCGTCGCCGCCGGTAGCGCCTTCGATGTACTCCCATCCACGGTCGATGAACTGGTGGAAGTGGCGCACGGCGACGATCCCGACGTCGCCCTCCCAGTACCCCGACCACGGGTCGGAGGCCCGGACCAGGTGCTTGGGGGAATACTGGGTGCCTTCGTACATGGCGCTGACGGCGGGCTGGAAAAGGAACGTCGTCATGTGCGCCGGGTTGTCGCCAGCCCCGCTCCATCGGTAGGCATTGATGAATCGGTCGGCGATGTCAGCGGCGGACGCGGTGCCGCCGACGCCACCCCGGGCCGGATCGGCGGCGAGCCGGTACTGCGGGTCGATCATCGGGGCGATGCCCTCGGAGTACAGGACCGGCAGGCCGTGCTCCTTGTTCAGCCGGGTGACGTTCGGGCCACCCTCGATGTCGTAGTGGAAGCCCAGGGCGTCGACGTTCGCCAGTGCTTCCGGGTTGGCGAGAATCCGCCCAGCGACGTTGTTGCCGTCCCGGTAGGAGTCGAGCGCGACGATCTTGATCCGCGCGTAGTCGTAGCGCGCATCCGGCGCGGCGGCGTCACGCGCCAGCCACTTGGCGAACTGGATCGTCCAGTTCAGCTCGGACACCTGGTACTCGGCGTGCCGGACCTCGTTCTGCGCCGGGCTCATCCAGTCGAACTCGACACCGAACATGTCGTAGGCGGCGTCGATGGTCTCCTTGTACCACTGGTACCGCTTGGTCCAGTCGTTGCCGGTCCACGAGGGCTCGCCCCAGCGCAGGGCCTCCACCTCGACGTCGGGGTTGATCCTCAGCGCATCGGCGACGACATGGAACCCGGCGCCGCGTAACACGTTCGCCGGCTCGTCGGCGGTGCGCTTCGTCGCCGGCTCGGCGCCGGACGAGCTGTTGCTGTCCGCGCCCAGCTCAACCTTGATGTGCGTGAGCCCCGCGCCGCCGACCGGGTCGAAGAGCATCCGCATGATCTCCCAGTAGGCGCGCGGATTCTCCTCCTTGTAGTCGAGAAGCAGGTTGGACGTGTTGTTGCAGGAGACCGAACCGAATCCGCCAAAGACGTTGTACGCCGCGCCGTCCGGTCGGCGCTCGACATCGCCGCCGTCGACGACGATCTCCCGCCAGTTGATCGACGGGTCGTCCAGGCGCGGCTCCGGCAGACCGGTCGTCTGGTCCGCGGGCCGCGCCGCCGCGGCCGATGGCGCCACCGGCCCCGCGAACCCGAGGGACAGCACCACGACGGTCGAGGCGGCGAGGACGGGCACGCGCCGCCACGGATGCCGAAGAGAACGCCACGGATGCCGAAGAGAACGCCACGGATGCCGAAGAGAGACTGTCATGGGCGGTCTCCTGCCATCGAGGATCGTTCACCGGCGATCCTGTCGTAATTGGTGCCGGCAGGCAATGGATCGGGGATATCCACCGGCTTGAATCCTGGGATACCGCACTGGTTGCACGTGGAGCGCGGGTAGGGCGGTGGTTGTACGAGAAAGTCAAACCGCTGCGGGACGAGAAGAATCCAGGCCGCATCGTAGCTTGTGGACGGCTCTTGATGAGCCGACCGCGCTATGGGTGGAGGCGGGCGATGATGCCTAGGTTTCCATGATCAGGGCGTCCCTCAAGTCGTTAGAACTACTTGAGGGACGCCTTGATCATGGGGAGGGAGGAAGTATGAAGAAGGTTTTGGCGATGCTGGTCGCGGCGGTCGTGGTGCTCGTCGCGGGACCGGTTACGGCGGCGGCGGGGGACTCGGTGACGTTGGAGCTGGACCGGAACTTCGCCGACCCGAGCTTCATCCAGGCCGGCGACACGTTCTACGCGTTCTCCACCGGCAACGGCTTCCCGGTCGCATCGGCGCCGAGCATGCGCGGCCCATGGACGGTGCTCGGCCGATCGATGCCGACCCGTCCAGCGTGGACGGTCGCCGGCTGGGACTGGGCACCGGACGTCTTCCAGCGGGAGTCCGACGGGCGGTTCATCATGTACTTCACGGCGCGGGACCGGGCCACCGACCGGCAGTGCATCGGGGTAGCCACCGCGACCTCGCCGGCCGGGCCGTACGTGGACGCGCTCGGGCACGCCCCGATCTGCCCGCCGAACGGGCGGGACGTGATCGACCCTTCGCCGTTCACCAAACTGGACGGTACACATTGGGTGATCTACAACATGAAGGGCGGCAACATCCGGGCCACCCGGATGCTGGCCGACCAGATACACAACGCCGGGGAGCCGCCCATCACGCTCATCGCCGACAACCCGGTCACCGAGGCGCCGGTCATCCTGCGCAGCGGGCCACGGCTGGTGATGTTCACGTCGCGGAACTTCTACGCCGACGGCTGCCGGTACAAGACGGAGGCGTTCGTGTCGGTCGGGCTGACCGCCGGCACCTGGACGTCGCTCGGCGACGTGCTGTCGCGCGGCAATACCGGCCTGTGCGGCCCGGGCGGCGCCGACCTGGTCAGGTCCGGCGGCGAGACCTGGATCATGTTCCACGCCTGGCGTTGCGATGTGGCCGGATGTGACGTCGCCACCACGGAGGCCCGGCACCGGTCGATGCTGGTGGGCACGATCGGCTGGGGCGCGGACGGCCTGACGCCACGGATCGAATGACACCCATCCTCGGCGACCTCGTCGAGCGGGTGCAGCGGGCCGGCGTACCCGTCGAAGTGGTCGTGACCGGGCCGTTGCGCGCCCTGTCGCCCGGTGCGGACCTGTGCGCCTACCGCATCGTCCAGGAATCGCTGACGAACGTGATCAAGCATGCGCGGCCGGCGTCCGCAAGGGTGAGGCTCAGCTATGACGCCGCCGCCCTGACCGTGACGGTGACCGACGACGGCGGCGGGCCGCCGCCGGAACAGCGCACCGGTGTTGGGCACGGCCTGGTCGGGATGCGGGAGCGAGCCCGCGTGTACGGCGGCAGTCTGACCGCCGGCCCCGGGCCGGAGCGTGGCTTCCAGGTGATCCTGAGGCTGCCGCTCTAGGCCGTCGACCGCCCATGATCAAGGCGTGCGTCAC
>JBBEWH010000209.1:0-24632 GCA_037414955.1 Actinomycetes bacterium KLBMP 9797
GACGCCTTGATCATGAGGTCATAGGCGCGGCACAGGGAGCGCCAAGGCGGCGCATGGAGGCGTCGCGGAGCGTCACTGGCATGACCTCGACACTCACCGAGCCCGTGCTGAACGCGCCCCCCGCGCCACCACCCCGGCGGCCGTCGGCCGCCGCCCGGATGCTTCGGGGCCGTCCCGAAGACCCCCAGTGGGTACGCCCAGCGCTGCTGGTGCTGCTCCTCGGCACCGCCCTGCTGTACCTGTGGGGCCTCGGCGCCTCCGGCTGGGCCAACTCCTACTACTCGGCGGCGGTCCAGGCCGGCTCGGCGAGCTGGAAGGCGTTCTTCTTCGGCTCCTCCGACGCGGCCAACGCGATCACCGTGGACAAGACACCCGCCTCGCTGTGGGTGATGGCGCTGTCGGTGCGGATCTTCGGGCTCAGCTCGTGGAGCATCCTCGTGCCGCAGGCGCTCATGGGCGTCGCCGCCGTCGGCCTGCTCTACGCCACGGTCCGGCGCTGGTCCGGCGCGGCGGCTGGCCTGCTCGCCGGCACCGTCCTCGCGCTCACGCCGGTGGCCGTGTTGATGTTCCGGTTCAACAACCCGGACGCGCTGCTCGTGCTGCTGCTCGTCGCCGGCGCCTATACGCCACCGTGCGCGCCATCGAGACCGCCAGCACCAAGTGGCTCGTGCTGGTCGGCGTGTTCGTCGGGTTCGGCTTCCTCACCAAGATGCTGCAGGCGCTGCTGGTGGTCCCGGCGTTCGCGCTCGCCTACCTGATCACCGCGCCCACCACCGTCCGGCGCCGCGTCACCCAACTGCTGCTGGCCGGCCTCGCCATGGTGGTCTCCGCCGGCTGGTGGATCGCGATCGTGGAGCTCGTCCCCGCCCAGTACCGCCCCTACATCGGCGGCTCGCAGAACAACAGCGTCCTGGAGTTGACCCTCGGCTACAACGGCCTCGGCCGGCTCAGCGGCGAGGAGACCGGCAGCGTCGGCGGCGGCCAGGGCGGCGGCTGGGGTTCGACCGGCATCACCCGGCTGTTCGGCGCGGAGAACGGCGGCCAGATCGCCTGGCTGCTGCCCGCCGCGCTGATCCTGCTGGTCGCCGCGCTCGTCCTGGTCGGCCGCGCGCCCCGCACCGATCGCACCCGCGCCAGCCTCGTCCTCTGGGGCGGCTGGCTGGCCATCACCGGCCTGGTCTTCAGCTTCATGCAGGGCATCTACCACGCGTACTACACGGTCGCGCTCGCCCCGGCGGTCGGCGCCGTGGTCGCGGTGGGTGCGGCCGCGCTGTGGCAGCGGCGGGCGAACCCGGTGGTACCCGCGGTGCTGGCCGCCACGACCGCGGTGACCGCGGGGTGGGGCTGGGTCCTGCTCGGCCGCAGCGCCGACTGGCACCCGTGGCTGCGCTGGGTCGTGCTGGCCCTCGGCGTGGGGTCGGCGGCCGCCATGCTGGTCGCCGGCCGGCTCTCCCGGCCGGCGCTGAACCTCGCCGTCGCCGGCGCGGTCGCGGCGGCGCTGCTCGGCCCGCTCGGGTACGCGTTGAACACCGCCAGCACGGCGCACACCGGCTCGATCCCGACGGCCGGTCCAACCGTGGCGGGCGCCATGGGCGGCCCCGGCGGCGGCGGTGGCCCGGGCGGCGGCCGCAACGGCGGCGGCCCGGGCGGCGGCGGCTTCCCCGGCGGCACGACGAACGGCACGACCGGCGGCGCGACCGGCGGCGCCGGCGGCATGGGCGGCCTGCTCAACGGCTCCACGCCGAGCAGCGAACTGGTGGACCTGCTCACCCAGGACGCGGACTCGTACACCTGGATCGCGGCGGTGATCGGCGCCAACAACGCGTCCGGCTACCAGCTCGCCACCGAGGAACCGGTCATGGCGATCGGCGGCTTCAACGGCACCGACCCGGCGCCCACGCTGGCGCAGTTCCAGCAGTACGTCGCCGCAGGGAAGATCCACTACTTCATCGCGAGCGGTGGGTTCGGCCAGGGCAACGGCGGCAGCGACGAGGCGCGGCAGATCGCCGAGTGGGTGGCGGCCAACTACACCACCACCACGGTGGGCGGCGTGACCGTCTACGACCTGACCGCCAGTTGAGGAAGACCGTCACCGCGCGGACGCCTGTCAATGCGTCCGTGCGGTGACGTTTGTCACTACGTTCACAGCGCGGATCCAGGTTCCTTTTACGGCTATTGGAGATCGGTGCCGGAATCTTCCGGCCTATGAGTTCAACGCTGACAGAGCCCGGGCCGGCCGCCGCCGTGGCACCGCGCCGTCCGGCCGGCGCCGCCCGGCTGTGGCGCGGCCGCCCCGACGACCCCACCTGGGTACGCCCGGCGCTGCTCGGCCTGCTCCTCGCCACCGCGGTGCTCTACATCTGGGGACTCGGCGCCTCGGGTTGGGCCAACTCGTTCTACGCCGCCGCGGTGCAGGCCGGTTCCGCGAGCTGGAAGGCGTTCTTCTTCGGCTCCTCCGACGCGGCCAACGCGATCACGGTCGACAAGCCGCCGGCCTCGCTGTGGGTGATGGCGCTGTCGGTGCGGATCTTCGGGCTCAGCTCGTGGAGCATGCTGGTGCCGCAGGCGCTCCTCGGCGTCGCCGCCGTCGGCCTGCTCTACGCGACCGTCCGGCGCTGGTCCGGCCCCGTCGCCGGCCTGCTCGCCGGCGCGTTGCTCGCCCTGACACCGGTCGCGGTGCTCATGTTCCGCTTCAACAACCCGGACGCGCTGCTCGTGCTGCTGCTCGTCGCCGGCGCGTACGCCACCGTGCGCGCCATCGAGACCGCCAGCACCAAGTGGCTCGTGCTGGTCGGCGTGTTCGTCGGGTTCGGCTTCCTCACCAAGATGCTGCAGGCGCTGCTGGTGGTCCCGGCGTTCGCGCTCGCCTACCTCATCGCCGCACCCACCGGTCTCGGGCGCCGGATCGTCCAGCTGCTCGTGGCCGGCATCGCCATGGTGGTCTCCGCCGGCTGGTACGTCGCCACCGTCGAGCTCATCCCCGCCCAGTACCGCCCCTACATCGGCGGCTCGGAGAACAACAGCCTGCTGGAACTCACCCTCGGCTACAACGGCCTCGGCCGGATCTTCGGCCGCGACGGCAACGGCGGCGGGCCGGGCGGCGGCGCTTCCGGCGGGAGCGGCTTCCCGGGCGGCGGTGGGCCGGGCGGCGGGGGCGGCGGGTTCAGCGCCGGGCGGGGCATCCTGCGCATGTTCGACGCCCAGAACGGCGGTCAGATCGCCTGGCTGCTCCCGGCCGCCCTGATCCTGCTGGTCGCGGTGCTGGTCCTGACCTGGCGGGCCCCGCGCACCGAGCGCACCCGCGCCGCCGCCGTGCTCTGGGGCGGCTGGCTGCTGGTCACCGGCCTGGTCTTCAGCTTCATGGAGGGCACGTATCACGAGTACTACACGGTGGCGCTCGCCCCGGCGGTCAGCGCCCTGGTGGCGGTGGGCGGCGCCGCGCTATGGCAGCGGCGGGACGCTGTCCCCGTACCCCCGATTCTGGCCGCGACGACGGCCATGACCGCCGTCTGGGCCTGGTTCCTGCTCGGACGCAGCGCGGACTGGCAGCCGTGGCTGCGCTGGGTCGTGCTGGTCGGCGGACTCGCCGCCGCAGCCGCGCTGCTCGCCGGCCGGCTCCACCGGCGCGCGTCGGGGCTCGCCGCCGTCGCGGCGGTCGCGGTCGCGGCGTTGGGCCCGTTCGGGTACGCGTTGAGCACCGCCGCCACGCCGCACCGCGGCTCGATCCCCATGGCCGGACCCGACGTGGCCCTCGCCGGCGGACCGGGCAGCGGCTTCCCGGCCGGCGGCCGCTTTCCCGGCGGCGCGCAAGGCGGCTACGGATTCCCCGGCTTCCCTGGCGGGGCGCAAGGCACACCCGGCGGCGCGCAGGGCGGGGCTCCCGGCGCCGGCCAGGGCGCTCCGGGCCGGCGCGGCGGCGGTCCAGGAGGCTTCGACGATGCCGCCTCGGTCGACGCCGCCCTGGTCGCGGCGCTCACGCGGGACGCGGACACGTACACCTGGGTCGCGGCCGCGGTGAGCGCCACCAACGCGGCCGGCTACCAATTGGCCACCGAAAAACCGGTCATGGCGATCGGCGGCTTCAGCGGCGGCGATCCGGCGCCGACGCTGGCGCAGTTCCAGCAGTACGTCGCCGACAAGAAGATCCACTACTTCATCGGTGGCGGGACCGGCGGCGGCATGCGCGGGCCTGGTGGCGGCAGCGGTTCGGCGATCACCGAGTGGGTCACCGCCAACTTCACCGCCACGACCGTCGGCGGCGTGACCCTCTACGACCTCACCACCTCCTCATGATCAAGGCGTTCCCGGCTCCACAGTCGGGGCACAGCCTCGCCTCATCCGGATCCGAGCCATGAAAGGCAGTTTCGACGCCATGACGACCACAGCACTGCCCGGCGCCGCCCGCCAGACCGGCTACGAACCGCGCACCGCGATCCTCGACGTCGTGATCCCGGTCTACAACGAGGAGATCGACCTGGCGCCGTGCGTGCGCCGGCTCCACGCGCACCTGAGCGGCGGTTTCCCCTACCCCTTTCGGATCACCATCGCGGACAACGCGAGCACCGACACCACGCTCGGCGTGGCGACCGCCCTGAGCCATGAGCTGCCCGAGGTGCGCGTCGTGCACCTCGACGAGAAGGGTCGCGGTCGGGCCCTGAACGCGGTCTGGTCCGGATCGGACGCGCCGGTGCTCGCGTACATGGACGTGGACCTGTCCACCGACCTGGCCGCGCTGCTGCCGTTGGTGGCGCCGCTCCTCTCCGGCCACTCCGACCTGGCCATCGGCACCCGGCTGGCACGCAGCTCCCGGGTGGTGCGCGGGCCGAAACGGGAAATCATCTCCCGCTGCTACAACCTGATCCTGCGTGGCACGCTCGCCGCCCGGTTCTCCGACGCCCAGTGCGGCTTCAAGGCGATCCGGCGGGACGTCGCGGCGCAGCTGCTGCCGCTGGTCCGCGACACCGGCTGGTTCTTCGACACCGAGCTGCTGGTCCTCGCCGAGCGGGCCGGGCTGCGCATCCACGAGGTGCCGGTGGACTGGGTCGACGACCCGGACAGCCGGGTCGACATCGTGGCCACCGCCATCGCCGACCTCAAGGGCATCTGGCGGCTCGGGCGGGGCCTGGCCACCGGTGCGCTGCCGATCGGCGAGCTGCGCCGGCAGCTCGGCCGGGACGCGCCGCCGCCCGTCGGGGTACCCGTGGGTCTGACCGGCCAGCTCATCCGGTTCGCCGGGGTGGGCGTGGCCAGCACGCTCGCGTACATCCTGATCTTTGGCCTGCTGCGGACCGTGACCGGCGCTCAGGCGGCCAACCTGCTCGCCCTGCTCATCACGGCGGTGGGCAACACGGCCGCCAACCGGCGGCTGACGTTCGGCATCAAGGGCGCACGGCACGCCGGCGTGCACCAGGCGCAAGGTTTGGTGGTGTTCGCGCTGGGGCTGGCGCTGACCAGCGGCTCCCTGGCCGTACTGCACGCGGCGACGCCGACGCCCACCCGGCTGGTCGAGCTGGCGGTCCTGGTCGCGGCCAACCTCGCGGCCACCATCCTGCGCTTCCTCCTGATGCGCACCTGGGTCTTCGCCCACCGCCCCGCCTGACCCGCAAGGAAGGGCCCCTTATTATCGCTTTTTGCATAGGAAGGGTCCCTTCCAAGCACCCCACGCGGGCGGGCGTCTCCAGGTGGTGCGGCTACCCTGGCCGGGTGACCGCTCGCCCCCTGTACCGCGTCACCGCAGCCGCCACGGCCATCGTCCTGGCGGCGGGCGGATGCAGCTTCGGCCAGCCCGCGCCCGACCAGGCCGGCGAGCCGCCCTCGTTCCCCACGCCCAGCGCGTCCGCGTCCGCGGACGGCGGCGCGGCCGCCCAGCAGCAGGCCGCCGCGACCGTGCTGGCGAAAGGGCTGCGGGTGCCGTGGGGGGTGGCGTTCCTGCCCGACCGCGGTGCCCTGGTCACCGAGCGCAACACCGGCAAGATCCTCAAGGTGGGGCCCGAGTCGACGACCGACGGGCTGAAGGTGACCACCGTGCAGACGCTCGACGAGGTGTTCGCCGCCGGCGAGGGCGGGCTCATGGGCATCGCGGTGTCGCCGAAGTACGACACCGACAAGACGGTCTTCGTCTACTACACGACCCGGCAGGACAACCGGATCGCCAAGCTCACCCTCGGCGGCGAGCCGACCCCGATCCTCACCGGCATCCCCCGATCGGGCATCCACAACGGCGGCCGGCTGGCGTTCGGCCCGGACGGCTACCTGTACGCCGCGACCGGCGACGGCTCGCAGCGGGCGCTGTCGCAGGACCCGAAGAGCCTCGCCGGCAAGATCCTCCGGATGACCGTGGACGGCAAGCCGGCGCCCGGCAACCCGATCAAGGACTCGCTCGTCTGGTCGCTGGGCCACCGCAACGTGCAGGGCATCGCGTGGGACGCCGAGAAGCGCATGTACGCGACCGAGTTCGGCCAGAACACCTGGGACGAGCTGAACCTGATCCAGCCCGGCAAGAACTACGGCTGGCCCACCGTCGAGGGTCAGGGCACCGACGCGCGGTTCGCGAACCCCCTGGTCACGTGGTCGCCGGAGGAGGCGTCCTGCTCGGGGATGGCGGTCATCGAGCGCGTGGTGGTCACCGCCTGCCTGCGCGGCGAGCGGCTGTGGCTGGTCGAGCTGACCGCCGCCGGCGCCGTTTTCGGGCGGCCGCGCCCGATGCTCGCGGAGCAGTACGGCAGGTTGCGCACCGCCGTCGCCGCCCCGGATGGTTCACTGTGGGTAACCACGTCGAACCACGACGGCCGCGGCGAGCCGGCCCCCGACGACGATCGCATCCTGCGGCTCGTTTTCTCCGGCGGCGGGGCGGGCAAGAGTTAGTCCTAGGTATGGATACGGAAACAGATCAGATCCCCGCAGCGCGGCGCGCGCTGCGGTCCAGCTTGTCGGGGGTACGCCGAGCGGGCCGGGCCATTGGCCCGGTCCTTCGCGGTGTGCGCCGCGGCCTTTCCCGGGCTCCCCACTCGATGGCGGCCCGGCGGCTCGGCGTCGGGCTGTTCGTGTTCGGCGTGACCCTGGCCGGCGTGATCCTCGGCGTGGTGATCGGCGCCCGCACCGAGACCGACGTGGGGCCGTTCCACGCCGAGCTGCGGATCACCCCGTCGATCATCGGGGACACCGAGGTCGCCATCCCGCCGCTCGGCTCCCTGCTGCTCAACAGCCACGACGGCCCCGCGCATCTGAGCGTGACGCTCGGGTCCCTCGACCAGGGCCGCACCGAGGCGTTGATCGACGACCCGAACGGCATCACCCGCGCCGGCGACACCGCCGTCGACGACGTGAAACAGGGCATGATCCGGCTCGGCATGCGTACCGTCGCGGTTTCGGTCCTGAGCGCGATGGTGCTCGCGGCCCTGGTGTTCCGGAACATGCGCCGGGTCGCCTGGTCGGGCGGCCTGGCCCTGGTCATGATCGGCGGCAGCCTCGGCGCCGCGCTCGGCACCCTGAAGCCCGACTCGATCGAGGAACCGCGCTACGAGGGCCTGCTGGTCAACGCGCCGGCCGTGGTCGGCGACGCGCGGCAGATCGCGCAGAACTACGGCCAGTACGCCGAGCAGCTGCAACACATCGTGTCGAACGTCAGCCGGATCTACACCACGGTGTCGACGCTGCCCGTCTACCAGCCGGACCCCGGCACGATCAGCGTGCTGCACGTGTCCGACCTGCACCTCAACCCCACCGCCTGGTCGATGATCCGCACGGTGGTGGAGCAGTTCGGCATCGACGTGGTGATCGACACCGGCGACATCGTCGACTGGGGAAGCACGACCGAAGACTCCTACGTGGCGTCGATCGGCCAGCTCAAGGTGCCGTACGTGTACATCCGCGGCAACCACGACTCCGGCGCGACCGCCACGGCCGTGGCCCGCCAGCCGAACGCCGTGGTACTGGACAACGCGGTCGCCGAGGTCGCCGGGCTGACCATCGCCGGCATCGGCGACCCCCGGTTCACCCCGGACAAGGAGACGTCACCGGCCGGCTCCGGCACGTCGAAGCAGACCGCCGAGCGGATGATCGCGACCGGCGAGCAGCTCGCCACGACGATCCGGGCCAGCGGCAAGCCGGTGGACATCGCGCTGGTGCACGACCCGGCGTCGGCGGGCTCGCTGTCCGGCTCGTGCCCGCTGGTGCTCGCCGGGCACACCCACCACCGCGAGGTCTCGATGCTGCCGGCGGTAACGGGCCGGCCGGCCACCCGGCTGATGGTGGAGGGCTCGACCGGCGGCGCCGGGCTGCGCGGCTTGGAAGACGAGGAACCGCTGCCGCTGGCCATGTCGGTGCTGTACTTCGACCAGCAGCGGGTGTTGCAGGCCTACGACGACATCCAGGTGGGCGGCGCCGGCCAGGCGCAGGTGGCGCTCGAGCGCAAGGTCATCAAGGACGACGAAGAAACCCCGGCCGAGGGCCAGGCCCCACCGCGTACCCCGACGCCGTCCCCCACTTCATGATCAAGGCGTCCCTCACGTCGTTATAGCAGCATGAGGGACGCCTTGATCATGGGTGGATCCCACGCGCGGCGGTCGCGCGCCGCGGTCCCGCCGGCCGCCGTCCCACCCGCCCGACCCGCCGCTCGATCCCGCGCTTATCACGCACGATCTTGCCCACCATCTACCGCGTGCTGGTGGCGGCGGCGATGAGCGGCCCTCTCCATGATCAAGGCGTCCCTCACGTCGCTCAGCGGTGCCACAACCACGTTATGGCGGCGCTATAACGTGCATATCTCACCGCTGAGCACGGCGGGTTTCATCCGATGCCGCACCCGCCGCGGTGCTCATTCCCGGATCAGCGCCAAGCGGCAGCGGCCCGCGCGGACGGTTGATCTAGGTGCCGAGTTGGAGGGCGCAGCCGGACGGGACAACCGAAGTCGGCCGGCCCGTCAGCCACAACCAAGTCGGCGAGCCTGCTCAGCTCCTGGTTGATTGCCGGCCAGGCCTCGGCCATCCGCAGCAGAGTGCCGCCGTCATGCATCGATGGAAGGCAACCCCTCCATGATCAAGGCGTCCTTCAAGTAGTTCTAACTACTTGAAGGACGCCTTGATCATGGGGAGGTTAGGACAGGCGGGAGATGATCAAGTCGCGGACGGTCTTGGCGTCGGCCTGGCCGCGGGTGGCCTTCATGACCGCGCCGATCAGGGCGCCGGCCGCCGCCACCTTGCCGTCACGGATCTTGGCAGCCACGTCCGGGTTGGCGGCGATGGCCTCGTCGACCGCGGCCATCAGCGCCCCGGTGTCCGACACGACCTCCAGCCCGCGCGCCGCCATGATCTCGGTCGGCGTGCCCTCGCCGGCGACCACGCCTTCCAGTACCGCGCGCGCCAGCTTGTCATTCAGCTTGCCGTCGTCGACCAGCCGCTGCAGCTCGGCCACGTGCGCCGGGGTGGCGCCCACCGCGGCGAGCTCCACACCGGACTCGTTGGCGCGCCGGGCCAGCTCGCCCAGCCACCACTTGCGGGCGCCCTCGGCGGAGGTGCCGGCGGCGATGGTCTGCTCGATCAGCTCGACCGCGCCGGCGTTGACGACCGACTGCATGTCCAGGTCGGACAGTCCCCAGTCGGCCTGCAGCCGCTTGCGGTGCAGCCGCGGCAACTCCGGCAACGCCGCCTTCAACGACGCGACCCACACCGGGTCCGGCGCGAGCGGCACCAGGTCCGGCTCCGGGAAGTACCGGTAGTCGGTCGCGGTCTCCTTGGACCGGCCGGAGGTGGTGTCGCCGGTGTCCTCGTGGAAGTGGCGGGTCTCCTGGACGATCCGGCCGCCGCCGTCGAGCACCGACGCCTGGCGGATGATCTCCGAGCGCACCGCCCGCTCGACCGACCGCAACGAGTTGACGTTCTTGGTCTCGGTGCGGGTGCCCCACTCCGCGCCAGCGAGATTGAGCGACGTGTTGACGTCGCAGCGCAGCGAGCCCTGCTCCATCCGCACATCCGAGACGCCGAGCGTGCGGATCACGTCGCGCAGCTCGGTGACGTATGCCCGGGCGACGATCGGCGCGAGCGCACCGGTGCCCGGGATCGGCTTGGTGACGATCTCCACCAGCGGGATGCCGGCCCGGTTGTAGTCCACCAGCGACTCGGTGGCGCCGTGGATGCGGCCGGTGGCGCCGCCCACGTGCAGCGTCTTGCCGGTGTCTTCCTCCAGGTGGACCCGCTCGATCCCGATCCGGACCAGCGAACCGTCGACCTCCACGTCGAGCCAGCCGTCGACGCACAGCGGCTCGTCGTACTGGCTGATCTGGAAGTTCTTCGGCATGTCCGGGTAGAAGTAGTTCTTCCGCGCGAACCGGCACCACTCCGCGATCGTGCAGTTGAGCGCGAGTCCGATCTGGATGGTCGCCTCGATGGCGGCCTTGTTGGCCACCGGCAGCGACCCGGGCAGGCCGAGGCAGACCGGGCAGATGCGGGTGTTGGGCTCGCCGCCGAAGTCGGTCGGGCAGCCGCAGAACATCTTCGTGTTCGTGCCCAGCTCGACGTGCGTCTCCAGGCCGATCACCGGCTCGTAGCGGGTGATCGCGTCCTCGTAGGACGGCAGGGTGACGGTCATGACAGCTCCCCCGGGGTGAACGTGCCGACGGCGGACTCCAGCGCGGCCGCGACCCGGTACATCCGGTCGTCGGCCATGGTGGGCGCGGCGATCTGCAGGCCCACCGGCAGGCCCTCCGAGAGCCCACACGGGACGGAGATGCCGGGGCCGCCGTACAGGTTCACCGGAATGGTGTACAGGTCGGCGAGGTACATCTGGTACGGGTCGGCGGTGCGCGCGCCGAGCGGGAACGCCACGAACGGCGTGGTCGGCGACACGAGCACGTCGACCTGCTCGAACGCGGTGGTGAAGTCGCGGGTGATGAGCGTGCGCACCTTCTGCGCCTGACCGTAGTAGGCGTCGTAGTAGCCGCTCGACAGCGCGTACGTGCCGATCATGATGCGCCGCTTCACCTCCGGGCCGAAGCCGGCCTCACGGGTCAGCGACATCACCTCTTCGAGCGCCTTCACGCCGTCGTCGGCCACCCGGAGTCCATACCGGACACCGTCGAAGCGGGCCAGGTTGGACGAGCACTCGCTGGGCGCGATCAGGTAGTAGGCCGGCAGCGCGTACTGGAAATTCGGGCAGGACACCTCGACGACCTCGGCGCCCAGCTTGGTGAGCTTGTCGACGGCGTCGTGGAACGCGGCCATCACGCCCGGCTCGGCGCCCTCGCCGGAGAACTCCCGCACCAGGCCCAGTTTCACGCCGGTCAGGTCGCCGCTCGCGCCGCGCCGGGCGGCACCGACCACATCGGGCACCGGCTGCGGGATCGACGTGGAGTCGCGCGGGTCGTGGCCCGCCAGCACCGCGTGCAGCAGGGCCGCGTCCTCGACGGTGCGGGCGCAGGGGCCGGGCGTGTCCAGTGAGGACGAGAACGCGACCAGCCCGTACCGCGACGTGCCGCCGTACGTGGGCTTCGCGCCGACGGTACCCGTCACCGCCCCTGGCTGGCGGATGGAGCCGCCGGTGTCGGTGCCGACGGCGAGTGGCGCCTCGTAGGCGGCGAGCGCGGCGGCGCTGCCGCCGCCGGAGCCGCCCGGGATGCGGGTGAGGTCCCACGGGTTGTACGACGGTCCGTAGGCCGAGTACTCAGTGGACGATCCCATCGCGAACTCGTCGAGGTTGGTCTTGCCGAGCATCACCAGCCCGGCCTCGCGCATGCGGGTGACGATCGTCGCGTCGTACGGCGGGCGCCAGCCTTCGAGGATCTTCGACCCGGCGGTCGTCGGCACGCCACGGGTGGTGACGATGTCCTTGACCGCGACCGGCACGCCGGCCAGCGGGCCGAGCGGCTCGCCGGCGGCGCGGCGCTCGTCGACCTCGGTCGCCGCGGCCAGCGCGCCCTCCTCGTCGACGTGCAGGAACGCGTGCACGCGGTCATCGACCGCCGCGATCCGGTCGAGGTGGGCCTGGGCGACCTCGGCGGCGGAGGCGTCGCCGCGGGCGATGACCCCCGCGACCTCCTTGGCGGTCAGGCGAGTCAGGTCGCTCATGCCTCTTCCTCCAGGATCCGCGGTACCCGGAACCGGCCCTCTTCCGCGTCCGGCGCGCCGGCGAGGGCCTCCTCCGGGGTGAGGCACGGCTGGACGACGTCTTCGCGCAGCACGTTGGTCAGCGGCACCGAGTGCGAGGTGGGCGGGATGTCCGCCGCGGCCACCTCGCCGACCTGGGCGACCGCCTGGAGGATCACGTCGAGCTGGCCCGCGAACAGGTCGAGCTCCTGCTCGGTGACGGCGAGCCGCGACAGGCGCGCGAGATGCGCGACCTCCTCGCGGGATATGGCGGCCATGGCTGCCCCCTTTTCGGTGCGTATACGTTTCGCCCCGCGAGTCTATTTGTAACGTTCCGGAGCCCGTCGCCCGCCTCCATGATCAAGGCGTCCCTCATGTAGCTATAACGACGTGTAGCTATAACGACGTGAAGGACGCCTTGATCATGGGGAGGACGGGGCGGGGCGGATGGCGCGGTAGCGGGAGAGCCACATCGCCAGTTCGTCCGGCGGCATGGGGCGGGCGTAGAACCAGCCCTGCGCCACGTGGCAGCCGGCCTCGTGCAGCAGGCGCCAGGTGCGTTCGTCCTCCACGCCCTCCGCGACCACCCGCAGGCCCAGCGCGCCGGCCAGTTCGATCACCGACCGGACGATCGCGGCGTCGTCGGTGTCGGTCGCCATGCCCAGCACGAACGAGCGGTCGACCTTGACCTCGGCGAGCGGCAGGCGGCGCAGGTGCTGCATCGACGAGTACCCGGTGCCGAAGTCGTCGAGCGCGATCCCCACGCCGATCTTGGCGAGCCGGGCGATGGTGGCCAGCACCCGCCGCGGGTCGGCCATCAGCGCGCCCTCGGTGATCTCCAACTGGAGGCGGTCCGGCGCCAACCCGTACCGGCCGAGCCGCTCCGCGATCTGGTCCGCGATCTCGCCGGTGTGCAGGTCGCGGACGCTGACGTTCAACGCGGCCCGCAGCCGCAGGCCGGCCGCCGACCACTTGGCGACCTGCTCGACCACGTCGTCGACCACCCGCCTGGTGAGCAGCCGCATCACCGCGCTGTGCTCGGCGACCCGGATCAGCTCCTCCGGGTCGACCATGCCGCGCACCGGGTGCCGCCAGCGCAGCAGCGCCTCGACGCCCACCACCTCGCCGCTGTCGATGGCGACCTGCGGCTGGTAGTACATGGTGATCTGGTCGCAGTCCGGAATCTCGAGCGCGCGGCGCAGGTCGGCGAGCAGGCTCAGCCGTTCCGGCGAGTTGTGGTCGGATTCGGGCGAGTAGACCGCCACCGCGTCCTGGCGATGCTTCGCGTCGTACATGGCGACGTCGGCGTGCCGCAGCAGGGTCGCGAAGTCCTCGCCGTGCTGCGGGTAGAGCGCCACGCCGATCGAGCCGCCCACGTCGAGCGGCAGGCCGTCCAGGGGTACCGGCTCGGCGAGCGCGCCCACCAGCCGCGCGGCCGCCTCCCGGGCCGCCTCGACACCGCCCAGCCGGGGCGCCAGCACCGCGAACTCGTCGCCGCCGAGCCGGGCCACCACGTCATCGGGGCGGACCGCGGCGGCCAGCCGGTGGCCCACCTGCACCAGCAGCCGGTCGCCGACCGCGTGGCCGAGCGCGTCGTTGACCCGCTTGAAGTGGTCGAGGTCGAGCACCAGCAGCGCCAGGTGCCGGTCCGGCTCGCCCCGGGCGGCCCGCTCGGCGTGCGCGGGCACCAGGTCGGCCACCTCCGCCAGCAGCGCCTTGCGGTTCGCGAGACCGGTCAGCGGGTCGAGCCGGCCGATCTGGTCCTGCTCGGCGGACAGGCGCGCCATCCGGTACACGGCGTAGAGCGGCACCACGACGAGCGGCACCAGGGCGGCGCTGGTGCGGGCGGCCGCCAGCAGCACCGGGCTGAGCAGCAGCAGCGCTCCGGTCGACAGCGTCTCGAACGCGAGCCCGTCGCGGGCGGTGCGCCACCACCGGCCGCCGAACCGCAGCCGGATCGCGACGGTCACCGAGCCGTACTTGACCACGAACCAGGCGAGCGCGGCGGCCACGGTGACGGCGACGCCGCGCCAGCCTTCGTCACTCCATCGGGCGACCCCATCCGCCGCGGCCAAAGCCAGGCCGTACTGGGCGATGTTGAAGATTGCCCGCCACCACGCGTGCCGCATCCGCCAGGAGGACACCGCGACGGCCGCGGCCTGTGCCGCCACCGCGGCGCCCAGCCCCCAGCCGAGCAGGATCGCGAACGTGAAGCAGATCGACGGGAACACCGCCGAGCTCTGCCGCCGGCCCGGCGGGGTGAACGGGCGCGCGTCGACCAGCACCGCGAAGCCCGCCATCAGCCAGAACGCGGTGGGCAGCGCGTCGACCTCGCCGGGCAGCCGGGCGAGGGCCGGTGCACAGACGAGGGCGGCCACCGCGGTGACCGCCCCCACGAAGCCGAAGAAGGGCACGGCTCGATCCGGAGGCACGGCGTTACGCAGCGCCGCCGCCTCCATACGAACCCTCCCTCTGGTAGATCGCCACTCACCCTACGAGCGGGTGACGATCTGGGAGGAACCCTTCACGCTGAGTCGTGACTAACTTGAGACCTCGCCCACCTGGGCGGTTTCGCGGGCCGCGTCGGGGCCCCGCTCCAGCAGTACCTCGAACCCGGCCTCGTCGAGCACCGGCACCTTCAGCGCCACCGCCTTGTCGTACTTCGACCCGGGGTTGTCGCCGACCACCACGAACCCGGTCTTCTTCGACACCGAGCCGCTGATCTTGCCGCCACGGGCGGTGACGGCCTCTGCGGCCTGATCGCGCGAATACCCCGACAGGGTGCCGGTCACCACCACGGTGACCCCCTCCAGTGGGCGCGGCCCCTCGTCGACGCGCTCCTCCGCCAGCCGCACACCCGCCTGCCGCCACTTCTCGACCACCTCGTTGTGCCAGTCGACGGTGAACCACTCCGTGAGGCTCTCCGCGATGGTCGGGCCGACGCCCTCGACCCCGGCCATCTCCTCCTCGCTGGCTTCTTTGATCTTGTCGAGGGAAAGAAAGTGCCGGGCCAGCGCCTGGGCCGCGGTCGGGCCGACGTGCCGGATGGACAGCGCCACCAGCACCCGCCACAACGGCTGCTCCTTGGCCTTTTCCAGCTGGTCGAGCAGGCGCTCGGCGTTGGCGCTGAGCGTGCCGTCCTTCTTCTTGAAGAACTCGGCCTTGCCCAGCTTGTCGGCGTCCAGCGTGAACAGGTCGCCCTCGTCCCGGATCACGCCGGACTCCAGTAGCGCGGCAGCGGTCTTGTAGCCCAGCGCCTCGATGTCGAACCCGCCTCGCCCGGCCAGGTGGAACACCCGTTCGCGCAGCTGCGCCGGGCAGGAGCGGTTGTTGGGACACCGGATGTCGACGTCGCCCTCTTTCGCCGGCGCCAGCGGCGTGCCGCACGCGGGGCAGTTATCCGGCATCTGGAACGGCCGCGCGTCCGGCGGGCGCAGCTCCACCACCGGCCCCAGCACCTCGGGGATCACGTCGCCCGCCTTGCGCAGCACCACGGTGTCGCCGATCAGCACACCCTTGCGCTCGACCTCGCGCGCGTTGT
Source organism: Actinomycetes bacterium KLBMP 9797 (assembly GCA_037414955.1). Lineage (GTDB taxonomy): Bacteria > Actinomycetota > Actinomycetes > Mycobacteriales > Micromonosporaceae > Phytohabitans. Next base: position 15,619 of record JBBEWH010000209.1, read on the forward strand.
GCAGCGTCGCGAGCGCCACCGTGGATCCGGCCACCCGCACCGGCTCCAGCACCGCGAACGGCGTCACCCGCCCGGTGCGGCCCACGTTGACGTCGATGTCGAGGAGCTTGGTGTTGACCTCCTCCGGCGGGTACTTGAACGCGATCGCCCACCGCGGCGCCCGGCTCGTCGAGCCCAGCCGGCCCTGGATCGCCACCGGGTCGACCTTCACCACCACACCGTCGATCTCGTGCTCGACGTCGTGCCGGTGCTCGGCGTAGTAGGCGATGTAGTCCCGCACGCCGGCCAGGTCGGGCTTGAGCCGCCACCGATCGCTCACCGGCAGACCCCAGGCGCGCATCACCTCGTACGCCTCGGACTGCGCCGCCGGCTGGAACCCCCGCCGGGCACCGATGCCGTGCACGACCATGCGCAGCCCGCGGGACGCGGTGATCCGCGGATCCTTCTGCCGCAGGCTGCCCGCCGCCGCGTTGCGCGGGTTGGCGAACGGCGCCTTGCCCTGCTCGACCAGGCCGGCGTTGAGGTCGGCGAACGCGGACACCGGGAAGAACACCTCGCCGCGCACCTCGACGAGCTCCGGCACGCCGTCGCCTGCCAGCTGCTCCGGCACCTCGCGGATCGTGCGCACGTTGTTGGTGACGTCTTCGCCGGTCCGCCCGTCGCCCCGGGTGGCCGCCCGCACCAGCCGCCCCCGCTCGTACGTCAGGTTGATCGCCAACCCGTCGATCTTCAGCTCGCACAGATACGGCACCGGGCCACCGGCGTCGCGCTCGGTGCGCTCGGCCCACGCCGCCAGCTCCTCGTCGTCGAACGCGTTGTCGAGCGACATCATCCGCTCGGTGTGCCGCACCGGCGTGAACAGCGTGGAGAACGTGCCGCCGACCCGCTGGGTGGGCGAGTCGGGCGTGCGGAGCGCCGGATACTCCTCCTCCAGCGCTTCCAGCTCGCGCAGCAGCCGGTCGAACTCGGCGTCGGAGATCGTCGGCGCGTCGAGCACGTAGTAGCGGTACTGATGGTCGGAGACCTCGGCGCTGAGCGCCGCGTGCCGCTCGCGCACGCCGGACGGCGGCTCAGCGCCGGCCGCCGCGGCCTGCTCGGCGGTCACCTCTCGCGGGACTGCTTCCTCGGACACACAAGCACCGTAACGTGCATCCCCCCATGATCAAGGCGTCCCTCACGTCGTTAGAACAACATGAGGGACGCCTTGATCATGACGATTCGGCGAGGCGGAGGGCGGCCTCGCGGCACGCGGTCAGGACCTTGCGGGCCTCCGCGGGCGCGGCGCCGGCCAGCCCGCACGCGGGCGTGACCACCACCTGCGCCGGCAACGCCGCTTCGGGAAAGCCGAGGCGGCGCCACAGCTCCCGTACCCGATCGGCCATCGCCTTCGACGGCGCCGCGGCGCAGCCGGCGAACAGGCCGAGGCCCGCGTCCAGGGCCTCGCCCAGCGGGTCCAGCTTCTCGACCAGGTCGAGGTCCAGCGCGACGGCGGCGGCGCCGCTCGCCCGCACCACATCCAGGGGCACGTCGGGCGCGCAACAGTGCAACACCAGGGGTACGCCGACCGCGTCGACGATGCTCCGCAGCGCGGTGGCGGCGGTGCTGACCGCGACCGACCGGTAGGTGTAGAGGCCGCTGTCGGTCGGGATCCGGCCGGCGAGCGCGGCGGGCAGCGAGGGCTCGTCGAGTTGGAGCAGGACGGTGGCCCGCGGCAGCCGGCGGCGCACGTCGGCGACGTGCGCGCGCAGGCCCTCGGCCAGCGACTCGGTCAGCTCGCGCACGGCACCGTGGTCGCGGAGGATACGGCCGCCCAGCGCGAGCTCGACGCTGGCCGCCAGCGTGTACGGGCCGGCGGCCTGGATCTTGAACGTGCCCGCGAACTCGCCGGCCTGCTGGGTCATCTCGTCGAGGTCGCGTTCCAGCAGGTCGAGCGCGCGTCGCCGGTCGCGGCCCGGGCGCGGGGCGACCCGCCAGCGGCCCGCGTACAGCTCCACCGGCAGGTCGACGAGGAACGCCGCACCCCGGCCGATGATCTCGGCACCCGGACCGCGCGCCGGCAACTCGGGCAGGTGCGGCAGGTCGGGCAGCTCCCCGAGCACGACCCGCTGCGCCTCAGCGATGTCCGTACCAGGCAACGACCCGACCCCGGTGGCAGCCCCGGAAGGCCAGGCAAACTCGGTCACCCACCAATCCTCGCCCACGGGCACCCCCGCCACGCCGCCGGGCACGTTGATCGAGGAAGTTTTGTGGCTATCGTGTCCGGATTTATCGTGACTTCATAGCCACGGCACTTCCTCGATCAACAGCGAGTCATGAGGTTATGGTGGCGGAGCCGAGGACGATGTCGCCGGCCGGGTCGGGGCGGTAGGCCACGACGGCCTGGCCGGGCGCTACGCCGCGCGCCGGGCGGCGTAGCGTCGCGTGGAGGCGGTCCGGCGTCAGGTCTACCGTCGCGGGTACGGGGTCGCCGTGCGCGCGGAGCTGGACCTCGCACTCGATCGGGGCGTCCGGCTGCGGACCGCCGGTCCACACCGGACGGTCACCGACCACTTCGGACACGTCCAGCGCGGCGGCCGGACCGACGGTCACGGTGTTGGTCTTCGGCGTGATGGACAGCACGTACCGCGGCCGGCCGTCCGCCGCCGGGTTCTTCAGCGCGAGCCCCCGGCGCTGACCCACCGTGTAGGCGTAAGCGCCCTGATGCGACCCGAGCACCGCGCCGCTCTCGGCGTCGACGATGTCGCCGGGCGTCTCGCCCAACCGGTCCGCGAGGAAGCCGCGGGTGTCGCCGTCGGCGATGAAGCAGATGTCGTGCGAGTCGGGCTTGTCGGCCACCGCCAGGCCGCGCGCGGCCGCCTCGGCGCGCACGTCGGCCTTGGTCGAGTCGCCGAGCGGGAACATCGACCGGTCGAGCTGGTCGCGGCGCAGCACGGCCAGCACGTACGACTGGTCCTTGGCCAGGTCGACGCTGCGCCGCAGCAGGCCGTCGGGCCCGAGCCGGGCGTGGTGCCCGGTGACCACCGCGTCGAACCCGAGGGCCACCGCGCGATCCAGCACCGCGGCGAACTTGATCTTCTCGTTGCAGCGCAGGCACGGATTCGGGGTGCGCCCCGCCGCGTACTCCGACACGAAGTCGTCGACCACGTCCGCGTGGAACCGATCGGCCATGTCCCAGACGTAGAACGGAATGTTGATCACGTCGGCCGCCCGGCGGGCGTCGCGGGAGTCTTCCAGCGTGCAGCACCCGCGCGCGCCGGAACGGTAGGTCTGCGGGTTACGGGCCAGCGCCAGGTGCACGCCGGTGACGTCGTGCCCGGCGTCGACCGCGCGGGCCGCCGCCACCGCCGAGTCGACCCCGCCGGACATAGCTGCTAGCACCCTCACGAGACAACGGTAACCGGTGCGCCGCTCCGCCCCCTCACCCCCGCCGATCTTGCAATTGTCAGGTGCCAAATCGGGCAATCGGGCATGACAAGTGCAAGATCGGCGGGGCTAGAGGCGGCCGGCGCGGCGGGCGCGCTCGACGGCGCCGGGCAGCGCGGCGATCAGCTCGTCGACGTCGGCGATGGTCGACGTGTGGCCGAGCGTGAAGCGCAGGCTCGAGCGGGCCCGGCCGTCGTCGGCGCCCATCGCCAGCAGCACGTGCGACGGCTGGGCCACCCCGGCCGAACACGCCGAACCCGTCGAGCAGGCGATGCCCTGCGCGTCCAGCAACAGCAGCAGCGCGTCGCCTTCGCAGCCGGGGAACGAGAAGTGCGCGTTGCCGGGCAGCCGGTTGTGCGGGTCGCCGTTGTAGATCGCGTCCGGCACGGCCCGGCGTACCCGATCAACCAGGTCGTCGCGGAGCGCGGCGACGCCCGCCGCGTACTCCTGCTGGCCCTTGACCGCGGCCTCGACCGCGACGGCGAACGCGACGATGCCCGGCACGTCGAGCGTGCCGGAGCGGACGTCGCGCTCCTGGCCGCCGCCGTGCAGCAGCGGCGTGGGAGTCATGTCGCGGCCGAGCAGCAGCGCGCCCACGCCGGCCGGCCCGCCGAGCTTGTGGCCGCTGATGGTCAGGGCCGCCGCCCCGCTGGCCGCGAAGTCGACCGGCACCTGGCCGACCGCCTGCACCGCGTCGGTGTGGAAGGGGACGCCGGCGGCGGCCGCGAGCGCGGCCAGCTGAGCCACCGGCTGGAGCGTGCCGACCTCGTTGTTCGCCCACATCGCGGTCGCGACGGCGATCTCGTCGGGGGCCGCGTCGAGCGCTTCCCGCAGCGCCTCGACCGGTACCCGACCCATCTCGTCGACCGGCAGCCAGGTCACCTCGGCGCCCTCGTGCTCCTGCAGCCAGTGCACGGAGTCGAGGACCGCGTGATGCTCGACGGCGCTGGCGACCACCCGCCGGCGGCTGGACCCGGCATCCCGGCGGGCCCAGAAGATGCCCTTCACGGCCAGGTTGTCGGCCTCGGTGCCGCTGCCGGTGAACACGACTTCGGAGGGGCGGGCGCCGAGCGCAGCGGCGACCCGCTCCCGGGACTCCTCCACCTTGCGGCGGGCGCACCGGCCAGCGGCGTGCAGCGACGACGCGTTACCGACCTCGCGGGCGGTCGCGGCATACGCCTCGACCGCCTCCTCGAGCATCGGAGTGGTCGCGGCGTGATCGAGATAGGCCATCACCGGCAAGCGTAGTTCGCCCGCGGGACATCCTCGCCGGCCCGGGTGCCCCCGCGATTGGAAGGGCCCCTTCCTATGCACAAAGCGATAAGAAGGGGCCCTTCCTTGCAAGGTCGAACTACTTGCGCTTGCGGATCTCCTCGGCGGCCTGGGGGACGACCTTGAAGAGGTCGCCGACCACGCCGAAGTCGGCCAGCTCGAAGATCGGCGCCTCGGCGTCCTTGTTCACCGCGACGATGGTCTTCGAGGTCTGCATGCCGGCCCGGTGCTGGATCGCGCCGGAGATGCCGAGCGCCACGTACAGCTGTGGCGACACCGTCTTGCCGGTCTGACCCACCTGGAACTGGTGCGGGTAGTAGCCGGAGTCGACCGCCGCCCGGGACGCGCCGACCGCGCCGCCGAGCAGGTCGGCCAGCTCCTCGACCAGCTTGAAGTTGTCGGCGTTGCCGACGCCCCGGCCGCCGGAGACGACCACGGACGCCTCGGTCAGCTCGGGCCGGGCACCCTTGGCCTCCGCCTTGCGGTCGACCACGCGGGCCAGCTTGGCCGACTCATCGACAACGACGTCGAGGGCCGCGACGGAAGGAGTGGTGGGCGCCGGAGCCGGGGTCACCGAGTTGGGGCGCACGGTGGCCAGCGGCAGGCCGCGGGTCACCTGGGACTTGACGATCGTCGAGCCGGCGAACACCACCTGGGTGGCCACCCCGTCCGGCGACAGCGCGACCACGTCGGTGAGCAGGCCGTTGTCGAGCTTCACCGCGAGCCGGCCGGCGATCTCCTTGCCCTCCTGGGTGGAGCCGAGCAGCACGGCCGCGGGCGACGTCGAACGCACCAGGTCGAAGAGCACCGACGCCTTCGGCGCGACCAGGTACTCGTCGAGATCGGCGCTTTCGCCGACGTACACCTTCGCCGCGCCGTATTCGCCGAGCTTCTCGACGAGCGGCGCCGCCGTCCCTGGGCCGCCGAGCACGACGGCCGCCGGGGTGCCGATCTCACGCGCCAGCGTGAGCATCTCCAGGGTTACCTTCTTGACCTCGCCGCCGGAGTGCTCGACGACGACCAGAACCTCAGCCATGGACGAACCCTCCCGTTAGACGAACTTCTCGGTGGCGAGGAACTCGACCAGCTTGACGCCGCCCTCGCCCTCGTCGGTGATCTTCTCGCCGCCGCCGCGCGGCGGGCGCTTGCTGTGCTCGACGACGGCCGAGGTGGCGCCGTCGAAACCGACCTCGGACGCCGGGACACCCAGGTCGGCGAGCGAGAGCGCCTGTACCGGCTTCTTCTTCGCCGCCATGATGCCCTTGAACGACGGGTACCGCGGCTCGTTGATGGTGTCCCAGACCGACACGACGGCCGGCGTGGCGGCGGTGACCACCTCGTAGCCCTCGTCGGTCTGCCGCTCGACGGTCAGCGTGGCGCCGTCGACGGTGAGCTTGCGGGCCCCGGTCAGCGCCGCGATGCCCAGCCGCTCGGCCAGCATGTGCGGCAGCACCTGCACCCGGCCGTCGGTGGACTCGGCGCCGCACAGCACCAGGTCGGCGTTGAGGGTGCCGAGCGCGGCGGCCAGCACCTTGGACGTGGCAACCGCGCACGAGCCGTGCAGGGCGTCGTCCACGATGTGGACCGCCTTGTCCGGCCCCATCGACAGCGCCTTGCGGATCGATTCGGACGCGCCGGACGGCCCCATGGTGAGAATCGTCACCTCGCCGCCGTGCGCCCCCTGGATCCGCAACGCCTCCTCGATGGCGTACTCGTCCATCTCGTTGATGACGTTGCTCGCCGACCCGCGGTCGACTGTGTTGTCGTCAGTACGCAGGTTCCGCTCCGCACCGGAGTCTGGCACCTGCTTGACGAGTACGACGATGTTCATCGCGCTTCCTCCCGTCTACCCACACCCGCATGTTACTCGCCAGTAGGTGGCAGACCCAATGCGGTCCGCACCTTTGTGATCATTTCCGCCTCGCGCGCGTTGACACCGTGCGCCGCTTGTGCTGCCTGCTCGGTGGCCGCGACCACCGCCGTACGGTAGTTCGCCACCTCGTCCGGCGCCTTATCCTGCAAGATCGCCACTGACCGTGCCAGCGCCGGCAACACGATAGCCTCCACCGCACCGGGCGACCGGCGCGGCAGCCGCGGCAGTGCGCCGGTGGTCAGCGCGTCCTTGACCAGCCCGGTGGTGCCGGCCAGCGCCCCGGACGCCGCGAAGCTCTCCTTCAGCATGGTGAAGAAGCCCGGATCCGCGTTCGAGACCAGGAACACCGCGCCGAACGCGGCGGTCTTCAGCACCGTCCGCTCCTCCGCCGTCAGGTCAGCCACCGGTGCCGCCCGGCGTGAAGACGTACGGTGTCGTGGTGGCCACCGCCACGAACCCCATCCGCTCCAGGATCGGCCGGCTGTCCTCGGACGCGTCGACCTGCAGGAGCGTGTAGCCGCGCGCGGCGGCCAGCTTCGCCCGGTACACGACCAGCGCCCGGTAAATGCCCTTGCCCCGCCAGCCCGGCAGCGTCGCGCCGCCCCACAGCGTGCCGAACGAGGTGCCCTTCGCGTACCGGATCCAGGCCGCGCTCACCACCTCGTCCCCGGCCTCGGCGCCCACGACGGTGATCGCGTCCGGCCCGGCCTCGATCTCCCGGGCCAGCGCCGTCGCCTTGGCGCCCAGGTCGGTCGCCCACACGGTGGACTCCATCGCCGCGATGCGCTCCAGGTCGCGCAGGGCGGTCATCTCGCGCAGGCGGACCCCGTCGGGCAGGACGGGTTGGGTGGCGGCCAGCGCGGCGACCGGGCCCACCAGCACGGTTTCCTGCTCCTCCGGCTCGAACCCCGCCTGCCGTAACCGCTCGGGCAGATCGGCGGGCTCGTCGTGGCCGTACAGCTTCCACTCCACCGGCTCGCCCACCTCGGTGAAGTGCGCCACCTCGCGCCGGATCAACGCGTCGACGTCCGCCCCGGCCAGGTCCCGATAGGTCACGAAGCCGCGCGGCGCCAGCCCGCGCACCCGCACCAGCGGGCCATCGCGCTCGACCAGGCCCCCGGCCGGCACCGGGTCGGGCACGTCGGGGCGCATCTGCCGGTCGAAGATGTCGCGTAGCGCACTCTCGTCCAGGTCAGTCACGCCTCACAGGTTACGGGGCGTGATAATCGCGGGCGTGCTGGGTGCGATCAGGCAATGGTTCGATCCGGAGGAGGCCCGCCGGGTCGGCAGCACCCCCGACTACCGGTTCTCGCTGGCCAACGAGCGCACCTTCCTCGCCTGGATCCGCACCGGCCTCGCCCTGATCGCCGGCGGGCTCGCCACCGCCCAGTTCCTGCCGCCGCTGGTCGCCCACTTCCGCGAGGGCATCGCGATCGCGCTGCTGCTGCTCGGGGGCGCGATGGCAGTGCGGGCCGTGGACCACTGGGCGCGCACCGAACGCGCGATGCGGCTCGGCCGCGACCTGCCCGCCTCCCGGTTCCCGGCGGTGCTGGCGATCGTGGTCGGCATCGGGGCGCTGCTGCTCGTCGCCGCCGTCGTCATGCAGGCGATCCATGATTCCTGACGCGGGCGTGTCGGTCGAGCGCACCAGTCTCGCCTGGCGGCGTACCGTCCTCTCGGCCGCCGTGGTCGCGGCGCTCACCGCGCGGATGGCCGCCATCGACGGGCATCCGCTGCTCGCGGCGGTCGCACTCGCCGGCTGGGCCGCGATGTTCGCGGTCGCCTACCGCCGGCTCCGGCGGCACGCACTGCCCGCCGGCCGGTCACTGCCGCTGTTCGCACTGGCCACCCTGGGGTACGCCGTACTCGGCGCCGCCCTGGTCCTCTCATGATCAAGGCGTCCCTCAAGTAGTCCTCACAACTTGAGGGACGCCTTGATCGTGCGGACGCGGCATGATGGTGATATGGCCCGCCTGTACCTCCTCCTCTTCGTCGCGCAGATCGCCCTCGCGGTGATCGCGCTCATCAGCTGTCTCTCCGCGGAAGAAGGCGAGATCCGCGCCCTACCGCGGCTCGCCTGGGTGCTGATAATCCTGTTCTTCCCGCTGATCGGCTCGATCGCGTGGTTCGTCGCCGGCCGCCCGGCCCCGGCGGGCCAGCCACGCACGGCGCGGCCCGCCGGCGGCGGGTTCCCCGAGCGGCCCCGGCCGGTCGCGCCGGACGACGACCCCGAGTTCCTGCGCTCGATCAACGCCGACGAGTCCAAGCAGGACCGCGAGCTCTTCCAGCAGTGGGAGGACGACCTGAAGCGCCGGGAGGACGATCTCCGCCGGGAGGAAGACCTGCGCCGCAAGGAGACCGGCGACGACCCGACCTCCTAACCCTCATGATCAAGGCGTCCCGCCAGTCGGTATTAAGACGTGATGGTCGCCGTGATGATGAGGGT
>JBBEWH010000210.1:0-13874 GCA_037414955.1 Actinomycetes bacterium KLBMP 9797
CCCGGCGCCCCAAAACCCTTTAAACGCCCGTGCGGCACGCCTTGATCATGAGGATGGGGGCGGCGGAGGACAATCGGGAGCGTGTGGATCGGGTTGCTGGGGCCGCTCGAGGTGCGCGCCGACTCCGGTGCCGCCGTCGAGGTGGGCGGCGCGCGCGGTCGCGTACCACCTCAGCACCGCCCTGCGCGCCGACGGCGACCTCGCCGGCGCCCGCGCGCACCTGGCCGTGGCCAGCGGCGCGATGCGGCGGTTCGACTCGGCACCACAGTGGATCGCGATGATGAACATGCTGACCGGCCTCATCGAGGCCGCCGAGGGTAACCTGGCGGCCGCCCGCCCCCACCCCCACCCAGCCGTTGATCGAGGAAGTTTCGTGGCTATGAAGTCGCGATAAATCCGGACATGATAGCCACGAAGGTTCCTCGATCAACGCGGCGGCGAGGTTAGACGCGGCGGCGGAAGGGGCGGATTGCCAGGGGGCGAATAGCGCTGCTATTGCCGTGGCCCATACCAGGGACTGGGTTATCGGTGGCGATGACCAGCCCGTTGTCGAGCACCACGATCTCGTCGGCGAGTTGGTCGGCCTCCTCCAGGTGCTGCGTGGTCAGCAACACCGTCGTCCCGCCGCCGACCAGAGTGCGGACGATGTCCCACATCTCGTTGCGACTGCGCGGGTCCAGGCCGGTGGTCGGCTCGTCCAGGTAGAGCAGCCGCGGCCGGCCCACCAGGCTCGCGGCGAGGTCCAGCCGCCGGCGCATGCCACCGGAGTACGCCTTGGCCGGTTTGTTCGCCGTGTCCTCCAGCCGGAAGTCCGCCAGCAGGTCGCGCCCGCGCTGCCGCGCCTCGGCACGGGGCAGCCCGAGCAGCCGGCCGATCATCACGAGGTTCTCCAGGCCGGTCAGGCTCTCGTCGACCGACGCGTACTGTCCGGTGAGGCCGATCAGGTGGCGCACCCGGTGGGCGTCGCGCACCACGTCGTACCCCCCGACCGTGGCCCGGCCGGCGTCCGGCCGCAGCAGCGTGGCCAGGATGCGCACGACGGCGGTCTTGCCAGCGCCGTTCGGGCCGAGCAGCCCGAGTACGGAGCCGCGGCGTGATCTGTCATGCGACCACCGTGCCCCGGGGCGCTGACAGACCCCAAGCCGGAGGTTCCGGGATGCGGTCCGCGCGGTCGTCGTTGTCGTCGAGTCGATCTTGTTGTTAAGCTACGTGGGCGCTCTCGATGCATGAAGGAGGTGGGAACCGTGATCAGGATGACTGTCATGTGCTCCCACCTCGTTGCGAGGGCGCCGCGGATCTGAACGGGAGCACATCGCTACCCGGAAGGAACCCCTTTCATGACCGATCTGGTCATCCGCCCCCTCACCGCGGGCGAGGAAGATCTCTTCGAATCCCTGCCCGACCCCGGCCTGGTGGGTTTCGCCGCCTTCGGTGACGCCTACACCGCGATGGCGGCCGCCGGCGAGTACCGCCCGGAATGGACCTGGGTGGCCCTGCGCGACGGCGTCGTCGTGGCCCGCGCCGCCTGGTGGGCCGGGCCGAAGGACGACGAGCCGCTGGCCCTGGACTGGTTCGACTTCACCGACGGGGATGCAGCGGTGCAACTGCTACGCACCTCGCCGCTGCGCGCCCAGTACTCCCTCAAGTTGCCACCGGGCTGGCGCGCAAATCCAGCAGTCCGGGAGCAGGCCCAAGCCAGGATCGACGCGGCCGTCGCCGCGGGTCTATCCCCGCTCGTCGAGCGCTACCGATATCGATGGACGCCGGACTGCGGAGTGCCCCCACGTCCGGACCGTCTCGAATTTCGCCCCGAGCCCGACGACGCGGTGATCCTTGACGTGTTCCGCCGCATTCACGAGGGCAGTCTCGACGCCCACGTACGACGCACCATCGCCCGGTCCGGGCTGGAGGCCGCCGCCCAGGAAGAGCTGGACTACCTGCGCTGGATGCCCAGCCCGCGCGAGTGGTGGCGGCTGGCCTACACGCCCGACGGGGATCTCGTCGGCCTAAGCGTCCCCAGCCGCAACTACGGCGACCCCCTCATCGGCTACATCGCGGTGGTGCCCGAGCACCGCGGCCACGGATACGCCTACGACCTGCTCGTCGAAGCCACCCACAAGCTCGCCGGCGAAGGCGCGGACCGCATCGTGGCCGGCACGGATCAGACCAACCTTCCGATGGCCGCCACCTTCGCGAAGGCCGGCTACCCGATCGCCCAGGAGCGCATCGACCTGATTTGACCCGCAAGATCGGCGCGGAACATGGCTAGGCCGAGCTCGTCGGGGGAACACGAACCAATGCAGACCCGACGACTCGGCCACGCCCGCATTCATCCGTGCCTGGTAGTGCACATGAGTGCGTACGCCGACAACAGCGGCTGAACGCCGCACTCTTCCAGGTGAGTCCTCGAAGCCAAGGGCGTCCTATCAGCGCATGTGCTTGAGCCGCACCTGTCGCTCACGCTACTGCCTCCTCAGACAGCCGTTGACCTGCCTTGATCATGGGGTCAGGCGAGGTTGGCGGAGCGGGGATAGGCGTCGGCCGGGTCGGTGAGCACGTTCACCAGGTACGGCACGCCGGCCTCGAACGCCCGGTACAGCGCGGGACCCAGTTCGGCGGCCTTCGCCACCGTCTCGCCGGCGCCGCCCAGCGCCCGCACAACGTCGTCGTACCGCAGCTCGGGCTGGAGGTCGGCGGCCACGTCGTACCCGTACATGGCGCGCATCGGGTGCTTCTCCAAACCCCAGATGCCGTTGTTGCCCACCACGATCACCACCGGCAGGTCCTGCCGCGCCAGCGACTCCACGTCCATCAGCGAGAAGCCGGCCGCGCCATCGCCCATGAGCACGCAGATCTGCCGGTCCGGGTGGGTGACCCGGGCCCCCATCGCGTAGCCCATGCCGGTGCCGAGGCAGCCGTACGGGCCGGGGTCGAGCCAGGTGCCGGGCAGCGCCGGTTCCAGATAGCGCCCCGCGTACGACACGAAGTCGCCGCCGTCGCCGATCGTGATCGCGTCCCGCGCCAGCACCCGGCGCAGCTCGCCGTACACCCGGGCGGGCCGGATCGGGTCGGTCTCGGCGGCCATCTCGGCCGCCGCGCGCGCCGCGGCCGCGTCTTCGGCCTGGCGCAGCTCGGCGATCCACCCGGCGTGGTCGGCCCGCGGCCCACGCGCGTCGGCGAACGCCGACAGGATCACCCGCAGGTCGCCGGCCGGCGCCGCGGCCGGCGTCACGTGCGTCGCGCGCTGGGTCGGAGCGTCCACCACGTGTACGACCTGCGCCGCCCCGAAATCCCCGAAGCCCAGCCGGAAGTCGAGAGGCGTGCCGACCACCGCCACCACGTCGGCGCCCTGGAGCGCGGCGCGCCGGGACTTGGCGAACGCGAGCGGGTGCTCGGGCGGCAGCGCACCGCGACCCATGCCGTTGGTGAACACCGGCACCTGGAGCGCCTCGGCGGCTTCCCGGAGGGCGGCGACGGCGTCCCCGGCGTACACATCGGAGCCGGCGACGATCACCGGGCGTTCGGCGGCGGCGAGAAGCCGGGCGGCCCGGGCGACCTCGTCCGGGTCGGGTTCCACCACCGGGATCGCCGGCGCGGCCGGCGGCGCCGCCTCGCCGGTCGAGAAGATCACTTCGAGCGGCAGGTCGAGGAACGCCGGACCGCGGTGCGGGCTGAGCGCGGCGGTGAGCGCCGCCGCGACGGCGGCCGGGATCTCGTCGGTGGCACCGACGGTCGCGGCGTGCTTGGTGACCGATGCGACCAGCGGCACGTGATCGATCTCCTGAAGGCTGCCCGCACCCCACCGGAACGACGGCGCCCGCCCGCCGATCACCAGCACCGGCGCCCCGTTGAAGTACGCGCTGGTCAGACCGGAGATGCCGTTGGTGACGCCGGGACCGGCGGTGAGCACGGCGAGGCCGGGGGTCCGGCGGAGCTTGGCGACCGCCTCGGCCGCGAAGACCGCCGACTGCTCGTGCCGCACGTCGTAGATCGGGAAACCGCTCTGGTGAGCCGCGTCGTAGAGCGGGAACACGTGGCCGCCGGAGAGCGTGAACATCTCGGTGACGCCGTACGCCCGCAGCGCGGCCAGCGCGAGCGCCCCACCATGCCCGTCAACCCGCTCCACAAAAGTCATGCCGGCCAGACTCCCACACCCCCGCACCCCCACGCGCTCCCCCGCCCCCCGCGCCCCCACGCCCGCCCGCCCGCACGCCCGCCCGCACGCACGCCCGCACGCCCGCACGCCCCGTCGATCAAGGGCTAGGGCACATACTTCGATCTCCGATCGGCCGTTTTTGCCCTTGATCGGCGGGGTCTTCCTTGATCGACGGCACGGCGGCGAGGGCACCGCCGAGGACACTTCGGCCGCGCTGACAATGTCGGGAACATTGCTGCCATGGTGGATCTAGTCGAGTTAGGGCTGCTATTCCGCCCTAACTCGACTAGATCCACATCGGCGAGCACTCGTGTTGCACATCGCTGTCCGCGATGCGGCACAGGCGCGAGTCCGCGACGTTAACGGCGTCCGATCATGAGGGACGTCAGGGGATTCCGACGCCGAAGAGGTAGTCCGCGACATTCCGCACTGTCGCCTCCGGCGACTCGCCCCGCGCGATGCTGAACGCGAGCAGAGCTGCCGTGCCGGAGACCGCGACCAGCACCGCGAGGAAGAAGAGAGTCCGGAATGTCCGGACGAGGAACCCGCGGCGGCGGCGCGGCTCATCCGCCCGCACCGGCCGCTCCTCCGGCGCCGGACCGCGCTCCGATCCCGACCCTCGCCCCGACCTCGATCCGCGCCCCGACCCCGACGCCGACGCTTGCCCCGACTTGGACGTCGACCCCGGCCCTCGCGACGCCGACCCCGGCCCTCGCGACGCCGACCCCGGCCCTCGCGACGCCGACCCCGGCCCTCGCGACGCCGACCCCGGCCCTCGCGACGCCGCCCCTGGCCCTGGCGCTCGCCCAGACGCCGGCCCTGGACTTGGCCCTGGCTCTGGCTCGTCGAACCGCGGCATCGTGCGGGTCGGCTTGAGCTGACGCGCCAGCGGCTGCCGGGACCGGCCGGGCAACTGCGCGTCCGGCATCGTCACCCGGCCCACCGACCGGTCCGGCGTCCGCGCCGGATTCGGGACCGAGGGCGGAGCGGGACTACCGGCGGGCGGGGCAGGGCTCGGCGCTGGCGATATCGGCGGCGCGGGCGCGGCCCACGGATCGGCCGTCACATCGGGTGCGCCCGCACTCGCCCACGGGTCAACCGCCGGTTGTATCACCGGCGCAGCACTCGACGCGCGCGACGCCGCTGCCGGCCGAGCCCCCGACGACGACGGCGGCGCCGAGGCGAAGCCGGACGCCGGCCCGGCACCAGAGGCCGGCAGGGGCGCCACCGAGGCGGAGCCGGACGCCGGAGACACCAGCCCGGCGCCAAAGCCGGACGGGGGCACCACCGAGGCGGAGCCGGACGCCGGCCGGGCACCAGAGCCGGACAGGGGCGCCACTGCGGCGGAGCCAGACGCCGGAGAGGCCAGCCCGGCACCGGGGCCAGGCGGTGGCGCGGCGGGTGAGACCTGGCGGGGCAGGAGCATCGTGGGGCCGGGGGCCGGCGGTGCGCTCGCCAGTAGCGTCTCGCCGGCCGAGATGCTGCCCTCGGCCACGACCAGCTCCGGCTGCTCGATCGCCTCCGGCGCCGTGCCCAGCGCCCGGTGCAGCAGGGTCGCCATCAGCGGGATCCGGCTGGAGCCGCCCACCAGGAACACCCCGGCGACCCGGCCGGGCGCCAGCTTCGCCCAGCGCATCACGCCCTGCGTGACCTCGACGGTCTGCGCCAGGATGGGTGTGGCCAGGCTCTCCAGCTCGGCGCGGGTCAGGTGCGCCTCGACGTCGAGCAGCGGGATCACCAGGTCGGCTGTCGGGCTGCGGGAGAGCCGCTCCTTCGCGACCCGTACGTCGTCCCAGAGCTGCCGCTTGGCCCGCCGCTCCTCCACGGTGGTGGGCGCGTCCAGCCGGGCCCAGGCTCCCGGATCGCGCTCAAGGTACGCCGTACGCAGGTGCGCGATCACCGCCGCGTCGACGTCGATGCCGCCGATGTCGTCGCGCCCGTCCACCGCCAGCACCTCGAAACCGCTGGACGTGCGGGCCACCACGCTCGCGTCGAACGTGCCCGCCCCGAAGTCGTGCACCACCACGACCGAGCCGATCGGCACGTCCCGCCCGAGCACCTTCGCGAAGTAGGTCGCGGCGGCCACCGGCTCGGCGACCAGCCGTACCCCGTCAAAGCCGGCACGGGCGGCGGCGTCGGCCAGCAGCCGGCGGCGGGTGGCCCCCCAGGTGGCCGGGCAGGTCAGGGTGACCTGGGGCCGGACCGGGCCGACGGTGCGCGCCCACTCCTCCGCGACCCGCCCGAACACCGCGCCGATCAGCTCCACCACCGGCACCTCGCGGTCGCCGAGCAGCAGCGTCCCCTCGTCGATGCGGCGCTTGGGGTTCGGCTCGAAGCGCGCCGGGTCGAGGCGGGCGCTGTGCACCGCGTCGCGGCCCACGGCGAGGGCCCCGCCCGGCTCGGCGGACCCCCCGCTCGGCTCGGCATGCCCCCCGCCCGGCTCGGCGTAGACGGCGGATGGCAGTAGCGGCGACCCGTCGATCAGCAGCGGCCGCGCCCGCCCGTCCGGCCAGCGCACCACGGCGACGGTGTGCGAGGTGCCGAAGTCGATGCCGAGGGCGTGCCCTGAGCTCGGCGTCCGGTCCCCTGCCATGCCGCCGAGTCTAGGACCTCCGGTCACCATGATCAGGGCGTCCTTCACGTCCCCACCCACCGCCCCTACGCCACAGCCGACATGAGGGACGCCTTGATCATGAGCTGAGGATCAGGAGCTGAGGGTCGCGAGCTGAGGGTCGCGAGGTGAGGGTCAGGAGCCCAGGTAGGCGAGGACGGCGAGGACGCGGCGGTGGTCGTCGTCGGACGGCGGCAGGTCGAGCTTCGCGAGGATGTTGTTGATGTGCTTGCTGACCGCCTTCTCGCTGATCACGAGCCGGTCGCCGATGGCGGCGTTGGAGCGCCCCTCGGCCATCACCGCGAGCACCTCCCGCTCGCGCGGCGTCAGCATGGCGAGCTGGGCGTGCCGCCGCCCGCCGCCGAGCAGCTGCGCGACCACGTCCGGGTCCATGACCGTGCCGCCCGCGGCGACCTGGCGCACCGCCTCGATGAACTCGCCGACCTCGCCGACCCGATCCTTGAGCAGGTATCCGACCGCGCCGGCGCCGTCGGAGAGCAGCTCGCGGGCGTACACCTGCTCGACGTATTGGGACAGGATCAGCACCGGCAGCGCCGGCACCGCGCGGCGGGCCGCGA
The DNA here is from genome assembly GCA_037414955.1 of Actinomycetes bacterium KLBMP 9797. Taxonomy (GTDB): domain Bacteria; phylum Actinomycetota; class Actinomycetes; order Mycobacteriales; family Micromonosporaceae; genus Phytohabitans. Next base: position 7,346 of record JBBEWH010000210.1, read on the forward strand.
TGGCCGCCCGCAGGCCCTCGTCGGTGAACGTCGGCGGCAGCCGCACGTCGACGACCGCCACGTCGGGCCGGGTCGAGACCAGCGTCTCGGTCAGCGTTTCGCCGCGGTCGACGGCGGCGACCACCTCGAAGCCGTACGCGGTCAGCATCCGCACCAGCCCGTCGCGCAGCAGCACGAGGTCTTCGGCGATCACGACCCGCATGGCAGCTCCATCTCGATCACGGTGGGTCCACCGGCCGGGCTGTCCACCCGTACCGTGCCGTCGAACGCGGCCAGCCGGCGCTCGATGCCGCGCAGCCCGGTGCCGCGGGCCGGGTCGGCCCCGCCCCGGCCGTCGTCGCGCACCCGGAGCGCCAGCCGCGCGCCCCGGTCCTCGACCGACAGCCACACCTGCCCGGCCCGGCTGTGTTTGATCGCGTTGGCCAGCGCCTCGGCCAGCACGAAGTAGGCCGCCGACTCGACCGGCGCGGACAGCCGCCGGTCCAGCCGCACGTCCAGCTCGACCGGGATGGAGCTGGCCAGCGCGAGCGCCTGCACGGCACCGGGCAGCCCGCGGTCGGCGAGCATCGGCGGGTGGATGCCGCGGACCAGGTCGCGCAGCTCGCTCATGGCGGTGCGCGCGCCGGCGCGGGCGTCCGCCAGCATCGCCCGCGCGGTGTCCGGGTCGGTGTCGAACAGGTCCTCGGCCATGCCCAGGTTCATGGTCAGCGCGACCAGCCGGGCCTGCGCGCCGTCGTGCAGGTCGCGCTCGATGCGGCGCAGCTCGGCGGCGGACGCGTCGACCACGGCCGCGCGGGTCTCGGTCAACCGCTCCACCCGGGTCGCGAGCCGGGCGGCGGCCGTCGGGGCGAGCAGCCACCGCGCCAGCCACGCCTCGCCGGCGAGGAAGAGCCGGGGCAGATGGTACGCCGCGACCCCGACGAGGAAGCCGATCGGCACGACCAGCCACGCGGTGCGCATGTCGTCGACCGGGATCGCCTGGTAGGTCAGGTCGTCGACGCTCGGCGGCAGCAGCCAGCGCAGCAACGGCATCAGCACGCCCTGGGCCGCGCTCGTCCACAGCCCCACGATCAGGAGAGCGACCAGGCCGACCGGCACCTGCACGGCCAGCCAGGCCAGGTCGCGCCTGGTCGCGGGCTCGGTGAGCAGCGCGCGGGCCTGCGCGAGGAGGCCGTCGGGCAACGGCGCGTACGGCGTCTCGATCGGTGGGGTCGACCTGCGCCGCTGCACCCCGGCCAGCCGCCGCACCTCGCCGGTCACGGCCACGAACATCGGCAAACCGATCCCGACGAGGCTGAGCACCAGCGTGGCCAGCGTCACGAGCAGCAGCGCCAGCGCGGCCAGGCCGATGCCGGCACTCGCCAGCACCCGCCGCCACTCCCGCCACGCCCTCTTCACCGCCGCCATTCTCCCCTCCTCGCCGACCCGCCGCGGTCCCACCATGATCAAGGCGTCCTTCAAGTCCTTAGAACTACTTGAAGGACGCCTTGATCATGGGTCAGACGCCGATCAGGTCGCGGTCCGCCGACCCCGCGGGAGGCGCGGGGGCCGCGGACGCGGGGCGGACCCGGGCGGGCCAGAACGCGGCCCGGCCCCAGAGTGCGGTCAGCGCCGGCACCAGCAGCCAGGACAGCACGAACGTGGACACCAGGATGCCGACCGCCACCGCGAACCCGACCTGCGCGAGCGCCGGCGACACCACCAGCGCGCCGAACGACGCCGCGAGGATCACCCCCGCCGCCGCGACCGGTGGGCCGGCGTGCCGCAGCGCCAGCGCGACCGCCTTCCGCGCCCCGTGGCCGGCGCGCAGCTCCTCCCGGATCCGGGCGATCATCAGGATGTTGTAGTCGGTGCCGATCGACGCCACGAACATGTACACGATCAGCGGCAGCGTGAAGTCCAGCCCGGGCCGCCCGACGGCGCCCTGGAAGGTGACCACGGCCGCCCCGAGGGTGGCGAAGAAGCCGCCGACCACGGCGCCGAGCAGGTAGATCGGCGCGAGCAGCCCGCGCAGCATCAGCAGCAGCACCAGGCCGATCAGCACGCCCGCCGCCGGGAAGATCACCCTCATGTCGGCGTTGACCACGTCCCGCACGTCGGCGAACGTGGACGTCTCGCCACCCACGTACGCGGTCACGCCGGGCGGTGCCGCCGCGTGCGCGGCGGGCCGCAGGTCGCGTACCACCTCGTCGAGCGCCCGCTCGCTGAGCGGATCGGCGGACAGCAGCAGGTCGACCCGCGCCACGTCGCCGGCTACCGCCACGCCGCCGACCTCGCCGACGATCGGCACCTCGGCCAGCTTCCGCCCGTAGCCGGCGACCGCGTCCTCGGTCAGCCCCGGCCCGGTCAGGTACACGGAGGTCGGGCTCAGCGTGCCGGCCGGGAAGCCGGACTCCAGCCACGCCAGCGCGCGGGCCGACTCGGTGCCGCCCGGCATCGAGCCGACGTCGTAGCTGGCCCGGTGCCCGAGCACGCCCACGCTCAGCACGCCCAGGATGCCGATCGCCAGCATCGCGACCAGCGCCGGCCGCCGCGCCACCAGCCGCCCGGTCCGGGCCGCGAGCCCGGCCCGCGGCTCCCGCCGCCACGCCTTCGACGGCCAGAACGCCCGGTGGCCGAGCAGCGAGAACACCGCCGGGATCAGGGTCAGACCGGCGAAGACCATCACGAGTACGGCGAGCGCCAGCGCCGGTCCGAGGATCTGGAACGACCCGAACCCGGACAGCAGCAGCGCGCCGAACGACACCGCGACCGCCAGCGCGGAGACCGCGATCGCCTCGCCCACCCGGCCCAGGGCGGCCACCATGGCGGTGCGCCGGTCCTCGCCGAGGCGCAGCCGTTCCCGGTACCGGAACAGTAGGAACACCACGTAGTCGGTGCCGACGCCGAACAGCACCACCGGCAGCAGTCCGGTGACCGACCCGTCGAGTTGGGTGCCAGTAGCCTTCGCGCCCAGCGCCAGCAGCGCCACCACGCCCTGCCCGACGAGCGCGATGATGAAGATGGTGAGCAGCGCGACCCACGGGCTGCGGAAGATCACCACGAGTAGCACCACGATCATCACGAGCATTCCGGCGCTCACCAGGATGTCGAGGATCTCGGTGTCCTTGGCCGCCGCGGCCTCACCGGTGTATCCGGCGCGCAGCGTGGTTCCCCGTACCAAATCTTGGGTTTTCGCGCGGAGCTCGCCCACCGCGCGCAGCGTCTCCTCGTGATGGGCCCGTTTCTCGAACGACACCTGCGCGAGTCGCACCTTGCCGTTCGGGGACAGCGGCCCGGCCGCGACGGCGACGCCGGTCGCGCGCAGCGTGGCCACCACGTCCGTGGCCTTCGCCCGGTCCGCCGGGTCGAGGACGGCGCCGTCGGCGCGGGACAGCACGAGTACGGCGGTGGCGCCGCCCTCGTCCGGCTGCGGGAACGCCTTCTCGGCAAGCCGCGCGGCCTGCGCCGACTCGTAATGGTCCGGCAGGAACTCCGCCTCGTTGCTGCCCTCGACGGCGGCCGGCCCGTCGACCCCGAGGACGGCGAAGCTCAACCCACCCAGCGCGATGACGGCCACCACCCAGGCGAGGATCACCCGGACCGGGTGCCGCACGACCTTCTCGTACACGATTCCGCTCCCTTCACATCGACAAGATCGACGCTAGGGATCGGACAGACGCTTCTCGATGGTGCGCGATGGCGTCTTCGTGGTGGTGCCTGCACCCCCGTCCCCATGATCAAGGCGTCCTTCACGTCGTCATAACGACGTGACGGACGCCTTGATCATGGGGTTAGCGGCCGGTGAAGTCGGGCTTGCGCTTCTCGACGAAGGCGGCCATGCCCTCGCGCTTGTCGTCGGTGGCGAACAGCGCCGCGAACAGCTGGCTCTCCCAGGCGAGGCCCGAGCTCAGGTCCAGGTCCAGGCCGCCGTCCACCGCCAGCTTCGCGGCGCGCAGGGCCTGGGCGGGACCCGTCGTGTACGGCCGCACCAGCGCGACCGCCGCCTCATACACCTCCGCCACGGGGACCACCCGGTCGGCGAGCCCGATGCGCAGCGCCTCCTCGGCGTCGACCATCCGGCCGGACATGACGAGGTCCTTGGCGCGCGCCGGCCCGACCAGCCGGGCGAGCCGCTGCGTGCCGCCCGCGCCGGGGATGATGCCGAGCTTGATCTCCGGCTGCCCCAGCTTCGCGTCGTCGGCGACCACCCGCCAGTCGCACGCCAGCGCGAGCTCGCAGCCGCCACCCAGGGCGTACCCGGTGATGGCCGCGACCACCGGCTTGGGGATGCGGGCGAGCGCGCCCAGGGCGCTGGACAGATCCGCGGCGCGCGCCGACATGTCCACGTACGACATGTCGGCCATCTCCTTGATGTCGGCGCCGGCCGCGAACACCTTCGGGCCCCCGTAAACGACCACGGCCCGGACCTCGGCGTCGGCGGTCACCACCCCGGCCGCCTCCCGGAGTTCCTCCTGCACCTGGGTGTTGAGGGCGTTCATCGGCGGCCGGTCCAGCCGGATGGTGCCGATACCGTCGGTGATCTCGACGCGTACGAAGTCAGCCATGTGGGTAGGCTAAACGCACCATGGTCACGTACTACCGCGACAAGTCGGTGCGGGTGACGTCGGAGGCCATCCAGGTGGATGGCCAGGCGTACCCGTTGCCGGAGCTCGCGCGGGTGTGGCACGGGCGCGGCGCCCGGTCCTGGCGGGCGCTGGCCAGCCGGGGCGCGCTGATCGCGGCGATCGTCGGCCCCCTGGTCGCGGCCGCCATCGGCATGGTGATCGCGGTCCGGCTGCGCGCCTCGGTCGACGTGACGATCGCGATCGTCGGCGTCTCCGCGCTGGTCGGCCTCGCCGCCGCCCCGGTGGCCGACTTCGTGCTGGAGCACGTCGACCGGTCATACGCGCGCGGCGCCCGCACGCTGGAGATGTGGGCGACCTGGCGCGGCCACCCGGTGCTGCTTCTCCGCACCGGCGACGCGCTGCGCTTCGGCAAGATCTACCGCGCCGTCCAGCGCGCTCTCGAACACGCGCCCGTCCGCTGATCACCGCCATGATCAAGGCGTCCTTCATGTCGCTCTAACGACTACGAGGACGCCTTGATCATGGGGAGACCGGGACACTGGGTGGGTGACCCTCTACTACCGCGACGACACGGTGGAGGTGACGTCGTCGTGGGTCCGGGTCGGCGGCAGCGCGTATTCGATCCCGGAACTCACCTACGTATGGCACCAGCGCACCCGCCGCTCGCTGCGGGTCGGCGGCCGGCTGATCGGCCGGTGGATCCTGGTCACGCTGCTGACGGCGCCCCTCGGGGTCGGCGCGCTGTGTGCGGTGTCGGCGCTGTTCGCCGACTGGGGACAGCGGTTGGGCGCCGCGCTGGTCGGGCTGGCCGCCGCGGCCGCGCTGGCCATCGCGCTCGCGCCGCTGCTGGAGTTTCCGCTGATGGCCCTGGAACGCTCGTACGACCGGGGTAGCGCCGCCTACGAGCTGTGGGTGCAGTGGCGCGGCGAGGAGCGGGTGGTGCTGCGGACGACGGACGCCCAGCGATTCGGCCAGATCTACCGCGCCGTGCAACGCGCCGTCGAACGCGACTCCCCATGATCAAGGCGTCCCTGTAGTTGTTCTAACGACATGAGGGACGCCTTGATCACGGAAGCGGTGCGGTCGTGCGATGATCTGCCGGCGGGGTGGGCACCCCTCGACACGGAGGCCTTGATGAGCCGTGGTTTCGCACTGGTCCGTACGCCGAGCAGCCGGCTCGCGCAGGGCCTGGTGACACACATACCGCGCACGCCGGTCAACGCAGACCTGGCGCGGCGCCAACACGACGCGTACTGCGCGGCCCTCGACGCGGCCGGTTGGGCGGTGCGCGACGTCGTGCCGGCCGACGGCTGCCCCGACTCCGTCTTCGTGGAGGACACGGTCGTGGTGTGCGGATCGCGGGCCGTGCTCGCCCGGCCGGGGGCGCCGCAGCGCCGGGCCGAGGTGGCCGGCACCGAGTCGGCGGTACGCGCGGTCGGGCTGGAGGTGTCCCGCATCGAGACGCCCGGCACGCTCGACGGCGGCGACGTGCTCCAGGTGGGCGACACCGTCTACGTTGGACGGGGTGGGCGCACCAACGGCGACGCCATCCGGCAACTGCGCCGCCTGCTGCCGGACCGCCGGGTGGTCGCGGTGCCGCTGGGACCGGTGTTGCACCTGAAGTCCGCGGCGACCGCGCTGCCCGACGGCACCGTGCTGGCCCGGCGGGAGCTGGTCGATGTTGGCCTGTTCCCGGCGGTGCGCACAGTGGACGAAGAGTCCGGCTGCCATGTGCTGCCGCTCGGCGGCGAGCAGGTACTGATCGCCGCCTCGGCGCCGAAGACCGCCGAACTGCTCGACGACCTCGGGTTCACCCCGGTGGTGGTGGACGTCAGCGAGTTCGAGAAGCTCGAAGGCAGCGTCACGTGCATGAGCGTGCTGGTCCCCTAATGATCAAGGCGTCCCTCACGTAGTTGTAAAAGACGGTGGGTCGGCCTTTTAATGGGGGGGAGCGGGGGGCG
>JBBEWH010000211.1:0-22645 GCA_037414955.1 Actinomycetes bacterium KLBMP 9797
AAAATACCCCCGCCCCCCCCCCCGCGTTTAAACCGCGGGGCGGCACGCCTTGATCATGGGGCGTAGCGGGTGGCGAGGTCCAGGACGCGGCGGGCCGCGCCGATCATCGCGCGGTCGGCGAACCGGCCGTCCGGCAGCACCACCGTGCCGGTGTGCGCGGTGGCCGCCGCCTCCACCCCGGACAGCAGCGCCATCGCCCGCGCCACCTCCTCCGGCGCCGGCCGGAACGCCGCCACGATCACCGGGAGCTGCCGGGGGTGGATGGCCGCACGGCCGAGGAACCCCTGCGCGCGGCCGGCCCGGCACGACGCGGCGAGACCGTCCAGGTCGGACAGGTGCGGGTACACCGACATGGCCGGCGGCGGCAGACCCGCCGCGCGGGCCGCGACCACGATCCGGCCGCGCGACCACGCCAGCGCGGCCTCGTCGGTCACCCCGAGGTCCGAGCACAGGTCGGCCTCGCCGAGGCCCACGCTGGCCACCGCCGCGTGCGCGCTCGCGATCGCGTACGCCGCCTCCACGCCGGCCGCCGACTCGATGATCGGGTGCAGCCGCACCGCGGTGCGCTCGGCGACCGCCAGCACCTGATCCGGCCGCTCTATTTTGGGCAGTCGCAGGCCGGCCAGGCCGGGAAGTCCCTCGATCGCCGGAAGGTCGGCGTCCAGGTTCCCGATCCGCACGTGCACCGGTACGGCGTGTCGCTCGCCGAGGAACTCGGTGACCGCCGCGCGGGCGTACTCCTTGCGGTCGGCGACGACGGCGTCCTCCAGGTCGATGATGACCGCGTCGGCGCCGGAGTCGACCGCCTTGGCGAACCGGTCCGGCCGGTCCCCCGGCACGTAGAGCCAGGTCAGCATCGCTCAGATCACCCCGCGCTCGCGGAGTTCGGCGATGCGCGCGTCCGGGTAACCGAGGCCGCGCAACACGTCGGCGGTGTCCTGCCCGTGCCGGCGCCCGGCGTGCCGGATCTTGCCGGGCGTGGCCGACATCCGGAACGGCACGTTCTGCATCCGCACCTCACCCAGCTCGTCGTCCGGTATGGACACCGCGGTGCCGAGCGCCGCGTACTGCGGGTCGGCCAGGATGTCGCGCACGTCGTAGACCGGGGCGACGGCCGCCTCCGCCTTCTCGAAGGCCGCCACCACCTCGTCGCGACCGCGCGCCGCCACCCACCCGGCGACGGCGGCGTCCAGCTCGTCGGCGTGCGCGGCCCGGCCGGTGCCGGTCTCGAACCACGGCTGGTCGACCAGGTCGGGCCGGCCGACCAGGCGCATCACCCGTTCCGCGATGCTGCGCGCGCTCGTGGACACGGCGACCCACCGGCCGTCCGCGCACCGGTACGCGTTGCGCGGCGCGTTGTTGCTCGTCCGGTTGCCGAGCCGGGGCTGCACGTAGCCGATCTGGTCGTACCAGGTGATCTGCGGACCGAGCATCGCCATGATGGGCTCGATGATGGCCAGGTCGACGACCTGGCCCGCGCCGGTGCGCTCGCGGGCGCGCAGGGCCAGCATGACCGCGTACGCCGCGGCGAGCGCCGTGATCGAGTCGGCGAGCCCGAACGGCGGCAGCGTCGGCGGGCCGTCGGGCTCCCCGGTGGCCGCCGCGAACCCGCTCATCGCCTCGGCGAGCGTGCCGAAGCCGGGGCGCTTGGCGTACGGCCCCAGCTGGCCGAACCCGGAGATCCGGGCGATCACCAGCCCGGGGTTGGCCGCGTGTAGCACGTCCGGGCCGATGCCCCAGCGCTCCAGCGTGCCGGGGCGGAAGTTCTCCACCAGCACGTCGGCGTCCCGCACCAGGTCGGCCAGCACCTCGGCACCCTCCGGTGTGGACAGGTGCAGCGTCATCGTGCGCTTGTTGCGGCCGAGCACCTTCCACCACAGGCCGACGCCGTCCTTGGCCGGGCCGTGCCCGCGCGACGGGTCGGGCTTGGCCGGGTGCTCCACCTTGAGCACGTCGGCGCCGAAGTCCGCGAGGAACGCGGTCGCGAGCGGCCCGGCGAAGAGGGTGGCCAGCTCGACCACCTTGACGCCCTCCAGCGGTGGCGTCACGGCGTCACCGCTCCGCGGTGATGTCACGTCGTCACCTCGATGCGGTCGGGTCACGTCGTCACCTCGATGCGGTCGGGTCACGGCGTCACCTCGATGCGGTCGGGTCACGGCGTCACCTCGATGCGGTCGCGTCACGGCGTCACCTCGATGGCGAAGACGTCCCCGTTGCCCAGCGCGGCACCGCCGGTGGGCGTGCCCTCGGTGCGGCCGGTGACGACCAGGTGGTCGCCCACCAATGCCGCGTAGAGGTTCTCCTCACCGAACGGGTCGGCCCCGTCGGCGCGCGCGGTGCCGAACTGGTGCACCGCCTGCGGCTTGCCCCGCGGGCTGAGGCGCTGCACGAACCCGTCCGCGCCGCCGGCCGGTACGCCCAGGGCACTGCCGGTGAACCCGACGACCGCCACGTCGCCGCTGGGCAGCGCGACCACGTCGGCGCCCGCGTCGTCGCCCTTGCCACCGGTGACGGTGCGCCACTTCTGGACGCCGCCCGCGCCGTAGGCGACGGTCACCGCGTCCCGCCCGGCCTCCGTGCTCGCGACCCCGGTGGCGACGACCTGGCCGCTGGCGGTCACCGCGACACCGGCCAGGAGGTCAGCCTCGGCCACCTGCCAGCGCCGGGTGCCGTCCACACCGAACTTCGCGAGAAAGCCGTCGGTGCCGTCGGCGGAGGTCACGCCGGCGACGTAGACGCCCTGCGCGTCGGCGGCCACCGCGTACGCCTTGTCCTCGCCCGCGCCGCCCAGCTTTCGCGCCCACGCGACCGTGCCGTCCGGTCCGATCCGGGTGACGACCGCGTCCTTGTCCCCCGCGCTGGCGCCGGCACCGGGGAAGGCGCCGCTGGTGTACCCGGCCGCGTAGACGCCGCCGTCCGGCGCGGCGGTCAGGCCGTAGAACCGATCGGCCTTGGTCGGGTCGCCGAGCTGGGTCAGCCAGGCGCGCTCGCCGCCGGCGGTGAACCGGGCCACGAACGCGTCGTCGGCCGGGCTGCCCGGGTGCGCGCCGTCCAGGTCGCCACGGGTGTATCCGGCGACGTAGACGCCGCCGTCCGGCGCGGCCACCGCGCCGTAGAGGCGGTCGTTGGCCGGCGTGCCGAACTGGCGCGTCCACTGTGGGGTTTCGACGACCGCGTCGAGGCCCGCTCCGGTGACGGAGTACGCGAGCACTCCCGGTGCGGCGCCGCCCGCCCAGTCCGCGCCGGCCGTGCCGCGCAGCGGTGCCGGAAGGCCGGTCGGCGGGGTCGCGTTCAGCGTGGCGCTCAGGTGCCGCAGCCCGTCGACGAACGCCGGCCGCCACACGGTCCAGTCATGCCCGCCGTCGAGCACCCGGAGCTGGGCCGCCACCGCCGGCGAGCGGCGCACCTGGTTGTAGAGCGTGGCCGCCTCGTAGTCCAGGTCGTGCGCCGCGTCGGCCGGGTCCGGGTTGGCCCACTCGTCGTCGCCGACCCCGATGAACATGTGCACCGGCCGGTCGGCGTCCAGCGCGGGCAGGACGGCCGGGTAGTTGAGCCGCCGATAGACGTCGTCCACGAAAGGCTGATCGCCGCTGCCGAACCCGCCGTACTCGCGCGCGGACGAGTCCGCCGGCGGCAGTGGGGCGTAGACGGCCGGGCTGAGCACCAGCGCGTTGGCGAAGAGGTCCTGGTGCGCCAGGGCGTACCGGAGCGCGCCGTAGCCGCCCATCGAGTACCCGCCGACCAGCCGCGCGCCCCGGTGCGCCGCCGTCCGGTAGGTGCCGTCCACATGCGACACCAGGTCCCGGGTGAGTGCGGTCTCGATCGCTGTGCCGCCGGCGTAGGCGGAGTCGACGTACCAGCTGCCGCGCTCGTTCCAGGGCGCGTCCGGCAGCACCGCGATGACCGGTGGGATCGCGCCGTCGGCGATCAGCGCGTCCAGGTCGCTCGCGACCCTGGTCCAGGCCCGCATGGTGTCGCCGCGCCCGTGCAGCAGGTACAGCACGGGGTACCGGACGTGCGCGTTGCGCTGCCAACCGTATCCGTAAGGCAGGTAGACCGTGTAGTCGACGGGCCCGCCGCCGAGTGCCGCCGAGGGGGTGGTGCCGTTCGCGAGCGTGCCGGCCCTGGCCGTGCTCGCCTGGGCGGCGCCACCGGCGACCACCAGCGTCAGCGCGACGACGAGCCCGACGAGTCTCTTCACCGTCATCCCTCCAGGTCCTGAGCGCAACGGAAGCCGATGTTCGGCGACCGGGTGAGGCCCGCGCCGGCGATCAGCAGCTTCACGGATGCCTCTGGCGGCTGCGGGCCGCCATCGAAGTACCAGTCGGAGCCCTCCGCGCGGAAGTCCGCGCCACCCTTGAGGATGCAGAACCGGGTGCGGCCGTCGGTGTGCTCGCTCTCGGTCAGCTCCCACACGCCCGCTCGGTGCAGGACGCCACGCTCGGCGGCCACCTGCCACTCGTCCTCGGTCGGCAGCCGGAGCCCTTTCCACTCCGCGTAGGCGCGTGCGTCGGCGAGGTCCACGTGGGTCACCGGGCCCTCGGCGGGCCCTTGCCCGGCGAGGAAACGCTCCGGCCGCACCGGGCGGTAGCCGGTCGCCCGCAGGAACTCGGCGTACTCGCCGTGCGTCACCGCACGCGGCGCGACCTCGAACGCTCCCAGGTGGACGGTGCGGCGCAGGGTCGCCCGCTGATGCAGGCGCGGCGGCAGCGGCTTCCACTCGTCCACATAGGGTGCTTCGCCGTACAGCCCGGTCTCCCGCACCCGGTAGCGCACCGTGAGGTCATATCGCCGCCCACCCCCGGCCGGCGCCCGGAGGCGCACCGCCGCGCGCGCCGGAAAACCATGATCAAGGCGTCCCTCAAGTCGTTCTAGCGACGTGAAGGACGCCTTGATCATGGGGGTGACCGCCGCGATCCCGCCCGCTGGGAGCGGACCGCCGACCGCTACGCGCCCGCCGACCGCCGGTGTGACGGTCAGCGGCGCGCCGGTGACGAGATCGACGAAGCCGTCCGCCGCGTCGACCACCAGCCACGGGCCGTCGACGTCGGCGCCGCGGTTCACCACCGTCCACAACGGCTGGCCATCGTGGACCCACCGGGAGGCGTAGACCTCGCCGCCGGCGTACCCGTCGAGCGGAACCCAGTCCTCGGACCGCAACCACGCGGCGTGGCTCCTGTGCACGCGACGCGCGCCGCGCAGCAGCGCCCGATCGCGCTCGTTCCAGCCCACCCAGACGCCGAACACGTTCTCCCACACCAGCACGCCGACCCCATTGAGCCAGGCCGAGTGCAGCTCGTCGAGGTGGCTTCGGTGCCAGCGGCGGGTGTGGTGCAGCATGTGCCGCCGCTCGAACCACTTGGCACGCAGCACGCCCGGCACGTCCGAGTCGGCGAACCACTGCGCCCACGACATCGCGTGGTCCTCGATCCGCGCCAACGGCACCCGGGACTCGCCTTCGAGCACCACGTGCGGCGGCAGCGCGGCGCGCAGCTTGCCGGCGCCCTCCTTGAGCGTGTCGAGGAACACCCCGTCGGCGCCGAGCCAGGCGACGATGTCCGCGACGGCCGCCTCGTCGGACACCGGCTCCCGCCGGGTGCCGGTGTCCCACGGGTTGTAGTCGACGAACACCCGCACGCCCCGGTCCTGGAACGCCCGCACGACGGCCGGCAGCTCCGGCACGTCGCGGTAGAAGTCGAACTGGTTGCGGTCGTCCAGCCCGATCACCGGGTACGCGTGCCACAGCACGACCCCGTCGAAGCCGCCGAAGTCCCGCTCGGCCGCGTCGAGAAAGCCGTCCACGGTGAACTCGCCGCGCTCGTGGTCGTAGAGGGTCTCGTCCCAGAGCCAGGCCAGGCAGACGCTGAAGCAGTCCACCGGGATCTCGTCGTAGTGCCGCCCGTCGTACGCCAGCCGCTCCCGCCCGTCGGCCCGCCACTCGGCCAGGCGCGCCCGCCAGGCCGGCCAGTCCGCCGGATCCGGCGGTGCCGCGAAGATCTTCGCCTCGTCCAGGATGGACAGATCGGCGCCCGGATCGAGCGGCACCTCGGTCGGCAGGTCGATCGGCCGCGGCACGTACGGGTTGAACCCGGGCGCAGCCGGACCGAGCGGCACCTCGGTCCGCCGCGGCACGTGCGGGTTGAACCCGGGCGCGGTCATGCCCGACTCCCGTAGGTGCCGGCGAAGAGCTGGTCGATCTCAGCACGGGTGGGCAGCGAGCTGGACGCACCGAGCCGGCGGGCGCAGGCGGCGCCGGCCGCGCAGGCCCAGCGCAGCGCGTCCACCACCGGGCGGCCCTCGGCCCAGGCCACCGCGAGCGCGCCGGTGAACGCGTCGCCCGCCGCCGTGGTGTCTACCGCGTCCACTGTGGGCGCGTCCACGCGGAGGTGGGCGCCGTCGCGGTCGGCGTAGGCGACGCCCCCCGCACCCAGCGTCATCACCACCCGCGGCACCAGGTCGAGCAGGTCCTCCGGCTCCGCCGGCCGCCCGACCAACGCCTCCGCCTCGCCCTGGTTGACCACCAGGACATCGACCGCGTCGAGCAACGCGGCCGGCAGCGGGCGGGCCGGGGCCGCGTTGAGCATGACGACGGTACCGGCGGCGCGCGCCACCGCGGCGGCCCGCGTGACCGTGTCGATCGGGATCTCGAGCTGGCACACCAGCACGTCGGCCGCGCCGATCGCCTCGTGGTCCGGTATGGACAGTGACGTCAGCGCGGCGTTGGCCCCCGGCGCGACGACGATGAGGTTCTCCGCCGCCCGGTCCACGGCGATCAGCGCCACCCCCGACGTGCCGGGCACCGACCGCAGCCGGCTCACGTCGACGCCGGCGGCCATGAGGTTGTCCCGCAGGGGCGCGGCGAAGCCGTCCTGTCCCACCGCGCCGACGAACGCGCACCGGGCGCCCGCCCGTGCCGCCGCGACCGCCTGATTCGCGCCCTTGCCGCCCGGCACCGTGGTGAACCCATCGCCCAGCACGGTCTCCCCCGGCCGCGGCAGCGTAGGCGTAGTCGCCACCAGGTCCAGGTTCGCGCTCCCCACCACCACGACCCGCGCCATCACAACGCCACCCCCCGCCCTTTCCCAGCGCTCTCCCGCACGCCCGGCAACATCTCGCCGCAGGCGCACCCCCTCAGCACCGGACTGACCCCGACGAACCGGCCTCGTAAGGCGCCCGGATGGGGTAGATCTTGACGACTTATCGCTGCCAGAGCGACGAAAAGTCGTCAAGATCTGCGCTGAAGACGTGGGCGCGGAGCGCCCCGCGTCCGCGTTCATCGCGTCACCTCCGCGGTGCGGTGGGCCAGTTCGTCGAAGGTCACGCCGTCGAAGCCGGCGATGCTACTGCGCAGCCTGCCGCGCAGTGGCGTGGTCCACTCCGGACGGATGCCGGCCGCGCCGATCAGCGCACCCACGACGGAACCCACCGTGGCGCCGTTCGAGTCGGTGTCCCAGCCGCCGCTGACCGCCGCGCAGACGCTGCGGTCGAAGTCACCCCCGCCGTACGCGAGGGCGGCCGCCACCAGTGCGGCGTTGTTACGCACGTGCACCCAGTGCAGATGCCCGTGCCGCGCCTCCAGCGCGTCGACGACCGACTCCCAGCCGGCGCCCCCGGCGCACCCGCCGACCGCCGCGACTCCGGCCCCGCCGGAGACCGCCTCGACACCGGCCCCGCCGGAGACCGGGGCGGCGCTGGCTCCGCCGGAGACCGGGGCGGCGCTGGCGCCGAGTGCCCGGGCCTCGCGCACCGCGGTGGCGAACGGGCCCGGCGGCAGCACCGACTCGCCCGCGTCCAGCACCTCGTCCACGGTGGACGCCACGACCGCCGTCGACGTCATCGCGGCCACCCACATCGCGCCGGACACGCCGTCCCGCACATGGCTGACGGTCGCGTCCCGGTACGCCAACGCGGCGGCCGCCTCCGGTTGGCCGGGCGAGACCCACCCGTACACGTCGGTGCGGATCTGCGCGCCGATCCACTCCCGGAACGGGTTGTGCCGGCGGGCCGTCTCCGGCGGGGTGAGGCCGAGCAGCAGGTTGCGGTACGCGACCCGCTCGGCGGTGAACACCCGCCCGCCGGGCAGCCAGTCCAGCCACGCCTGGGCCACGTCGTCGCTGGTGAAGTCGCGCCCGTGCGTCTCCAGGACGCGCAGCGCGAGGAGCGCGAAGTTCAGGTCGTCGTCTTCCGGGGCGCCGTCGATGTTCTCGGCGAGGCTGTTGGCCGCGCTGCGCCGGTTCCACGGCCACCGTTCCGCGACGTCAGCGGGCAGCCCGACGGCGGTGAAGTACCCGGACAGCGGCCACCGCCCGGTGGCTTCCAGGATCTCCCGGATCCCCCGCCGTGGGATCTTCTCGACGGGCTTCCCAAGGACGCACCCCACCGCCCGCCCCACCCACCCGCCAAGCAGGCGTTGATGGGAAGGGGCCCTTCCTCTGCGAAAAACGATTGGAAGGGGCCCTTCCTTGCACTCAGTGCGGGGGAGGGCGTCCAGCGCGTCGAGGAGCTCCCGCGCGAGCGCGCGGAGCGCCGGCGGCGCCGGCACGGGTGACGCGCCGGTGACGGGCGCGTGCAGGGAGCCGCCCGCGGCGACCCAGCGGGCCTCGACGGCCGCGAGGGCGGACCCGTCGCGCCCCTCGTCGCGGCTGGCCACCAGCTCGTGCGGCAGCAGGTCTTCCGGCTGCACCCAGGTCAGTCTCATGACAACTCCGAGAAACGCCCGGCGCGGCGGGCGAACCGGGATTGGTCGGCGGCGAACACCTCCGCCGCCACGGTCGCCAGCACCCGGCCCGGCTCCACCAGGTCCGTCCGGGAGGCCGACGCCACCGTCGACGACCACTCCGGCGGCACCGACGCCGCGCCGCCCAGCGCACCGGCGATCGCCCCCGCCATGGTGGCGGTCGAGTCGGCGTCGCGGCCGTAGTTGACCGCCCCCAGCACCGCTTCCCGGTATCCCCCGTTCGCGACCACCAGCATGCCCAGCGCGACCGGCAGCTCCTCGATGGCGTGCAACCGGCTGGGTCGCCGCGCCCCCAGTCCGGGGTTGCGGTAGTCCTCGGCCACCGTGTCGTACGGCGCCACCGCGGCGCGCAGCGGGCCGATGGCGGCGCGCGTGTCCGCGTACCCCCGCGCCGCCTGGACCACGGCGGCGATGGCCGCCCGGGTGCCGTCGCGGGCCAGTTCCAGCGCGGCCGTGACCACGTCGTCCACTGTGGCCCGGGGTGCCATGGCGGCGGCGACCGCGGCGGCGAACACCGCGGCCGCCTCCCGGCCGTAGCTGTGCTGGTGCGCGCCGGCCACCTCGACCGCCTCGGCGTACGCGCCCGCGGGGTCGCCGGCGTTCACGATGCCGACCGGCGCCATGTACATGGCCGCGCCACAGTTGACGATGTTGCCCACGCCCGCCTCGCGGGGGTCGGCGTGCGCGTGGTGCAGCCGGGTGACGAGCCAGCGTTCGGCGGCCGCGAGGCGGTGGAAGGCCACCGCCTCGCGCTCGAGGTCGGGAATGTAGACCTCCCGCTCGATGAGGTCGGGCACGAGCAGCTCGACGACGTCGTACGCGTCGAGGTGGTCGCGTTTCTTGGCGTACGCCCGGACCAGCGCGTGGGTCATCAACGTGTCGTCCGTGATGTGCCCGTCGCCCTTGTGGTACGGCGCGAGCGGCCGGTTCGTGGCCCAGTTCTCGTGGAACGGGGGCACGATGCCGTCCACCCACCCGCCGTACCGGTTCCGGATCTCGTCCGGTAGCGCGGTTTCGGTGGCGCCGCCGAGGGCGTCACCGACCGCCGCACCGACGAGGCAGCCGACCGACTTGTCGAGCAGAATCTGCATGACTACCTCAGGACCTGCTTCCCGCCGTCGACCAACTGAGTCGCCAGTTGGTCAATCGTGATCTTGTTCGCGAAGTACTGCTGGAGAGCCGGGGTGGCGTACTTCGTCTTCCACTCCGGATACGCGTCGACCGTCTGGAAAGGAGCGATCGTCAGGTCGTCGGCGCTCGCCACCGCGACGTCCCAGCCCTGCTTGCCGCCCGTGGACTTGGCCAGCTCGTCGCGGGCCGCCTTGCTGGTGGGCACCAGCCAGTCGCCCTGCGCGAGGCGGGCCATGTTGGCGGCGTTGAGGAAGTACTCGACGAACTGCGCCGCCTGCTTCTTGCCCTTCGAGTCCTCCGAAATGGACAGCGTCTGCGGGTTGGCCGCCTGCGCCGCCGCACTACCGCGCAGCGGCGGCAGGGTGACCCACTCGAAGCCGGCCGGCGCCTGCTCGACCATCTGCTGGCGCAGGTAGATCGAGCCGGGCAGCATCGCGTACTTGCCGGCGAAGAAGCCGGGCAGCGGGTCGGTGCCGCCCATGCCCACGGCGTCCGGCGAGGCGGTCTTGGCCGTGTAGATCATGTCGTGGATGCGCCGCGGCACCTCCTTCTCACCGTCGTTGACCCGGACCTCGGTCTTCCCGCCGTCGGTGTAGAAGAACTTGCCGTCGTAGTTGAGCGCCAGGTTCATCACCCGGTTGGTGGGCGACTTGAGCGCCCACGCCACGCCGTACGTGCCGCCCTTCGTGAGCTTCTGCGCGTTGGTCTGGAACTCGTCCCAGCTCCACGGCTGGTCGGCCGCCGGCACCGGCACACTGGCCGCCTCGAGCAGCTTCTTGTTGGCCAGCACGACCTGCGACTCCAGCAGGAACGGCACGCCGGCGACCTTGTCCTCGAACGTCACCGTCTGCCAGATGTCGTCGCTGATCTGCCCCTTGAAGTCGCTCGACAGTAGACCGGACAGGTCAGCCAGGTAGCCCTGCTTCGCGAACTCACCGATCGCCGCGCTCTCGTACTGGAAGATGTCCGGCGCGTCGCCGCCCTCGAACGAGGTGAGCAACTGGTCGTGCACCGAGTTCCAGTCGCCCTGCACGTATTCGACCTGGATGTCGGCGTGCTCGGCGTTCCACTTGTCCACCAACTCCCGGTTGGCCTTCAGCGACTCCTCCTGCCAGGCCAGGCTGAGGAATCGCAGCTTGACCGGCCCCTCGCTGGAGGAGTCGTCGGCAGAGGAGCCGCAGCCGGACAGTCCGATCACGAGGGCCGCCGAAACGGCGACCAGTCTACGAAGCATGGAGGCCTCCTACCCCTTAACGGCACCAGCGAGCGACCCGGACGTGAGCCGGCGCTGGAGGAATGCGAAGAAGAGCAGGCTCGGGATGGTCGCCAGCAGTGAGCCGGCGGCCAGCGGTCCGAGCCGGGCGATGCCCTCGACGCCCACGAACCTGGCCAGGGTCACCGGCAGGGTCGCGAGGTCGGGGCTCTTGAGCAGCACGAGCGCGAAGAAGAACTCGTTCCAGGCGGAGATGAACGCGAACAGCGCGGTCGCCACCACGCCGGGCGCGAGGAGCGGGGCGACCACCCGGATCAGCGTCTGCAACCGGGTGGCGCCGTCCACGGCGGCGGCTTCCTCCAGCTCGCGCGGGATGTTGCGGACGAAGCCCTGCAGCATCCACAACGCGAACGGGAGCGCCCACACGACGTAGACCAGGATCAGGCCGGCGTGGGTGTTGACCAGGTCGACCTGGCGCAGGATGAGGAACAGCGGGATCACCAGCAGCACGAACGGGAAGAGCTGGGACAGCAGCACCCAGCCCAGCGCGGCCGTGCCGAGCTTGGTCTTGAACCGCGCCAGCGCGTACGACGCGGGGAGCGCGACGAGCACGGTGATGAGCGCGGCGGCGAGCGCCACCTGCAGGCTGTTGAGCGCCGACCGGCCCAGCGCCTGCTCGGTGAACGCCTGCACGTAGTTGTCGACCGTCGGGTCGTGCGGGATCAGCGTGGGGTGGAGCTCCACCATCTCGCGCGGCGGCTTGAACGACGTCGACAGCATCCACACCAGCGGGAAGCCCAGGAAGATCAGGTATCCCGTGAGCGCGACATATTGGAGTGCCCGGACCGGACGGCTGGCCCTCATGCGTTGGCCTCCCTCAGGCGACGGCGCAGGTACACCGCGAGCAGCGCCACGATGATCACGACCATCACGTTGCCGAGCGCCGCCGCGTAGCCGTAGTTGCCGTACCGGAACGCCTCCTCGTAGGCGAACAGCATCGGCAGCATCGTGCGGCCGCCCGGCCCGCCGGCGGTCAGCACGTACACCAACCCGAACGAGTTGAAGTTCCAGATGAAGTCCAGCGACGTGATGGCCACGATCACCGGCATCAGATTGGGCACCGTGACGCTGCGGAAGCGTTGCCACGCACCGGCTCCGTCGACCGCCGCCGCCTCGTGCAGCTCCCGGGACACCCCGGAGAGCCCGGCCAGCAACACGATCGTGGTCTGCGGCATGCCCGCCCAGACGCCCACGATAATGACGGCCGGCAGCGCGGTGGTGAAGTCGCCCAACCAGTTGCGCTGCAAGCCATCCAGGCCGACGCGGTGGAGCATCTCGTTGAGCAGGCCGGCGTCCGGGTGGTAGACCAGCCGCCACATGATGCCGACGATCACCGGCGGCATCGCCCACGGCACCAGCGCCATCACCCGCGCGAACCCGCGGAACCGCAGCGGCTGGCTCAGCAGCAGCGCCAGCCCGAACCCGAGGACGAATTGGATGATCGTCACGGCGAACGCCCACACCAGGCCGACCCGGAACGCGCTCCAGAACAGGTCGTCGCTGAGCAGTTCCCGGTAGTTCTCGACGCCGGTGAAGGTGCTGTCCACATTGCGCCCCGCACGGGCGTCGGTGAAGCCGAGGTAGACGCCGCGCAGCAGCGGGACCACCGACAGCACCAGCACCGGCGCCAGCGCGGGAAGCAGCAACAGGTAGATGGCCGCGCGCTCGGACCGCGCCCGGGCGGCCGCCACCGCGGTCACCGCTGGCCCCCCTCAAGTGCGCTGGAGGCGCGGATGACCAGGCGGGGCGGGACCTGCTCGCGGCGCGGCGCCAGGCTCGCGTCCGCGATCCGGCTGAGCAGCAGCTCAGCCGCCAACCGGCCGCGGACCTCCGAACCCAGCGAGACACTGGAGATCTGCGGGTACGACATCTGCGCCAGCTCGGTGTCGTCCATGCCGACCAGGGCCACGTCCTCGGGTACCCGCAGTCCCGCCACCAGCAGCGCGTGCAGCGCACCGACCGCGATCAAGTCGTTGGCGCAGACGATCGCGTCCGGGCGTACCCGCTGGAGGAGGCGTTCCGTGGCCGCGCGCCCGGCGGCGTACTGGAAATCGCCGACCTCGACGAGGTCTGCGGCGAGGCCGTGGCGCCGCATCGCGGCGTGGAAGCCCTCGTCCCGCGCGGCGCCCGGCACCGTGTCGAGCGGTCCGTTCACGAACGCGATCCGGGTGCGCCGCACCGCGACCAGGTGGTCGACCGCGAGCGCCACACCGGTGCGCGAATCGGTGCGCACGTTGTCGACGGGCACGTCGTCGGGGAGCTGGCCGATGACGACCACCGGCACCGGACTGTCCGTCAGGGCCTCGACGTGCGCACCGGTCATCCGGATCGGCGAGATGATCATGCCGTCGACGTACCGGTGGGCGAGGCGCCGCAGCAGTGCGGTCTCGCCGCCGACCTGGCCGCCGGTGGCGTGCACGAGGAGCTGGCGCCCGGACTCGGCGACCACCGCCTCGATGGCGCGCATCATGGCCACGTACACCGGGTTGCCGATGTCCTCGACGGCGAGCGCGACGAGGTCGGTGCGCTGCGACTGGAGCGAGCGGGCGATCGCGTTCGGCACGTAGCCGACCGCCGCGGCCGCCTCGCGCACCCGGCGCACGGTCTCGGCGCCGCCGCCGAGCCCGTTGAGCACCCGGGAGGCGGACGCGATCGACACCCCGGCCCGGGCCGCGACGGTGTGCACCGTCGGCCGCCCGTCGGCAGCATCCTGTAAACGTTTACGACCCACCGGCCGCACCTCCGCGCTCCTGCTTTGTAAACGTTTCCAGGCAGTCTCCTCCCAGCCCTCACCAGCGTCAAGGTCTTGTTACCGCATTGTTTCCTCCCATGATCAAGGCGTCCTTCAAGTAGTGACAGCTACTTGAAGGACGCCTTGATCATGGGGCTACCCGAGGAACGCCCGGTCCGCGGCCAGCTCGGCCAGCTGCTCCGGCGAGAAGATCTGGGTGGACAGAGCCGGTGGGCGCGTGGCCATCGGCAGCACGGCGCCCTGGCACTGGATCACGACCACACTGGCACCCGGCACGAATCGGGCAGCGTACTCGCACATCGTGTCCGGATGCTCCGGGTAGACGTACGCGCTGGCCACCCGGACCGAGACGCCGCGGACCCGAACCGTGCGGCACCCGTATTCGGTGGCATCGCCCATGACCTTCGCCGCGCACAGATCTCCGGTCGGCTGCCGGATTCGCTGGCTGGCATCGGCCACCGCGCGATAGTCACTCAAGGACGCGGACAGGTTCCCCGCCCGGTCACCCGCGCGCACCACACCCCCGGCGCGGAACGTTCTCATCCCGGCCAGACCGCCGACCGCCGTGCCGTCGGCGGCGTTGACCTGCGTCTCATCGCCCATCGTGTAACCGGACGGCAGCGCTGCACGCAGCACGGCCACGATGCCGGCGCCGTTCGTCACCGGATTGGTGGCGACCGGGCTCGGCGCCGTCGGCTCGGGTGTGGCACCCACCTCGGGCGGCGCGGATTCGCGGAACATCGGGACGGCGGCGACCCCGCCGATCACCGTCGCCACCGCGACCGCCGTCGCCACCACCATCGTGGCGCGACGCCGGCGCTCGGCGCGCCGCGCGGCCGCGAGGACCTCCCTCGCGGGGGCCATCGGCGGCGGCGAGTCGTACGCGAGCTGAGCCAGCGCTTCCTTGATCTCCGTCATGGTGCCCCTCCTGCCGCCGCCTGCCGTTCGAGGTGGAAGTCGGTCCCGAGAGCCGTGCGCATCGCCTCGAGCCCGCGCGCCGTCAAGCTCTTCACGGTGCCGGCCGGGCAGCCCAGAACCTCGCCGGTCTGCTCGATCGAAAGGTCCTCCCAGAAGCGCAGCACCACCGCCGCGCGCTGCCTTGGTGGCAGCGACGTCAACGCTGCCCGCAACACCAGCCGGGAATCCACGTCCGGGCCCCGCACCGGCTGGTCGAACCGCGCGCGGTCGTCGCCGGCCGGCCGCTCCCGCCGCCACGGCCGGCGCGTGTCGTCGAGAAACGTGCGCAGCAGCACCCGGCGGAGGTACTGGTCCAGCTTGTCGTGCCGCTCCACCCGCCGCCAGGCCCGGTACAGCTTGATGAACGCGGCCTGCGTCAGGTCCTCGGCCCGGTGCCAGTCCCCGCAGAGCAGGTACGCCGTGGCGCGCATCCGGGCCCCGCATGCCGCGTAGTAGTCCGCGAACGCCTGGTCCCGCTCGTCCCGCGGGTACATCCCCATCGGACCGACTCCCTCCCACCCCGTCTGTTCGAGTGAGACACGAGACGATCCCACCAAAAGGTTCCCGCGTTGCGGGCGCGAGTCATGCTGGAAGCATGATCCGGCTCATCCTGAACCTGCTGTGGTTGATCTTCGGGGGTGGCATCGTCCTCGCGATCGGCTACGGCATCGCGGCCCTGATCTGCTTCGTACTGGTCATCACGATCCCGTTCGGCGTCGCGTCGCTGCGGCTCGCCTACTACTCGCTCTGGCCGTTCGGCCGGACACTGGTCCCCAAACCGGGCGCCGGCGTCGGCTCGGGCGTCGCCAACGTGCTGTGGGTGCTGCTCGCCGGCTGGTGGCTCGCGCTCACGCACATCGTCGCCGGCATCGGTCTGTGCCTGACCATCATCGGAATCCCGTTCGGCATCGCGAACTTCAAGCTGGTGCCGGCCGCGTTCTGGCCGCTCGGCCGGGAGGTCGTGGAGATCGACGAGGCGCGGGTTTCCACGTACGCCTAGCGGGTATCCGTCCCGCTATGGACGCGATTCTGGCGGGCGGCCCGCGCGACGGCACCCTCTTCGACGCGGAGGGCGCCGCGCTCGTCGAGTTGGACATCGACGGGCTGCGGCATCGATACATAGTGACCAACCAGCGGCACGACGACCACACGGTCTACACGTACGACGGGGTCATCGACCCGAAGGGCGCCCAGCCGGGCACCGAGACCGCACTCCCCCGCAACCCATGATCAAGCACCTTCATGATCAAGGCGTCCCTCAAGTCGTTAGAGCTACTTGAGGGACGCCTTGATCATGAAGGGTCCTAGACTGCTCGGATGCCACACGTGGTCGTCGCCGGTAGCGCGAACATGGACCTGGTCGCGACCGCGCCGGCGTTGCCCGGGCCGGGCGAGACCGTGCTCGGCCATACCTTCACGATGGTGCCCGGGGGCAAAGGCGCCAACCAGGCGACGGCCGCCGCCCGCGCCGGCGCGTCGTGCGCGTTCCTCGGGGCGATCGGCTCGGACGCCTTCGGCGTCACGCTGAAGGCCCGGCTCGCCGCGTCCGGCGTCGACACCACCCACCTCCGGGTCGTCTACGGCACCTCCGGCGTCGCGCTCGTCGTGGTCGACACCGAGGGCGAGAACAGCATCGTCGTCACGCCGGGTGCCAACGCCGCGTTCACCGCGCTGACCCCGGACGAGACCGCCGCGATCCAGGCCGCGGACGTACTGGTTTGCCAGCTGGAGACCCCGGTCGAGACGGTCACCGCGGCGGCGCTCGCGGCCAAGGCCGCCGGGGTGCCGGTGCTGCTCAACGCGGCGCCGGCCCGCCCACTGCCCGACGAACTGCTGAACGCCGTCGACCTGCTGGTCGTCAACGAGGGAGAGGCGCGCGCGATCACCGGGCGGGGCCGGGACGCCTTCGACGCGCTGCTGTCGGTGGTACCCCGGGCGGTGGTGACGCTGGGCGACGCGGGAGCCTGGTACGGCGAGCGGGGCGGCATCGTCACCCAGGTGCCCGCGTTCCGGGTGGAGACGGTCGACTCGACTGCGGCCGGCGACGCGTTCACCGGCGCGCTGGCCGTGGCCTGGGGTGAGGGGCGCGACCTGGTCGACGCGGTGCGCTGGGCGTGCGCGGCCGGGGCGGTCTGCGCCCGCCGGCTCGGTGCCTCGACGTCCCTGCCCACGCGCGCCGAGATCGACGCCCTCTACACTCCATGATCAAGGACGCCTTGATCATGGGAAAGGGGATCAGGAGAAGGCGGCGTAGCGCTCGCCGGAGCGTTCCAGCTTCAGCGGTATCCCGAACGTCTTCGACAGGTTGTCGCTGGTCAGCGTCGCCTCCAGCAGACCCTGCGCGACCACGCCACCATCCCGCAGCAGCAGCGCGTGGGTGAACCCGGGCGGGATCTCCTCGACGTGGTGCGTGACCAGCACCATGGCCGGCGCGTCCGGGTCGTAGGCCAGCTCGGCCAGCCGGTTCACCAGATCCTCGCGGGCCCCCAGGTCGAGGCCGGCGGCGGGCTCGTCGAGCAGCAGCAGCTCGGGGTCGGTCATCAGGGCCCGCGCGATCTGGACCCGCTTGCGCTCCCCTTCGGACAGCGTCCCGTACAGCCGGTCGGCGAGCACCGCGACGCCGAACTGGTCGAGCAGGCCCCGCGCGCGGACCTCGTCCATCGTCTCGTACCGCTCGCGCCAGCGGCCGACGACGCCCCACGACGCGGTGACGACCACGTTGTGCACGACCTCGTCACCGGGGATGCGCTCGGCGAGCGCCGCGCTGGACAGGCCGATGCGGGTGCGCAGCTCGTTGACGTCGACCTTGCCCAGCCGCTCGCCCAGCACCCGGGCGGTGCCGGTGCTGGGATAGAGGCGGGCACCGGCGATGTTCAGCACGGTGGTCTTGCCGGCCCCGTTCGGGCCGAGCACGACCCATCGTTCATCCAGCTCGACCCGCCAGGTCAGGTCGCGCACCAGGTGCGCGCCGGAGCGGGTGACACTGACGCCGTCGAGGTCAATCACGAGATCGTCGTTCGCCGCGGGCACGCGACCATCCAACCATGTAAGCCGCGCTGCCCCCCACGAGTGTGACCAGCGCCGTATGGTTTCGGGTCATGACGGCCGTCATCCACATCGAGGGGCTGCGCAAGACCTTCCGCACGCTGCGGCAGGGTGCGCGCGTGGCGCTCGACGGGTTCGACATGACGGTCGAGGCCGGGCAGATCCACGGTTTCCTCGGGCCGAACGGCTCCGGCAAGACGACCACGCTGCGCGCGCTGCTCGGGCTGGTGCGCGCCGACGCCGGCCGGATGGCGGTGCTGGGTCAGCCGGCGCCCGACGCGCTGCCGGCGGTGGCCGGCCGGGTGGGCGCGATCGTGGAGAGCCCGCAGTTCTTCGGCAACTTCACCGGCCGCCGCACGCTGCGCCTGCTCGCCACGGCCGGCGGCGTCCCGCTGGCGCGGGTGGAGCAGGTGCTGGCACAGGTCGGCCTCCGCGACCGCGGCGACGAGCGGGTGAAGGCCTACTCGCTGGGCATGAAACAGCGCCTCGCCGTCGCGTCCGCCCTGCTCAAGCAGCCCGAGCTGCTGATACTCGACGAGCCGGCCAACGGGCTCGACCCGGCCGGCATCCGGGAGATGCGCGACCTGATGCGCGAGCTGGCCGCCGCCGGGGTCACCGTGCTGGTGTCCAGCCACATCCTGGCCGAGATCCAGCAGATCTGCGACCACGTGACGATCATCTCGCGGGGGCGGCGGGTGACGACCGGGCCGGTCGCCGCCGTACTGTCCGGCTTCGACCGGGGAGAGTTTCGGGTACGGGTGGCGGAGCACACCCGGGCGGCCGAGATCGTGCGGAGCGCGGGCCTGCCGGTGACGCTCCACGATGACCACTTCGTCGTCGGCGACCTGGCCGACCCGGCGTGGATCAGCGAGACGCTGGGGCGGCAGGATCTCTGGATCCAGGAGCTGACCCCGCTGCGGCCCGACCTGGAGAGCGTCTTCCTCCAGCTCACCGGCACGGTCCCGGACCCCGGCGCACCCAGACAGGTCGACGACTCGGTCCGCCCGGGCCCGCCCCCGGAGCTGACCGTCGAGCCGGACCTGACCGTCCAGCCAGGAGGGCCGGCATGAGCCTCGACCACGACGCCGCCGGCGCCCCTGTGCGTAGCGTCGCCGGCACCCTGGTGCGCGCCGAGCTGAGCCGCCTGCTGGCCCGGCGCTTCGTCCAGCTCATGGCGGTGCTGCTGGCCGCCGCGTTCGCGGTCACCGTCGCCACCACGGTGGCCGGCTCGCACGAGCCGACCGCCGACGAGTGGGAGCGGGCCGAGGTGCTGGTGGTCGAGGAGCGGGCCAACCGGGACGAGCAGCTCCGCACGGTGTGCTCCGGCTCCCAACGACCTGCGGAGTACTGCGAACAGCTCCGGACGCAGGAGCCCCGGATCGAGGACTACCTGTTCGGCGTCTTCGTGTTCGAGCGCGAGATCACGCCGCTCCTCTTCTTCCTGATCGCCTTCCTGGCGCTGTTCGCCTTCCTGGTGGCGGCGTCGTTCGTCGGCGCCGAGCTGCACTCCGGCGGGATGACCAACCTGCTGCTGTGGCGGCCGCAGCGCCTCACCGTACTGGGCGCCAAGCTGGGCACCCTGCTCGCCGCCCTCCTGGCCGTCGCCGTCACCGCCACGGTGGTCTACATCGGGGCGTTCTGGGTCGTCGGCACGGTGAGCGGCCTGCGAGGCGACGTCGACGGGGAGTTCTGGGCCGATCTCGTGATGCTGATCGTCCGCGGCCTGGCGGTGGTGCTGGGCGCCGGCGCGGTCGGGTTCACCCTCGCCACGCTGGGCCGGCACACGGCGGCCGCGCTGGGCACCGTCGCGGCGTACGGGACCGTCTGGGAGATCGGCGCCCGCATCGTGATGGAGGTCGTCGAGGTCGGCCGGCCGGATGTCCTGGTGCTCTCCACCTACCTCGCGGCGTGGGTGGACGGCCACGTCACCCTGGTCGACCGCCGCGCCTGCATGCCCTCCTACACCAGCGCCTGCGACGGCACGTACACCCTGACCTGGGCGCACGGCGGCCTCGTCCTCACCGCGCTGGTCGCGGCGCTGGTGATCACGGCGTTCACCACCTTCCGCCGCCGCGACCTGACCTGACGCCCGCCGCGCCCCCGACTTTGACGCCGCCGCGACCTGAACTGACGCCGCCGCGCCCCCGACTTTGACGCCGCCACGCCCTGACCTGACGCCGCCGGCCCCCGACTTTGACGCCACCTCGACCTGAACTGACGCCCCCTCGACCGCGCCGGACGCCGTCCCGCCTGGTACAAAGCGGTGATGCAAGACCATGAGCTGCGCCGGTTGGCGCTCGGCACGTTGCTGGCCGCGTTCCGCGGCACCACCGCGCCCACCTGGGCGGTCGACCTGGTCGGCGAGGGCCTGGCCGGCTACACCCTCTTCGGCTTCAACGTCGACACGCCCGACCAGGTGGCCGCGCTCACCGCGCAGCTGCGGGCCGCCCGTCCCGACGTGGTCGTCGCGATCGACGAGGAGGGCGGCGACGTCACCCGGCTGGCGCACGCGACCGGCAGCCCGTACCCGGGCAACGCCGCGCTCGGCGTCGTCGACGACCCGGAGCTGACCCGCCAGGTGTACCGGGCGATCGGCGACGAGCTGGCCGCCGTCGGCGTCAACCTGAACCTCGCGCCCACGGTCGACGTCAACACGGCCGACGACAACCCGATCATCGGCACCCGGTCGTTCGGCGCGGACCCGTCGCGGGCCGCCACCCATGCGGCGGCCGCCGTCGCCGGTCTCCAGGACGCCGGCGTCGCCGCGTGCGCCAAGCACTTCCCCGGCCACGGCGCGACGGTGGCCGACTCGCACCTCGAACTGCCCACTGTGGACGCGCCGCTGGACCTGCTGCGGGCCCGCGACCTGCCGCCGTTCCGGTCGGCCGTCGCGGCGGGCACCCGCGCCGTCATGAGCGCGCACATCCGGGTACCCGAGCTGACCGGCACCGCGCCGGCGACGTTCAGCCGGGCGGCGCTGGTCGACCTGCTCCGCGGCGAGCTGGGCTTCGACGGCGCGATCGTGACCGACGCGCTGGAGATGAAGGGCGCCGCGATCTTCGCGGGCGGCATCGGCCCGGGCGCGGTACAGGCGCTGCTGGCCGGTGCCGACCTGCTGTGCCTCGGCGCGGACATCGACGCCGGCCTGGTCGAGGAGGTGGTCGCGGCGCTCGTCGCCGCGATGTCCGCCGGGCACTTGCCGGTCGCGCGCGTCACGGAGGCCGTCGGCCGGGTGGCCGCGCTCACGTCGTGGCCGTCCCGGCCGTCGCCGGTCCAGGCCGCGCCGGATCTCGGGTACGCGGCGGCGCGCCGCGCCGTGCGCGTGGAGGGCTCGATCGACGACCTCGGTACGCCGCTGGTCGTGCAGCTGATGGCCGGCTCCACGATCGCCGAGGGCCGGGTGCCGTGGGGGCTCGGGCCACACCTCGGCGACATCGAGGAGGTGCGGGTGGTGGCGGCCGACGCCGACCCGGCGGCGCTGCTGGCCCGGGCCGGCGCGCGGCCGATCGTCGTGGTCGGGCGGCACGCCCACCGGGTGCCCGAAGCCCGGGCCTTGATCGAGGCGCTCGCCGCCACACACCCGGTCGTGGTCGTCGAAATGGGCTGGCCCTCGGCTTGGCGCCCGGCTGCCGCCCGCGCCTTCATCACCACCCACGGCGCCAGCGCCGCCAACGCCCGCGCCGCCGCATCCCTCCTCCACCCCTAGGGCGTGTCTCGAAGTGAACGGAGCCATTCGTCGATGGCGACGATGTGCAGGACGGCTTCGTACCGGACAGCGAGCTTGTCGTAGCGGGTGGCCACCGCACGGCGGCGTTTGAGCCGGTTGATGCCACATTCGACAGCGTGTCGCTGCTTGTATAGCTCGGGGTCGAAGGTCGGTGGCCGGCCGCCCTTGGACCCTTTGGCACGCCGGTTGGCGTCCTGGTCGGCCTTGCTGGGGATGGTGGCCTTGATCCCGCGCCTACGCAGGTGTTCGCGGTTGGCCTTGGACGTATACGCCTTGTCCGCGATCACCCGGTCGGGTCTGGTCCGGGGCCGCCCACCACCGGGCCGGGGCACACGGATGCCGGCCAGCACCGCAACGAACTGCGGACTGTCGCCACGCTGCCCAGCGGTCAACAGCAACGACAACGGCTTCTGGCCCTGCTCGACACCCAGGTGCACCTTCGTGCTCAGGCCACCGCGGGAGCGACCCAACGCATGATCGGCCGGCTCATCACGCACACCACCGGGTGGTTCGACCTGCAGATCCACACGCCTGCGAGCACCGGCCGCGTGCTGATGCGCTCGAGCGATGGTGGAATCCACGCTGACATCCCAGGTGATCAACCCAGCGGCGTCGGCTCGGGCCTGCAACCCGGTCACGATCGCCAGCCACACCCCGGCCCGCTGCCACCGCCGAAACAGTGCGTACACCGCTTGCCAGGAGCCGTAGCAGTCCGGCACGTCCCGCCACGGCGCCCCGGTTCGTACCCGCCACCTGATCCCGTCGATCAGCTGCCGCTTGCTCCACTTCGGCGGCCGGCCCGCCTTGCGCGGTGTGGGCAGCAGCGGCTTCAGCCGTGCCCATTGCGCGTCGGTCAGGTCAAACCGCCTCGTCACCGTTATGGTGGCCACGAGGTCTCCGGTGTCAGGTTTTTCTTGGTCGATGAACCCTTTACCGGAGACCTCGTCACATATCGATCACCGACACGCCGGCCACACCATCAGCCCAGGCCACGGCGGCACGGCACTTCGAGACACGCCCTAA
>JBBEWH010000212.1:0-7180 GCA_037414955.1 Actinomycetes bacterium KLBMP 9797
ACGCCTTGATCATGGGGGTGCGTGAATGTCGTACCTGTGGGCTAGCGTGCGACGCGATGGCCGTACCGGAATCTCTGTCTGTCGCCCAGGCCCGCCGCGTCGCGCTGGCCGCCCAAGGCTTCGCCGACCCCGCGCCCGCGGGGTCGGCGACCCTCCGTCACCTGCGCCGGGTGCTCGGCCGAGTGGGCCTGCTCCAGATCGACTCGGTCAACGTCCTCCAGCGGGCCCACTACCTGCCGGTTTACAGCCGCATCGGGCCCTACCCGACCGACCTGCTCGACCGGGCGGCCTACCGGCGGCCGCGCGCACTGTTCGAGTATTGGGGGCACGAGGCGTCGCTGATCCCGGTGGCCCTGCACCCCCACCTGCGCTGGCGCATGGCCGCCGCACAGACCTCGGCGTGGGGCGGCATGCGCCGCATCGCGGTCGAGCAGCCCGAACTGGTCGCGTGGGTGCTCGACGAGGTGCGCGTCAACGGGCCGCTCACCGCCGCCGAGATCGAGCACGACGCGCCGCGCGAGACCGGTAACTGGGGGTGGAACTGGTCGGCCGTCAAGCGCGCCCTCGAATACCTGTTCTGGGCCGGCGAGGTCACCGCCGCCGGGCGCAACGGCAACTTCGCCCGCGTCTACGACCTGCCCGAGCGGGTCCTCCCGCCCGAGGTGGTGGCCACCCCGACGCCCGCACCGGCCGACGCCTATCGCGAGCTGGTCGCGGTGGCGGCCCGCGCGCTCGGGGTGGCCGCCGAGGTGGAGCTGCGCGACTACTTCCGGCTGCCGGTCGACGCGGCCCGCACCGCCGTCGCCGAGCTGGTCGAGTCCGGCGTGCTGCGCCCCGTGGAGGTGCGCGGCTGGCGGCCGCGGGCCTACCTGCACGCCGACGCCAAGCTGCCCCGGTGGGTGCGGGGCAACACGCTGGTCAGTCCGTTCGATCCGCTGATCTGGGAGCGGGGGCGGGCCGAGCGGCTGTTCGACCTGTCCTACCGCATCGAGATCTACGTGCCGGCGCCGCAGCGGGTGTATGGCTATTACGTGCTGCCGTTCCTGCAGGGCGAGCGGTTCACCGCGCGGGTAGACCTGAAGGCCGACCGCAAGGCGGGCGTGCTGCGGGTGCCGGCGGCGTGGCTCGAGCCGGGCGCCGACCCGGTCGAGACCGCCGAGGCGCTGGCCGTCGAGCTGCGCCGTCTCGCGAGCTGGCTCGGCCTCGCCGCCGTCGCACCCCCCGACCGCGGCACCCTCCGCCTCCCCGAGTCCCTCCTCCAATAACCCCGCGCCCTTCCGCGCCGCTCCCTCTCCCCGCCGGTCCCCCTCCCCGCCGATCAAGGGCTTGGGCACATGCTTTGATCTCCGATTCGCGTGCCTGAGCCCTTGATCGACGCATATTCCCTTGATCAACGCTGCCCGGCTTCCCTTGATCAACGCTGCCCCGCGACCGGTCCCGCCCGCGCTGAGGCCCGCCGCCCGTTACCCGGCTTTGATCGTTGTCCCAAAACCTCAACTAGCTCGGCGTTTCGTTGAGCTTTCGGGACAACGATCAAGGTTCGCGCCATCCCGTGGCCACGACGGCGCGACGCATCCCGCGATCTTGGACTATCGCCACATTTCACGCTCGATCATGGAAATCCCCGCCGATCAAGGGCTTGGGCACACGCTTCGATCTCTGTTCCGTGTGCCTTTGCCCTTGATCGGGGTGGGTTTCCTTGATCGGCGCCGCCGGGAGACGCGCGGCGCGGAGATCGCGCACACGGCCTCGCCGATCTCGGCCTTATCGCCCTGATTTCCCCGCGATCATGGCCATGTCAGGCGATCTAGCGATCAACTCGCGGCCATACGCCCAAGATCGGCGGAGGCGGCGACGGTTTGCCCTCGATCGATGGGGCTGGGCCGGCGACCCGTTAGACGTAGAACCAGGTGAAGGGCGTCCAGGGCAGGTTGCGGGCGACGGTGAAGACGAACCACGCGGCGAGGAACACGCCGATGACCTTCGGTGAGATGGTCAGCTGCGGGAGCCGCCAGTTGAAGACCCGCTGTCCGGCCCACGCCACATAGACGTAGAGCAGGAACGGCACCGCGAAGACGAAGAGCGCGTGGTGGCGCGCCGCGGCCGGCAGGTTGCCGTGCAGCAGATACCAGAACGCGCGCGTGCCGCCGCACCCCGGGCAGTCGAAGCCGGTGGTGAGCTTGAGCACGCAGGTGGGCGCCGCGTCCGCGACGCTGTCGGTCGGGTCGACAACCATCGTGTACCCGACCGCGCTCGCCATGCAGCCCAGTGCCGCCACCGGGGCCAGCCAGCGCGGCGACCGCGCGATCAGCCGGCTCAACCGGCCGGGCGGCGGAGGCACGTAATACGGCGGCGGTGGGGCGGCGGTGGGATCGGCCACGCTCGTCACGCTGTCACGGTACACCTGGCACGCTCGCGCCGACCCGACGACGCCTCCCGGTGGTAATCTATGGATGTCGATCTTTTAATCAGTACGGGGGTACGGGGATGCGGTCGATCGTTGCCGGCCTGCTGGCGATGGGTCTGGTCGGCGCGGCGCTGGTGGCGCCCGAGCGAGCCGGCGCGGCGGTCGCCGCTGGTGACCAGGTGTATGTGACGAACAGCGCGCTGCGCGCCGACGCCAAGCTCGCCACCGTCGCGCGGTTCGCCGTGTCGTTGACCGGCACGGTGCAGCCGGCGGGCACGGTGAAGACCGGTCACGGTGCGCGCGGCATCGTCTTCACGCCCGGTGACGTGGTGGGCCAGCAGTTCGCCTACGTGCCGAGTCAACTGGTCGACCAGATCGGGCGATACCGGGTGGCCGCCAACGGGGCGCTGACGCTCCTGGGCGCCACCGGCACCCCGCAACCCTTCGGCATCGCGACCAGCCCGGACGCGCGCACCGTCTACGTCTCGCACCTCACCGTCGGCACCGGAGAGGGCGGGCTGTCGGCGTTTCGGGTCGCCACCGACGGCGACCTCGTCCCGCTCAACGCGGTGACCACCGGCCACGTCAACGCCAAGGGCGTGGCGGTGACACCGGACGGCCGGTTCGTCTACGTCGCGCACGGCGTGCCGAACGGCACGGCCCCGAGCCGGCTCGTCGGCTTCGCGGTCGCCGCCGACGGATCGATCGGCGCCCAGGTGGTCGCCGTCGACATCGGCGCCTCGGGACACCGGGTGGTCATCACGCCGGACGGCCGCTTCCTCTACGTCACCAACCAGGAGGCGGGCGCGACCGGTGACATCTACGGCTTCAAGATCGGTCCGGCCGGTGGGCTGATCCCGGTCTCCCCGAAGCCGTTCGAGGCCGGCGTCTGGACCGAGGGCGCCGCGCTGAGCCGGGACGGCAAGCGCCTCTACACCACCGCCCTGGGCGTGGTCGGTCCCGTTTCGGCGCCGGTGGCGGACGGGGAGGTGCGGGGGTTCGCGGTCAACATCGACGGCACGCTCACCGGGATCGAGTCGCTCGCGCTGGGGTTCGATCCGGTCGACCTCGCGGTGGGACCCGACGGCAAGGCGCTCTACGTCGCCGACTTCTCCGGCAGCAGCCTCACGGTCCTCACGATCGACGCGACCGGTGGCCTGAAGCCGGTGCAGACCGTGTCGTCGGAGGGGGCCAACCCCGGTTTCCAGGGCGTCGCGGTACGTCCCGCCCCGATCGGCCCATGATCAAGGCGTCCCTCATGTAGCCCTAACGACTTGAGGGACGCCTTGATCATGAGGGGTCCTGGAGGGGAGGGAAGACCGTCGTAGGAATCCGGTAGCCTGCTGGGCATGCCGGAAGTTGTGCAGCCCCAGGTCAGGCTCGTCGCGTGGACGCACTTCGAGGCGCCTGACGACGTGCCGTGGTCGACCGACGCCGAGGGCGGCCAGGCGCTCGCCGAGTTCGCGGGCCGGGCCTGCTACCAGTCGTGGAAGAAGCCCAACCCGGCGACCGCGACCAACGCCGGCTACCTGCGGCACATCCTCGACTCGGCGCACATGTCGGTGCTCGAGCACGGCTCGGTCACGTTCTACATCACCGGCATCTCCCGGTCCCTGACCCACGAGCTGATCCGGCATCGCCACTTCTCGTATTCGCAGCTGTCCCAGCGCTACGTGCCGGAGCGGGACGCGGCGATGGTGGAGCCCGACGCGATCGCCGAGGACCCCGAACTGCACAAGAAGTTCGTCGAGGCGAGCGACGCGGCCGTCCGGGCCTATACGGAGCTGCTGGAGGGCCTGGAGCGCAAGTTCGCCGACGAGCCCAGCCCGACGCTGCGCCGGAAGAAGGCCCGGCAGGCGGCGCGGGCGGTGTTGCCCAACGCCACCGAGACGCGCATCGTGGTCACTGGCAACTACCGGGCGTGGCGGCACTTCATCACGATGCGCGCCGCCGAGGCCGCTGACGTGGAGATCCGCCAGCTCGCCATCGAATGCCTGCGCCAGCTCCAGGGCGCGGCACCCAACATATTCGCTGACTTCACCATCTCGACGCTCGCCGACGGCACCGAGGTCGCGGCGACCCCGTTCGCGCAGGTGTCCTGAACCGCTAGGTTGTCAAGCATGACGCACGACCATCGACCGTTCGGGCGGTTACTCACCGCCATGGCCAGTCCGTTCCATGCGGACGGCTCGCTCGACGTGGAGGGAGCCGGCCGGCTCGCCGCCTACCTGGTGGACGAGCAGGCCAACGACGCCCTGGTGATCAACGGCACCGGGGGCGAGTCGCCGACCACGACCGACGGGGAGAAAGAGGCCCTGATCCGGGCGACGGTGGAGGCCGTGGGCGACCGGGCCAAGGTGGTGGCGGGCGTCGGCACCAACGACACCCGGCACACCATCGAGCTGGCCGTCGCCGCGGAGAAGGCCGGCGCGCACGGGCTGTTGGTGGTGACGCCGTATTACAACAAGCCGCCGCAGGAGGGCCTGTTCCGGCACTTCACGGCGGTCGCTGACGCGACCGGCCTGCCGATCATCCTCTACGACATCCCGCACCGCGCGGGCGTGCCGATCGAGACCGATACTCTGGTACGGCTGGCGGAGCACCCGCGCATCGTCGGGGTGAAGGACGCCAAGGGCGATCTCACGGCCACCTCGTGGGTGTTGAGGCGCACCGATCTGGCGTATTACTCGGGCGAAGACGCGGCGACCCTGCCGCTGCTGTCGGTGGGGGCGGTCGGCGTGGTGGGCACGTCCACGCATTTGTGCGGAGGGCCGACCAAGGAGATGATCGAGGCGTACGAGCGCGGTGACGTGGCCCAGGCCCGGGCCCTGCATCACCGGCTGCTACCACTGTTCACCGGCATTTTCCGCACCCAGGGAGCGATCTTGGTTAAGGCGGCGCTGAACGCGCGTGGCCTGCCGGCCGGGCCGGTGCGCGCGCCATTGGCCGACGCCACCGACGCCGAGCTGGCTCAGCTCCGCGACGACTGCGCAGCCGCGGAGCTCGCCCTATGACGGCGGCGCACGTCGACCTCGACGCGCCACCGCCGCTGCCGGCGGGCGCGCTGCGCGTCATTCCGCTCGGCGGGTTGGGCGCGATCGGTCGCAATATGACCGTTTTCGAATACGAGGGCAAGCTGCTCGTCGTCGACTGCGGTGTGCTGTTCCCCGACGTCGAGCAGCCGGGCGTCGACCTCATCCTGCCCGACTTCGCGTCCATCTTGGACCGGCTGGCCGACGTGCAGGCCATCGTGCTCACCCACGGCCACGAGGACCACATCGGCGCGGTGCCCTACCTGCTGGCCCACAAGCCCGACATCCCGCTGGTCGGCTCGCAGTTCACGCTCGCGCTCGTGGAGGCCAAGCTGGCCGAGCGGCGCATCGAGCCCTACACGCTCACCGTCAGCGAGGGCCAGCGGGAGCGGCTCGGCCCGTTCGAGTGCGAGTTCTTCGCGGTCAACCACTCGATTCCCGACGCGCTCGCGGTGGCGATCCGCACCCCGGTGGGCGTGGTGCTGCACACCGGCGACTTCAAGATGGACCAGGTCCCGGTCGACGGCCGGGTCACCGACCTCGCCGGGTTCGCGCGGCTCGGCGCCGAGGGCGTCGACCTGCTGCTGTCCGACTCGACGAACGCGGAGATCCCCGGCTTCGTCACCCCGGAGCGCGACATCGGGCCGGTGCTTGACTCGATCTTCGCCAAGGCCACCGGCCGCATCATCGTGGCCAGCTTCGCCTCCCACGTGCACCGGGTGCAGCAGGTGCTCGACTCGGCATACGAGTACGACCGCAAGGTCGCCTTCATCGGCCGCTCGATGGTGCGCAACATGGGCATCGCGCGCGATCTGGGCCTGCTGCGCATCCCGGGCGGTCTGGTCGTCGGCCTCGACGAGGCGACGACGCTGCCGCCCGACCAGATCGTGCTGATGTCGACCGGGTCGCAGGGTGAACCGATGAGCGCCCTCGGCCGCATGGCCACCGGTGACCACCGGCACATCACGGTCGCGTCCGGCGACACCGTCGTGCTGGCCAGCTCGCTGGTGCCGGGCAACGAGACGTCCGTCTACCGGGTCATCAACCAGCTTTCCCGCGCCGGCGCCACGGTGATCCACAAAGATGTCGCGAAGGTGCACGTCTCCGGCCACGCGCCGGCCGGTGAGCTGCTTTACGTGCTCAACGTGGTGCGGCCGAAAAACCTCATGCCGGTCCACGGCGAGTGGCGCCACCTGCGGGCGCACGCGCGGCTCGGCATCGAGAGCGGCATCGCGCCCGACCACGTGGTGCTCTGCGAGGACGGCGACGTCGTCGACCTGATCGACGGCCACGCCAAGCTGGTCGGGCACGTCAAGAGCCGATACGTCTATGTGGACGGTCTGGCGGTCGGTGACGTGGGCGAGTCGCTGCTCACCGAGCGGCGCATCCTCGGCGACGGCGGCTTCATCGCGGCGACCGTGGTGGTCGACTCGGTCACCGGCAAGGTCGTCGGTGGCCCGACCGTGTCGACGAAGGGCTTCTCCGAGGACCCGGGGGCGTTCAACGCGGTCATTCCGCTGATCACGGAAGCGCTCGACCGGGCCGCCCTCGAAGGCATCACCGATCCTCACCAGCTCCAGCAGATCGTCCGCCGCACCGTCGGCCGCTGGGTCAACGAGGCCTACCGCCGCCGCCCCATGATCGTCCCAACGGTCGTAGAGGTCTAACCCCTCTTTTCCATGATCAGGGCGTGGGGGCAGTGGGTGGTTAGGCGTGGTGGGGGGCCGGCTACAGTGGGGGG
>JBBEWH010000213.1:0-53309 GCA_037414955.1 Actinomycetes bacterium KLBMP 9797
AGAGGTCAACCCCGCCTTCACCATGATCAGGGCGTCCTTCACGTCGTTATAACGACGTGAAGGACGCCCTGATCATGAGCGGGCACCGAGGCTGAAGAAGTGCGGTTGCGCGATCTGCGATATAGCAGAACGCGGTATGGCGATCACGGAGCGTTTTCCCCATACTGAGCGCAACTAAAAGCGGCGCCCGGCTCGCATCCGGGCACCGCTGAGGCCTCACCCACTGCCAAGAGGGCGGGCCAGCCAACAGCCATCTTGCCACCTCCCTCTTGGCAATGACTAGAGGAGGTGCCCGGATGACCGTCTACTACCGGGGCCCCTGCGTGCTGATCACGCACCAGGTGTTCCGCGTCTTACACCCACATCCCCGGGTGTACGCCATCCGCGACCTGTCCGATGTGTACGTCGTCGAGGAGCGAGGGCCGTCACCGGTACCCGTGACGCTCGGCTCGAGTGGGTTGGCCGGTGTCGCGGCGGTCGTCGTGGCGACCAGCGGCCTCGACCTGCCGGCGGCGCTCGCACTCGCCGGCGGAGCGTCACTCCTCGTGGCGGGTGCGCTGGCCGGCGCGTGCGTCCGGATCCGCGCCCACCGGTACGAACTGCGTGCCCGGCATCGAGGCGCGTCGGTCCTCCTCTTCGCGACGGCCGACCAGCGCGCGTTTGGGCAGGTTAGGCGGGGCCTGGTTCGTGCGCTTGAGCAAGGCTCGACCGAGAGGTGACAATTTAACTTTCTGGCGTCCCCCCATGGGGACGCCAGAAGGTGTACCGTCCGTGCGTTGCCTCGATCTGCCATATCGCACACTGCCTAGTAGGGATCATGACAGCCGGTGAGTCTCCTGCGGTGGCGCGTCGCCGCGTTCGCCTCGCACTGCGCGCCGCGCGCGAGGTGAAGGGATTCACGCAAGGGCACGTCGCCCACGAACTCGACTGGTCGTTATCCAAGGTGAACCGGATCGAGAAGGGTGAGGTCACCGTTTCCCGCACCGACCTACTAGCGATGCTGGAGATGTACGGCATCGATGATCAAGGCGTCGTGGACGATCTCGTACGAGCGGCCCGCACGTCCCGCCAGCGCGGCTGGTGGGACGAGCCGCGCTACCGCCAGTTCGTGACGCCCGCGATGGTTCAGCTATTGCAGTTCGAGAGCGAAGCGACGGCGATTCGGCACTTCCATCCCACGTTGGTGGCTGGCATTCTGCAAACCCGGGATTACGCCACGTATCTCATGGATTTCTGGGCGGTGGAGCTTCTGGACGAGATCCGGGAGGCCCGTCTGGAGATCCGCCTGCGCCGCCGCGAGCATGTGCTTGACCGACCCGACCCTCCGGATTACTTCCTGATCCTGGATGAGTCGGTTCTCCAACGCGAGGTTGGCGGCGCCAAGGTCATGGCCGAGCAGCTCCACGCGTTGGTGGCCCTGATGCGGGCCGGGAAGATCACCGTTCGGGTGGTTCCCCTCGCCGAGGCCGCACCGATCGCGATGCTTGGACCGTTCACCTTGTTGGACATTGGCGACGAAGAGAACGCCGTTCTCTACCGGGAGAGTCACACGTTCGACGAGATTGTCAACGCCCGCGACACCATTGACCGCCATCGACACATCTTCGAGCAACTGTGGGCGGCTTCCTACACCGGGGAGGAGTCCGAGCGGCTTATCGAGGCTCGTGCCGCGACGATGCTCTCCTCCTTGGACCGACGACGACCCGGCGGCTAACAGCACCGGCGACCCCTGGCTCGCTCGGGTGCGGCCGATCGCCTCACCGAGCACGGCCGCGACCTATCAAGAGTTACGAGAAAGGGACGACGCTTGTCCGAGAGCGACGCCACACCGCCGTGGCGGAAGAGCAGCCGATGCGATTCGTCGGCTTGTCTGGAGATCAAGTTGGCTGATCGTGGTCGGGTGCTGATCCGGGATTCCAAAGAGGACGATGGTGCGATCTTGGAATTCTCGACTGCGGCTTTTCGTGATTTTCTCGGCATGATCGCGACGAAACGAAAGGTCGACTAGAGGTTCGGTCGCGGGTAGGGAGATCTAGCCGAGTTAGGGCGTCATATCGACCCTAACTCGGCTAGATCTACTTCGCGGCTGTGTCGCCGCCTTGTGCCATCTGCAAATCGACTCCTTCTGATCGATGCCTTCGTTCCGTACAGTGAGGGCGAGCTTACGAACAGTGGAGGTGTGCGATGGCAGGCGCCGCGATCCATGGTTGGCGAAAGAGTTCGCGTTGTGACACCAGTGCCTGTGTTGAGGTGGCGCGAGTCCCGGGTGGTGTGGCGGTGCGAGACGGAAAAGATCGGGAGGGGGCGGTTCTGATCTTTCGCGTGGAGTGGTGGCAGTCGTTTGTGGACGGACTGAAAGTTGCCAGTTCACTACAGCGGGATGTTTCTTTGTGACATGGGCCACTAGCCACCGTTGATCCCGGTCCAACCGCGTACTCGTACCCCCGATCACCAAGGGGAGGAGACGCGGATGGATCGGAGACGGGCCCGCGCGGCCGGCGTGCCGGCGATCGCGACGACCGGTGGCCGATCGCCCGCGCTGTGCGGCGCGGAGCCGAAGGTGGTCACCCGCAGCGCCGCCGACCTCGACGCGGACGAGACATTGACGGTGGACGCGGATGCTGCTGCCTACCGGTACCGGGTGGTGTCGGCGGGCGGCGCCGGCGCGTACCCGTTGGGATTCAGCACCGGGTGAGCTTGATGGGCGGGAGGCCCGGTACCTGCCATCCGGACCTCCCGCGCGCATCGTGGCCGGCGCGCCTCCTAGCCAGCCGCGGTGTGGTGGTGAGGGCCCGTGACCTCCGCTCTTCGGGTCGGCGGGGGCCGCGGGACCGGTCGGGTGCCGGCGCCGAGGTTCGGGGCGCCGGCCCCCCGCCGGGTCTGGGGGGGGGCGGGGGGGGGGGGGGGGGGGCGGCGCCGGGGGGGCGGCCCCCCCCCCCCCCCGCCGGGTCTGGTGCTTGGAAGGGGCCCTTCCTATGCAAAAAGCGATAACAAGGGGCCCTTCCTTGCAGCTAGGGGAGTTCGGCGGCCTCGTCGGCGAACTGGGCGCCGGTCATGATGGCGGCGTGCATGAGAATCGCCAGCTGGCCGGCGGCCACGCCGTGCTCCAGGTCCGTGCTGACGTCGCCGACCAGCAGCAACTCGCCCTCACCGGGATCGTGGACGTACGCCTTCGGCAGTAGCTTGTCGTGGTTCCACGCGTTGCAGAACGCGAGCGCCTCGGTGCGCCGCTCGGCGGGCAGCCGGCGCTGGGCGACCACCCGCACGTGCAGGATCTCGCCGTCCTCGCCCATCCGCCCGAACGAGATCATCGCCTGGCCCCAAGTACCCCCCACGACGCCGTCCTCGTCGACGAAGTACTTGTCGCCACGGTCGCTGAGCGTGCCGGTGATCGCCTCCAGCGTCAGCGGCGCCAGCACCTCCTCGCGGCCCTCCGGCGGCAACGCCCCTTCCGAGACGGGCGGGCCGGCCGGCAGGTCGGGGGGCAGCTCGATGTGCTCGGCGATCGGGGTGGCTGCCAGCCAGGCCTCGACGCGGCGGGTCTGGTGGTCGGTGCCGTTGCGGGCGTCGAACTCGGCGGCGATCTTCCGCGCGCGGTCGGCCAACGCGGCACCGACGCCCGACGCCGGCAACTCGCCGACGAGGGAGGATGGGGACAAGCGGCAAGCCAGGGCACCAGCAGCCGCGAACTCCATCGCCGACGCCTCGTCGAACGGCCGCTCCAGCCACTCCAGGTGCTCCGCGAGGATCGCCAGCGCCCGGTCGACGTTGCCGGTCAGCGCGCAGAACCGGATGTGCTCCGGCAGGTACGGGAACGCGTCCCGCTCGTACCGGTGCCGCCGGTAGGCCCGCA
This sequence comes from Actinomycetes bacterium KLBMP 9797, assembly GCA_037414955.1. GTDB lineage: Bacteria > Actinomycetota > Actinomycetes > Mycobacteriales > Micromonosporaceae > Phytohabitans. The sequence continues at coordinate 3,854 of JBBEWH010000213.1, forward strand.
CGTGCGCCCGCGCCGCCTCGTCGTGGCGGCCTAGCCGCACGTACGGCTCGAGCACCGCGACCAGCGCCTTCTCCGGCTGTTCGGTGCAGCCGAGCACGCCGTTGAGCACCGGTTCGACGGTCTGCAGGGCGGCTTCCCACTCGCCCCAACTGGCGAGCAGCTCGGCCTGGCGGGACGGGTCGCAGCCGGCGCAGTCGCTGTTCTCGTCGCGGTCGGTGGTGCGCCACAGGTCGAACCAGCGCCGCGCCTCGTCCCGGTCGCCCACGTGATCGGCGATCTTGCAGCGGAGGTTGTAGATGGTCTGGAGGCTGTGCCCGCCTTCGCGGAACCGCCGTTCCATGTCGTCCAGCGCGGCCGTGGTCTGGGCCAGCCCCACCCGCGGCGTGCTGCGCAGCGTGGCGACCGCCCACTTGTGGTACCACCGGAGCTGTTCGGCGTCCCAGTCGTCGAACATCGACCGGTCCTTGTCGAACTGCGCGAGGCACCAGCCGAACGCGGGCAGCATCCGCCAGCGCTCGGTGTGGTTGTTGTACGCGTCGATCAGCGCGATCCGGGCGTCGTAGCCGAGCCGGACATCGCCGGCGGCGTCGGCGTGCGCGGTGATCCGCTCTAATTCGGCGACCTTTCCGTCGCCGTCGGGCAGCGCGGTCGCTTCGTCGAGCGCACTACGCAATTCGATCGTCATGGTGTCTCCGAGGGGAACAGGGGAACGCCGTCAGGGGGCTGCGGTCAGGGGGTTTCGGAAGGGAACGCGCGGTCCAACAGTGCGAGGAACGAGCGGTTGAGCGCGGCGCTGTCCACCGCGCGCAGCGGGTGGTGGCCGGCGAGCAGCGCCTGGCCGTACAGCGCCTCGACGGCGTGCCGCAGCGCGGGACCGGGCGGGTACGACGCGAGCTTGCGGATCAGCGGGTGACGCCAGTTGAAGACCAGCTCGGGCCGGTGCTCGACGGTCACGTCGTCGAAGGCGGACAGCACATCGGACCACAGCTCGTCGGCGACCTCCCGGCTGCGCCGCACCGCGTCCTGGGTGCGGGCGCGCTGGCTGATCACGTACAGGGCGGGCATGGTCACCGGGTCGAACTGCCGGATCAGCGGCACGCAGTCCAACTCCCGCAGCACCGCGCGGGCGGCCTCCAGGAACGGCGCGACCGTCGCCTCCTGGCCGGGCGGCAGCGGGTCGAGCCGCGCCGCCAACTCGCCGGGGTCGAGCCGGCGCACCCGCACCGAAGAGTCCACTCGGGACAGTCGTTCGAGGATCTCGGTGTCGTAGGCGTACCCGGCGTTCACCACCGGTGTGCCGGCCGCGCTCGCGATGGCCGCCAGGGCGCGGAACTCGTCCACCGTCTCGACGTAGCGCACCATGGACAGTCCCTTGCGGAACACCCGGAGCGACATGCTGCCCCGGCTGGTCTCGAACGGCAGCCACGCGTCGACCAGGCGCAGCATCTCGTCGTCGCGCACGGCGAGCGCCTTCACCCCGAGGTGGTGCACCCGCAGGAACGCCGCGAGCCGGTCCGGGTCGTTGGCGGACAGGTCGAGCAGCCAGCTGCGGATCTGTTCGCCGAGCCCTTCCCGGACCGACGAGAGCAGGTCGTCCTCGTAGAGCGCCTCGCGGCTCGCGGTCGGGCGCAGCAGCCCGGTGTCGACCACGCAGCGCACGAAGAACGCCCACTCCGGGACCAGCTTGGACGCGTCCTCGCTGAGCAGCATCCGCTTCAGGTAGACGCGGTGCCCGCCCTGACCGACGGACGCGGGCGACGCGAGCACGAAGCCGACGCCGCGCAGGCCGGCCTCGGGCACGGTCAGGTCGATGACCTCCATCGGGCGGCTGCCCAGCAGCCGGGCGCCGTAATCGAGGAGCGCGGCCCGCCGTACCTCCGGGTCGTCGTAGTGGACCTCCCACGGAGCCTGCGGCTCCGTGATTCGCTCGCCACTCACCGTCACGTCGACGTCCAACAGATGCGCGTACGCCGAGGCGAGCTCGCGGACCGTCGCTGGCGCCAGCCAGTGCTCCGCGCCCAGCCGCGGGCGCAGGGTGACCGTCGTGCCCGGCTCGTCCCGCTCGCCGGCCGCGACCGTGTACCGCCCGTCCGCGTATCCGGTCCAGGAGACGGCCGACCCGCCTGTGGCGGAGAGCGTCACCACCTCGATGGCGTCGGCGACCATGAAGCAGGACAGCAGCCCGATGCCGAACTGCCCGAGGAAGTCCTGCCGGGCGAAGCCCAGCTCGTCGCGCTTGGAGGTGCGGCCCACGCTGGCGAGGAACAGGTGCACCTCCTCCTCGGTGAGGCCGATGCCGTTGTCGGAGACCCGCAGCGCGCCGTCCGGCAGCGGCTCCAGCACCACCCGGCCCGGCTCGGCGCCACCGCGCGCGGTGATCGCGTCGGTGGCGTTCTGCAGCAGCTCGCGCACGTAGACCCGCGGGCTCGCGTATAAGTGATGGCTGAGCAGGTCGACCACGCCACGGAGGTCGACCTGGAAGCGGTGCTCTTGGGTCACGCCGCCGCCTCCCTTCGGTCGGCGCCGGCGTGACATGCCTGCCAGACCTCGCGCGAGCGCTCGGTCATGATTTGAGTTCCTTGGCCGCGTCGGCGAGCTGGCAGCCGGTGGCGATGCCGCACTCCATCAGCTGATCGAGCTGCGCGGTGGAGACGCCCTGCTCCAGATCCGTGGTGATCTCGCCGCACACCCGCGCGGTGCCGTCGTCGGCCACGTGCACGAACGCCTTCGGCCACAGCCGGTCGTGGTTCCACTCGTTGCAGAACTCGTACAGCCGGGGCACATCGTCGACGCCGAAGTCGGTGTTGGTGAGGATGCGGATCTGGAGCAGTTCTCCGTCGTTGCCGCGCCGGAAGAAGTAGATGACGTTGTCATCCCACATTCCGCCGACATCGCCGTCGTCGTCGATGCCGAAGTGGTAACCGCGTGCGGTGAGCACCTGGGCGAGCAGCTCGTTGGTGAGCGGCGTCAGAGTCTGCACCGCCCCGTCCGAGGGTGGCATGCGACGTGTCCTTCCCAGATGGGGACCAGTTGTCGAGAGCACACCCTACGATGCCGGCGCCAGCACCGTGGACACGCGTACAAATGCCGGGGTTAGTGGGCGGGACCCCCTACGGTGTGATGGTATGGCGGGCCGTACCTCTTCGGCGAGTCGGCGGCGCGCGACCAGCTCGCGCGGCGCTACCACGCGCGCCCGCCGGCCGGCCCGGCGCACCGCCGGCCCGGGCCTCGCGATCCTCCTGGGCCGCGGCACGCGGGCGGTCTGGATGGGGCTGGCGCACAGCGTCGGCTGGGTGGTGCGCGGCGTCGGCCGCCAGGCCGCGACCGCCCGCGACCTCGACCCCGAACACCGCCGGGACGGCGCCGGGCTGCTGATGCTCGGCCTCGCGATCCTCAGCGGCGTGGCCGTCTGGTTCTCCTCGGCCGGCCCGCTCGGGGAGCGGGTCGCGGACAGCATGCGGCTGTTCCTCGGCGCGATCTCCGCGGCCGTGCCGCTGCTGCTGCTGGTGGCCGCGATCCGGCTGATGCGTGAGCCCGGCGACGATGCCCACCGGGGCCGCAACCTGGTCGGCTGGACCGCGCTCATCCTCGCCGGTGCCGGACTGCTCCATATCGGGCAGTCGCCGACGACGAACGCGCAGCGCGACTACGCCGGCGGCCTCGTCGGCGCCGGCATCGGCTCGATGCTGGAGCGCGCGGTGACCCAGTGGGTGGCCGTGCCGCTGCTGGTGCTGCTCCTGTTCTTCGGCCTTCTGGTGATCACCGCCACCCCGATCAACAAGGTCCCCGAGCGGCTGGGGCTGCTGGTGGCCGCGGTGCTGGGGCGGCCCACGCCTCCTGCGGAAGACGAGGAGACCGAGGAGGAAGAGGCGGCCCCGCCGCCCCGCCGCCGGTCGTCGCGCCGCCGCCAGGGCGCGCTCGCGGACGCGCTGGCCGACGCGGCCGCCGCCGGCGACGTCGACGAGGACCCGATCGTCCACGACACGGTCTCGCTGCCGCGCACCCCGCCGGCCAAGGTCCCGGCGTCCCGCAAGAAGGCGGAGCCGCCGGAGCACTCGCCGCTGCCGACCCGCGCCGAGCAGCTGGCCATCACCGGGCTGGCCGGCGACTACAAGCTGCCGCCGCCCAGCCTGCTGAAGGCCGGTGCCGCCGCCAAGACCCGCAGCAAGGCCAACGACGAGGTGATCGCGGCGCTGCAGGGCGTGTTCGAGCAGTTCGACGTCGACGCGGCGGTGACCGGGTTCACCCGCGGCCCGACGGTCACCCGGTACGAGGTGGAGCTGGGGCTCGGCGTCAAGGTGGAGCGCATCACCCAGCTGTCCCGCAACATCGCGTACGCGGTGAAGTCGCCCGACGTGCGCATCCTCAGCCCGATCCCGGGCAAGAGCGCGGTCGGTGTCGAGATCCCCAACACCGACCGGGAGGACGTGGCGCTCGGCGACGTGCTGCGCTCGCACGCCGCGGCCAGCGACCACCACCCGATGCTGGTCGCGCTCGGCAAGGACATCGAGGGCGGCTACGTGGTGGCCAACCTCGCCAAGATGCCGCACATCCTGATCGCCGGCGCCACCGGCGCGGGCAAGAGCTCGTGCCTCAACAGCCTGCTCGTGTCGATCCTCAGCCGGGCCACGCCCGACGAGGTGCGCCTCGTGCTGATCGACCCGAAGCGCGTGGAGATGACCTCGTACGAGGGCATCCCGCACCTCGTCACGCCGATCATCACGAACCCGAAGAAGGCGGCCGACTCCCTCGAATGGGTCGTGCGCGAGATGGACATGCGCTACGACGACCTCGCCGCCGCCGGGGTCCGGCACATCGACGACTACAACCGCAAGGTCCGCGCCGGGCAGATCAAGCCGCCGCCGGGCAGCGAGCGGGAGATCCGTCCGTACCCGTACCTGCTGGTCATCGTCGACGAGCTGGCCGACCTGATGATGGTCGCGCCGCGCGACGTCGAAGACTCCGTGGTGCGCATCACCCAGCTCGCCCGCGCGGCCGGCATCCACCTCGTGCTCGCCACCCAGCGCCCGTCCGTCGACGTGGTCACCGGCCTCATCAAGGCCAACGTGCCATCCCGGCTGGCGTTCGCCACGTCGTCGCTCTCCGATTCCCGGGTCATCCTCGACCAGCCCGGCGCGGAGAAGCTGATCGGCCGCGGCGACGGGCTGTTCCTGCCGATGGGCGCCTCGAAGCCGATCCGCATCCAGGGGGCGTGGGTCGCCGAGACGGAGATCGCCGACATCGTCAAGTTCTGCAAGGACCAGCGCGAGCCGGAGTTCCGCACCGACGTGCTGGCCCCGCCGGAGCCCAAGAAGAAGATCGACGAAGACATCGGCGACGACCTCGACCTGCTGGTGCAGGCGATCGAGCTGGTGGTCACCTCGCAGTTCGGCTCCACCTCGATGCTCCAGCGCAAACTCCGCGTCGGCTTCGCCAAGGCCGGCCGCCTAATGGACCTAATGGAAACCCGCGGCATAGTAGGCCCGTCCGAAGGCTCCAAGGCAAGAGACGTCCTGGTCAAGCCCGACGAACTAGAAGAAGCCCTAGCCGCGCTGCGCCCCGACTAACCCGGCGATCTTGCAGTTGTCATGCCCAGATGCCCGATATGGAGGCTGACAACCGCAAGATCGGCGCGCGGTTCCTAGACTCGACGCGTGGAGGATGCGGCGGATCTGGGCGCGTTGGCGCTGCTGGCCGACCCGGTGCGGCGGGCGGCGTACGAGGCGGTCGCCGGCAGTGCGGCGCCGGTCGGGCGGGACGACGTGGCGGCGCGGCTCGGCGTCGGGCGCACCCTCGCCGCCTTCCATCTCGACAAGCTGGTCGACGCCGGCCTGCTGGAGGTGTCGTACGCGCGGCGTTCCGGACGATCCGGTCCGGGCGCCGGGCGCCCGGCCAAGCTCTACCGGCGGGCGCCGGGGGAGCGCGCGGTGAGCGTGCCGCCGCGCAGCTACCGGTCCGCGGCCGAGTTGCTGGCCGAGGCGGTGGAGCGGTCGGGCGCCGACGCGACGCTCTACGACGTCGCGCGCCAGCACGGCAAGGGTGCGGGTATCGCCGGCGACGTCCTCGCCGCGCTGACCGACCGCGGGTACCAGCCGGAGGTGGACGGCGCGACGGTACGGCTGCGCAACTGCCCCTTCCACCGGCTGGCCGAGGAGTTCCCGCCGCTGGTCTGCGGCATGAACCTGGCGCTGCTGGCGGGGCTGACCGAGGGGTCCGGCTGGCAGGCCCGCCTGGATCCGGCACCGGGGCGGTGCTGCGTCGTCGTTTCTAAAAACAACTCCGATCATTTATAGTGCCAGGCATGATCGCGTACCACTTGGCCCAGCTCAACATCGCCCACATGCGCGCGCCGCTTGGCGACCCGCTGCTGGCGGACTTCGTCGCCGCCCTGGCCGCCGTGAACGCGGCCGCCGATGCCGCGCCGGGCTTCGTCTGGCGGCTCGTCGACGAGTCCGGAGAGGACGCCACCGGACTGCGGCCGTTCGGCCCGGAGATCATGATCAACATGTCGGTGTGGGAGTCGGTCGGCGCGCTGCGCGCGTACGCGTACCAGACGGCCGGCCACCTGGAGGTGCTGCGCCGTCGGCGCGAGTGGTTCGACTACGAGGGCCTGGACAATCACGCGGTGATGTGGTGGATCCCCGCCGGCACCCTGCCCACCCTGGAGGAGGCCCGCGACCGCCTCGCCCTGCTGGACAAGGACGGACCCACCCCGGATGCCTTCACCTTCCGCGAATCCTTCCCATCCCCATGATCGAGGCGTCCCTCAAGTCGTTAGGGCTACGTGAAGGACGCCCTGATCATGAAGGGAATCAGCGAAGCCCGGTACCCTCGGGTGGTGTCTGATGCTTCCTCCACCACCCAGAACCGTCGGGTCGCGCTGCTCACGCTCGGCTGCGCGCGTAACGAGGTCGATTCGGAGGAGCTGGCCGGCCGGCTGCACGCCGACGGCTGGCGGGTGACCACCGATGGCGAAGACGCCGATGTGGTGCTCGTCAACACCTGCGGCTTCGTCGACAAGGCCAAGCAGGACTCGATCCAGACCCTGATGGCGGCTGCCGAGACGGGCGCCAAGGTGGTGGCGGCCGGGTGCATGGCCGAGCGCTACGGGCGGGAACTGGCCGAGAGCCTGCCCGAGGCGGAGGCGGTGCTCGGCTTCGACGACTACCCCGACATCTCCGCGCGGCTGACCGCGGTGCTCGCCGGTGAGCGGCTGGCCGCGCACACCCCGCGCGACCGGCGCGAGCTGCTGCCGATCACGCCGGTGTCCCGGCGGGACAGTGACGTCGTCGTGCCCGGGCACCTGCCGAAGCACCTGCGCCGGCGACGCCTCAGCGAAGGGCCGGTGGCGTCGCTGAAGCTGGCCAGCGGCTGCGACCGCCGGTGCACGTTCTGCGCGATCCCGGCGTTCCGCGGGGCGTTCGTCTCGCGCACCCCGGACGAGTTGCTCGCCGAAGCCGAGTGGTTGGCCAAGACCGGCGTGCGCGAGCTGGTGCTGGTCAGCGAGAACTCCACGTCGTACGGGAAGGACCTGGGTGACCCGCGGCTGCTGGAGAAGCTGCTGCCGCAGCTCGCGGCCGTCGCGGGCATCGTGCGGGTGCGGGCCAGCTACCTCCAGCCCGCCGAGACCCGGCCCGGCCTGGTGGAGGTGCTCGCCACCACACCGGGCGTCGCGCCGTACTTCGACCTGTCCTTCCAGCACGCCAGCGAGCCGGTGCTGCGCCGGATGCGGCGCTTCGGCTCGACCGACCGGTTCCTGGAGTTGCTGGAGGCGGCGCGGCGGCTCGCGCCGGAGGCCGGCGCGCGCAGCAACTTCATCGTCGGGTTCCCCGGCGAGACCCGCGCCGACGTCGACGAGCTGGTGCGGTTCCTGTCCGCGGCGCGGTTGGACGCGATCGGCGTGTTCGACTACAGCGACGAGGACGGCACCGAGGCCGCCACGATGACCGGCAAGGTCAGCCGGGCCACGGTCAAGCGCCGGTACGACAAGCTGCTCGCCCTGGCCGACGAGCTGTGCGCCCAGCGGGCCGAGGAGCGGGTCGGCGCGACCCTGGAGGTGCTGGTGGACAGCACTGACGACGGCGTGGTCGAGGGTCGGGCCGCCCACCAGGCGCCGGAGGTCGACGGCTCCACCACGCTGACCGCGGGCGACGGCGTCGACCTGGCCGCACTGCGCCCCGGCGACCTGGTGCGGGCCCGGGTGACCGGCACCGAGGGCGTCGACCTCATCGCCGTGCCCGTGGAGATGGTCTCCGCGGCGGTGGCCGGATGAGAGAGGCCGCCGTGCCGGTGCCGGTGGTGAACGCGGCCAACGGGCTCACCGCGCTGCGCCTGCTCCTGGTGCCGGTCTTCGTCGGCATGGTGCTGACGTCGGGCATGACCGACGACGCGTGGCGGGCCGCGGCGTGCCTCACGTTCGTCTTCGCGTCGTTCACCGACTTCGCCGACGGCTGGATCGCCCGGCGGTACGACCTGGTGACCGCGTTCGGCAAGATCGCCGACCCGATCGCGGACAAGGCGCTCACCGGTGCCGCGCTGGTGCTGCTGTCCTGGTACGAGCAGCTGCCCTGGTGGGTGACCGTGGCGATCCTGGTGCGCGAGGTCGGCGTGACGCTGCTGCGGTTCTGGGTGATCCGGTTCGGCGTGATCGCGGCCAGCCGGGGCGGGAAGCTCAAGACCGCGCTGCAGGTGCTGGCGATCAGCTGGTACCTGTGGCCGGTGCCGTCCGGGCTGGACCGGGTCGGCGACTGGATCATGGCGGCGGCGGTCGTGGTGACCGTGGTCACCGGCCTCGACTACACGCTGCGGGCGTTGCGCATGCGTGCGGCCGGCACGGCGGCGGGCGGCACCGCGTGACGGTCGCCGCCGTCGTGCGGGCGCTGCGCGACCGGGGGCAGACCGTGGCCGCCGTCGAGTCGCTGACCGGTGGATTGCTCGCCGCCACGCTGGTCACCGTGCCGGGGGTGAGCGCGGTGTTCCGGGGCGGGCTCGTCGTGTACGCCACCGATCTGAAGGCGACGCTGGCCGGCGTACCCGAGGATCTGTTGGCGGCGCGCGGACCGGTCGATCCGGACGTGGCCCGCGCGCTCGCGGAGGGTGGCCGCGAGCGTTGCCGGGCCGACTGGGGGGTCGCCACTACGGGCGTCGCCGGGCCCGACCCGCAGGACGGCGCGCCCGTCGGCACGGTGTTCGTGGCCGTGGCGGGCCCGTCCGGGGCCGCCGTGCGCCGGCTCGCCGTCGACGGCGACCGGCAGGCGGTCCGCGAGGCCGCGGTCACCGCCGCCCTCGACCTCCTTCACTCCATGATCAAGGCGTCCCTCACGTAGTTAGAACGACGTGAAGGACGCCCTGATCGTGGGAATGGGGCGGGCTACGCTGTGCGCGAACCGCGCCGGCGGTGGGATGTCGTCCTGGCGGATAGCGGGTACGGTTGCGGGAAGCCCTCGGCAGGTGCCGAGGGACCCGCGTCAGGGGGAGGTGCGATGGTCCTGCTACGCCGGGTTATCGGCGACGCGCTACGCGCACGCCGGCAGGGGCAGCATCGCACCCTGCGCGAAGTCTCCACGGCCGCCAATGTGAGCCTGGGCTATCTGTCCGAGATCGAACGCGGCCAGAAAGAGGCGTCCAGCGAGCTGCTGTCCGCGATCTGCGACGCGCTCGGCGCCCAACTCTCCGAGTTGCTGCGCGAGGTGAGCGACACGCTCTCGCTGGCCGAGGAGATGGAAGGCGTGCTGGTGCCGGTCGCGGTGCCCGACAGCCGCAAGCCGGCTGCCGAGCCGGAGACGGTGCCCGCCGCGCCGGAGGCCGCGTTGCGTCCGCTCGGCGCTTCGGTCGGCGCCGAGGCGCGCCCGATGGCCACCGACGGCACGGTCTCGGTCTCGGTCCACCAGGAGACGCCGCTCAAGGCCACGCTCCGGGCCACCCGCTCGGTGCTCGCGGTGCCGCGCGACCGCGACGTCGTCTGCGCCGCCTGACCCCCGCGGATCCCGCAGGGGTCGGCGTAGGCTGATCCCTAGGGACGGTGTGTACCCGGATATCCCCCTGAGGTCGCATGACGGGGTGGCGTCGGGCTGGGACGATGGGATTCGGCCGTGCCGCCGCCCCACTCGTGGGCGCCGGCCAGAAGCGATCATATTGAGGGGATACCGCGGAGATGGCGAACCCGTTCGTCAAGGGCTGGCGTTACTTGATGTCGCTGTTTGGCGCCAAGATCGACGAGTACGCCGATCCCAAGGTGCAGATCCAGCAGGCCGTCGAGGAAGCTCAGCGCCAGCATCAGCTGCTGGTCCAGCAGGCCGCCGCGGTGATCGGCAACCAGCGGCAGCTCGAGATGAAGCTGTCCCGCCAGATGGGCGAGGTCGAGAAGCTCCAGTCGATGGCGCGGCAGGCCCTGGTGCTGGCCGACAAGGCGCGCGGGGGCGGCGACGAGGCCGAGGCCGGCAAGTATGAGCAGACCGCGCAGACGCTGGCCACCCAGCTGGTCGCCGCCGAGCAGTCGATGGAAGACCTGAAGAACCTGCACGACCAGGCGCTCGGCGCCGCCACCCAGGCGCGGCGCGCGGTCGAGAACAACTCGATGGTCCTCCAGCAGCGGCTGGCCGAGCGCACCAAGCTGCTCAGCCAGCTCGAGCAGGCCAAGATGCAGGAGAGCGTGGCCCGCTCGCTGGAGTCGATGTCGTCGCTCGCCGCCCCCGGCAACACCCCGTCGCTCGACGAGGTGCGGGAGAAGATCGAGCGGCGATACGCGAACGCCATGGGCCGCGCCGAGCTGGCCGGCAACTCGGTCGAGGGCCGCATGCTGGAGATCCAGAAGTCGACGTTGGACATGGCCGGCGCGTCCCGCCTGGATCAGATCCGGGCCAGCATGGCCGGCGAGCAGCTCGCCGCCAAGCCGGAGCAGCCCGCCGTCCAGCCGGCGAGCGCGAGCGCCGCCGACACCGCCGGGGTGGCCCGGCTCGACGAGATCCGTGCCAGCCTCGGGCGCGACAAGGGCGACCGCGACACGTCCGCGGCCGGGTGACCCCATGGCCGACCCGCGGGCCCGCTACTTCCGTCAACTACGCAAGCTGCGCCGATCCGCCCGCCGCTGGAGCGTAATGGCCAGCGGGCTCGCGGGTGCGGCAGTGGTCCTGACGCCATACGCGGGGCTGGGCGTGGCCGACGCGGCCTGGGCGGCCGCGGCCGGCGGCTCGCTGGCCCTGGCCGGCTGGCGCTGGGCCGACCTGCGCGCCCTCGCCGCGCAGCCCGCCCCGCCACCGCCCGACCCGGCCCTCGCGGGTGAGCAGGCGCGCGCCAAGCTGGTGGCGGCCGTCCAGCGGCTGCCGATCGGCCGCACCGCCCTCGACGAGGTGCGCCGCCAGCAGGCGCGGTTCGCATTGCGCGGGTCGGCCGCGGCCAGCCCGTGGATCCGTCTCGACCGGGCGTCGGCCACGCTCGCGGGTCTGGCCGGCCGCATCACCGGGCCCGGCGAGCCGGCGGTGCTGGAGGCGGCGGTCGCCGAGCGGTCGCTGCGCGACCTCGCCCATCGGGTGGCCGGCGTGGAGAAAGCGCTGAGGTTCGCGCCGGCGGACGCCCGGGCCGCTCTCGAAGACGGGCGGACGACGCTGATGACGCAGCTCGAGACCGGCGTCACGGCGTATGAGCGGCTGGTCGCGGCGGCCGCCAGCTATGTGGCCGAGGACGGGCGGGCCAGCGTCGAGGATCCGGCCGTCACCCGGCTCACCGAGGCCGGCGACATGCTGCACGGCATCGCTCTCGGCTTGGCCGAGCTCCGCGAGCGCCCACTCAGTTCGTGAGGACGATGTTCCTCACGTCGCTAGAACGACATAAGGGGCGCGTGCGGAAGAATGCCGGCATGGAACGTGTCGTCCGCCAATTCGGTGCGGTGAGTCTCCAAGCAGGACGGTGGGCGGTGCGCGAGGCGCGGCGGGCGCCGCACGTGCTCGCCATCGCGGCGACGGCCCTGGCGGCCGTCGTCATCGTCGCGATGGCGCTCCGGGCGAGCACCGCCGCCACCGACCGGCCCGCCGCCGATCAGCCCTACTACGGCAGCACCGAGGCCTTGGAGAGCAGTGCCGCCCTCATCGTCCGCGGCACGATCCTCCGGTCCACCGAGCGACGCGACAATGGCTACCCCGAGACCATCGCGACGGTCTCGGTGGCGAAGGTGGCCAAGGGTGAGGCCGGGCGGCGGATCGAGGTCGGATACGTGACCCCGGGTTCCGGTCCGGAGGCGCCGATCGGCTTGACGGTGGGCGAGGAGTACGTGTTCCTGCTGGTGCCGCGCCCCGACGAGCCGGCCAGCCTGGTCAACACCGCGCAGGGATACTTCGCGGTCTCGGGCGGCCGGGCGGTGGCCGGCGAGGGCAGCCCGGTCGGCTTGAGCCTCGCCGTCAAACGCGCCCTCAACGTCCAGTAACCCCACCATGATCAAGGCGTCCCTCAAGTAGTTCTAACGACTTGAGGGACGCCTTGATCATGGAAGGCGGCGGGGGAGGATGGACGGGTGCCTGAGGGTGACACGGTGTGGAACACGGCGCGCATGCTGCACCGCGCGCTGGCCGGCGGCGAGATCACCGCCACCGACTTCCGGGTGCCGCGCCTCGCGACGGTCGACCTCACCGGCTGGACGGTGCTGGAGTCGGCCAGCCGCGGCAAGCACCTGCTGCTACGGATAGGCGATCAGGCCGGACAGCGGCGCCTGACCCTGCACTCGCACCTGCGCATGGACGGCGCCTGGCGGACGTACGCGCCGGGGCAGCGGTGGGCGGCCCGGCCGGCCCACCTGATCCGGGCGGTGCTGCGCACCGCTGACGCGGTCGCGGTCGGCTATCACCTGCACGACCTCGCGCTGGTGCCGAGCGACGAGGAGGGCACATTGGTCGGTCACCTGGGTCCGGACCTGCTCGGCCCCGACTGGGAGCCGGCCGAGGCGGTCCGGCGGCTTGCCGCCCACCCGGACACGGCGATCGCCGAGGCGCTGCTGGACCAGCGCAACCTCGCCGGCATCGGCAACCTGTACAAGTGCGAGGTGCTGTTCCTGCGCGGGGTGGAGCCGGCGACCCCGGTGCGCGAGGTGCCGGATCTGCCCGGTCTGGTGGCGCTGGCGCAGCGGCTGCTGGCCGCGAACCGCGGCCGCTGGCTCCAGACCACCACCGGGTCCGCGCGCAAGGCCGAGGCCACCTACGTGTACGGCCGGCGCGGCGCGCCCTGCCGGCGCTGCGGCACGCCGATCCGGATGCGCGACCAGGGCGACCGGGTCACGTACTGGTGCCCCCACTGCCAACCGCCTCCCATGATCAAGGCGTCCCTCAAGTAGTTAGAACGACTACAGGGACGCCTTGATCATGGGAAATGGGCGTGCCGGTGGCGGTGTGGCTGGCGTACGGTCCGTAGGTGGACCTTGAGATCGCGACTCTCGCGGACCGCCCCGATTGGGTGCCGCTGTTCGACCAGCTCGACGGCTTCTGGCCGCCGTTCATGAGCAACGACCCCACCTCGGGGCTCTACTACGGCCACCACCTGTCGGCGTACCCCGACTTCGTGCTGCTCGCGATCGACCGCGCCACCGGTGAGCCGGTGGCCAAGGCCCACTCGGTGCCGCTCTCCTGGGACGGTGACCCGGCCGAGGGCCTGCCGGAGGGCGGCTGGGACTGGGCCATCCGGACGTCCGCTCACGACCGGCTGCGCGGCACCGCGCCCACCATCGTGTCGGCCATCGAGATCCTGATCCGGCCCGACCGGCGCAGCGGCGGCCTGTCCGGTCGCATGCTGGCGGCCATGCGGGACAACGTCGCGAAGCGGGGCTTCCGGGACCTCGTCGCGCCGGTACGCCCGAGCGGCAAGCACGAGCATCTCGATATGCCGATCGACGAGTACGCCGCCTGGACCCGTGACGACGGGCTGCCGGTCGACCCGTGGCTGCGGGTGCACGTGCGGGCCGGCGGGCGGATCGTGAACGTGGCGCACACCAGCATGGTGATCGCGGCCCGGTTGGCCCAGTGGCGGGAGTGGACCGGCCTGCCGTTCGACACCACCGGGGCGGTGCGGGTGCCGCACGCGCTCAGCCCGGTGTACTGCGATGTGGCCCAGGACCAGGCCGTCTACGTCGAGCCCAACGTCTGGATCCACCACCGAATCGCATGATCAAGGCGTCCCTCATGTCGCTATGACGACGTGAGGGACGCCTTGATCATGAGAGCGGGGCGCGGGCCTCGGCGAGAGCGGCCATCACATCACGGTCGGTGAGCTGGCGGAAGTCGTCGTACCAGGCGCCGACCGCGGTGAAGTCGCGCGGCGCGAGCACGTAGACGACCGCGTCGGCGTCGCCACGCAGCCGCTGGGCGGCGTCGGGCGCGCACACCGGCGCGGCGAACACGAGCAGCTCCGGGCCGCGCGCCCGCAGCTGGCGCAGCGCTGCGGTCGCGGTCACCCCGGTGGCCAGCCCGTCGTCGGTCACGATCACGGTGCGGCCACCGACCTCGGGGGGCGGCCGGTCGCCCCGGTACCGGCGCAGCCGCCGCCACGCCTCGGCGCGTTCCCGGTCGACGGCCGGTGCCAGCTCGTCCTCGCGCATGCCAAGCTGCCGCAGCACGGCGGTGGTGAAGATGGGCGGTCCGTCCGCGGTAACGGCGCCGATGCCGTACTCGGGTTGGCCGGGCAGTCCGATCTTGCGGGCGACCGCGATGTCGAGGTCGCCGCCGATGGCCGCGGCGACCTCCAGCCCGACCGGAAGGCCGCCGCGGGGGAGCGCCAGCACCAGCGGGCGCCCGTGGGCGCCCACCTCGCGCAGGTAGGCGGCTACTTCCCGGCCCAGCTGGCGTCCGGCTTCGCGGCGGTCCGGGAAACTGTGGTACATGTCAGCCGCCGCTCAGGGCCTCGCTGATCTGCTGCACCGAAGTGAACTCCTGTGCGGGGAGTGACTGGAGCATGTGAAGCGTGTCGGTGTCGGCACCCCGCTCCTGGGCCAGGCGGATCACGTCCTCACGGGAGATCGGGTAATCCAGCCCGGCGAGCAAGTCCACGAGCGCTACTGGATTCGCCATATCACCCACCTACCCAGGCCGGCCGCGCGTCATTCCCGTGAGGTGATCCGCACCAGGTCGCCGGGCGTCACGGAGAGTACGATCGCCGCCCGGCCACCGTTGACGGCCACCGCGACCCGTTCGGCCGAGTCGGCGTACACCACGAGGCTACCCGGCGGCACCGCCGCGAACGTGCCACCGCGCACCGCGCGGACGCCGCCCACCAGCAGCGCCGGTCCCAGGCCGTCGAGCGTCGCGGCGGGCGCGGCGAGTTGCACGTTGCCGAAGCGATCGATGGTCGACACCTCCGCCTCCAGCCAGCCGTCGCCGACCGCGATCACCGGGTCGGGCAGGCGCACCAGGCTCGCCGGATCGGCGGCCGGGCCGGCGTCGCCGAGGGCGGCGCCCCGCGCCAGCCGGGCCGCGACCGGCGCGAAGACGTCCCGGCCGTGGAAAGTCCGGGACACGTCCGCGGCGAACCAGTCCGGGTTGGCCAGCTCGACGACGGCCTCGACGCCGCCGAGCGCGTCCGCCGCCCACGGCAGCAGGCCGTTGTCGGGCCCGACGAGCAGGCCGCCGGGCGCGCGCACCGCGATGCCGCGGCGGGCCGTGCCCACGCCAGGATCCACCACCGCCAGGTGTACCGCTGGCGGCAGATGCGGCACGGTCTGCGCGAGCACAGCGGCGCCGCGAGCGACGTCGCCCGGCGTCACGGCGTGCGTGACGTCGATGACGCGAGCCGCCGGCGCGAGCCGGGCGACCACCCCGTGGCAGGCGGCGACAAAGCCGTCGGAGAGTCCATAGTCGGTAGTGAAACTGATCCACTCATAGCCGGCCATGCCAGAACGTTAGCGGTCGATCGCTACTTGTGGCTCTCTGGGTCACCCCATCCCATGATCAAGGCGTCTTTCACGTCGTTCTAACGGCGTGAGGGACGCCCTGATCATGAGAGGAGCTCGGCCAGGGTGCGGGGGCGGTGGCCGGTCACCCGCTCGACCGCGTCGCTGGCGGGCCGGAACTCGCCGGCCGCGATCGCGAGGTAGGTGCTGACCCACGCGTCGACCTGCCACTTCGGCGCGCCGTAGGAGGCCCGCGACACGTACGCCTCGTCGATCGTCTCGTCCTGGTAGGTGATCGTGCGCCCGGTCATGTCGGTCAGGATGGCGGCCATGTCGCGGAGCGACAGCTCCTCCGGCCCGGTGAGGTCGTACGTGACACCGTCGTGCTGCCCCGGCTCGAGCAGCACGGCGACGGCCACGTCGGCGATGTCGTCCTGGGCGACCACCGCCGCCCGCCCCGCACCGGCCGGTCCGCGGATCACGCCGTCGTCGCCGGCCATGTGGGGCACGAAGTCCATGTACAGGTTGTCGCGCAGGAACGTGAACGGTACGCCGCTGGCCTTGATGTGCTCCTCGGTGGCCCAGTGGTCGCGGGCCAGCGTGAACGTGGCGTCCGGCGCCGCGCCGAAGAACGACGTGTACACGATCCGGGAGACGCCGGCGGCGGCGACCGCGTCCACGAAGCTCCGGTGCTGGCTGAGCCGGTCCGGGTGCTCGGCGGCGGAGACCATGAACACCGTGTCGATGCCCTCCAGCGCGCGCCGCACCGCGTCGCCGTCGTCGTAGCTGGCCCGCACCGCCTCGACCCGGTCGAGGGCGGGTGCGCGTCCCGGGTCGCGGACCACCAGCCGCTGGCTGACGCCGCGCGCGGCGAGGCGGCGGGCCACCCGGCCACCGAGCTGCCCGGTGGCGCCGGTGACGGCGAGGGTGGGGTGCGACTTCGGCGCCGGATCCGTGGTGGTCATGCTCGCATCATCCGCCCTGTCGACCGCGATCGCACGGAACCACCCATGATCAAGGCGTCCCTCAAGTCGTCCTAACGACTTGAGGACGCCCTGATCATGGGAGTGGCTACGGGAGTTGGGGCGCTACCTCGGCGGCGAAGAGGTCGAGGTGGTCCAGATCGGACAGGTCGAGGATCTGGAGGAAGAAACGGCTGGCGCCCAGCTCGGCGTACTGGCCGATCTGGTCGACCACCTGATCGGGCGTGCCGAAGATGGGCGGCTGCTGGCCGATGTTCTCGGCGCGGGCGCGCGCCTCGGCCGCCGTACGTCCACACGCGACGGTCTGGGCGGCGGAGAACACGATGGGCCCTTCGCGGCCCGCCTTGTCACACGCGACCCGCACCCGGTCGTACGCGGCGGCGGTCACGTCGACGGCGCGGAACGGCACGTTGTACTCGCTCGCGTATCGGGCGGCGAGCGCCGGGGTGCGGCGGGCGCCGACGCCGCCGATGATGACCGGCGGGCCCGGGGTCTGCGCCGGCTTGGGCAGCGCCGGCGAGTCGTGCACGTCGTAGTGACCACCACGGAACGTGAACCGCTCGCCCGGCGGCGTCGCCCACAACCCGGTGACGATGGCCAACTGCTCGCTGAGCCGGTCGAAGCGCTCGGCGGTCGGCGGGAACGGGATGCCGTATGCGGTGTGCTCGGCCTCGAACCAGCCGGCGCCCAGGCCCAGCTCCACCCGGCCGCCGCTCATCTGGTCGACCTGCGCGACGGCGATGGCCAGCGGCCCCGGCAGCCGGAACGTGGCCGACGTCACCAACGTGCCCAGCCGGATCCGGCTGGTCTGCACCGCGAGCGCGCCGAGCGTCACCCACGAGTCGGTGGGCCCTGGCAGGCCGTCACCGCCCATGTGCAAGAAGTGGTCGGACCGGAAGAAGCCGTCGAAGCCGCACTCCTCGGCGCGCTGGGCCACCCGCAGCAGGTCGTCGTAGGAGGCGCCCTCTTGGGGCTCGGTGAAGATACACAGCCGCATGAGCTTCACCCTATCCGCCCCATGATCGAGTGACGCCTCGATCACGGGGCTAGGAGCGGAGGCGGAGGCCTCGAGGGGTGGCCCGGAAGCCGGCCGCGGTCAGCGCGTCGCGCAGCGGGGACGCGTGCACCGCCTCACCATCCGCCCGCTCGACGGAGATCGCGCCGAGCGCCCCGGTGTGCACCGTGTCCGCGAGCGCCTTGGCGGCTGCCGCCAACGCCTCATCGTCGTCGACGAAGGACAGGAGGGTGCGGCCGCCACGCTCGACATACAGCACGAGCTCGCCACCGACCAGCGCCACCAGCGCACCCGCCTTGCGTCCGGGGCGGTGGCCGGTGCCCTCCTGGGCGATCACCCGCTCCGGCCAGGGCAGCGCCGCGCCATACGGGTTGGCCGGGTCGGTCGCGGCCAAGACCTGCGCGTTCGCGGCGGACCGCTGCTCGTCAACGAGCGCGCGCAGCCGGTCGACCGCGCCGGGCACCGCGAACTGAGCGGCCCCGAGCCCTTCCACGAAGTATCCCCGGCGGGCCGCGCCGCGCTCTTCCAGCGCGGACAGCACCGGGTAGACCGCCGCGAACCCGCCCGGCGCGCCCTCGGCGGCGACCGCGCCGCGCGTGACCACGCCATGGCGCTCCAGCAGCGCGTCGGCCAGCGCGGCCGCCCGGCGGGTGGGGTCGGTGTCCCGCTCGGGGAGTCGGGACCAGCGCCCGGCCACCGTGGGTGGGCCGGTGCGCGACGGCAGCGCCACCCGGCCGGGCCGGCGATAGCGCGTGCGGCCGGCGGCCGGTTTGGCCCGGTGCGCCCCGCTCCCGCCGACCGCCGCGCGCAGCGGCGCGAGCGTGTCGTTGGTGAGCCAGCCGGCCCAGACCAGATCCCACAGTGCGCCCGACAGGGCACTGTCGTCTGTGGACCGCAACCGGTCGGAGAGGGAGCGGAAGAAGAGCGCCTGGCCGCCGTCGAGTGCGTCGAGCACGGCCTGGTGCAGCGGGGTCAGGGCGAGCGACTCGTCGGGCGGCGGGAGCAGCAGGGGCGCCGCGTCCGCATACGCCAACGTGACCCACCCGTCGCCGCCGGGAATCGCCCCGGACCCGGCCCACAGCACCTCACCGCTGGCGCACAGCTCGTCGAGGTATGCGGGGGAATAGTCCGCGACCCGCCCGGTCAGCACCAGGCGCTCCAGCGCGGACGCCGGGATCGCCGCGCCTTGCAGCTGCTCGACCGCGGCCGCGACCGCCTCGACCCCGCGCGCCGACGAACCGACCTGCTGCCAGCGGGGCAGGAAGGTGGCGAGCGCACGCGGTGGCACCGGCTCGATCTCGCGGCGCAGCGCGGCGAGCGACCGGCGCCGCAGCATCCGCAGCACCTCGGCGTCGCACCACTCCAGGCCGGCGCCCTCGGGGGAGAACTCGCCCGAAACGACCCGGCCCGTGGCGCCGAGCCGGCGCAGTGCCTGCTCGACCACGGCCACCCCGAGCCCGAACCGCGCGGCGCAGGCGGCCGCGGTGAACGGGCCGTGGGTGCGCGCATAGCGCATGACGAGATCGCCGAGCGGATCGGCGATCGGCTCGAGGTGGGCGTGTGCCACGCCGACGGGCAGCGCCACGCCCAGGGCGTCGCGGTAGCGCCCGGCGTCTTCGATCGCGATCCACCGCTGCTCGCCCGCGACGCGCACCGGGAGCGCCCGCTTCGCGGACTCCAACGTGGACAGCCAGGTCGGGGCGGCGCCGCGCGCCGACAGCTCGGCCTCGGACAGGTCGCCGAGCAGTCGCAGCAACTCGGCCACGTCTTCGGCGTCGCGTGGACGGCGTTGCTCGGTCAGCCATTGGAGCTGCTGCTCGGTGGCGGTCACCACCGCCGGGTCGAGCAGCTCGCGCAGGTCGACCCGGCCGAGCAACTCGCCGAGAAGGGTGGCGTCGAGCGCGAGCGCGGCGGCCCGGCGCTCGGCGAGCGGCGCGTCTCCCTCATACAGGAACGCGCCGACGTAGCCGAACAGCAGCGACCGGGCGAACGGCGACGGCTTGGCGCTCTCGACGTCGACCAGGCGCACCTTGCGGGCGGCGACCTCGCGCATCAACCCCGCCAGGCCGGGCACGTCGAAGACGTCCTGCAGGCACTCCCGGGCGGCTTCCAGGGTGACCGGGAAGTCGCCATACTCCCGGGCGACGTCGAGCAGTTGCGCGGCCCGCTGGCGCTGCTGCCACAGTGGCTGGCGGCGGCGCGGGTCGCGGCGCGGCAGCAGCAGCGCCCGGGCCGCGCACTCGCGGAACCGGGACGCGAACAGCGCCGACCCACCCACGGCCTCCTCGACCACCTGGGCGATCTCCTCGGCGTCGAACGCGACCAGGTCGGCGCCCGGCGGCTCGTCGGCCGTGTCGGGCAGGCGCACCACGATGCCGTCGTCGGACGGCATGACCTGCGCATCCACCCCATATCGCTCGGCGAGGCGCTGCCCGATCGCCAGCGCCCACGGCGCGTTCACCTTGGCGCCAAGGACACAGTGGACAGCCAGTCGCCAGTCGCCCAGCTCGTCACGGAACCGTTCGACCACGATCGTGCGGTCGTCGGGCAGCGCCCGGGTGGCCTCGCGCTGCTCGCGCAGGTAGGTCACCAGGTTGCCGGCGGCCCACTCGTCGAGCCCGCTGCCGCGCAGCGCGGCGACGGCCGCCTCGTCGTCGTGCCGGGTCAGGGTGCGCAGCCGGGCGCCGATGGCCCGGCCCAGCTCGACGGGGCGGCCGGGCTGGTCGCCCTTCCAGAACGGCATGCGGGCCGCCGCCCCGGGGGCCGGCGAGACCAGCACCCGATCCGGGGTGATGTCTTCGATGCGCCAGGACGTGGAGCCGAGCAGGAACACATCGCCGACCCGGGACTCGTAGACCATCTCCTCGTCGAGCTCGCCCACCCGGGCGGCGCGCTCGGCGCCGGCCAGGAACACGCCGAACAGCCCGCGGTCGGGGATGGTGCCGCCGCTGGTGACCGCGAGGCGCTGGGCACCGGGCCGCCCGGTGAGCACGTCGGCCGTCCGGTCCCACACCAGGCGGGGCCGCAGCTCGGCGAACGCGGTGGACGGATAGCGCCCGGAGAGCATGTCGAGCACCGCGTGCAGCGCGGAGTCGGGCAGCTCGGCGAACGGCGCGGCGCGGCGCACCAGCGCGGCCAGGTCGGCGACCCGCCACTCGTCGAGCGCCACCATCGCGACCACCTGCTGGGCCAGCACGTCGAGCGGGTTGCGCGGGTAGCGCATCTCCTCGATGGCGCCCCCGTGCATCCGCTCCGCGACCACCGCGCAGGACAGCAGGTCACCCCGGTGCTTGGGGAACACCACGCCCCGGGACACCGCGCCGACTTGGTGGCCGGCCCGCCCGACCCGCTGGAGGCCGGCGGCCACGCTGGGCGGCGCCTCGATCTGCACGACCAGGTCGACCGCGCCCATGTCGATGCCGAGCTCCAGGCTGGAGGTGGCGACCACGCAGGGCAGCTGGCCGGACTTGAGCGCCTCTTCGATGTGTTTGCGCTCCTCGCGGGAGACGCTGCCGTGGTGGGCGCGGGCGACCACGGGCGGCGCCCCGGTGGCGGCCCCGGACTGCGCCATGATCTGCGCCGGCAGCGCCTCCAGCTCGTGCTTCTCGGTGGCGATCTCGTTGAGGCGGGCGCACAACCGCTCGGCGCTGCGCCGGGAGTTGGTGAACACGATGGTCGACCGGTGCTGCCCGACCAGCTCGAAGACCCGCTCCTCGACCGCCGGCCAGATCGACGGGCGGCGGGTGCCGTCCTCGCCCGGCGGCAGCTCGTCGAGGCGGGTCATGTCCTCCACCGGCACCTGCACGCTGACCTCGATGGTCTTCGCGGCGGGCGGCTGCACCACCTCGACCGGCCGGGCTCCGCCGAGGAAGCGGGCGACCTCGTCGATCGGGCGCACGGTGGCGGACAGCCCGATGCGCTGCGCGGGCCGGGGCAGCAGCGCGTCGAGCCGCTCCAGCGACAGCGCCAGGTGCGCACCGCGCTTGGTCGCGGCGACCGCGTGCACCTCGTCGATGATCACGGTCTCCACGCCCGCGAGGGACTCCCGGGCCGCCGACGTGAGCAGCAGGAACAGCGACTCCGGCGTGGTGATGAGGATGTCGGGCGGGGTGCGGGCGAAGCCGCGCCGCTCGTCGGCCGGGGTGTCGCCGGTGCGCATGCCGACGGTGATGTCGGGCTCGGGGAGGCCCAGCCGGGCGGCGGCGTGCCGGATGCCGGTGAGCGGGGCCCGCAGGTTGCGCTCGACGTCGACCGCGAGCGCCTTGAGCGGGCTGACGTAGACGACCCGGCAGCGGTGCTTGGGATTGGGCGGTGGCGGCTCGCGGGTCAGCTGGTCGAGCGACCAGAGGAACGCCGCCAGCGTCTTGCCGGAGCCGGTGGGCGCGACCACCAGGGCATGGTGGGCGGCGCCGACGGCCCGCCAGGCGCCGACCTGGGCTGGGGTGGGCGCGACGAAGGCGGCGCCGAACCACTCCCGGGTCGGCCGCCCGAAACGCGCCAGCACATCGTCACTCACGCCCCCATCCTCCCCCCGAGGTACGACAACAACCCGTCTCCCCAAGATCAAGGCGTCCTTCAAGTAGTTAGGACTACTTGAAGGACGCCTTGATCTTGGGGGTGGAACAGGGTTACGTGGTAGGTTGAGTGGCGTGTCACCGGCTGTTGAAATCGACGTGTCTGACGATCTTGTGCGGGCGGCACTCCAGGCCGCGGGCGAGCGTGGCGTGGACGTGGCCGACGCACCGCTGGCCGCGATCGCCGCGGCCGCCGGGATGTCGCGCAGCACGCTGCTGCGCCGCATCGGCGGCTCGCGTGCCGCACTCGATGACGCGGTCCGTGCCGCTGGGGTCGATCCCGGCGGCCGAGGGCCGGTCCGGCAGCGCGCCGTGACCGCCGCCGCGCATCTCATCGGCGAGCAGGGTCTGGCGGCCACCACTCTCGAGGCGGTGGCGGCGGCCGCGGATTGTTCCGTCCACAGCCTGTACGCGGTGTTCGGTGGCCGGGACGCCTTGTTCGCCGCGGTGTTCGAGGCATACAGCCCGATCGTCGACGTCGAACGGATCACCGCGGAGCTGCGGGCCCGCCAGGCCAGCCAGGCCGGCAGCACCAACCAAGCTGGCGAGGCCAGCCGCGCCCACAGCGAAGGCGGCGCCCGCGGCGCCCGCAGTGCAGGCGGCGCCCGCAGTGCAGGCGGCGAAGGCCTCGCGGAGACGGTGCGCGAGGTGTACCGCGCGTTCGTGACGGCGGTGACCAAGGAGCCGCGGGTCATGCCGGCTCTGCTGGGCGAGGTGTTCAGCCGGCCGGACGGGCCCGCTGGCGAGCTGTTCGAGCGATACCAGCCACGGATGCTCAGCAGCGTCGGCGCCTGGCTGGCCGCAGAGGTCCACAACGGACGGATCCGACCGATGCCCACCGTCGTGCTCATCCAGCAACTCATCGGGCCACTCGCCATCGGGCTGCTCTTCCGGCCGGTGCTGAGCCGACTGCCCGGCGTCGAGCTGCCCACAGTGGACGAGACCTGCGCGCTGTTGACGGAGAACTTCCTGCGCGCCGTGGCGAAGGAGTAGACGATGCGTACCTCACGGGCGGCTCTGACAAGTGCGGCGTTCTTCGTGGCCGCCCCGGGCACCGTGGCCGGCCTCATTCCGTGGCTCATCAGCCGCTGGGAGTTTCCCGGATGGGGCGTGGGGCAAGTGATAGGCGTCGTGCTGGTGTGCGTGGGGGTGGTGCCGGTGGTCCACGCGTTCGCGCAGTTCGTCCGGGCCGGCGGCACGCCGATACCGACGGCGCCGACGCGACGCCTGGTGGTCAGCGGGGCGAACCGCTACATCCGCAACCCGATGTACGCCGGGCTGCTGCTGGCCATCGCCGGCCAAGCGCTCCTGTTCGGACAGCCCAGCCTGTTGCTGTACGGCGCGATTGTGTGGGCGATCACCGCGACGTTCGTGCGCTGGTACGAGGAGCCGACGCTCACCCGGCGGTTCGGCGCCGAGTACACGGCGTACCGGCGCGCCGTGCCCGCCTGGTGGCCGCGCCTCCGCCCCTGGCACCCGCAGTAACCACACCCGACCTCTCATGATCAAGGCGTCCTTCAAGTAGTTCTAACTACTTGAAGGACGCCTTGATCATGAAGCGGAGCTACTGCCGAGCGGGGCTACTCGCCGAAGTCGCCGCCCTCGTCGCCGCCGAACATGTCGTCCATCGCCTCGCCGAGCACCATGCCGCCCAGCAGGCCGGCGCCCGCGCCCGCGATCATCGTGCCGGCGCCCGGCCCGCGCCCGTGCTTGCCGTGCCCGTGCCCGCCCTGGAAGCCGTGCTGGGCGCGGAAGCTGGAGTACCGCTCGGTCGCCTGCCGCACCCAGCCGTCGACCACGCGCGCCCAGTCGGTCTGGTCCACAGTGGCGTGGTCCACCCGGAACCGGGTGATCGTGTCCTGCCCCGGGGTGAAGAAGCCGCCGCGCTTGTCGAACTCCAGCACCACCTCAAGGCCCTGCTGGTCCGCGACGAACGTCAGCTCCACCTCGTTGATGTTGCCGCCGTACTGCGGCGCCGGCCAGAACTCGATCTCCTGGTAGAACGGAAGCGTCTGCTTCACCCCGTATACCCGGCCACGTTCCAGGTCGGCGTTCTTGAACCGGAAGCCCAGGTTGGAGAACGCGTCGAGGATGCGCTCCTGCGCCGGCAGCGGGTGCACGTGCACCGGGTCGAGGTCACCCTTGTCGACCGCGCGCGCCACGGCCAGCTCGGTGCGCAGGCCCATGGTCATGCCGCGCAGGCGCTGCCCGTACACGTCGGTGATCGGGGTTTCCCACGGCACCGGAAAGCTGAAGGGGATGTCCTTCCGCTCGCCTTTGGCGAGCGGAAACGACCCGGCGACGGCGAGGCGGTGGAACTCGACGTTCGCGTTGTACTCCGTGTCGTGCCCCTCCATCTCGACCCGGGTCACCAGGCCGAGCGCCACCTGGTCGATGGTGACCGGGTGGTCGCCGCCGACGATGTGCACCTGGCCCTCGATCGTGAGGCCGGGCCGGGTGTTGGGGTTGGCCAGCACGGTGTCGACGGAGGGCCCGCCGACGCCGAGAGCGCCCAGCAGCTTCTTGAAAACCATCAGTGCTCCTATCGCATCCGCCGGCCGCGCGGCACGGCGTCCGTCTCGTCGTCGAACTCGCCGATGACCTCTTCGAGCAGGTCTTCCAGGGCGACGAAGCCAATGATCTCGGCGCCGTCGCCGACGAGCGCGAGTTGGGCGCGGGCGGCCCGCATCGCCGCGACCGCCTCGGTGACGGTCGCCGTACCTTGCAGGGTAAAGGGCGTTGTCATCAGATCCGCCGCGGTCGCGGCGCGTCCTTCCGTGGTGGCCCGCACCACGTCGCGCACGTGCACCAGGCCGGCGAACGAACCGTTCGCCACCACCAGCCGGGACCGGCCGCACGCCCGGGACACCTCTTCCAGCCGTCCGGCGCTGTCGCCCACCGACACCGTGACCAGCTCCGACAGCGGCGTCATCACCTCGGCGACCGTGGTGCGCTGCAACTGGAGCATGCTGGACAGCAGTTCCTGCTGGTCGACGGCGAGCGTGCCGTGCTCGCGGGACTGCTCCAGCAGGATGCGCAGCTCCTCCTGCCCGTGCACCTCGTCGAGCCGGTCCTGAGGCTCGACCTTGAGCAACCGCAGCACCCCGTTGGCGAGCGCGTTGCACAACCGCAAGATCGGCCGGGTGGCCGCGGTGAAGGCCCGGAACGGCAGCGCCAGCAGCACCGCCGAGCGCTCCGGGTCGGTGATCGCCCACGACTTGGGTGCCATCTCACCGACCACGAGGTGCAGGAACCCGACCACCACCAGCGCCACCAGGAACGCGATCACGTGGCTCGCCGCGTCGGGCAGGCCGACCGCGTGCAGCGCCGGGCCGAGCAGCGACTCGATCGCCGGCTCGGCCAGCGCGCCGAGGCCGAGCGTGCACAGCGTGATGCCGAGCTGGGCGCCCGCGAGCATCATGGACAGCTCGCGACTGCCGTCCAGGGCGGCCTTCGCGGCCCGGCTGCCGGTCGCGGCGGCCTGTTCCAGCCGGTACCGCTTGCTGCCGACCAGCGCGAACTCGGCAGCCACGAAGAAACCGTTCAGGGCGAGCAGCAGGACGGCCAGCGCCAGCGCGAGCGGCGTACTCACGACACCACCTCGAGACGCACGGACGCCGGCACCCGGCGGCCGACGGTCTCGACCCGCACCACGGCGGCGCCGGCGGGGAGGTCGACGCGCACGTGGTCGCCCACCGCGGGCACCCGGCCCAGCTCGCGCATGACCAGGCCGGACAGCGTGTCGTACTCCGGCGCGGGCGGCAGCGCGATGCCGGTGACGTCGGCGACCTCGTCGATCCGCCAGCGGGCCGGCACCAGCCACGACCCGTCGTCCTGGCGGGTCGGCGCCGGCTCCGGGTGGTCGTCCTCGTCGCGGATCGGGCCGACCAGCTCCTCGGCCACGTCTTCCAGGGTCACCACCCCGGCGAACCCGCCGTACTCGTCGACCACACACGCCAACTGGCGGTGCCCGGCGCGCAGCCGGTCCAGCACCGCCGGCAACGGCAGCGTCTCGGGCACCAGCAACGGGGGTACGGCCACCGCCGCCACCGGCGTGGTCGCGCGCGCGGCGGGCGGCACCTCGAGTACGTCGTTGATGCCCACCACGCCGAGCACGTCGTCGACGCCGTCCGCGCCCAGCACCGGGAACCGGGAGTGCCCGGTCTCCAGCAGCTCGACGATGCGGCGCACCGGCTCGTCGGCGCGCACGGTGTGCACGTCGACCCGGGGCACCATCGCCTCGCCGGCGGTGAGCCGGCGGAAGTCGAGGCCCCGGTCGAGCAGCGCGGACGTCTGCGCGTCGAGGTGTCCCTGCGCCCGCGCGTCCGCGATGATCTGGGTGAGGTCTTCGGCGGTTGCGCCGGAGGGCAGCTCTTCGATCGGCTCGACGCCGACCCGGCGCAGCAGGCGCGCGGCGGTGCGGTCGAAGATCGCGATCACCGGGCCGAAGACGGCCAGGTAGATGAGCGTGGACCGGCTCAGCGCCCGGGCCAGCGGCACCGCCCGGGCGATCGCGAAGTTCTTCGGCGCCAGCTCGCCCAGCACCATCTGGATCCCGGTGGACAGCAGCAGCACCAGGCCGACCGACAGCGGCAGGCTCACGCCGTCGGGGACGCCCGCGGTGCCCAGCAGGTCGGCGAGGCCGGCGCCGACGAACGGCTCGGCGACGTATCCGACCAGCAGCACCGTCACGGTGATGCCGAGCTGGGCGCCGGACAGCATGAAGGACAGCCGGCCGGTGACCTTGAGGGCTCGCGCGGCGGCCGCGTCGCCCTGGTCGGCGAGGCGGCGCAGAGCGCCCCGGTCGACGGCGACGTAGCCGAACTCCTGCGCGACGAAGTAGCCGGTAGCGGCGGTCAACGCGAGGATCATGAGGAGGCCGACCGCGATCAACACGGCGGGCCCAGGGGATGCCGGGGGTCACCCGGCTCGGTACTACTGCCCTCCTGGGCAGTGCTCCGGATCATGGGCCGCATTCTATCGGCCCTGCCTGGACGCTTCCTGTGAGCCACCCACCACCCCACCCCCGGCACCGCCGCCCGCGCGGCCGCCCGCCCGCCGCCCGGCGTCGCGCGGCCGCCGCGCGGCCGCCGCGCGCCCGCCGCCCGCTGGCCGCCGATCAAGGACCACCCCGCCGATCAAGGGCTAAGGAACCCGGATCGGAGATCAAACCACGTGCCTGAGCCCTTGATCGGCGGAGAGGGCCTTGATCGGCGCGGCTCGGCGCGGCGCGGCGCAGCGCGCAGCGCTGCGAAGGTGCGAACGGCGGGAAGGGCGGAGGGCGGAGGCGTCAACTCTGGGTTGACGTTTGCTCAGGGGTCAACTTAGGGTTGACGGTATGACGCTCGATGAATTGATCTCCTCGGTCAAGGGTCGCCACCCGGACGGGACGGCGCTTGACCACCTCTCCGAAGCCACCGTGGTCGCCCAGCGTCTCGGCGAGCTGTCCGATCACCTCGTCGGGCACTTCGTGGACCAGGCGCGCCGGGCCGGCGCGTCCTGGACGATGATCGGCCAGAGCATGGGGGTGACCAAGCAGGCTGCCCAGAAGCGCTTCGTGGCCGGCGACAGCGCGATGAACCACTTCACCGACCGGGCCAAGGTGGTGGTGCTGAAGGCGCAGACCGAGGCCCGTAACCGCGGCCACGCCGAGGTCACCAGCCTGCACGTCGTCCTCGGCCTGCTGGCGGAGTGGGAAGGGCTGGCCGGACAGGCGATCGAGGCCGCCGGGGTGACGAAGGACGGGCTGGCCGCCGCCGTCGCGGCGGCGCTCCCGCCGGCGGGCGACACGCCGATGCGCCATGTGCCGTTCTCCAGCGGCCTGAAGAAGGTGCGCGAGCTGATCGTGCGGGAGGCGCTGCGGCTGGGACACAACTACGTCGGCACCGAACACATCCTGCTCGGCCTGCTCGAGGCCGAGGACGACCCGGCGACCCGGCTGCTGACCGGCCTCGGGGTCACCAAGTCCGAGGTCGAGGCGTGGACGCTACGGGCACTGGAAGAGCTCAAGTAGTGCGGGCCCTCCCATGATCAAGGCGTCCTTCAAGTAGTTAGAACTACTTGAAGGACGCCTTGATCTTGTGGGGAAGGGTTAACGCTTGCGAGCGATGATCAACCGCTGGAGCAGGATGAAGACGAACAGCACGGCGCCGATGAAGATCCGGGTCCACCACGAGCTGAGCTGCCCCTGGAAGTTGATCAGCGTCTGGATCATGCCGAGCACCAGCACGCCCAGCACCGTGCCGAGCACATAGCCGGACCCGCCGGTCAGCAGCGTGCCGCCGATGACCACCGCCGCGATCGCGTCCAACTCCCAGCCGACGGCGTGCAGGCCGTACCCGGCGCCGAGGTAGAAGCTGAACATCAGGCCGCCGAGCGCCGAGCAGAACCCGCTGATCGTGTACACCGCGATCTTGGTGCGCGCGACCGGCAGGCCCATCAGCAGCGCCGAGCGCGGGTTGCCGCCGATCGCGTACGTGTTGCGCCCCAGCCGGGTGTACGCCAGCACCCACGCCGCGATCAGCACCACGACCACCGCGATGATCACGTTCCACGAGATGCGGTACTCGCCGTCGGCGAATCGGAACCGGTACGACCCCATGGTTTCCCAGAACGAGTCCCGGATCGGGATCGAGTCCGTACCGATGACGTAGCACAGCCCGCGCGCCAGGAACATGCCGGCCAGCGTGACGATGAACGGCTGGATGTCGAAGTAGTGGATGATGCAGCCCATCAGGAAGCCGAGCGTCGAGCCGACCAGCAGCACGAGCGGCAGCACCACGAACGCCGGCCAGCCCCGCTGTTCCAGCAACGACGCCGAGATCATCGTCGACAGGGCGACCACCGAGCCCACCGACAGGTCGATGCCGCCGGTGAGGATCACGAACGTCATGCCCACCGCGACGACGAGCAGGAAGCTGTTGTCGATGAAGATGTCGATCAGCACCTGCGGGTGGGTGAACTCGTCGAAGTTGACCGCGCCCAGGCCGTACATGAGCGCCAGCACGGCGAGCGTGGCGTACACCGGCAGGTACTTCGAGTTGGGCCGGGAGAGCCGGTCCCGCACCTCGGTCAGGGTCGTCATGCCGGCACCTCGATCTTGGTCGGCGCCTCCGCCGGCGACGAGGGTGGCGAAGGTCGTTGTCGTCGACCAAAGAGTTCGGAGGCCTTCGCCCGGAAGGCCGGCGACTGGATGAGGCACACGATCGTCACGACCAGCGCCTTGACCAGCAGGGTGATCTCCGGCGGTACGCCGACGGTGTAGATCGTGGTGGTCAGCGTCTGGATGATGAGCGCGCCCAGCACGGTGCCGCCGATGGAGAACCGCCCGCCGGTCAGCAGCGTGCCGCCGATGACGACGGCGAGGATCGCGTCCAGTTCGTACCAGAGGCCGGCGTTGTTGCCGTCCGCGCTGGAGACGTTCGAGCTGATCATCAGGCCGGCGATGCCGGCGCAGAGGCCCGCGAACGCGTACGCCATCAGCTTGATCCGCCGCGCCCGGATGCCGGCGAGCCGGCTGGCTTCCGCGTTGCCGCCCACCGACTCGACCAGCAGGCCCAGGGCGGTGCGCCGGGTCAGGACCATGGCCAGCACGGTCACGCCGATCGCGATCAGCACCGGCACCGGAAATGTCAGCAGATAGCCGGCGCCGATCACCTTGTACGGCGAGCTGTTGATCGTGATGATCTGGCCCTCGGTGATCAGCTGGGCGATGCCCCGACCGGCCACCATGAGGATCAGCGTCGCGATGATCGGCTGGATGCCGAACCCGGCGACCAGCAGGCCGTTCCACAGGCCGCACAGCAGCGCGAGGCCGAGCGCCAGCCCGAGCGCGACCAGCACCCCGCCGACCGCGTTCTGGTTGCTCTGCTCGCTGATCCACCAGCAGCCCAGCGCGCCGGCGATCGCGACCACCGAGCCGACCGACAGGTCGATGCCGCCGGTCGCGATGACCAGCGTCATGCCCAGCGCCACCAGGACCAGCGGGGCGCCGAACCGCAGGATGTCGATGAGGCTGCCGTACAGGTGGCCGTCCCGTACGGTGATCGAGAAGAAGCTCGGCGTGAAGATCAGGTTGCTCAGTAGGAGCACGATGAGGATGGCGGCCGGCCAGAAGAGCCGGCGTTTCGAAAGCGCGCTGACCACACTCATGCTGATGCTCCGCTCGCGATGGTCTCCATGATGCGGTCGGCGTCCACCTCGTCGTCGTTGGCCATCTCGGTGATCAGTTGCCGGTCCCGCAGTACGGCGATCTTGTGGCTGAGCCGCAGCACCTCCTCCAGCTCGGCGGAGACGAACAGCACCGCCATCCCGCCGTCGGACAGCTGCGCGACCAGCCGCTGGATCTCCGCCTTGGCGCCGACGTCGATGCCCCGGGTGGGCTCGTCGAGGATCAGCAGCCGCGGCTCGGTGATGAGCCAGCGCGCCAGCAGTACCTTCTGCTGGTTGCCGCCGGACAGGTTGCGCACCAGCGCCTCCGGGTTGGCGGGCCGGATATCGAGCGCCTTGACGTACTTCTCCACCAGCTCGTTCTGCCGACGCCGCGGGATCGGGCGGGTCCAGCCGCGCACCGCCTGCATGGCCAGGATGATGTTCTCCCGCACCGTCAGATCCTCGATGAGGCCCTCGGCGCGCCGGTTCTCCGAGCAGAACGCGATCTTATGGTCCATCGCGGTCCGCGGGCCGCGCATGGTGACCGGCTGGCCGTCGACCTTGAGCTGGCCGTGGTCGGCGCGGTCGGCGCCGTAGATCAGCCGGGCGACCTCGGTGCGTCCGGAGCCGAGCAGGCCGGCGAGCCCGACGACCTCGCCCCGGTGGATGGTGAGGCTGAAGGGCGCCACCGCGCCCTTGCGGCCCAAGCCGTCCGCCTCGATGAGGGGTTGGCTGCTCTCCAGGGCCGCCAGCGCGGGCTTCGGCTGCTCCTCGAGCTGCTCCAGCACCGCCAGCTCCTTGCCGATCATCTTGCTGACCAGGTCGATGAGCGTGAGGTCGCGGGTCACGTACTCCCCGACGAGCCGGCCGTTGCGCAGCACGGTGATGCGGTCGGTGATCGCGAAGACCTGGTCGAGGAAGTGGGTCACGAACAGGATCGCGACGCCTTCCTCCTTGAGCTGCCGCATCACGCGGAAGAGCTGGTCGACCTCGCTGGCGTCGAGGCTGGAGGTGGGCTCGTCGAGGATGAGCACCTTCGCTGAGATGTCGATCGCGCGGGCGATGGCGACCATCTGCTGGACGGCCAGCGAGTAGGTGCTCAGCGGCGCCGACACGTCGAGGTTCAGGTCGAGGCGGCGCAGCAGCTCGGCGGCCCGGGCCTGCATCTTCGACCACTGGATCTTGCCGAACCGGCGCGGCTCCCGCCCGATGAAGATGTTCTCCGCCACCGAGAGGTTGGCGCAGAGGTTGACCTCCTGGTACACGGTGCTGACGCCGGCATGCTGCGCCTGCAGCGGCCCGGCGAACCGCACCTCGGCACCGTCCAGCACGATCCGGCCCTGGTCGATGCCGTACACCCCGGTCAACACCTTGATGAGGGTGGACTTGCCGGCGCCGTTCTCGCCCATGAGGGCGTGCACCTCACCGGGGAGCAGTCGGAAGTCGACGTCGCTGAGCGCCTTGACGCCGGGGAACTCCTTGCTGATCCCCGACATCGTCAAGATGGGCTTCAAGTTCCCGTTCGCCTTTCTCGGGCGGCGGCGCCGCCGGCCACGCGGCCGGCGGCGCCACCCCTGTCGATCAGTACTTCCGCTCCGGCAGCACGGCCTTGGCCTGCTCCTGGGTGAAGGTGGTCTCCTCGGTCACGACCCGCTTCTCCACAGTTTCGCCGTTGTTGACCTTCTTCACCAGGTCCATCAGCTGTGGCCCGAGCAGCGGGCTGCACTCGACGATGAAGTTGATCTTCCCGTCGGCGAGCGCCTGCATGCCGTCCTTGACCGCGTCCACGGTGATGATCTTGATGTCGACGCCCGGCTTCTTGCCAGCCGCCTCGATGGCCTCGATCGCGCCCAGACCCATGTCGTCGTTGTGCGCGTAGAGCACGTCGATGTCCGGCTGCGACTTCAGGAAGGCGTCCATGACCTCCTTGCCCTTGGCGCGGGTGAAGTCACCGGTCTGCGACGCCACGACCTTGAACTTCGGGTCGGCCTTGATGACCTCGGCGAAGCCGTCCCGCCGGTCGTTCGCCGGGGCGGAGCCGGTGGTGCCCTGCAGCTCCACGATGTTCACCGGGTCGGTCTTGCCCTGGTACTGCTCGACCAGCCAGTTGCCGGCCTTCTTGCCTTCCTCGACGAAGTCCGAGCCGATGAACGTCTCGTAGAGCGAGGTGTCCGGCGAGTCGATCGCGCGGTCGGTCAGGATCACCGGGATGTCGGCGTCCTTGGCCTCCTTCAGCACGGCGTCCCAGCCCGACTCCACCACCGGCGAGAAGGCGATGACGTCCACTCGCTGCTGGATGAAGGAGCGGATCGCCTTGATCTGGTTCTCCTGCTTCTGCTGCGCGTCGGAGAACTGCAGCTTGATGCCGGCCGCCGCCGCGGACTCCTGTACCGACTTGGTGTTCGCGGTGCGCCAGCCGCTCTCCGCGCCGACCTGCGAGAAGCCGAGGGTGATCTGGTCGCTGCTGTTGTTGCCCGACGACCCCGCGTCGCTGCCCCCGTCGTCGCCGCCACAGGCGGCCAGCGGCGCCGCGAGCAGGCCGGCGGCGATGATCATGGATATCTTTCTGAGCACTGCACTCTCCTCATGGGGTGGGGGATAACCACTGGTCACTGTTAGCGCTAACATCCGCGCGGAGTGGCGAAGCCTCCTCGGTTGGATGGGTGGATCTTCGGGCGCGCCCGTCTCGCGGCTTGCCCAGGGCAGCGAAGGGGGTCGGGATGGCCGGCGCTTCGGTTCCGTGACGTGCTGTTTGCGAGAGTGTTAACGCTCACGTGGCTGCGCGTCAAGGGCTTGATGCAATTGTGATATCTCGTGGCCGCGGTCGCCGTTGTCGATTGATGGGGCTACTTGACAGCCTTGGTGTGAGCGTTAACACTGCGACCACGCATCCGTAACCCCCCGGAGATGGGAGGTCTCATGTCGCGTCGGCGTGGGTACCCCGCATGACCAGCTCCGCACCCAGCGGCGCCGCTGGCGCCGCCTCGGACCCCGGCCGCCGCGGCGGCCTCGGTGGTCCATCAGGCGGGGGTACGCCGGGCGGCGTGCCGCCGCGCGATGGCGCGCCCGGCACCGCCTCGCCCGGACCGGCCACCGTGCTCCCCTCGGCACTTCCCACGATCGGCGACCGCCGGCCGCGCGGCAAGCCGGTGATGATGGACGTCGCGCGCCTCGCCGGCGTCTCGCACCAGACCGTCTCCCGGGTGCTCAACGAGCACCCCAGCGTGCGCAGCGAGACCCGCGAACGCGTGCTGGCGGCCATGCGGGAGCTCGACTACCGCCGCAACTCGGCGGCCCGGGCGCTGGTGACCAACCGGTCGCACACCCTCGGCCTAGTCACGTTCGACACCACCCTGGTCGGTCCGTCGTCCACTGTGTACGCGATCGAGCGCGCCGCGCGGGACGTCGGCTACTTCGTCAGCGTGGCGAGCGCGCGGTCGCTCGACGAAGGCTCGGTCGCGAACGCCATCAACCGGCTGCGCGAGCAGGCGGTGGAGGGCATCATCACGGTCGCGCCGATGGACTCCGCCCTGGCCGCGCTGGTGCGGGTGCCCCCCGACATCCCGCTCGTCGGCATCGGGGTCGGCGAGGCCATGGGGGTACCGATGGTGAGCGTCGACAACATCGCCGGCGCCGCCCTGGCCACCCAGCACCTGGTGGACCTCGGGCACACCACCGTGCACCACATCTCGGGCCCGCCGGAGTGGCCGGAGACCCGGGAGCGGCTGGCCGGCTGGCGGGCGACGCTGCGGCAGGCCGGCGCGCCGGAGGCGCCGGTGCTGTCGGGCGACTGGAGTTCCCGGTCCGGATACGAGGCGGCCCGGCTGCTCGCCGGCGACCCGACGGTCACCGCCATCTTCTGCGGCAACGACCAGATGGCGCTCGGCGCGCTGCGGGCCCTGCACGAGGCGGGCCGGAGGGTGCCGGCGGAGGTGAGCGTCGTCGGCTTCGACGACATCCCGGAGGCGGCGTACCTGTTGCCGCCGCTGACCACCGTGCAGCAGGACTTCGCCGCGCTCGGCCGGGCCAGCCTGGAGTTGCTGGTCGAGCAGATCGCGGCGGGCGTGCGCACCCAGCAGCACGTGCGGTTCCCGCCCGCGCTCGTCGTGCGGCAAAGCTCCGCAGCTAGCTAAAGTTATCGATATCTTGCGTAAACTCCGCTATGGTATGTGAACGCTAACAGTCGGAGGCTTCAATGCGAAAGATCGCGTTCGTCGCCGCGGCGGTGACCGTGGCTGCCATGCTGGTCGCCGTGTCACCAGCGGTCGCGTCACCAGGCGTGCAGTTCACCAACCCGGTCGCCCTCCAGCGGGCCGATCCGCACATCGTCAAACACACCGACGGGTATTACTACTTCACCGCGACGGCGCCGGAGTACGACCGGATCGTGCTGCGGCGGGCCACCACGCTCCAGGGCCTCGCCAGCGCGTCCGAGACCGTCATCTGGCGCCGGCACACCAGCGGCGAGATGGGCGCCCACATCTGGGCGCCGGAGATCCACTACGTCAACAACCGGTGGTACATCTACTTCGCCGCCGGGCGTACCGACGACATATGGGCCATCCGGCCGTACGTGCTGGAGAACGCCAGCGCCAACCCGCTCACCGGCACCTGGACCGAGCGCGGCCGGATCGCGTTGCCGCTCAACACGTTCTCCCTCGACGCCACCACGTTCGTCCACAATGGCACCCGGTACCTGTCGTGGGCGCAGAACGACCCGGCGGTGGGCACCGGCACCAACCTCTACCTCGCGCCGATGTCCAACCCGTGGACCATCTCCGGCACGCCCGCGCGCATCTCGGTGCCGACGCTCTCGTGGGAAACGATCGGGCATCGGGTGAACGAGGGCCCGGCGGTGATCCAGCGCAACGGTCGGGTCTTCATGGCGTATTCGGCGAGCGCCACCGACGCCAACTACTGCGTGGGACTGCTGACCGCGTCGGCGTCCAGCAACCTGATGAACCCGGCGTCCTGGACGAAGAGCGCCCAGCCGGTGTTCCGCAGCAACGACGCCACCGGCCAGTACGGTCCGGGGCACAACTCGTTCACCGTCTCCGAAGACGGGCAGAGCGACATCCTCGTCTACCACGACCGCAACTACCGGGACATCAGCGGCGACCCGCTCAACGACCCCAACCGCCGCACCCGCCTGCAGAAGCTCTACTGGAACGCGGACGGCACGCCCAACTTCGGCATCCCGGTGGCCGACGGCGTGACCCCGTACCGTTTCAAGTCCTACAACTTCCCGGACCGCTTCATCCGGCACTGGGAGTTCCGGGCCCGCCTGGAAGCCAACGTCACCACGCTCGCCGACTCCCAGTTCCGCATCGTCACCGGGCTGGCCGGCAGCGGCACGGTGTCCCTGGAGTCCACCAACTTCCCGGGCTATTACCTGCGGCACCGCAACTACGAGCTGTACGTCGAGCGCAGCGACGGCTCCACGCAGTTCCGCAACGACGCCACGTTCTACCGCCGGGCCGGCCTCGCGGACTCGGCGGCCGTCTCCCTGGAGTCCTACAACGTCGCCGGCCGCTACGTCCGGCACTACAACAACCTGATGTACATCCAGCCGGTGGCCACCGCCACCGACCGCGCCGACGCCACCTACTTCTTGGAGTAACCCCTGCCCGCTACGTGGAGTACCCCCTGCACGCCGATCAAGGGCTCCGGCACATGGTTTGATCTCGAAACCACGTGCCCGAGCCCTTGATCGGCGTCGTTCTCCTTGATCGACGCCCTGATCATGGCGTGGGGGAGCTCCGGGTGGGTGGCGGCCTGGGCGGCCACCGACGCCAGGGGCAGGGGGCGGGCCCGCGCACCGGTCGACGATCGCGGCGACGGACGGCCGCCCGGCCGCCGTCCGGGCCACCTCGATCCGGCGTACCAGCAACCGCCGCGCCTCGGCCGGCGGCAGTGGATCGGGGGGTACCGGCCAGGCGCCCTCGGCCGCGACCAACCCGGCCAGCCTGTGGCGGCTGGTGACCAGCGCCAGCGAGCCTGGTGCGCCCGGCAGCAGTGGGCCGACCTGGTCGGCGTCTCGGCGTTGCCCAGCGCTACCGACATCCGCCGGTAGGCGGTCCCTTCCTCGAGCACCTGCTGGACGCGGGCGCCGTCATGACGCGATGCCGCCCGACCCACTCCCGATGCGGATCTTGACGAGAAACGGTCCGATTCGGACCGTTTCTCGTCAAGATCCGCCGAGGTGAGCCGCGCGTCCGTCTATCGGCCGTAGCCAGGCGTCCCGCCGCCGCGCCCGTCGATCAAGGAGAACCACGCCGATCATGGGCTCGGGCACCTGGATCCGAGATCAAACCATGTGCCCGAGCCCTTGATCGGCGGACAGGGGAGGGTTCCCGCGGCGGACGGGGGAGGGTTATCGCAAGGGTTGTCGGAAGGGTGGGGGTCTCCGCTAGGCTAGTGGCGTGATCAACTCGTTCGGGTACGTGACCAGTACCTCTCCCGGCAACGGGCGCCGCGCGCCGCGCGCCGGCTTCCGTTCCGACGCGCCCACCGTCGAACTGGACGGCTCGTGGCGGTTCCGGCTCGTGGCCGGCCTGCCCGACGCCACGGAGGGCTTCGAGGCGCCCGACTTCGACGACGCCGCGTGGGACGCGCTGGAGGTGCCGTCGAACTGGCAGATGCGCGGATACGGCGCACCGGCGTACACGAACACCATCTACCCGTTCCCGGTGGACCCGCCCTTCGTGCCGGATGCCAACCCGACCGGCGAGTACCGTCGCGAGTTCACCGCGCCGGACGGCTGGCCGGTCGGCCGCCGGGTGCTGCGCTTCGAGGGCGTCGACTCGGCCTTCGCGGTGTGGCTCAACGGCGAGCACCTCGGCGACGGCAAGGGCAGCCGGGTGCCCACCGAGTTCGACGTCACCGGCCTGCTGCGGCCCGGCCGCAACGTGCTGGCGGTCCGGGTGCACCAGTGGTCGTCCGGCAGCTACCTGGAAGACCAGGACATGTGGTGGCTGTCCGGCATCTTCCGGCCGGTGCGGCTCCTGTGCCGTCCGGACGGGGCGCTCGACGACTTCTTCGTGCACGCCGACTACGACCACACCACCGGGCAGGGCACGCTGCGCGTGGAGACGGACGCGCCGGCGCGGCTGAGCGTACCCGCGCTGGGGCTTGATGACGCGGACGCCGCGGCGACGCACGCGTTCGCGCGCGTGACGCCGTGGTCGGCGGAGGATCCGCACCTGTACGACGGTGAGCTGCTCGCCGGCGGTGAGCGGATCCCGCTGCGGATCGGCTTCCGGCGAGTGGCCATCGTGGACGGTCTGCTGACCGTGAACGGCAAGCGGATCCTGCTGCGCGGCGTGAACCGGCACGAGTGGGACCCGGACCACGGCCGCACGCTGTCCCACGAGACCATGGTGCGCGACATCCTGCTGATGAAGCGGCACAACATCAACGCCGTGCGCACCAGCCACTACCCGCCGAGCGCCGAGTTCCTGGACCTGTGCGACGAGTACGGGCTGTGGGTGGTCGACGAGTGCGACCTGGAGACGCACGGCTTCCACTGGGTCGAGTGGCGGAACAACCCGACCGACGATCCACAGTGGCGGGACGCCTGCCTGGACCGGATGGCCCGCATGGTGGAGCGCGACAAGAACCACCCCAGCATCATCATGTGGTCGCTGGGCAACGAGTGCGACACCGGCGTCAACCTGGCGGCGATGGCCGAATGGGCGCGCACCCGCGACCCCGACCGGCCGATCCACTACGAGGGCGACCGGGACAGCGGCTACGTCGACGTCTACAGCCGGATGTACGCGGACCACGTGGAGGTGGAGCGGATCGGCCGGCGCGCCGAGGATCCCACCACCGACCCGGCGCTGGACGCGCATCGGCGCGGGCTGCCGTTCATCCTCTGCGAGTACGCGCACGCGATGGGCAACGGCCCCGGCGGGCTCAGCGAATACCAGCGGCTCTTCGAGGCGTACCCGCGCTGCCAGGGCGGCTTCGTGTGGGAGTGGATCGACCACGGCGTCCGCACCCACACCCCGGACGGTCGGGCGTTCTTCGGCTACGGCGGTGACTTCGGCGAGGTCGTCCACGATGGAAACTTCGTCGCCGACGGGCTGGTGTTCCCGGATCGCACGCCGTCGCCCGGTCTCGTCGAGTTCAAGAAGGTCATCGAGCCGGTCTCGATCGAGATCGACCCGGCGGTGCCGGCCGTGCGCGTGCGCAACGGATACGACTTCGTCGACACCGCCCACCTGAGGTTCGAGTGGCGGCTGGACGCCGGCGCCCACGGTGAGCTGGACGTGCCGGCCCTCGCGCCGGGGGAGACCGCGACCGTCGCGCTGCCTTCGCTGGAGGGGTGGCTCACCGTGTCGGCCGTGCTCGCCAAGGACCAGACCTGGGCGGTGGCCGGGCACGAGATCGCCTGGGGCCAGGCGGAGTTGGGTGCGGCGCAGCCTCCCGCACCACCGGCTCCGACCGCCTCGGCCATCGTGGCGGGCCGCGCCGTGACGCTCGGCCCGGCCGTGTTCGACGGCGTGACCGGCGTGCTGCGCCGGCTCGGCGAGTTCGATGTGGACGGTCCGCGGCTCGACGTGTGGCGGGCGCCGACCGACAACGACCTGCGCGGCTGGAACGGCGTGGTGGCCGACGACTGGCGGGCGATCGGCCTCGACCGGGTCGAGCACCGGGTGGTGTCGGTCGACGTGGGCGACCGCGAGCTGACCGTGCACACCCGGGTCGTACCGGCGGGCACCGACCTCGCGCTGGCGGCCACGTACCGCTGGTGGTCCACATCGGACGAGGAGGCACAGCTCTGGTTGTCGCTGTCCGTGGCGCCGGTGGGGGAGTGGCGGGTGCCGCTGCCCCGGCTCGGGCTGCGGATGGCGGTGCCGTCGCATCTCGACACCGTGAGTTGGTTCGGCCTCGGCCCCGGCGAGGCCTACGCGGACACCACGGCGGCGGTGCGGGTCGGCACCTACACCCACACGGTGGCGGAGCTCCAGACCCCATACGTGTTCCCGCAGGAGAACGGCAACCGCCGCGACGTGCGGTGGGCGCGGCTCGCGGCCACCGACGGCAGCGGGCTGCGGATCACCGGCGCGCCGTCGTTCGACCTGACCGTGCGCCCGTGGACCAGCGAGGATCTGGCCGCCGCCAAGCACCCGACGGACCTGGTGACGCGCGACCGCCTGTACGTCAACCTGGACATCGCGCAGAACGGCATCGGCACCGCGTCCTGCGGCCCGGGCGTCCTCCCCCAACACCGCCTCATGGCCGCCCCCGCGGAGCTCACCCTCAGCTTCACCCCCTAACAGTGCTGCAAGGAAGGGACCCTTCTTATCGCTTTTTGCATAGGAAGGGTCCCTTCCTAACTCAAAGGGTCGGCGCAGGTGGTGGTGCTGCACCAGCGGCGGCGGCCGCTGTGGTCCAGGAAGAGCCAGCCGCAGCGGGGGCTCGGGCACGCACACACCGTGAACCGGCGCGGGTCGGCGAGCAGCTCGCCGGCCGCGCGGGCGACGGCGAGCAGCGGCGCGCGCAGCCCGGCGTCCCGGGTCAGGAGCCAGCGCCCCAGGCCGTCCGGCGCGCGGCGGAACACCGACACCGCGGCGGCCGCCTCCACCGACCGGGCGACGGCCGCGAACGCCCGCGCGTCCGCCGGATCCGTCAAGCAGGCGTAGAGCCGCGCCCGCAGCTCGCGGGCCGCGTCGAGCACGGCCGCCGCGGCGAGCGGGTCGCGCCGCGCCTCGTCGAGGAGGCGGGTCACGGTCGCGTCGTCGAGCAGATCCTGGTGGCCGGCCCACACCACCAGCGTCGGGTACCCCCGCAGCCAGTCCGCGCCGGGCAGCCGCTCACCACCCCAACCGGCGTACGTGTTGCAGAACTCCAGCGCCGGGTGGCCGCCCACGCTCCACGGCAGCCACTGCTCGCGCACCCGGACCGCGTACACCGGTGCCGCCGGCCGCTCCAGCCGCGGGTCGCCGGTGAGGATGCGCTGGTACACCGTTTCCAGCTCGGGGCCCGGCTCGACGCCCAGCTCGCCGGCGAGCGCCTTGCGGGCCGCCTCGTAGAGGTGCAGCGCGTCGGCCTGGCGGGCGGACCGGTAGAGCGCGGTCATCACGCTCGCGACGAGGCCTTCCCGGGTCGGGTGCGCCTCGGCCAGCGCGGCGAGGTCGAGGACGACCCGGTCGTGGCGGCCCATGTCGAGCAGGGCTGTCGCGCACGCCTCCGCCGTGGTCAGCCGCGCGTCGGCCAGCGCCGCGCCGAGCCGCTGCCGCAACGGTTCGCCCGCGAGGTCCGCCAGCAACGGCCCGCGCCATTCGGCGAGGGCGGCGCCGCCGAGGCGTACCCGCTCCGCTGGATCGGCCTCGACGGCGGCCCGGCGGGCCAGGGCCGTGAAGCGCGCCACGTCGACGTGGGCCGCCGCCACGGCGTACCCGTCGCCTTTGGTGTGTATCGCCACGTCGTAGGGCGACAGGGCGGCGCGCAGCCGCCCGACGTAGGTGTGCAGCGTGCCGCGCGCGGACGCCGGCGGCTCGCCGTCCCACAGCAGGTCGACGAGCCGGTCGAGGGTCACGGTGTGGCCGGCATCGAGCAGCAGGATGGCGAGCAGGAGGCGCTCCTGCCGGCGCCGGCCCACCGCGACTGGCCGGCCGTCGTGGCTGGCCTCGAACGGCCCGAGCAGTCGAAACTCCATGCGGACGAGACGTCTTGATCATGGTCAGGGGATGGTGAGTGTGACCGGCCAGACTCCCTGGTCATGAACATTGTGATAGCCGCGATCATGGCCACCGTGGGTGGCTGGGTGCCGGCGCCGTCCGCGCCCTGGGACGTGCCGGCCGGCGCCCGCTGCGACTTCCCGGTGCACGCCGAGCCGGTCGTCGACGAGGTGCGGACGAAAGTGCTGGACCGGTACCCGGACGGTGCGACCAGGCGCGAGGCGTACGTGGGCGACCTCGTGCTGGCGGTGACCAACGCCGACAGCGGGGAGACCGTCGAGGCGGACCTGAGCGGGAACGCGCTCGTCGAGTACGCCCCGGGCGGCACCCTGACCACGAACTCCACCTGGTATGTGGTGGGGCCGGCGCTGTTCGGGTTCAAGGAGGGCGGCGGTAACCGGCCGCGGGGGATCTGGGTGTTCGACGGCGTGTACACGATCAAGTTCGACGCCACGAGCTACAAGACCGTGACCCTCCACCACGGCACCGAGCGCAACCTCTGCACCGAACTGGCCTGAGCGTGACGAAGGGACCCTTCCTATGCGAAAAGCGATAAGAAGGGTCCCTTCCTTGCAGGGGGTTAGCGGGTGGCGCCGGCGCGGCGCTTGTTGTAGATGTCGAACGCGACCGCGACCAGCAGCACGAGGCCCTTCACGACCGACTGGGTCGACTGGTCGACGCCCATGAGCTGCATGCCGTTGCTCATCACGGCCATGATGAGACCGCCGACCACGGCACCGACGACGGTGCCGACGCCGCCCGCGACGGCCGCGCCGCCGATGAAGGCCGCGGCGATCGCGTCGAGCTCGAACATGTTGCCGGCGGCGGGCTGCGCGCCGTTGGCCCGGGACGAGTAGATGACGCCGGCGACGCCCGCCAGGAAGCCCATGTTGACGAAGATCCAGAAGTTGACCTTCTTGACCTTCACGCCGGACAGCATCGCGGCCGACAGGTTGCCGCCGATCGCGTAGACCTGACGGCCGAAGACGGTGCGCCGGGTGACGAGCCCGTAGATGAGGACCAGGGCCGCGAGGATGATCAGCACGATCGGCAGGCCACGCGCGTGGGCGAGCTGCCACGCGAAATACATGACGACGGCGCCGACCGCCACCACCTTCGCGACGAACAGCGGGAACGACTCGACCGGCTGCTGGTAGCGGATCCGCGCCAGCCGGGTGCGGAAGCCGGACACCGCGTACCCGCCGACGGCGATGGCCGCGATGAGCAGCGTGAACGCGTCGTAACCCTGGCCACCGAGCAGGCCGTTGAGGAACCCGTTCGCCACCTTCTGGTACTCGGAGGGGAACGGCGAGAGCGAGATGTTGTCGAGCACCTGGAGCGTGAGCCCGCGGAACAGGAGCATGCCGGCCAGGGTCACGATGAACGCCGGGATGCCGA
Organism: Actinomycetes bacterium KLBMP 9797; assembly: GCA_037414955.1. Taxonomy (GTDB): domain Bacteria; phylum Actinomycetota; class Actinomycetes; order Mycobacteriales; family Micromonosporaceae; genus Phytohabitans. The sequence goes on from JBBEWH010000213.1 coordinate 46,525, forward strand.
TGTAGGCGACCCAGAAGCCGTGCCAGGCGCCCACCGCGAGGCCGACCGCCACCGCCGCGACCACGCCGACCCACCAGGGGAAGTCCTGCTGGATCACGAGGACGGCGGAGACCGCGCCGGTGAGCGCGACCACCGATCCGACCGACAGGTCGATGTGACCGGCGATGATCACGATCACCATGCCGATGGCGAGCACCAGGATGTACGAGTACTGAAGGACGATGTTGGTGATGTTGCCGGGGCTCAGCAACACTCCGTCGGTCAGCACCGCGAAGAGCGCGATGATGGCGATGAAGGCGACGTAGATGCCGCTTTGGCGCAGGTTGCGGGTGATCAGCGTGCGGGGGTCGCTGATGCCGGTGTGTAGGGCCACGGCCGTAGCCGGCTCGGCCTCCTCCGCCGCGGGGGGTTTGGTGCTGGTCATGCGGCGAGCTCCTTTTCTTTCTCCTGCGTCATGAGCGCCATCAGTTTCTCTTGGGTCGCGTCGGCGACCGCCACCTCGCCGGTGATGCGACCGGCGGAGAGCGTGTAGATGCGGTCGCAGATGCCGAGCAGCTCGGGCAGCTCGGACGAGATGACGATCACGGCCTTACCGTCGGCCACCAGCCGGTTGATGATCGTGTAGATCTCGTACTTCGCGCCGACGTCGATGCCGCGGGTGGGCTCGTCGAGGATCAGCACGTCGGGGTCGGTGAACAGCCACTTCGACAGGACGACCTTCTGCTGGTTGCCGCCGGAGAGCTGGCCCACGACCGCCATGACGCTCGGCGTCCTGATGTTCATGTCGCGGCGTTTCTCCTCGGCGACCTTGATCTCCTCGTGGCCGTTGACCCACCCACCACGGGAGAGCTTGCCGAGCGCGGCCGCGGAGACGTTGCGGGCGACGTCCGCGATGAGGTTCAAGCCGTACCGCTTGCGGTCCTCCGTCGCGTACGCGATGCCGTTGTCGATCGCCTCCGCCACGTTGCGCGACTTGACCTCCTTGCCGTGCATGTAGAGGCGGCCGGTGATGTCCCGCCCGTACGACCGGCCGAACACGCTCATCGCCAGCTCGGTGCGGCCCGCGCCCATGAGCCCGGCGATGCCGACCACCTCGCCGGCGCGCACGTTCAGGCTGGCGCCGTCGACCACCTTGCGGTCGTGGACGGGGTGCCGGACCGTCCAGTCCTCGATCCGTAGCACCTCCTCGCCCGGCGCCGAGACCCGGTCGGGGTAGAAGCTCTCGATATCGCGGCCCACCATGCCGCGGATGATCCGGTCCTGGTCGACGCCGTCGGCGCGCATGTCCAGCGTCTCGACGGTCCGGCCGTCCCGGATGACCGTGGTGGAGTCGGCGATCGCGGTGATCTCGTTGAGCTTGTGCGAGATCATGATGCAGGTGATGCCCCGGTCGCGGAGCTGGCGCAGCAGGCCGAGCAGGTGCGCCGAGTCGATGTCGTTGAGCGCGGCGGTCGGCTCGTCGAGGATGAGCAGGCGCACGTCCTTCGACAGTGCCTTGGCGATCTCGACCAGCTGCTGCTTGCCGACGCCGAGCTGGATCACCGGCGTGACCGGGTTCTCGTGCAGCCCGACGGACTCCAGCAGCTGTCCGGCGTCGGCGTTGGCGCGGTTCCAGTCGATGAGACCGGCGGTGCCGCGGCGCTCGTTGCCGAGGAAGATGTTCTCGGCGATCGACAGGTATGGCACCAGGGCCAGCTCCTGGTGGATGATCACGATGCCGACGTGCTCACTGTCCCGGATGCCGCCGAAGTGCACCGGCTGACCGTCGAAGATGATCTCGCCGTCGTAGCTGCCGGTCGGGTAGACCCCGGACAGCACCTTCATGAGCGTGGACTTGCCAGCCCCGTTCTCGCCGCAGATGGCGTGGATCTCACCCTGTTTGACGGTGATGGACACGTCCTGCAGCGCTATGACGCCCGGAAACTTCTTGGTGATGCCGCGCATCTCGAGAATGGCGTCGCCCATGCGATTCTCCTGTCGACCTTCGTGCTTGTTCGCCCCCCGGGAAAGGCGCGGAGCGCCCGCCCGGACTAACGGAGATCGGGCCCGGCGATGGTCGCCACCACCGAGCCCGATCCCGTGTGTTACTTGGCCTGACCGGCAGCCACTTCCTCAGCGGTGTAGTAGCCGGAGTCGATCAGTTCCTTCTTGATGTTGTCCTTGTACACGGTCACGACCGGCAGCAGGTACGACGGGACGACCTTGACGCCGTTATCGTACGTCTTGGTGTCGTTGGCCGTCGGCGTCTTGTCCTGCAGGAACGCCTCGCCCGCGATGACGGCCTGCTCGGCCAGCAGGCGGGTGTCCTTGAAGACGGTCGAGTTCTGGACCCCGTCGTTGATCAGCTTGACCGAGGCGATCTCGGCGTCCTGACCGGTGACCACCGGGATCGGGTTGGTGGTCGTGCCGTAACCGGCGTTCTGCAGCGCGGTGATGATGCCGCGGGACAGCCCGTCGTACGGCGAGAGCACGCCGTTGACCTTCGAGCCATCGTTGTAGCTCTTGGTCAGCAGGTCCTCCATGCGCTTCTGCGCGGTCTCCTGCTGCCAGCGCAGGATCGCCACCTGCTCGATCTTGGTCTGGGTCGACTTGACCTTCAGCGTGCCGGCCTCGAGGAACGGCTTGAGCGTGTCCATCGCGCCGTCGAAGAAGAAGTGCGCGTTGTTGTCGTCCAGTGACCCGGCGAACAACTCGACGTTGAACGGCCCGGTCGCGGTGCCCTTCGAGCCGTCCGCCTTGAGCAGGCCGAGACCGGTCAGCAGCGCGTTGGCCTGGGCGACGCCGACCTTGTAGTTGTCGAAGCTGACGTAGAAGTCGACGTTCTTGCTGTCCCGGATCAGCCGGTCGTAGGAGATGACCGGGATCTTCGCGTCCGCCGCCGCCTGCAGCTGGCTGCTCAGCGCCGTGCCGTCGATCGCGGCGACGATCAGCACGTCGGCGCCCTGCGTGATCATCTGGTCGATTTGCTGCGACTGGGTGGGAATGTCGTCGTTCGCGTACTGCAGCTCGACCTTGTACCCCTTCGCCTGTAGCTTCTCCTTCACGGAGTTGCCGTCGGCGATCCATCGCTCCGAGGTCTGCGTCGGCATCGACACGCCGATGGTCAGGTCGGCGGGCTTCTCCGCCTCGCTGCCGGAGTCGCTGCCCGCTCCCTCGCCGCCACAGGCCGCCAGGCCGAGCGCCAGCACGCTGGCGCCGAGCGCGACCACAAGTCTTCTTTTCACAGGCTTTTCCTCCTCAGAACTGACCCGCCGGAACCCCGCGAGGGCCAGTGTTAGCGCTAACATCTCTCTCGTCAAGACCCACTGTGTCATCTTGGCGTCACGGTCTCGTAACACCGATCATCATACCTACAGTAACGATTAGATAACACAATGTCACATTAGCGCTGGCCGTACACGTTCTGGTACCGGTCGTAGAGCTTGTCCACATCGGACGGCTCGATGGGCAGGAGCGGGCCGAGTGACCGGGCGATGTGGACGGTGCGGGCCACGTCCTCACACATGACGGCCGCCTTAACGGCCGCGCGGGCGCTCTTGCCGATGGTGAAGACGCCGTGGTTGCGCATTAGCACGGCGGGGGAGCGGTGGCCGCTCAGCGTCGCCACGATGCCCTTGCCGATGTCGTCGTTGCCGATCAGCGCGAACGGCCCCACCGGGATCTCGCCGCCGAACTCGTCCGCCATCGCGGTCAGCACGCACGGGATCGCCTCGCCGCGGGCCGACCACGCCGTGGCGTACGTCGAGTGGGTGTGCACCACGCCGCCGACCTCCGGCATCTCCCGGTAGACGTACGCGTGGGCCGCCGTGTCGCTGGACGGCGACAGGTCGCCCTCGACCAGCTTGCCGTCCAGGTCACACACCACCATGGACTGTGGCGTCAGGTCGTCGTACGAGACGCCGCTGGGCTTGATGACAAACAGGTCCTCGCCCGGCACCCGGGCCGACACGTTGCCCGCGGTCCACACCACGAGCCCCCACCGGATCAGGTCGTGGTGCAGCCCGACCAGGTCTTCCCGCAATTGTTGAACACTCATTACTTCGCAGCCTCATTCCGGATCTTGCGCAGCCGGTGCAGGACGTCGTTGGTGCCCCGGCCGAAGTAGTCGTGCAGTTGGCGGTACTCGTCGTAGAGGGCGTCGTACGCCTTGGCGCGCTGGCCGTCCGGCTCGTAGACCCGGCGCTGCACGCGGCCCATCGCCGCCGCGGCGGCCGGCACATCCGGGTACGCCCCCGCGGCGACCGCCGCGTGGATCGCGCTGCCCAGCGCCGGTCCCTGCTCCGAGCCGATCACCGACAATGGACGGTTGGTCACGTCCGCGTACACCTGCATGAGGAACGGGTTCTTCAGCAGGCCGCCGGCCACCACCAGTTCGGTCACCGGCACCCCGGACGACTCGAAAGCGTCCACAATGGTGCGGGTGCCGAACGCGGTCGCCTCGACCAGCGCCCGGTACACCTCTTCCGGCCGGGTGGCCAGCGTCAGCCCGACGATGACGCCGGACAGCTCGTGGTCCACCAGCACCGAGCGGTTCCCGTTGTGCCAGTCCAGCGCGACGAGGCCGTGCTGGCCCACCTTCTGCGCGGAAGCCAGCTCGCTCAGGTAGGTGTGCGGGCTGATGCCGCGGCGGGCCGCCTCCTCGCGATAGTCGGCCGGCAGCGACGACTCGACGAACCACGCGAAGATGTCGCCGACGCCGCTCTGGCCCGCCTCGTATCCCCAGCTGCCCTCCGTGATGCCGCCGCGGACCACGCCGCACATGCCCGGCACCTCGGCCAGCGTCTCGCCGTTCATGACGTGGCAGGTCGAGGTACCCATGATCATGACCATCTGGCCCGGCGCGGTGGCCTGCGCCGCCGGCGCGGTCACGTGCGCGTCCACGTTGCCCACCGCGACCGCGATGCCTTCGGGCAGGCCGGTCCACCGCGCGGCCTGCGCGGTCAGCCCACCGGCGCGACCGCCCAGCGGCGCCAGCGGGTGGTCGAGCTTCGCGACGAAGTCGGCGAAGTCGGGGTTCAGCGCCGCCAGGTACTCCCGGTCCGGGTAGCGGTCGTCCTGGCGGATGCCCTTGTATCCGGCGGTGCACACGTTGCGGGTCTCGGCGCCGCAGAGCTGCCAGATGATCCAGTCGGCCGCCTCGATCCACCGCTCGGCGCGCGCGTAGAGCTCCAGGTCCTCCTCCAGCAGCTGCAGGCCCTTGGCGAACTGCCATTCCGAGGAGATCTTGCCGCCGTACCGGTTGATCCACGGCTCGCCGCGCTCGTGCGCGAGCGCGCTGATCCGGTCCGCCTGGCCCTGGGCGGCGTGGTGCTTCCACAACTTCACATACGCGTGCGGGCGTCCCTCGTACTCCGGGATCCAGCACAGCGGCGTGCCGTCGGCCAGCGTCGGCAGCACCGTACACGCGGTGAAGTCGGTGGCGATGCCGATCACCTCGGCCGGGTCGATGCCGGCCGCGGCCACCGCGGCCGGCACGGCCGTCCGCAGCACCTCCAGGTAGTCCTCGGGGTCCTGGAGCGCCCAGTCCGGCGGCAGCGACTCACCGGTGGCGGGCAGTACCCGGTCGATGACGCCGTGCCGGTACTCGTGCACGGCCGTGCCCATCTCGGTGCCGTCCTCGACGCGTACGACCAGCGCGCGCCCCGACAGGGTGCCGTAGTCGACGCCTACTACATAGCTCATGGGGTGGCGGTCCTTTGTGGTCAGTGGGTGGGTGGGGCGGTGCTCTCACGGATCACGAACTGCGGGGGGATGACGACGCGGCGGCGGGTGCGGGGCGCGCCCTCGACCTGCTCCAGCAACAGCTCCAGGCCGCACCGGCCGACCTCGCCGAACTCCTGGCGCATCGTGGTCAGCGGCGGCGAGAAGAACTCAGCCTCCGGGATGTCGTCGAACCCGACGAGGCTCACCTGCTCGGGTACCGACACGCCGGCCTCGCGGAAGGCCCGCAGCGCGCCGATCGCCATCTGGTCGTTGGCGGCGAAGACGGCGGTGACCGGGGCGGTGAGCAGTTGCTGAGCGGCGGCATAGCCGGAGCGCGGGGTCCAGTCGCCGCGCACCATCTCGGGCACCGGACGGCCCGTGGCCATCAGCGCGTCGCGCCAGCCCCGCTCGCGCTCCTGCGCCTCGTACCAGTCAGGGGGACCGGCGATGTGCGCGACCGTGCGGTGGCCCAGCTCGAGCAGGTGCCGGGTGGCCTCGGTGGCGCCAAGGTACTGATCGACCACCACCGTCGGCAGTGGCCCTTTGCCGCCCTCGACCGCCACCACCGGGACGTCTCTCGGCACGTGCCGCAGCGCGGCGGTGGCCGAGACGTGCGGCGTGATGGCGATGATGCCCTCGACCGCCTGCGACATCAGCGCGTCGAACGCGTCCCGCAGGGTCTGGCGCTCCAGGGTGGGCAGGCTCGCGATGCTGACCGAGTAGTCCAGCTCGCGGGCCGCCCGCTCGATCGCCAGCAGCATGGACGCCGGCCCGTAGAGCGTGGTGTCGACGCTGATCACGCCGAGCGTGCGGGTGCGGCCGGTGACCAGCGCGCGGGCGGCCACGTTCGGCCGGTATCCCAGCTCGTTCATGGCGGCCAGCACCCGCTGGCGGGTGACCTGGCTCACGGTGGGCTGGTCGTTGATCACCCGGGAGACCGTCATGTGGGACACACCGGCCAGGCGGGCGACATCGACCATGCCCGGGCCGCGCCGCCCCGCACGGGCCGACGTAGTCGGCGGATCGTCGTTGGAACGCTTCGGCACGCTGTTCACGTTAACACGTCCCCATGATCAAGGCGT
>JBBEWH010000214.1:0-17067 GCA_037414955.1 Actinomycetes bacterium KLBMP 9797
ACCTCAACAGACTCGGCGTTTCGTTGAGGTTTTGGGACAACGATCAAGCCGGCTCGGTTGCGCTTCGATGCCGGAAGGCACGACGTCTTGCTGTAGGCGCGCAGGCTCACCCCTCGCCGGCTGTGGTGGATCCGCGCTCCCATGCGTGTGCGCGGCGTCCGCCCCGATCAAGGCAATCCGCGCCGATCAAGGGCTAAGGCACGCGGATCAGAGATCAAACCACGTGCCCAAGCCCTTGATCGACGAGCAGAGGGGCGGGGGGAGGGCGCGGGGGTGGGGTGGGGTGGCGGGGGCTATCCGCGGCGGCGGTTAGGGTTGGGGCGGTTGGGGGGTTTCCACCAGGCGAAGCGGTCGCTGCGGCGCCATGAGTAGCCGGCCTCGTATGCCGCGAAGGGGTCGGTGTACGACCATTGGTCGCCGGCCGCGTGTGACCAGTCGTCGGTGCTGGGGCCGGCGCCGGCTGCCCACTCGAAAGGGTCCGCCGGCCCGTCCGTGGGCGGCGTGTCGGTTCGCGGCGGGTCGGTCCGTCGCGGGTCCGTTCGCGGTGGGGGTGGCGCGGCGCGGCGCCGGTCGTAGTCGGCCCGATGGTCCGGATCGAGCAGCGTCTCGCGGGCCCGGTGAAGCTCGCGGAAGGCGTCGGCGTCACCGCCGCGGTCGGGGTGGTGCACGAACGCCTGGCGGCGGAACGCGCGGGCGATCTCCGCCTCGGTGGCGTCGGTCTCCACACCGAGGACCTCGTAGAAGTCCGGCTCGTCCGCCTGCCGCCTCACCGGCCCGCGACCTCCGCCCGTCTCATCGGCCGGCGACCTCCGCCCGTCTCATCGGCCGGCGACCCTCCGCTTGGCGCGTCACGGGGTGGCGACTTCGGCCTGGCGGCAGATCAGCCGCCACGACGCGCGGTGCGCCGGGCCGGAGAGCCCGGTGCCGTGCCCGGATACGAACGTCACCGACCGGCTGCCGGCCAGGTAGCACCAGATGTCCAGCTCGTCGCTGCTGCCGGAGTAGTGGTAGTCGCTGTCGCGGATCGGGTCGCCGTTGGCGAACGGCCACTGCAGCCGCGACTGCGCCTCCGCCGGCAGGTTGCCGAGGAAGCCGCGCACCCGCGCCGGCAGGTCCACAGTGGCCCGGGCCGCGACCTCGGCGTCCGCTCCGCTGCCGGGCAGCGCCGGGTGGCCCCGGGTCGGGCGCCGCGGTTTCTGGACGACGACCGCGTGCCGCAGCGACGCCGGCACGAACGGCACCACCGTGACCAACTGCGCGGGCCCGCCGCGGTCGTTCACCGTCGGCGTGCAGACCGCGAGGCCGCGTTCGCCGAACACCACCGCGTACGGGCGCCGCTGGTCGGTGTGGTGGCAGTAGGCCCACCACTCGACGATCGGGCCGACCCGGGCGACCATCCGATCCCGGACGGGTGTGCCGATCCGCTCCCACCAGTAGTCGCGCCCGGGGAGGTCGACGAGGCCCAGCGCGCCCGGGTCGTGCACGGGCGGCGGCAGGCCACCGGACGCCCGTGGCGCGGGAAGCCTGCCGGTGTCGCGCTGGGGCACGGGGTGGGCGCCGGACCGGCGCGCGGCCGGGCCAGCCTGGTCATGCCCGGGCACGGGCAGGTGGTTGGACGTCACTCACGCCTCCCGGGTGGTCCCGCCGGTCTTACCACAGTATCCGGTGCGTCCACCCGCCTCCGCCGAGCACGACAGGGACGTCTTGATCACGGGGTGGGGGTGACGGGCTGGATGGTGCCGTCCGGGTTGAAGCGCATCGGGTCGATGGCGGTCTCCCGGTTGGTGCCGTTGCCGGCCGGCACGGCGAACCGGTGGTAGGCGATGTGCCAGGTGTCCGTGCCGGGCGCCCGGACCACGGAGTGGTGACCGGGGCCGCGGACGGCCACCGCCAGGCGCTTCTGCAGCACGACACCGCGGTTCGTCCACGGCCCGTTCGGCGACGACCCGGTGGCGTACGCGACCCGGTAGTCCTCGCTGCGGGTGTCGTTCTCCGACCACATGAGGTAGTAGACGCCGTTGCGCTTGAACACGAACGGCGCCTCGTTGTATCCGGAGGGCGTGATGGTCCGCACCCGCGCCGGGTCGAACGAGATCATGTCGGCGTTCAGCGGGACCATCCGGGCGACGCCCTGCCCCCAGTACAAATAGGACTGGCCGTCGTCGTCGGTGAACACCATCGGGTCGATCGCCTGCCCACCGGCGAACTGTCCACTGGCGACCAGCGGCCGGCCGAGCGCGTCCCGGAAGGGCCCGGCCGGCGACCCGGACACCGCCACGCCGAGCTGCTTGGCGGTATTGCCGGTGGCCAGGCCGCCGCTGAAGTAGAGGTAGTACTGGCCGTTCTTCGCCGCGACGGCGGGCGCCCAGGCGGAGTTGTCCGCCCAGGACACGTCCGGCCCGTGGTCGAGGATGACGCCGTGGTCGGTCCAGGTGACCAGGTCGGTGGAGGAGAACGCCTTGTAATAGGTGCCGCTCCAGCTCGCGTACCCGTCGGTGGTCGGGTAGAGGTAGTAGCGGCCGCCGAAGTTCGCGATGTGCGGGTCCGCGAACAGCCCCGGGAGCACCGGGTTCTGGGTGGTCTTCGGCGCCCACGGCGGGGCGATCCGGAACGAGCTGTCGGCCCGGAACGCCGCCGTGTCCTCATTGGTGTCCAGCCACAGCGCGAAGTCGCGGTGCCGGATCCGCCGGGCCGGGTAGTTGTACGAGACCAGCGCGGTCGACCCGGCGACCGCGCCGTCCACCGCGCAGAACGTGGCGTCGGCGCGGAACGTCGCGTCGCCGGTGTTGGCGTCGACCCGCAGCCGCCAATCCCGGTGCCGCAGGAACAAGCCGGCCTTGGTCTGCAACGAGTAGCACGCCGGCGAGGCCAGACCGTTCACGACGGTGAAGGTGGCGTCCAGCTTCAGCTGCGCGGCGCTGGCGGCCGTGACCGCCTCGAGCTGGCCGAGGGCGTTGAAGTGCCGCACGTACCGGCCCGGGTAGTTCACCGCCTCCAGCGACGCCGCCCCGGTCGGCAGCGTCGCCGCGTACGCCGGCGCGGCACCCCCGACCACCACGAAGCCCGCCGCCAACGCGGACAGTGCCACCGCAACCCGCACGCGCATCGCCATCCGCCGATATTACCCGCTCACTCCCATGATCAAGGCGTCCCTCAAGTCGTTAGAACTACGTGAGGGACGCCTTGATCATGGAAAGGGCTAGTTCTCGGGGGTTAGGGCGGGGCAGTGCCGGCGCCCTATGTGCGGGGCGCCGGGGGCTTCTACGGTCGGGAACTGTGGTGCTCAAGTTGCTGATGGTCGCGGCGGCGATGGCGGTGCTCGGCTGGGCGGCGCCGGCGTCGGCGCACGGGACCGTCGAGAACGCCGACATCCCGCTGGCCCAGACGATCGCCGGCACCGAACTCACCGTCGTGATCAGACGGTCGTGGGAGGTGCCGGGCCCGCTCCGGGTCGACGTCATCGCGTATCAGCCGGTGCGCGACCTGGCCGTCGACCTGCGGTTACGCTCGACAGTGGACGGTCACGCGACCGCGAGCGGGGTACGGCTGGAGCGCGGTCGGGCCGGCACCTACCCGGCGACGCTGCGCGTGGCGGGCACCGGCGCGCACGAGCTGGAACTGCGCGCCGCGGGCGAGGTGTCGGTGCTGCCGTTCCGGGTGCTCGGCCCCCGAGCCGCCGGCTGGGAAACCGTGATGTACGGCGGATTCGGCGCGACCGGCGTGCTGCTCGCCGCCGCCCTGGTGGCCGCCGCCGGCGCCCGGATGGCGGTGGCGACCGGGTGCGGCGGCGGCGCCCTCGTCGCGCTGGCCGTCGCGAGCACCGTGGCGTCGCTGTCGGCCGCGCTGCCGCCCGCGACGCCGGACGGTGCGCCGCCGCCGGCCGCCGGTGCCGCTGATCCGGGGCGCCCCTACGCGCAGCTGGCGGTCTCCACCACGCCTCCGCGGCCGGCGGTGGGTGACGAGTTCACCCTCCACCTTGACCTGTCCGACGGCTCGACCGGGCAGCCGGTGGACGATCTCGCCGCTCACCACGCCGCGCTCGCCCATCTCGTGGTCACCAGCGCGGACGCCACGTTCTTCCGCCACGTCCATCCGAACCGGACGGCCGCCGGGCGCCTGGCGGTGCGCCTGCGGGCCACTGTGCCGGGCCGGCACCTCGTCCATGCCGAGATCGAACGCGCCGACTCCGGCGGGCAGGCGCTCGCCGGCGGGTTCGAGGTCGCCGGTCGCGCCGCGGCGGACGGCCCACCCGCGCCGGCGGCGGCGCGCGTCGCGCTGCCGCCGGAGCCGGTACCGGGCCGGCCGGTCCCGATCGAGGTCGACGCCGGCGCCGCCGATCTCCAACCGTGGCTGGGCATGGCGGGCCACCTGATCGTCCGGGACGCCGCCGGCGGGTTCCTCGGGCATGTCCACGAACAGGGCGGGATGGCGGCGGGCGACGGCACGGTGGCCGGGGCCGGGCCGAGGTTGCGGTTCGCGTTCAGCTTCCCGCGGCCCGGACGGTACTTCGGCTGGGTGCAGTTCGTGCGGGACTTCACGGTCGTCACCGTGCCGTTCACCGTCCACATTGGCGCGGAGCGCGCGCGATGAGACGGTGGATCGGCGCGCTGGCCGCCGCGATCGCGCTGGCCTGGTGGGCGGTGGCCGGAAGCGGCGGCGCCGAGCCGCCCCGGATGTCCGGCGCCGGGCGGCTCTATGCCGTCGCCGTGACGCTGGACCGGGCGACCACCGGCGCCATCGCCGCCGACGTCCGGGTCGAGGAGGGCGGTGCGCCGGCGCGGAACGTCGAGTCGGTCTCGGTCTCCGCCGCGATGCCCGGCATGGGGCATGTGACGCCCGAGGTGGCCGCCCACCGGGCGGGCGCCGGCCACTTCGTCGCGCGCGGCGAGTTCTTCGCCATGGCCGGGGAGTGGCAGCTCACGATCCGGGTGCGCGGCCCGTCCGGCAGCGAGGTCAGCACCGTCAACGTCACTATCGAGAGGGAGAAACCATGACCACCACCCCACCAGCGCCGGATCTGCCCCGACGGGAGGTGATCGGCGCGTGGCTCCTGCTGCTGGGATTCGCGGCCCTGTGGCTCGGCGTCGCCTGGGACGGCCAGTGGCACATCGACGTCGGCCCGGACACCTTCTTCACCGCGCCGCACCTGATGTTCTACTTCGGAACGTCGCTGATCGGCCTGACGGCGCTGGTGGTCGTCCTCGCCACTACGCGAGAGGTCCGGCGGGCGCGAGAGATCCGGCGGGGCGGCGCCCGGGCCGGGGTCCGGGTGCTCGGCCGGTTCAGCGCCCCGGTGCCGTTCCTGGTCGCCGGCCTCGGGGCGGCGGGCCACCTCGTGTACGGCGCGGCCGACCTGTGGTGGCACACCGTCTACGGTTTCGACATTCTCGAGGAGACGCCGGCGCATCTGAGCCTCTCGCTCGCCATGCAGGTGGAGGTCGTGGCCGTCGTGCTGGCCTTCGCCGCGCCGCGGGCCGCGGCGCGCGGTCACCGGTCCTGGCGGTGGGGGCTGGTCGCCGCGGGCGCGCTCAGCGTCGCGGCGGCCACGCTGATGCTCGACGGTGCGGTGCTCGGCGTCGACATGTCCATGCTCGTGGTGGGCGCGGGCTGCGCGTGGGCGCTGTCCCTCGTGGCCGGGGTGACCCGGGACCCGCGTTGGGTGCTGGCGACCGGGCTGCTCTTCGCCGCCGTCCAGGCCGCCACGCTCGCCTTCCCGCCGTTCGTGACCGAGGCGTACGCGGACGCGCTCGGCCTGCCCTTCCGGGACGACTCGATCCGGCTGTCCGTCGTGGGAATCGCCCTGCCGATGGTGGTACCGGTCGTCGCGGCGCTCGCCGCCGGAGTGGTGTGGCTGGCCCGGCGGCGCGCCGCCCGGCCGCGGACCGCCATGCTGGTGCTCGGCGCGCTCGCCGCCCCGCTCACCGCGCTGTACGTCGTGGTCACCGACGACGCGCTGCGGTACCCGCTGCCGAACCTGGTGCTGGTCGGTGCGGTCGGTGCCGCCGTCGCCTGGTTCGGCTGGCAGTTCGCCTTCCTGGCGACCCGGAAGCCGAAGGCGTCCACATGAGACTCCTCAGCGCGGTCGTGGTGGGTTTCCTGCTGGCGCTCGCCGGCGCGCCCCCGGCCGCGGCCGCGCCCGCCGCGCCACCCCTCGACATCGTGCACAGCGAGGTCGTGCCGCTCGGCGATTCGACGCTGACCGCCTCGTTCACCGACTGGCCGCTGCGAGCGCGGCGCTCGCTAGACTTCACCTTCGAGCCGGCGGGTGGGATCGACGGTCGCACGGTCCGGTTCCGCGCCGTGGCACCGTCGGGAAAGGTTGTCCCGCTCGGCATCAGCGGCCTCCTGGCGGACCGCCCCGACGACCTGGAACTGCCGCGACACCCGCGCGCCCGGCACGCGTGGGGGCTGGACGTGGTCGCGCTACGGGAGGAGGGCACGTGGCGGTTCGAGCTGACCGTGCGAGGCTCCGGCGGTACCCGGAAAGCCGTTCTTCCGCTCGTGGTGTCCGCGGCCCCGGGGCCGCCGATGGCGCTGAGCTGGGCGGTGGGGTTGCTGCCCTGGATCGTGCTGGTGCCCCTGGGGGTGTATGGCTGGATCCGGACCCGGCCGCGCCGGCGCGGGGCCGCGCAGAGCTGGAGTGGGTGAGCGAGGGCCTGCTGGCGCTGTTGCCGCTGCTGGCCGCGTGGGTGGCCATGGTGGACGAGGGCGTGGGCCGGTCACCGTGGCCGCTGCTCGCCCTGACCACGGCGCAGTCGGGCGTGCTGATCTGGCGCCGGCGGTTCCCGCTCGCCGTGCTGGTCGTCGTCAGCGGCCTGGAGGTGACGCTGGTGGCGCTCAACCAGGAGGTGCTGGTGGGGGTCGTCGTCGCCGCGGCCGCGCTCGGCGCGTGGGGCCGGCGGATCCAGCAGGGCATCGGGCTGGCCCTCGGCCTGGGCCTGCTGGCGTTCGGCATGGCGGTGAGCGTTGGCGGCGGCACCCGGCCGGCCGACGCGGCGCTCGCCATCACCGCGGTCGCGGTCATGTTCACCGGGTTCTGGCTGGTCGGCCGCGCCGGTGCCCGCCAGCGCGGCCGGATCACGGCGCTGACGGCGTACTCGCGCCGGCTGGCCGCGGAGCGCGAACTGGCGGCCCAGCGCGCCGCGGCGGACGAGCGCGCCCTGCTCGCGCGGGAACTGCACGACATCCTCAACCACTCGGTGACCGCGATGGTGCTCGACGCGGACGCGACGGCGGAGACCGGCGACGACGCCGAGACCCGTGCCGCGCTGCGCCGGCTGGCGACGACCGGCCGCGACTCGCTCGCCGAACTGCGCCGGCTGCTCGGCGTGCTGCGCAAGACGTCGGCCGTCGGCGCGCACGACCCGCTGGTCCTGCCGCGCCGCCTCGACCAGCTCGACGAGCTGGTGCGGGCGATGCCCGACGGCGCGCGGGTCACGGTGGCCCGGCACGGCGCGGCGCGGCCGCTGGACGCCAGCGTCGAGCAGGCCGCCTACCGGGTCGTGCAGGAGTCGTTGACGAACGTGCTCAAGCACGCCGGTCCGGTCGCGGTCGTGGTGTCGCTGGCCTACACGACGGACCGGCTCACCGTGCGGGTCTGGAACGCCCCGCCGGCGGCCGGCCGGCCGCCGCTGCGCGGCAGCGGCCTGGGTCTGGTCGGCATGCGCGAGCGGGTGGAGCTGGTCGGCGGGTCGCTGCGGGCCGGGCCCGGTGGGGACGGTGGTTTCGAGGTGCGGGCGATATTGCCGGTACGGAGTGCGGCGTGAGCGGGCAGGGTGTGGGTGGGCAGGGTGTGGTCCGGGTGGTGGTGTGCGACGACGAGCAGCTGCTCCGCGAGGCGCTGACCAAGCTCGTGGACGCCGCCACCGACCTATCGGTGGTGGGCGCGGCGGCGGACGGCGCGCAGGCCGTGTCGGCGGTCGACCGGCACGATCCGGACGTGGTCCTCATGGACATCCGGATGCCGGTCATGGACGGGATCGAGGCCACCCGGCGGATCGTGCACCGGCCGCCACGGCCGTCCGGCCCGCCGACCCGGGTGCTGATCCTGACCACCTACGACCTGGACCAGTACGTGTACGCCGCGCTGGAAGCCGGCGCGAGCGGTTTCCTGCTCAAGGACGCGCCCAGCGAGCGGCTGCGGGACGGCATCCGCATCGTGGCCTCCGGGCATGCCGTCCTGGCGCCGGAGGCGACCGCCCGGATGATCGAGGCGTTCCGGCCGGAGCTGCCGACCGCCGAGGACCGGGCCCAGCTGGCCGCGATGCGGCATCTCACCGACCGTGAGCGGCAGGTGGGCGAGCTGATCGCCCGGGGCATGTCGAACAGCGACATCGCGCGAGCGCTCGGGATCAGCCGCTACACGGTCAAGGTGCACGTGTCGAACATCCTGGCCAAGCTCGGCCTGCCGGACCGGGTGCACATCGTCCTCGCCTGGTCCCGCCTCCGCCCCACCCCATGATCAAGGCGTCCCTCACGTCGTTCTCACGAGGTGTGGGACGCCTTGACCATGGGCGGTTAGTGTGGCTGGGTGATGTTCACCATCCAGGCGATGCCGAACCTGTCGGTGCACATGCCGAACTCGTCGCCCCACATCTGCTTCTCCAGCGGCATCGTGACGGTGCCGTCCGCGGCCAGCTTCTCCCAGTAGCCGCGCAGCTCGTCGCCGTCGTCACCGCTGAGGCTGATCGAGATGTTGGTGCCGGGTTGGTGCGGCATGCCCGGCGGGAGATCGGACGCCATCAGCGTGAAGCCGGTGGGCGACTCGAGCTGGGCGTGCATGACGTTGTCCTTGGTCGCGTCGTCCGCGCCGTACTCGCCGAACGTGTTGATCACGAGCTCGCCGCCGAGGACGTCCCGATAGAACTCCATCGCCGCGCGGGCGGTGCCGGGGAAGTTGAGGTAGGGGTTCAGTCGCGAGGCCATCGCGCCCTCCTTACTGGTTGCTGACGCTATCCCCGTGCAGCCTAGGCCGGTACGGGAATCGCGGTGCCCCGTTCGCACCAACCTGGGGGTAGTACTTCGGGGGTATGCCGGAGGTGGGTACCGCGGGGGGACGCCGACCACGCGGGGCGGTCCATAGCGTCTCTAGGATGGACGCGATGAACACGCGCGGTTACCGGGACGCCGTCCGCGCGGTGCCCCGGGCCCTGCGCGACGACCTGTGGGCGGTGGCCGCCGACCCGCTGCCGCCGATGGCGCGGCCACGCTGGCTGGCCCGCCTGCCGCACACCCTCGTGGTGCTGTACGCGGTACTCGTGTTCGCGGCCTACTACGGCGTGGGCCAGCACTCGGTGATCCTCGCCGCGACGCAGGCCGCGGCGGTGGTGCTGGCGATGTTCCGGCCGGTGTGGGCCTGGTGGGTGGTCACGCTCGCGATGGTCGCCGGCACGCTCGCCGTCGGTGACCCGTACCCGTGGAGCCGGATGACCATCGCCGCGCTGGCCGGCGTGCTGTTCCTGCTGGCGCTGCGCACCCGGCCGCGAGCCGTGGCGTCGGCGCTGGCGGTCACCGCCCTGGTCGGGCTGGCGTGCGCCGGGTTCACCATCGACATCCACAGCCCGGACGCCGGCTGGCCGGTCGTGCCGTTCTACACCGATATCGGGCAGGCCGTCGCGATCTGCGGTCTCGCCGCGGCCGCCGGTGCGGCGCGGCGCGCCCGGCGGGTGGCCCGCCGCCGGCTCCTGGCGCAGGAGCGGATCTCGGCCGAGGAGCGGGCCCGGCGCACGCTGCTGGAGGAGCGCACCCGGATCGCCCGCGAGCTGCACGACGTGGTGGCCCACCACCTGTCGGTCATCTCGATCCAGGCGCAGGTCGCCCCGCACCTCGTCCCGGATCCGCCCGAGGAGCTGATGGCGAACCTGGCCGGCATCCGGGGCAACGCGCTGGCGGCGCTGGGGGAGCTGCGCCGGGTGCTGGGCGTCCTGCGCCTGACGGACGCCTCGTCCGGGCGGGCCGAGCACGTGCCGCAGCCGACGCTCGACCAGCTGGGCGAGCTGGTCGACAACGTGCGCCGCGCCGGGCTCACCGTGACCACGGAGATCGCCGGCCAGCCGCGCCCGCTGCCGCCGGGGGTCGAGCTGTCGGCGTACCGGATCGTGCAGGAGGCGCTGAGCAACGCGATCCGGCACGCGCCCGGCGCCACCGTGCGGGTGGAGATCGACTACCAGCCGGCCAGCCTCGCCGTGCGGGTCCGGAACACCGCGCCGGCCCGGTCCGCGCCGCCGTCGACGGGCGCGGGGCACGGCCTGCTCGGCATGCGGGAGCGGGCCGCCATGCTGGCTGGGAAGCTGGCCGCCGGGTCCACACCGGACGGTGGTTACGCGGTGACCGCGACCCTGCCCACACCGTCCACAGAGGATACGCCATGACGAAGATCCGGGTCCTCATCGCCGATGACCAGATCATGGTCCGCCAGGGTTTCACGGTGCTGCTCAACGCCGAACCCGACATCGAGGTGATCGGGCAGGCCGTCGACGGTCAGGACGCCGTCGCGAAGGTCGCCGCGCTGGCGCCGGACGTGGTGCTGATGGACATCCGCATGCCCGTGCTCGACGGGATCGAGGCGACCCGCCGGATCACGGCGGCCGCCGACACCGCCGCGCGGGTGCTGGTGCTGACCACCTTCGACCTCGACGAGTACGTCTACGAGGCGTTGCGCGCCGGCGCCGCCGGGTTCCTGCTCAAGGACGCCTCGGCCGCCGAGCTCGCGCACGCCGTCCGGGTGGTCGCGGCCGGCGACGCGCTGCTCGCCCCGAACGTCACCCGGCGGCTGATCGCCGAGTTCTCCCGGCTGGCCGGCGCGCCGCGGGCCCCGCTCAAGGAGCGCGTCGGCGACCTGACCGAGCGCGAGACCGAGGTGCTCGCGCTCGTCGCGCAGGGCCTGTCCAACGCGGAGATCGCGGCGCGGCTGGTGCTGGCCGAGCAGACCGTGAAGACCCACGTGAGCCGGATCCTGACCAAGCTGGGCCTGCGCGACCGCACCCAGGCCGCGGTCTTCGCGTACGAGACGGGCGTGGTACGCCCCCGCCTCTCATGATCACGTCGTGAGGGCCACCTGAGGGGCGTTCTGATCACGGGAGGTCGCCTGGCGGGGGAGGGCGGCGAGTGCCAGGCCGAGCAGCGCCGACCCGCAGCCGATCAGGAAGAGCAGGGAGAACGTCGGCTGGCCGAGCCACTCCCACATCGGGTGCCACGACGGGTGCGGTTCGTCGGCGTGGTGCCAGGCCGACGACGGGACGCACACCACCGTCGGCGCCCACCAGAAGAACAGCGCGACACCCGCGAGCAGCTTCACCGCCGCGCCGGCCGGGTGCCGGCCCTCGGTCCGGCGGCTGGCCCAGCCGAACATCAGGAACGCGACCACCGCGCCGAGGACGCCGCCGACGATGCCGAACGGGTACACGGCGGGCGGTGTGGCCCGCAGGAACGTCGCCGTGATGGACGCCGGGTTCCCGGTGTACTCCGGGCTCACCTCCATCGTGAACGTGGTGTCCCCGCGCCGCGCCAGGATCGTGGTGGACTGCGGGATCGTCGTGGGGTCGCAGGGCGGGCCGACGCAGCCGTACATGTCCTGGGCCATCGTCGGGTAGCCCGTCCAGCCGTGTGCGCGCAGGTTGCGCTGGACCAGCTCGACGGTCTCCCGAGGCGGGAGCGCCGGGCCGTAGACCGAGCCGCCGACCCCCGACTGGGCGTATTCGTTTCCGTCGCCGAGCAGCAGGTCCCGCGCCGCGTGCCAACCTAGCGGCTGTCCGTAGACGAGGAACATGGCGGGCGCGTCCTCGAGGTGCGCGAACTCGTGCCCGGGCAGGATCTCCGCGAGCATGGCCCGCGTCTCCGCGGCCCGTGGCAACGGCCGGGCGGTCTCCCACGCGGCGCGGGTCGCGAACGCGGCGGTGAACACGCCGCTGATGACCGCGGTGAGCACGGCCCAGACGACGACGGTGCGGCTGGCCGGCCGGCCGAGGCGCGTTCGCAGTCCGTGCCGGATCAGGTCGGCGACCTCGCGCGCGGTCGGCCGGGTGCGCCCGGGCGGGGCGGCGTCGAGCAGGGCGCCGAGCAGTTCGTCGCCGCGGGCGCGGCGGTAGGCGCGGGGATAGGCGAGCAACAGCCGGCGGTACCGGCGGGCGAGCGGGGCGGCCATCACGCGGTCTTCGGGCGGACGGAGCGGAGCCGGGCCTCGGCCGCCGTGGTGAGCCGGCGGAGCCGGGCGGTCTCGGCGGTGAGCGCGGTGAGCCCTTCGGCGGTGAGCCGGTAGTACCGCCGCAACCGCCCGTCGACCTCTGCCTCGTGGTCGGGCTCGACGAGCCCTTCGGCGGCGAGCCGGTCGAGCGCCGCGTAGAGCGTGCCGGTCAGCAGGTTGGCCCGCCCGCCGGACAGCACCCGGACCTCCTGCACGATGCCGTAACCGTGCCGGGGCTCGTCGGCCAGGGCGGTGAGGATGAGAAACGTCGGTTCGCGCATGCTTGCCACGCCGCACACCATATGCAAATGATCAAGCTATCGTCAACCGCGGCGGACCTGGGGATTCCAGGTCTGGCCAAGGTTTGTCCCAGGCTCGGCGGCGAGGCTGAACCCCGTGAACGGGGTGGCGGACGTCGATCCCATCGGGGTCGAGGAGAGCGGCGAGTTCGTCGTGCGGCTACGGCGGCGGCGGATGGTGGCGGGCCTGTCGTACCGGGAACTGGCGCGCCGGGCACGGCAGGCGGGTGACTGGCTGCCGCCGAGCACGGTGGCCACGATGCTGCACCGGTCCACGCTGCCGGGGCGCGAGCTGGTCGCGGCGTACATCCGGGCCTGTGGCGGTGGTGACGCGGAGGTCGCGGCGTGGTTGGCGGCGCGGGCGCGGGTCGCGGCAACCGCCGTGGGCGGGCCGGACCCGGCGCCGGACCGGGTGGTGACCGGGGGCGTGCCGCTGGACCGGGTGGTGCCGCGGCAGTTGCCGCCCGACCCGGCGGCGCTCGTCGGGCGGGTGGCGCAGGTCGCCGAGATGGACGCGGCGGCCGACGGACCCGGGTCCGCGCTACTGGTGGTGACCGGTCCACCGGGCGTCGGCACGTCCGCGCTGGCGGTCCACTGGGCGCACCGGCAGCGGGCGCGGTTCCCGGACGGCGAGGTCTATGTGGACCTCGGCGACGACGGGCGGGGAGCGCCGCTGTCGGTCGGCGGGGCGCTGTCCGCGCTGCTGACCGCGCTCGGCGTGCCGGCGGACCAGATACCGGAGGGGGAGCGGCCAGCCGCGGCGCTGTTCCGGTCGCTGGTGGCGGACCGGCGCCTCCTGGTGCTGATGGACGGTGCCGTGTCGGCCGAGCAGGTGCGGCCGCTGCGCCCGGGCGGATCGGGCGTCTGCACGGTGGTGACGAGCCACGACCGCCTCGCCGGGCTGGTGGCGCGCGATGGCGGCCGGACGGTCGACGTGCCGTGCCTCGCGCGCCGGGATGCGGTGCGGGTGCTCGCGGGGGCCGCCGGTGCGGACCTGGTGGCGCCGGAGCCGGCGGCGGCGGCGCGGTTGGCGCGCCTGTGCGGCGGGTTGCCGCTGGCGCTGCGGATCGCCGCGACCGCGCTCGACCCGTACGCCCGCGCGCCGGTCGCCGACCTCGTCGCCGCGATGCGGGCGTTCGGGCGGCTGGACACCCTGGCCGTGACGGGCGATCCGGCCACGACGCTGGAGACGGTGCTCGGGCGGGCGTACCGGCAGCTCGACGCGACCGCGCGTCGGATGTTCCGGGTGCTCGGCAGGTTGCCCGCGACCCACGTGACCGCGGAGGTCGCCGCGGCCGCGACGCGGGGTCCGGTGACTGACGCGCGGGCCGCGCTGCGGCGGCTCGCCGACCGGCATCTGGTGATCCGGCGCGCGGGTGACCGGTACACCATGGTCGGGCTGTTGCGCGAGTATGCCCGGCGGCTCGCCGCCCTGGAGGACGCGCCGCCCCCGACGGGGGCGGCGCGGTCGTTCGAGCACCTCAGCGTCGTGGGCGGGAGTGGTTGATACCATCGTGCCTCTCCCGGAGGGACGCTGGTGGAGTTCCGGTTACTGGGCCCGGTGGAGGCCTTCGCGAACGGTCAGGTCGTGGATTTGGGGCGGCCGCAGCAGCGGTTGGTGTTGGCTGTTCTGTTGGTTGATGTGGGCCGGTTGGTGCCGACGGAGTTGGTGATCGATCGGGTGTGGGATGTGGCGCCGGGTGGGGCGCGGCGCACGTTGCAGGTGCATGTGGCTCGGTTGCGGCGGGTGTTGGCGCGGGCGGACGCGTCGGTGCGGTTGGTGGGTCGGGCGGGTGGTTATCTGCTGGATGTGGATCCGGATCGGGTGGATGCGCACCGGTTTCAGCGGTTGATCGGTCAGGCCCGTGAGCACCGTGCTCCGGCAGCGCTGCTGGACCAGGCGTTGGACTTGTGGCGGGGCGCGCCGTTGTCGGATCTGCCGGGGCAGTGGGCGGCGCGGGTGCGGCAGGGGTGGTCGCAGCGGTATCTGGAGGCGGTGGTCGCGTGGGCGCTGGCCGCCCTCCAGGACGGTGATCCCGGTCCGGTGGTGGCCCGGCTCGGGGTGCTGGTGGGCGAGCATCCGTTGGTGGAGCCGTTGGCGGGTGCGTACATGCGTGCTCTGTACGCCGCCGGTCGGCCGGCGGACGCGTTGAATCATTACGCCGTGGTCCGGCGCACCTTGCGAGAGGAGCTCGGCACCGACCCGAGCGGCGACTTGCGGCGGCTGCACCGGGAGATCCTGTCGGGTGATCTGGGGGCGGCCACCGGCGACGGGCCGGAGGCGCCGCCGGTGCCGCGGCATCTGCCGGCGGCGCCGCAGATGTTCACCGGTCGCGTCCCCGAACTGGCGGCGCTGGCTGGGGCGCAGGACGCGTCGACCGTCGTGATCAGCGCGATCGACGGGATGGCGGGGATCGGCAAGACCGCGTTGGCGGTGCATGCGGCGCACGGGATGGTCGACCGGTATCCGGATGGGCAGTTGTTCCTGGATCTGCGTGGTCATACGCCGGGGATGGCGCCGGTGGAGCCGTGTGAGGCGTTGGATCACCTGCTGCGGGCGCTCGGCGTGCCCGGCACCGAGATCCCGCCTGGCACGCAGGAGCGGGCGGCGTTGTACCGCACCCGGCTCGCCGACCGCCGGGTGCTGGTCGTGCTGGACAACGCCGCCGGTGAGGACCAGGTGGCGTCGCTGCTGCCCGGCAGCCCAGGCTGCCTGGTCCTGGTGACGAGCCGGCGCCGGCTGGCCGGGCTCGACCACACGCTGATGCTGTCGCTCGACACGCTGCCGACCCCGGACGCGGTCGCGCTGTTCACCCAGACCACCGGCGAAAGCCGCCTCCGCGACGAGTCACCCGAACTGCTGGCCGAACTGGTCGAGTTGTGTGGCCGGCTGCCGTTGGCGTTGCGGATCGCGGCGGCGCGGCTGCGTTCCCACCCGGCCTGGCGCCTGTCGGATCTGGTGGAGCGGCTGCGGGATCAGCGACATCGGCTGGTCGAGTTGGAGGCGGGGCAGCGCAGCGTCACGGCCGCGCTGGACCTGTCGTACCGGAATCTGAGCGCGGATCAGCGGCGGGCGTACCGGATGGTGGGTCTGCATCCCGGTCCGGACCTTGACGTGTACGCCACCGCCGCGCTGTTGGACTCCACTGTGGTGCACGCGAGCCGGATGCTCGACCAGCTCCTGGACGCGCATCTGCTGCTGGAACCGGTCGCTGGCCGGCACCGGTTCCACGACCTGACCCGCGCCCACGCCGCGGGCCGTGACCAGAGCGGGTCCAGCGGGCACACCGCGCTGGATCGCCTGTTGGACTACTACCGGCACACCGCCGCGGTCGCGATGGACGCCGGCTACCCGTACGAGCGGGACTACCGCCCGCGGGTGCCGCCGGCGGGCACCCCCAGCCCCGACCTGCCCGGCGCGGCGCCGGCGTTGGACTGGTTGGACGCCGAGCTGCCCAACCTGTTGGCCGCCGCGCGGTATGCCACCGAGCACGACCGGCCGGACCACGTCCTGCACCTGTCGACCATCCTGCACCGGCATCTGCGCAGCCGCAGCCGCTACACCGACGCCGAAACCCTGCACCACCAAGCGCTGTCCGCCGCCCGCGCCACCGGCCATCAGGCGGGCGAGGTCGATGCGCTGAACGGCCTCGGCCAGGTCCACCGGTTGCAGGGCCGGCACGCGGAGGCCACCCACAATCGCGAGCAGGCGTTGCGGATCGCGCGCGCCACCGGCTACCTCGCGGGCGAGCTGGAGGCGCTGACCGGCCTCGGCCACATCGATCGGTTGCAGGGCCGGCACGCGGAGGCCACCCAGCACCTCGAACAGGCGTTGGGGATCGCGCGCGCCACCGGCCACCGCCCGGGCGAGCTGGACGCGCTGACCGCCCTCGGCCACATCCACGCGCAGCTGGGCCGGTACGCGCAGGCGGCCGACCACTACCAGCAGGCGCTGCAGATCGCCCGGGGCACCGGCAACCGCCACGGCGAGCTGATCACGCTGACCGGCCTCGGCCAGGTCCACCGCCGGCAAGGACGGCACGCTCAGGCCATCGGCCACTACGAACAGGTGCTGGAGATCGCCCAGGCCACGGGGCACCGCCACGGCGAGCTGTACGCGCTGACCGGCCTCGGCCTGATCTACCGGCTTCAGGGCCAGCCCTCGCGCGCCGCCGACCACTACCGGCAGCTCCTCGACCTCGCCCTGGAAAGCGGCGAGCGTAACTGGCAGTTCGAGGCCTGGCAGGGTCTGGGCCGGCTCCTGCACGCCACCGGTGATCCGGAAGCGGCCATCGCCCACCACGACCGGGCGCTCGCGCTGGCCGACGGGCTGGGCCAACCCATCGACCAGGCCCGCGCCCACGACGGGCTCGCCCACGCCCATTACGCCCTGCACCACGACGAGGAAGCCTACAAACGCTGGCAGTTCGCGCTGGAAATCCTGGTGGGCCTCGGCGTCGACGACACCGACGACGAGGAGACCAACGCCGCGGCCATCCGCGCCCAGCTGGCCCTTCTTGAGTAACGCACCCATGATCAAGGCGTCCCTCACGTCGCGATAAACACGTGTGGGGCGCCGTGGTAATG
>JBBEWH010000215.1:0-9763 GCA_037414955.1 Actinomycetes bacterium KLBMP 9797
AGTTCATAACCCCCCCAAGCAACTCGGGGCCCCCCTGTTCTTAACCCCGCGGGGGGGCACGCCTTGATCATGGGATCGGGACCTCGAACGTGTGGGTGCCGTGGGAGACGTGGGCGTCGGGCGACCCGGGTAGGCGCACCGTCGCCGTGGCGCCGACCGGCACCTCCACGCGCACCCGGAGAACGCC
This sequence comes from Actinomycetes bacterium KLBMP 9797, assembly GCA_037414955.1. Taxonomy (GTDB): domain Bacteria; phylum Actinomycetota; class Actinomycetes; order Mycobacteriales; family Micromonosporaceae; genus Phytohabitans. The sequence goes on from JBBEWH010000215.1 coordinate 188, forward strand.
ATCGGCGCGCTTCCACGCGACCGACGCGTCACCGTACGGCGTGCGGTGGCGTGCCGACGCGGACGTGAGCGCGGGATCGGGCAGCGGCTCGACCATCAGCTCGCGGTATCCCGGTGCGGCCGGTGCGAGACCAGCCACCCGGCGGTGCAGCCAGTCGGCCACGGCGCCGAGGGCGTAGTGGTTGAACGACGTCATCTCGCCGGGGTTGATGGTGCCGTCCGGAAGCATGCTGTCCCAACGCTCCCAGATCGTCGTCGCGCCCATCGTCACCGGGTAGAGCCACGATGGACACTCGGTCTGTAGCAGCAACCGGTACGCCACATCCGCCGCGCCCACCGCGCTGAGCGCGTCGGCGACCAGCGGCGTGCCGACGAAGCCGGTGCCGATCCGGAACCCTTCCTGCCGGACCAGTTCGGCCAACCGCTGGCCCGCCAGCGCGCGCCGCGCCCCGTCCGGGATCAGTCCCCAGTGGAGCGCCATGGCGTAGGCGGTCTGGGCGTCGCCGCGGACCCGGCCGTCCGCGGTGACGTACGCGGCCGCGAACGCCGTGCGGACCTCCGCCGCCAGGTCGGCGTAGTGGTTCGCGGCCGCGGCGTCGCCGAGGAGGGTGGCGGTGCGCGCGACGAGGTCGGCGGAGCGCGCCAGGTGCGCGGTCGCGACCACCTCGGCGGGCGTCCGCGCGTCCGCCGGCCGGTCGGGCGGCGCGGCCGGGTCCAGCCAGTCGCCGAACTGGAACCCGTCCGTCCACAAGCGATCGGGACCGGCCAGCGCCGCCTGCCGGTCCACCCACGCGCGCATGCTGGAGAACTGCTTGGCCAGCACCGCACGGTCGCCGGTGCGCTCGTACAGCACCCACGGCACGACCGTCGCGGCGTCACCCCACGCCGCGGCGGCGGGCGCCGGTGGGAAGAGCCCTTGCGGACCCAGCACATCGGGTACGACGAACGGCACCGAGCCGTCCTGGTGCTGTTCCGCGGCCAGGTCCTCGAGCCAGGAGCCGAGGAATCCCGCGCTGTCGAAGAGGAAGCACGCGGTGGGGGAGAACACCTGGATGTCGCCGGTCCAGCCGAGGCGCTCGTCGCGCTGCGGGCAGTCGGTGGGGATGTCGACGAAGTTGCCGCGGGCGCTCCACACCACGTTCTCGTGGAGGCGGTTGAGCAGCTCGTGCGACGACTCGAACCATCCGGTGCGGGGCAGGTCGGACCCGACCACGACGGCCTGGACGTCCGGGGGCGCGAGGCTGTCGACCCCGGTGATTTCCGCGTACCGGAAGCCGTGGAACGTGAAGACCGGCTCCAGGATCGCCGCCGCCCGGCCGTCGAGCACATACGAGTCGGTGGCCCGCGCGCTGCGCAGCGGGCGGACGCCGAGCTCGCCGTGCTCGAGCACCTCGGCGTGTCGCACCGTGACCTCGCGGCCCGACTCGCCATTGTGGACCGTCAGGCGCACCCAGCCGACCAGGTTCTGTCCGAAGTCGACCACCGTCTTCCCGGACGGCGTCACGATGATCTCGGCCGCCGGAAGGACCTCGGTGACGCGTACCGGTGGGCCGAGCGGCGCGGTGAGCCGGCCGAGATCCTCGTCGAGCACGTCGACCGCGTCGGTGGTGTCCGCGGGCGGGCGCAGATCGGTGCGCTGGCCGTCGTACAGGTCGTCGGCGACGATGCCGCTCGGGCGCGCGGACCAGGAGCCGTCCGTGGCGAGGACGTGGGTCCGCCCGTCGGCGGTGGTCACCTCGAGCTGGGCGAGCAGCGCGAGGCGGTCACCGTAGAGGGCGCGGCCCCGCTCCCAGCCGAGGCGGCCGCGGTGCCAGCCGTTGCCGAGCAGGACCGCCAGCTCGTTGGTGCCGGGCCGCAGCAGGTCCGTGACGTCGTACGTCTGGTAACGCAGGCGGTGCTGGTAGCTGGTCCAGCCGGGGGAGAGCTCGTCGTCGCCGACGCGTCGGCCGTTGAGCTCGGCGCGGTAGAGGCCGTGCGCGGTGGCGTAGAGGCGGGCCTGGACGACCTCTCCGGGTACCTCGATGGTCTGGCGGAGGATCGGGGCGGGCGCGTCGGGGCCGCCGATCGTGCGCGGGCTGATGAACCGCGCCGTCCAGTCGCGGTGCGGGTCCAGCAGGCCGGCCTCGACGCGTGCCGGCGCGCTCCACGGGCTCCAGCCGGCGCCGTTGACGCGTACCCGGACGGTCGCGGCCTCGCGGGAGGCGAGCGGCGCGGCGGGCCAGCGGACCAGAACCTGGTCCGGGGATTCGGTGTGAAAGGTCTCAGGCGCGCCGCCGGCGCGGGTGACCTCGACCTCGTAGGCGCGCTGGACGTAGCCCGGCTCGGCCGCCGGGACGATCCAGGACAGCCGCGGAGTGGGGTTGCCGACGCCCAGCGTGGGGCCGTGATCGAAGCGAAGGCACGTGGGGGCGGCGGGTGACATCGGGGAGCCTCCTTCGACGCGATGAATCGTTTCACCCTAACCCATGATCAAGGCGTCCCTGTAGCCGTTCTAACGACTACAGGGACGCCTTGATCATGGAGAGGCGGTCGTCGAGCGGGCCGGCGGGTACGTCGACCAGCTCGAAGCCATATTCGCGGTACGCCTGCGCGTGGAGGCGCTCGAAGCTGACCGACTCCGCGAGCGTGATCCGGCGCGCCGCGGTCGGCACGATGAACCCGAGCAGGCGGACGAAGAAGACGCGCGGCTGGTAGATGCCCTCCGTGACGACCCGGTCCACCTCCGTGGCCAGGGTGGGCGTCACCGGCCGGCCGAGGTGGCGGGCCAGGGCGAGCGTGCAGATCGGCGACCGGTCGAACAGCTGGACCGTGGTCGCGGGCGGCGGCGGCCGCTCCTGGCGTTCGCGTTGCAGGACCGTGATGGCGTCGAGGAAGCCCGCGTCGCGCCACGGCTCGTCGCGGCCGCTGGCGTGCGCGCGGGCGATCACGTCGGTCGCCGCCTCGTCGACCACGGCGTATCCGTGGTCGCGGAGCGCGGCCAGGATCGTGGTCTTCCCCGCGCCCGGCGCGCCGGTGATGATGTATCGCCGCATGCCGTCAACTCTCAGCCATGATCAAGGCGTCCTTCAAGTCGTTCTAACGACGTGAAGGACGCCTTGATCATGGGGCGAAGGCTCAGGCGTTGACGGCTCAGGCGTGACGGCTCAGGCGTTGACGGCGATGCCCTCGGGCTGGAAGCCGTTGGGGAGCGCGCATAACGAGTACTACGTCTCCCGTAGGGTGGTGAGGTGCGGGTGGTGATGATGGCGGACACGCATGTGCCGAAGCGCGCGCGAGACCTGCCGGCCGCGCTGTGGGCCGCGGTCGACCGCGCCGATGTCGTCATCCACGCCGGCGACTGGGTCCACGAGTCCCTGCTGGACAGCTTGGCGGCGCGGGCCGCCCGGCTCATCGGGGTGTACGGCAACAACGACGGGCCGGAGCTGCGGGCCCGGCTGCCCGAGGTGGCCCGGGCCGAGCTGGCCGGCCTCCGGGTCGCGGTCGTCCACGAGACCGGCCCGGCCGCCGGGCGCGAACGCCGGTGCGCGGCGCGGTTCCCGGACGACGACCTGCTGGTCTTCGGGCACTCCCACATTCCCTGGGACAGCACGGCGCCGGGCGGGTTACGACTGCTCAACCCCGGCTCGCCGACGGACCGGCGCCGCCAGCCGCACGCCACCTACCTCGCCGCGGAGGTGGCCGACGGCCAGTTGGTCGCCGTCGAGCTGCACCGCCTCTGAACCCGCACCGCCAGCCCTCCCCTGATCATGGGAGGGCCGGGTCGGGGCCGAGGAGGCCGCCGGACTGGCGGGCCCACAGCGCGGCGTAGAGGCTGCTGCGGGCGAGCAGCTCCGCGTGGGTACCCTCTTCGACGATCCGCCCGGCGTCGAGGACCACGATGCGATCCATCCGCGCGATCGTCGACAGTCGATGCGTGATCGCGATGACGGTCCGGCCCGCCATCACCTGGTCGAGCGTGTCGTGGATCGCGGCCTCCACTTCGGAGTCCAATGCCGAGGTGGCCTCGTCCATGACGAGATGGGCACGTCCTTGTGGATCGCCCGCGCGAGCGCGATCCGCTGCCGCGGGCCGCCGGAGAGCGTGACGCCCCGGTCGCCCACGTGTGCGTCGTACCCGCGGCGCCCGTCCTGGTCGCGGAGCAGCGAGATGAACCCGTCCGCCGCGGTCTTGCGTGCCGCCGCCGCTACGCTGTCCACAGAGGACCCGGTGCGGTACACGATGTCGTCGCGGACCGACCGGTGCAGCAGCATCGCCTCCTGAGTCACCATCGCGACCTGTCGGCGCAGGCTCTCTTGGGTAACGGTGATGATGTCCTGGCCGCCGCGACCAGGCCGAGGGGGCGAAAGAAAACGGTCACGAATGCGACACCCCGCCCCATGATCAGGGCGTCCTTCAAGTAGTTATAGCGACGTGAGGGACGCCCTGATCATGAGAGGAGGGGACGCAGTGGACACGTGGGTGACTCGGCGCCTGCAGGTTGCCACCGTTGTCGCTTCGGCGGTGTTCACCATCGGCACCGCCGTGCAGAACTTCGTGATCATCAACCTGGACATGATCGAGCACAGCATGCGGCTGGCCGGGCTGAGCGCGGCAGAGGCGGCCGCGCAGGCGCCCGGCCTGCTGCTGTTCCTGCGCCTGGTCGGCACGCTGTTCATCGTGGGCAACGCGGTCGGCCTGCTCGCGCGGCGCGGGTGGAACTGGGTGTTCTGGACCGTGCTGGTTGTCAACATCGGCCAGGCCATGGGCCCGCTGGGCATGATCCCGGCCGCCGTCTACCGGGCCTCCATCGACCTGTACGGTCCGGCCGGCATCCTGCCGACCGCGATCACCGACGGCGGCGCCATCCTGCTCGCCCTGGCGCTGCTGGCAAGCCTGATCCGGTACCGCACACCCTGGGCCAGATCGCGCCCGCGCCCATGATCAGGGCATCTCACCGTCGCGCCCGGCCGGCTCCCGCCGACACGCGTCGATCAAGGAAATGCGCGCCGATCAAGGGCTTGGGCACCCGGAACAGAGATCGAACCATGTGCCCAAGCCCTTGATCGACGGGGAAGGCCTTGATCGGCGAGAAGAAGGGCGGGGGGAAGAAGGGCGGGGAGAAGGGAGGGGGTGGAGCGAAGCGGCGCTAGGCGGTGAAGAGTTTGGCGGCCGTGATCACCGTTTGGCTGACGCCGTAGCCGAGTAGGGCGGCGACCAGTAGCCAGGACAGCCAGAGGCGGATGGTCTGGTGGTCGGGGGTCTCGTCGTTCACGCCGCACTCCCTTCGGTGACGGGGGTCGGGGCGGTGGCGGGCGGCTCGTGGAAGCGTTGCGGTACCGGCCGGATCAGCAGGTTCGCGACGAAGCCGATGGCCAGCACACCGACCATCGTGAACAGCGCCGGCCGGTACGCGTCGGAGGTGAGCGTGCCCGGCTTGCCCTGCGCGTCGAGGAACCCGTTGATGATCAGTGGGCCGGCGATGCCGGCCGCCGACCAGGCGGTCAGCAGCCGCCCGTGGATCGCGCCGACCTGGTATGTGCCGAACAGGTCCCGCAGGTACGCCGGGACGGTGGCGAACCCGCCGCCGTAGAAGGACAGGATGACGCCGGCGAGCAGCACGAACAGGGCGGTGGCGGCGTGCCCGACGGACGCGAGCAGCGCGTAGAGCACCATGCCCGCGCCGAGGTACAGCGCGTAGATCGGCTTGCGGCCGATGACGTCGGACAGCGACGACCAGACGAACCGGCCGGCCATGTTGAACAGCGACAGCAGGCCCACGAAGCCGGCCGCGGCCGCGACCGCGACGCTCGACACCCCGCCCTCGCGGAAGAAGTCCTGGATCATCGGGCTGGCCTGTTCGAGGATCCCGATGCCGGCGGTGACGTTGCAGAACAGCACCACCCACAGCAGCCAGAACGAGCGCGTGCGGATCGCGTTGGACGCGGCGACGTTTCCGGTGGTCACCAGCGGCTTGGCGGCGACCGTCGCCGGGTCGAAGCCGGCCGGCCGCCAGCCCGGGCGCGGCACCCGGACGTTGACGACGCCGAACATCATGACGACGAAGTAGCCGATGCCCAGGGTGAGGAACAGCCCGACCAGCGCGCCGCCGGACGCGACCGAGTTGGCGTCGGCCGAGTTGTAGTCGGGGTCGTAGAACGACAGCAGCTGCCGGGACAGCGGGCTGGCCACCATCGCGCCGCCGCCGAACCCCATGATGGCCAGCCCGGTGGCCAGACCGGGCCGGTCGGGGAACCACTTGATCAGCGTGGACACCGGGGAGATGTAGCCGATGCCCAGCCCGATGCCGCCCAGGACGCCGTATCCCAGGTAGACCAGCCAGAGCTGCGTGGTGGCGATGCCGAGGGCGCCGACGAGGAACCCGGTCGCCCAGAAGGAGGCGGACACGAACATCGCCTTGCGGGGACCGTTCGCCTCGACCCAGGTGCCGCCGATGGCCGCGGACAGACCCAGCATCACGATGGCGATGCTGAAGATGATGCCGATCGCGGTCTGGCTGGTGTCGAAGTGCGCGACGAACGAGTTCTTGTAGACACTCGTCGCGTACGCCTGGCCGATGCACAGGTGGACGGAGAGCGCCGCCGGGGGAATCAGCCAGCGGCTGTATCCCGGCGGCGCGACGGTGTGTTCATGGTCGAGTGCTGACAACAGCGGCACGCGGCGCACCTCCGCTCGACTGAACGAAAGCTTTCTATGGGCTCGGAACCCTAGTGCGCACCGCGTGCCACGGACGGTCAGCGGTCGCTGAGCAGCGCCCGGCGGCCGTTTCGTTGAGCCGAGCGGCGGGCCGCCGTTCGACTCAGCGGAACGGGTGGCGCGGACTAGCTTGGCGGTACGTACAGGAACCGGTTGGGCGTCGCCGGGTCGTCCAGTTCGGTGACCACGCCGGTGGTGGCGTTGGCGACGATGGCGCTGTGCACCTGGGCCGGGGTCCAGGTGGGGTTCGCGCCGAGCAGCAGCGCGGCCGCGCCGGCCACGTGCGGCGCCGCCATGGACGTGCCGTCGCGGACGTTGGTGGCATTGTCCGCCGTGTGGTGCAGCGACACGATGTTCTGCCCGGGGGCGAACAGGTCCACACACGACCCCTCGTTGCTGCGATACGCGGCGGAGTCGTCGGTGTTCCAGGTGTAGCCGACGGTGAGCGCCGCCGGTACGTACGCCGGGGTCTTGGTGCAGGCGTCGCCGGCGTCGTTGCCGGCGGACGCCACGACGGCCACGCCGGACGCGATCAGCCCGCGGGTCGCCGTGCCGACCGTGTCGGCGGTGTCGTTCGCGCGGAGGTAGCCGAGGCTCATGTTGGCCACCGCCGGCTTGACCGCGTTGGCGGTGACCCAGTCGATCGCGGCCACCGTGGTGGACATGCTGCCGAAGCCCTGGCAGTCGAACACCCGCACGCCGACCAGGCTCACGCTCTTCGCCACCCCGTACGCCGTGCCGCCCAGCGTGCCGGCCACGTGCGTGCCGTGCCCGTAGCAGTCGTCGGCCGCCCCGCCGTCGATGACGTCGATGCCGTGCGTCGCCCGCCCGACGACGTCCTGGTGGGTGATGCGCAGGCCGCTGTCGATGACATAGGCGCGGACCCCCGCGCCGGCGCTCGACGGGTAGGTGTAGGAGCTGTCGAGCGGCCGGTTGCGCTGGTCGACCCGGTCCAGGCCCCACGACGGCGGGTTCAGCTGGGTGGCGTCCGCGGCGCGCACCCGGTGGTCCTGCTCGACGAAGGCGACCGCCGGGTCGGCCGCGAGCCGCCGGGCCGCCGCCTCGCTGGTCCGCACCGAGAAGCCGTGCAGGGCGGCGGTGTAGCGGTGGCCCACCGTGCCGCCGTACCGCGCGGTGAGGCGTGCTGCCGTCGCGGTGCCGCCCTCCTTGAGTACCACCAGGTAGTTGCCCGGGATCGCCGTTGGTCCACCCGCGTTGTGGATGGCGGCGGTGTCCGCGACGGCGCTGGCCTGCGCCGTCGTCCCGGCGAGGACGGCCGCGGTCGCCGCGGCCGTCACGATGCCCGCGCGCAATGCGCGCACGGGTGCCCACGAAAGTGTCATCTCCCCCGTCCCTTCGGATCGGTCCGTATGGCCGAACATCGATCGAAGGCAAGACTAACGGATCGACAGCGGTGAGGAAACCCTACGTGTCCATTATGGATTGTGCGAGCGCGCCCAGGCTCTCCCAGTCCGCGGTCGGCGGGCGCCGGTCGGCGGGATCGTCCGGGTTGGTGTCCAGGACGACGTATGCGGCGCCCAGCTCCACCAGGGTCGCGACGTCGGCGCGTACCTGCGCGAAGCTGCCCACGCCGGCCGGTCGGTCCACTTCGGACAGCGCGGCCTCGGTGACCCGCGCGCGCATGCGTGGGCAGAAGGCCGGCGTGGGGCGGCCGAGCGCGCCGGCGGCGGCGCGCAGCGCCGGCAGACCGGTGTCCCGCAACCAGTCCAGCGGCGCGTTGTTGGGATGCCAGGCGTCGCCGAAGCGCGCGGCGCGGCGGATCGCCGGCGGGGCGGTGCCGCCGACCCAGAGGGGTGGATGCGGCGCGCGGGCGGCGCGCGGCCCGGTGCTCACGTCCCGGTAGCTGGCATGGTCGCCGTCCAGCGAGACCAGGTCGGTGGTCCAGGCCGCGGTAATCGCGCGCAGGTACTCGTCGGAGATCCGGCCGCGGTCGCCGAACCGCAGTCCGAGCGCGGTGAACTCGGGCTCCGACCAGCCGGTCCCGACGCCGAGGATGAACCGCCCGCCGGTGAACTGGTCGATGTTGGCCGCCATGCGGGCGGTCAGCAGCGGGTGCCGGTACGGCAGGATCGTCACCGACGTGCCCAGCTCCAGCCGATCCGTCAGCCCGGCCAGCCAGGACAGCGTGGCGAACGGGTCGTAGAACGGCGACGGGTACAGGCGGGTCACGTCCGGCGTCGGCGCGACGTGATCGGACACCACGGCCAGCGTGAAGCCGTGGTCCTCGGCGAACCGGACCCAGCCACGCAGGATCTCCGGGGTCGCGGTGGGCCCGAAGTTGGGAATGTTCACGCCCAGCTTGATCACGGGCGCGGCCTCGCCGCGAGGAACCGCCGGAACGGCTCGTCCGCGCCGTGGGTGGGCACGTGCGCGATCTGCTCCGGCGCCGCGGACCGCAGCAGCTCCTGCATGCGGGCCAGCAGCGGGTCGTTGTCCGGCGGCGCCGGGTACCCGAGGTCCGGCACGTCCTCCTTGGGCGCGGCGTAGACGATCCGGACCACGCCGACCGCGGCGGCGACGGAGTGGCACACCGCGCACGGCTCGCAGCTGGAGTAGATCGTGGCGCCGGTCAGGTGCACCACACCCAGGCGCCGGCAGGCGTTGCGGACTGCCGCGACCTCGGCGTGCGCCACCGGGTCGTGGTCGCGCAGCGCCGTGTTGACGCCGGTGGCCAGCACGGTGCCGTCCCGCACGACGAGCGCGCCGAACGGCAGCTGCCCGGCGGCGGCGTTGTCGAGCGCGAGCCGGACCGCGTGCGCCAGGTGATCTCCGGTCATGCCGGACACCATAGACGGCCGGCCCATGATCAAGGCGTGGCGCCCCGCGGGCGAACGGCCGGGGGGGGGGCCGGTGGGGTGTGGGG
>JBBEWH010000216.1:0-8780 GCA_037414955.1 Actinomycetes bacterium KLBMP 9797
CCGGCCCATTAGCACGGGGGCCCTCACGTCGTTCTAACGACTTGCGGGACGCCTTGATCATGGAGGGGTGGTCTCCAGGGGTCAGGGTTTGCGGAAGCGCTCGATCATCGCCGGGTAACCGTGGCCGCCGTGCCCGGCCGCGACGGCCTGGCCGGTCAGCGCCTTGATGAACCGCGGCAGTTCGGCGTTGATGCCGAGCGACTCGCTCTCGTGGATCAGGTGGTCCATCGCGCCCACGTGGGTGTCGATGGTGGCGTCGAGGGCCGGGTACGCGCCGTCGTCGATCTGTTCCGCGTAGCCGGCCAGCCAGCCGGCCACGGTGCCGGCCAACTCGCTGACGAGCGGTGCGAACGTCGTGGCCCGCACACCCGCCGTGCCGACCAGCGCGGCGCCCTGCAGGAAACCGTTCAGGATGCTCCACATCACGCCCAGCAACGCCACGTCGTGCAGCGACGACAGGCCGTGGTCCGCGCCGAGGTACGTCGTGCCGGCGCCCAGGCTCCGCAGGGTCGACTCGTGTTGCTCGAACGCCGACCGCGGCCCGCTGTAGAGGATGACGGCGTCGGCCGTGCCGATGGCCGGTGGAATGGCCATGATCGCGCCGTCGAGGTAGCCGCCGCCGAGCGTCGCCGCCCACTCGGCGGTCTCCCGGCCCTGTGCCGAGGTGCCCGACGTCAGGTTGACCAGGACCCGGCCGTCGAGGGCCGCCCCGAGCGGGTCGAGAAGCTCCCGCGCCGCCGCGTAGTCGGACACGCAGACGATCACGAGCGGGCTGGCCGCGACGGCGTCGCGGGCCGAGCCGGCGAGCCGCGCGCCCTGGGCGACGAGCGGTTCGGCCTTCGCCGCCGTGCGGTTCCACACGGTCGTGGGGTGGCCGGCGCGCAGGAACGCGCCGGCCAGCGCCTGGCCCATCAGGCCTAGGCCAAGGACGGTCACCGGAGTGTGGCCAGTATCGCTGTCCTGGAGTATCTGCTCATCTCGATGTGCCATGGCAAGATCGTCAAGGTTCACACCGGTATGAAGGTCAAGGGGGAGTGACGATGCTCATTGGCGAACTGAGCCGGCGCACCGGGGTCCACGCGCATCAACTGCGGTACTACGAGGCCCAGGGCCTGCTCGAGCCGGCGCGTGGCGCCAGCGGCTACCGGGAGTACGCCGCCGACGCCGTGCTGACCGTGACGCAGATCCGGAAGCTGCTCGACGCCGGGCTGTCGACGCCGGAGATCGCGTTCATCCTGCCCTGCGCGACCGGCGCGGGCCCCGACCTCGAGCCCTGCCCCGACCTGGTGGACGCGCTCCGGGCTCGCCTGCACGGGCTGGACGAGCGCATCTACACGCTCGCCCGCTCCCGCCGGGCCCTCCGCGACTACCTCGAGACCACCGAACGACGGATGACGGGGCAGTACGCGCCCTGCGACGCCGCCGTCGCCGCCCCATGATCAGGGCGTCCCTCACGTAGTCCTAACAACTTGAGGGACGCCCTGATCATGAAGGGGTCACCAGCGGTAGCCGCAGGCGTCGGCCCAGGTGCCAGGGGTGACCGGAGCCGCGGCCAGCACGTCGCCGGCCCGCTCGCGGCCGAGGTTCCACTCCCGCCAGCCGTCGGGCTCGTTGGCGAGGTCGGCGGCGATCTCGCCGAGGACGCAGCCGCGCAGCGGGTCCGGCAGCCGGTCCAGGGCGGGCGCCGCGTCGGCGGAGAGCCGCGACAGGTAACCGGCGTCGATCCGGCCGCTGTCCGCGTACCGGGCCACGTTGCGCTCGGCGATGAAGTGGTCCGGGTTCAGGGCCGCGAGCCCGATCAGGGCCGCCACCGCGCTGCCGGTCACCGCCGCCGGGAGCCAGCGGGCCCGCAGCCGCACCACGGCCACGAGCACCATCGCCAGCACCAGGCCGAGCCACAGCTCGCAGATGCTGACCAGGACCCGCAGCCGGGTGAACCCGTACGCCTCCTCGTAGGTGTGCATCCGGTAGAGCGCCGAGGCCACGACCACCAGGCACAGGGCCGCCAGGGCGCCGAGCAGCGCGCGCACCAGGATCCGGTCGGCGCGCCCTTCGCGCGGCGCCCAGCGGGCGGCGAGCGCGAGCACGCCGAGCGTGAGCGCGGTGACCACCAGCAGCTGCCAGAAGCCCTTCCGGGCGTACTCGGCGTAGGTCAGGCCCGCCGTGCGCAGCACGTGCGCGGCGCCGCCGAACCAGACCGCGAGCTGGACGGCGACGAACACGGCGAACACCGCGTTGACGGCGACCAGCGGCAGCGCCCACTCCACGCGGCGCAGCGACTTTCCGGGCGGCGTGCGGACGCCGCTGAGGTCGGGCGGGCCGGCGAGCAGGTAGGCGGCGGTGAGCACGCCCGCCGCGCCGGCGCCGAACAGGAAGGCGCCGCGGGCACTGTCCGGCGGCTCGGCGTCCGGCAGGAGCCGGCCGACGAGTTCGGCGAAGGCGGCGTCGGCGGTGGCGAAGAGGGCGCCGAACACGAGGACCAGCAGCGCCGCGACCGCGGCCGCGGCGCCGATCCGTGCCGGGGCACCGTCCCGGCGGCGCCGGGCCAGCGCGGACAGGCCCTGCGCGATCCAGGGCAGCGCCCGCAGCGCGGCCGCCGGCACCGCCGCCACCGCGAGGACCAGCGCCGGCGCGCTGCGGGCCCGGGCGACGGCCAGCGCCCCGGTCACCGCGGCGGTCAGCACGCAGAGCGTGAACAGCCAGTCGGCCGCGCGCAGCGCGCCGACGCCGAGCAACGCCAGCGTGGCCGCCGCCCACAGTGGTTGGATCGGCCGGTACCCGTCGCGGCGGGACAGCGTGATCAGGGCGGCCGCGCCCGCGAGCCCGGTGACCAGCCAGCCGAGCCCGGGCCGGTCGAGGGGCACGCTCGCCGCCGCCACCACGCCGGTCGCCGCGGCCGCGCCCGCCACGACCGGTGCCGCCGGTTTCAGCGGGCCGGGCCAGCGGCGTTCGAAGGCGGTCGGCGGCCGCGGTCCCAGGACGGGCTGCCAGGGGTTCGCGCCGGGCGGGAACGCGGGCGGCGGCGCGGTGGTCGGGTTCGGGGCCTGCATGGGGGATCCTCTCGTCGGAAGGTGGGCAGGGCAGAGCCGGCCGACGCGACCGCCGCGCCGACCCCGGTAGGGACGAGGTGTTAGGAAGGGACCCTTCCTATGCGGAAAGCGATAACAAGGGGCCCTTCCTTGCTTAAGGGCCGGTGGGGATGGTGACCCTGATCCGGCAGCCGGGCCCGGTCGTGGGCGGGTCGAGCGCGGCGATCGTGCCGCCGTGCAGCTGCACCACCCAGTGCGCGATCGCGAGTCCGAGACCGGTGCCGCCATCGGTGTTGGCGGTCCGGTCGCCGCGGGTGAACCGCTCGAAGACGCGGGCCCGCTGGTGCGCCGGGATGCCCTCGCCCTCGTCGAGCACCTCGAAGTGCATCCGGCCGGCCTGCGGTGCGGCGCTGACCACGACCGTGCCGCCCGGCGGGCTGTGCCGGGCCGCGTTGTCGAGCAGGTTCGCGAAGACCTGCCGGAGCCGGTCCGGGTCCGCCGTGATGACGCCGGCCGCCGCCGGCGGGCGTACCCGGAAACTGACCTGGCGCCCGGCGCCGGCCGCCGTCACCGCGGCCTCCTGGACCACGCCGTCGAGGAACTCGGCGACGTCGATCTCGACCCGGTCCAGCGGCACCACGCCGGCGTCCAACCTGGACAGATCGAGCAGCTCGGCGACCAGGCGGCCGAGCCGCTGCGACTGGGCGAGGGCGGTGTGCAGCGTCGCGGTGTCGGCGCGGGCCACCCCGTCGACGAGGTTCTCCAGCAGCCCTTGCAGCGCGGTGATCGGGGTGCGCAGCTCGTGCGAGACGTTGGCGATCAGCTCGCGCCGCTGCTGGTCGGCGGCGGCCAGGTCGGCGGCCATGAGGTTGAACGCCTGCGCCAGCTCGCCGACCTCGTCCCGGGCGGTGGCGCGCACCCGCCGGGTGTAGTCGCCGCGGGACATGGCCCGCGCCGCCGCGGTCATCTCGCGCAGCGGCGACGTCATGCCGTGCGCCAGGATCTGCGACGTCATCAACGCCACGCAGATCGCGATCGTCGACGTGACGCGGGGGAGCCAGTCGGTGGCGTACCAGAAGTAGGTCATGCCGGCGGCGCCCGAGCAGACCACCACGATGCCCAGCTTGAGCTTGATCGAGCGCACCGGGTCGAGCGGGCGCGGCAGCAGGTCCAGCAGGGCGGCCGCGTTCACGCCCGCACCTCCAGCGCGTACCCGACGCCGTGCACGGTGCGGATGAGGTCGCCGCCGAGCTTGCGCCGCAACGCCTTGACGTGGCTGTCGACCGTGCGGGTGCCGCAGCCGTCGGCCCACCCCCACACGTCGGCGAGCAACTGCGTGCGGGGCAGCACGGTGCGCGGCCGCCCGGCCAGGTGGATCAACAGGTCGAACTCGGTGGGCGTCAGATGCGCCTCGACGCCGGCTCGGCGTACCCGGCGCTCCGCCTGGTTGATCTCCAGGTCGCCGATGCGGATGGTCGGCGCGTTCGCGCGGGCGGCGTCCGCCGCCCGGTCGAAACGGCGCAACACCGCGTGTACCCGGGCCGCCAGCTCGCGCAGCGAGAACGGCTTGGTGAGGTAGTCGTCGGCGCCGACGGCGAGCCCGACCAGCAGGTCGTTCTCGTCGTCGCGGGCGGTGAGCATCAGCACCGGCACCGGCCGCTCGGCCTGGATCCGCCGGCAGACCTCCAGGCCGTCGAAGCCGGGCAGCATCACGTCGAGGACCACGAGGTCGGGGCGCATGTCGCGGGCCGCCTCGACGGCGCTGGGCCCGTCTTCGGCGATCCGGACCGTGAACCCCTCGGCGCGGAGCCGGGCCGCCACCGACTCGGCGATGGTCCGCTCGTCCTCCACCACCAGTACGCGTCGATCACTCATGCCCGCACTCTATGCAGCGCCGGTGGAGAGTTGCGGAGCAAGTTGTGAACGACCTGTGGAGAACCGCTACGCCCGTCGGCGCGCGCTGGCGGGAGATTTCCGGTGGTGGGTTGTCACAAACTGAGGGATTGCCCGGTCTTGGCTACCGATCGACGTTCCCGGACCGGCCGGGACGCAGGCGGAAGGCGCAATCATGAAGATCGTCGTCATCGGTGGTACCGGTCTGATCGGCTCGAAGCTCGTCGGCAAACTGCGGGCACACGGCCACGAAGCGGTTGCCGCGTCACCCGCCTCGGGGGTTGACACGCTGACCGGCGAGGGCCTGGCCGAGGTGCTGGAGGGCGCTCAGGTGGTGGTCGACGTCTCGAACTCCCCGTCGTTCGCGGACGACGCCGTGCTGGACTTCTTCCGCACCTCCACCGGAAACCTCCTCGACGCGGGGGAGAAGGCGGGTGTGGGTCACCACGTCGCGTTGTCGGTGGTCGGCACCGAGCGGCTCGCCGCGAGTGGGTACTTCCGCGCGAAGATCGCACAGGAAAAAATCATCAGGGATTCGGGCCGGCCGTACTCGATCGTGCACGCGACACAGTTCTTCGAGTTTGTGGGGAGCATCGCCCAGGCGGCCACCGACGGCAACACGGTGCGCCTGTCGGATGCCCGCATCCAGCCGATGGCGGCCGAGGACGTGGCCGCCGCCGTCGGCCGCACCGCCGTCGGCGCGCCGCGGGGCGGCATCCTCGAGGTGGCCGGGCCCGAGCAGTTCGGGCTCGACGAACTGATCCGCAAGGCGCTGGCGTTCCGGGGCGACCCCCGCGAGGTCGTGACCGACCCGGACGCGCGTTACTTCGGTGCCCTGCTGGCGAAGGACACGCTGCTGCCGGGCGCCGCCGCGCAGCTGTCCACCACCCGATTCGAGGAGTGGCTGCCGCTGAACCCTCCGCCGGCGAAATAGGCACTCCGCCTGCGTCATCAGGCGCGAAGTGTCCACTGTGGGCAAGCCCGTCGCAGGAGCGCGGCCGACACGTAGACCAGCGCTTCGACGGCGCTGTTGTGCGCCGCGGCCTCGGTGATGACCATCCCGCCGTACGAGTGTCCAACCAGGACGACCGGTCGGCCCAGCCCGGCCACCACGTCTCGGCAGGGCTCGGCAACCGGGCGTGGCAATCGCGGCGACTACCCTCAGGATGGTCGTGGTGGGCCAGGCGGCACGACCGGATGGAGGCAAGGGTGGCGGATTCGGTGGTGACGGGTGTGCCGGGGGACGCGGACAGTCTCGAGGAGGCCGCGGCGGTCTTCATGAGCGTGCGGCCGCGACTGTTCGGGATCGCGTATCGCATGCTCAGCAGCGTCAGCGAGGCCGAGGACCTGGTGCAGGACGTCTGGCTGCGGTGGCAGACGACGGACCGCGGTGCGGTGGTCAATCCGGCCGCGTTCTTGGCGACGACGACGACCCGGCTGGCCATCAACGCGCTGCAGTCGGCGCGGGTGCGGCGCGAGACGTACATCGGACCGTGGCTTCCCGAACCGGTCGACACCAGCGCGGACCCGTACCTGGGCGCCGAGCGCGGGGAGGCGCTGGAATTCGCGACGCTGCTGCTGATGGAGAAGCTCACGGCCAACGAACGCGCGGCGTACGTGCTGCGGGAGGCGTTCGACTACCCGTACGCGCAGATCGCCGACATCTTGCGGTTGACTGAGCCGGCGGTGCGTCAGCTGGTCAGCCGGGCGCGCAAACACGTGGCCGGTGAGCGGCGGACGCCGGCGACCGCGGCCGCGCAGCGGGAGCTGCTGACCTCGTTCCTCACGGCCTGTCGCTCCGGTGACATGACCGCGCTGGAGCGACTGTTCTCGGCGGACGTGGCCAGCATGTCCGACGGCAACGGCATGGTGCGCGTCTCCCGCCGGCCGGTGGTGGGCGTGGTCCGGGTGGCGAAGTTCATGACCGCGATCGCCACGTGGTTCTGGGAAGGTGTCGACCTGGAGTGGGTGAGCACGAACGGGCAGACGTCCATCGTGGTGCGTCACGACGGCGCCGTGCGCTGCGTGCTCACGGTCAGCGCCTCGACCGACGGCATCGACCGGGTCCTGTGGATGTTCAACCCCGAGAAGATCGCTGCGGTGTCCGCCCCGGCCTGAGTCGCCGGCGTCACAACGAGGTGGGTCATCCGGTCATAGCTGGCGACTGCGAGGGAACAGAGGACACCATGGGCACGATTCTGGTGATGGGCGGCGACCACGCGAAGCATGCGCGAGCGGCATGACGAAATCGTGCGCAGGTTCGCCGAGGCCTGCCAGCTCGGCGACATCACCGGGCTCCGGGCCGTCCTGGACCCCGATGCCGTCGCCGTGTGCGACGGCGGCGGGGTGGTGCCCGCCGCGCTGGGACCCATTCACGGCGCGGAAGACGTTGCCGAACTGGTCGCCGTCCTGCTGTGCGGCCAACCGGACACCGAACTGACCATCGAGGCCGTCAACGGCCACGCCGGGCTCGCGCTACGCCGCGCCGGCCAGACCTTGGCGGTGGTCGCCGTCAACGAGGTCGACGCCAGGGTCGCCATGCTGTGGATCGTGCTCAATCCCGCCAAGCTGCGCGGCTGGCATCGCCGCTGACGCGATGAGCAGTTCCCAGCGCAGGAGGCCGAGCTCCGCTTCACCGACCACCTCCCCATGATCAAGGCGTTCCTGATCATGGGGAGGTGAAAATGGGTTGCGCGGGTTGGTCGGGTGCGGGAGGCTGTGGCGCGTTGATCGGGAGCCGGCCGCGTGCCGGTCGAGCGGAGGGAGGGAGTCGAGTGTTGAAGCCCGTTGCGGGCGCGATGCCGCCTGTCCTTTCCGTTTTCTTCCCGAGGAGTTCCTTCCTTGCGCGACTTCACGCCGCGACGCCGTGGCAAACGGCGTTTTGACGACGACTCACACGACGAATCGCATTACGACGGACCGCACCACAACAAGGGCGACCTGCCCAGCGAGGATGCCTTCGACGCCGTCGACGGCCTGCCCGAGGGCGACCGATGGTCCACCTGGGACCAGTCCACGGCCGGGCAGCGCGGGCCGCGCCCGCACCCGGACTGGCTGGTCACCGCGCTCGCCGCGGTCGACACCGAAATGGGTGTGCTGAAGACCGGCAAGGAGGCCGACGTCTTCCTGCTGCGGCGGGCCGTCCCAGACACCGACCAGTCCTGCCTGCTCGCGGCGAAACGCTACCGCAGCGCCGAACACCGGCTCTTCCACCGGGACGCCGGTTATCTGGAGGGGCGGCGGGTCAAGGAGTCCCGGACCAACCGGGCGATGGCGAACCGCACGTCCTTCGGCCGGCAGGTGGTCGCCGCGCAGTGGGCCGACGCCGAGTTCGGCACCCTCTGCCGGCTGTACGAGGCGGGCGTGCCGGTGCCCTATCCGGTGCAGATCCTCGGCACCGAGGTCCTGCTGGAGTTCATCGGCGAGCCCGACGGCACGGCCGCGCCCCGGCTGGCCGAGATCCGCGAGCGGGGTGCCGCCCTCGCCCCGCTCTGGGACCAACTGGTGGAGATGCTCGTGACGCTGGCCCGCTTCGGGTTGGCCCACGGCGACCTGTCCGCCTACAACCTGCTGGTCCACCGGGGTCGGGTCGTGATGATCGACCTGCCGCAGGTGGTCGACGTGGTGGTCAACCCCCGAGGAGCGTCCTTTTTGGACCGGGACGCGCGGAACTTGGGGAAGTGGTTCACCGGCCACGACCTGACCGGCGGGACGGTCGCGCCGGACGAACTGCCGGAACTGCTCCGCAAGGAGGCCGGCCTCGGCTGACACCGGTGCGCGACTCTCCATGATCAAGGCGTGCCCCACCGCGGTAGTACGACGTGTGGGCCCCCGTGTTAAAGAGGGTGGCCCGGGGGG
>JBBEWH010000217.1:0-4441 GCA_037414955.1 Actinomycetes bacterium KLBMP 9797
CGACTCACCTTGATACTGGCGTCCCTCCGGTGTTTAGAACGACTTGAGGGACGCCTTGATCATGATGGAGGACGGTGGCGAATTACCCGATTAGGTAGTTTTGTGTGACTTTGTAGGTGAAGGCTGGTGGGATCGAGCCATGAGCCAGCCGTTCACACTGCCCGCGTTCTACCAGCCGTACCCGGCACGGTTGAACCCGCATCTGGAGCGGGCGCGCGCACACTCGAAGGCCTGGGCCCGGGACATGACGATGATCGAGGGCTCCCAGGTCTGGGACGAGCGCGACTTCGACTCGCACGACTACGCCCTGCTGTGCGCGTACACCCACCCCGACTGTTCGGGGGACGAGCTCGACCTGGTGACCGACTGGTACGTCTGGGTGTTCTTCTTCGACGACCACTTCCTGCGGTTCTACAAGCAAACCGGCGACCTCGCCGGGGCGAAGGCGTACCTGGATCGCCTGCCCGCCTTCATGCCCGTGCACGCCGGCCCCACGGAAGAGCCGGCCACCATGCCCGAGCCCACGAACGCGGTCGAGCGCGGCCTGGCCGACCTGTGGGCCCGGACGGTGCCGTCGATGTCCACCGCGTGGCGGGAGCGGTTCGCGACCAGCACCCAGCACCTGCTGGAGGAGTCGCTCTGGGAGCTGCACAACATCAACGACCAACGGGTGCCCAACCCGATCGAGTACATCGAGATGCGCCGCAAGGTGGGTGGCGCGCCCTGGTCGGCTGACCTGGTGGAACACGCGGTGGGCGCCGAGGTGCCGGCCGCCATCGCCGCGACCCGACCGATGCGGGTGCTCAAGGACACTTTCTCCGACAGCGTGCACCTGCGCAACGACATCTTCTCGTACCAGCGGGAGACCGAGACCGAAGGGGAGATCAACAACGGCGTGCTGGTGGTGGAGCACTTCCTCGGCTGCGGCCCGCAGGAGGCCGCCAACGCCGTCAACGACCTGCTCACCTCGCGGCTGCAGCAGTTCGAGAACACCGCCCTCACCGAGCTGCCACCGTTGTTCGTGGAGCATGGGTTGGACCCGGCGCGGTGCGCGGCCGTGCTGGCCTACGTCAAGGGCTTGCAGGACTGGCAGTCCGGCGGCCACGAATGGCACCTGCGGTCCAGCCGCTACATGAACGGCGGCGCCCACGGCCCGACGCTCGGCATCGGGATGTCGGCGGCCCGGCTCCGGTTCAGTAGCTTCACCCACGTGCCGCACCAGGCGGTGGGCCCGACCGCGCTGCCCGACTTCGCCATGCCCTACCCGTACGCGATCAGCCCGCACGTGGACGCCGCGCGGGGCAACGTCGTGCCGTGGGCGCGCGCGATGGGCTTCCTCGACGCGGTGCCCGGCGTCAGCGGCGCCGGCATCTGGACCGAGCAGACGCTGCGCGGCTTCGACTTCGCGCTCTGCGCCGCGGCCATCAACCCGGACGGTACGCCGGCGGACGTGGACCTTTCGACCGGCTGGCTCACCTGGGGCACGTACGCCGACGACTACTTCCCGGCCGTCTTCGGGCGCACCCGCGACATGGCCGGCGCGAAGGCGTTCACCGCCCGGCTGGCGCTCTTTCTGCCGGTCGAGGGGCCGGTCGAGGGGCCGGTCGAGAGTGTGGGCGTGCCGGTGAACGCGGTCGAGCGGGGCCTGGCGGACCTGTGGCCGCGCACCACCGCGTCGATGACCGTGGCGGCCCGGCGCCGGTTCCGGCGGTCCATCCTGGACATGACCGACAGCTGGCTGTGGGAACTGGCCAACCACATCCAGCACCGCATCCCGGACCCGGTCGACTACCTGGAGATGCGCCGCCGGACGTTCGGCTCGGAGCTCACGATGAGCCTGTGCCGCCTGGCCCACGGCCAGCTCGTGCCGCCGGAGGTCTACCGGGCCAGACCGATGCGCGCGCTGGACAACGCCGCCGCCGACTACTGCTGCCTGGCCAACGACATCTTCTCGTACCAGAAGGAGATCGAGTTCGAGGGCGAGCTGAACAACGGGGTGCTGGTCATCCAGAACTTCCTCGACTGCGACGCACCGCGCGCCATCGCGATCGCCAACGACCTGATGACCGGCCGGATGCGCCAGTTCCAGTACCTCGTCGCGACCGAGCTGCCGCTGCTGTACGACAGCTTCGCGCTGGACGCGTCGGCCCGGTCGGTGCTCGACGGCTACGTCCAGGAGCTCCAGAACTGGATGTCCGGCGTGCTGCTGTGGCACCGGGAGACCCGCCGCTACCGGGAGGCGGAGCTGCGGTGGCGGCTCGCCGGGCCACCGGCCTTCGCCCGCCCGACCGGGCTGGGCACGTCCGCGGCGCGGCTCTTCGACCTGGTCCGCCGCGCACGCCCGCCAGGCCCTTCCGGTACACCGCGAAACCATGATCAAGGCGTCCCTCAAGTAGTGATAACGACGTGAGGGACGGCTTGATCATGATGGGGGGCGGCCGGCGCGGATGGCGCGGGGGGAGGCGTGCAGGACGTGGCGGCAGGCCTTGTTGAAGGCTTGCAGGTCGCGGATGCCGACACTGGCCGCGATGGCCGCGATGGGCAATGTGGACGCGCGCAGCAGGTGCTCGGCGCGCGCCAGGCGGCGGTCGCGGATGTACCCGACGACGGTGTTGCCCAGCTCGGCGCGGAACAGGCGGGTCAAATGGTTGTGTGAGACGCCCGCGACCCGCGCGATCGCGGGGACGGTGAGCGGGCCGGCGAGGTTCGACTCGATGTGCGCGACGGCGGCGGCGATGGCGGCGTGCGTGCGGCCGTCCGCTGTGGACACGGTGAGCCCCGCGACCCGCCACAGCGCGGCCCAGATCTGCGCCACCGTTTGCCGGGGGCTGCGGGCGGCGGCCGCGATGGCGTGCTGCATCAGGTCGGTCAGCACCGGGGCCTGCGCGCCCGCGTCCTGCATGACCGGGATCTCGGTGGCCGGCCCGTGCGGTGCCAGGCGCAGGTGGGCGTAGAGGTGCCGGGAGGGGCCGCGGTAGAGGTACCGCACCAGCGCGCCCGGCGGGACGAGGCTGACGCGGCCGGGCCGGATCGCGTGCGGGACGCCGTCGACGACGACCTCGGCGTCGTAGCGGTAGAGGTGCAGCTGCCACAGATCGGGGAGCTGGAACACGTCCCGGCGGCTGATGGTGCCGTGCAGGCCGACGCCGACGTTCACCACGTCCGGCGGGGCGTCGAGATGGGCGGCGACCCATTGCGTGCTCACGGTGAAAAATTACCAGTAATGGTGATCCTGACCGACGCGCGGGCAGCGGGGCGTTTCGTAGCCTCATCCAATAACAACCAGTTGGAGGAGTCGTGAGAAGTGCGTACCTGCTGACCTCGGTGCAGATGGCGCGGTTCGTGGCGTACGGGTCGGTGCGCCTGGACGCCGTCGTTCCGGCCGACATGAACGACGAGGCCGTCCAGATCCTGACCGCCGGCATTCCGGCGGTGCCGTACGGCACCCCCGTGACGGAGGCGTTTCCCGAGGGGTCCTTCGCCCGCCGGCTCGTCGACCTGCCCGAGGTCGCCGGGGCGCTGCGCAGCCTGGTGGGGCCGGCGCCGACGGTCGACCACCACGCCGTCCACGTGCGGGAGCCGCGCGGCGGCGAGGCGCAGTGGCTGCACGGCGACGCCATCATCGACCCGCGGATCGAGGCGTTCGACGTGCAGCTCATGTACTACCCGCAGGAGGTCACCCTGGAGATGGGCGGCACGCTGAGCGTGCCGGGCAGCCATTTCCGGCGTACCAACGAGACCGACACCGGGCGATACCAGAACCTGCGCGGCCAGACCCGGCTGGTGTGCCCGGCCGGCACCGTCGTGTTCCTGCATCACGGCCTGTGGCACGGTGGCCGCCGCAACGACAGCGACATCGCGCGGTACATGTTCAAGATCCGGTTCAATCCGACGGTACGCCAGGTCCGGCTCTGGAACACCGACGACCTGGCCGACCCGGCGGTGGCCGAGACGCTCTCCACCTGGTTTCCCTGGTACGAGTGGGCGACCGGCCGCCTGGAGTTCTACAACCGGATCCGGATGTGGCGGGCCCTGACCGGCGACGACACGTTCGACATCGAGTACTGGATGACCCGGGTGTCCAACCGGCCCCAGCGGGTGGCGTCATGAGCGCGTCCACCCGGCAGCAGGTCCTGGTGCTCTACCTGAACACGTCCGCGCTGGACGGCGAGGTCATCGCCTGGGCGAGCTACGACGGCACCGGGCGCACGTCACCCACCACCGGCGACAGCGACGAGCCGCCGTACCGGACCGGCGTGGCCGCCCTGCTCGACGGCTGGCGCCTCATCCAGGCCTCGCCGCTCCTCCCGCCGTACCCGGGACACGAATACGACGTGTCCTTCCTCAAGCACGAGTTCTTCTTCGAGCGCCTGACCGGTTGAACCCATGATCAAGGCGTGCCGCAAGTCGGTAGGGCGGGTTGGTGGTGGCCGTGATAATT
>JBBEWH010000218.1:0-18740 GCA_037414955.1 Actinomycetes bacterium KLBMP 9797
AGTGTTTCCACCCATGATCACGGCGTCCCTCATGTCGTTAGAACGACTTGAGGGACGCCTTGATCATGGGAGAGGGCGGGGCGGTTCACCGGCGCGCCGAATGGGTATCCGGCCGGGGTGAGCGTCGATACTCCGGGGAGAGCGGAGCAGACCACCGAGCTGCACCGGGTGATCAGCCGGCCGATGCTGACGTTCTTCATCCTGGGCGACATCCTCGGCGCCGGCATCTACACGCTCACCGGGTCGGTGGCCGGGGACGTCGGCGGCGCGATCTGGGCGTCCTTCCTGGTCGCCTTCCTGCTGGCGTTCCTCACCGCGTTCGCCTACCTCGAACTGGTCACCAAGTATCCCCAGGCCGCCGGCGCCGCCCTGTACTGCGACCGCGCCTTCGCCATCCGGTTCCTCAGCTTCCTGGTCACGTTCGCGGTGATGGCCTCCGGCGTGACCTCGGCGACGTTCGCGGCCAGCCGGGTCGGCGGGGGCTACTTCACCGGCCTGACCGGGATCGCGGAGCCGCCGACCGTGCTGCTGGGCGTGCTGGCGCTGCTGCTGGTCGCCGCGGTGAACTACCGCGGGATCGCCGAGTCGGTCCGGATCAACATCGTCATCACCTGCATCGAGCTGGTGGGGCTGCTCTTCATCATCGGCGTCGGCGTGTTCGTGCTGGGCTCCGGCGAGGGCGACCCGGGGCAGGCCTTCCGGTTCGACGGGGAGGGCTTCGCCGTGGTCACCGGCGTGCTCGCCGGGGCGGCCACCGCGTTCTACGCCTTCCTCGGCTTCGAGGACTCGGTCAACCTGGCCGAGGAGACGCGCGAACCGCACCGCACCTTCCCGCCCGCGATGGTCACCGGGCTGCTGCTGGCCGGCGTCGTCTACCTGCTGGTGGCGTTCACCGCGGCGATGACGGTCCCGCTGGACGTGCTCACGGAATCGACGGGCCCGCTGCTGGAGGTGGTCCGCTCCGGCGCGCCGGACCTCGCCGTACGGGAGATCTTCTCCGCCGTCTCGATCATCGCGGTGTCCAACACCATGCTGATCAACATGGTGATGGCCTCCCGCCTGCTCTACGGCATGGCCCGCCGCGGCGTACTGCCGGGGGTGTTCGGGCGGGTGTCGCCGCGCCGGACGCCGTGGGTGGCGATCCTGTTCACCACCGCGCTCGCTGTCCTGCTGCTGAGCGCGGTCGAGAACCTGACCGACCTGTCGGACACCACCGTGCTGCTGCTCACCGCGGTGTTCCTGCTGGTGAACGTCTCGGCACTGGTGCTGCGGCGGGACCGGGTGGCGCACCCGCACTTCCGGGCTCCGACGGCGGTCCTGGTGCTCGGCGCGATCGTCTCGGCGATCTTCCTGCTCCCGGTGGTGCGGGAGGGGTCGATCTACCTGCTGGCGCTCTGGCTGCTGCTGGGCGGGGTAGCCCTCTGGGCGGTCAACTGGCTCTACCTGCGCAGCCGTCCATCCGTCCGGCCAACACCGCGTTAGGGACGTCATGAGCATCTTGCGGACGAAGTCCGTCGAACAGTCCGTGCGAGACACGGAGGAGCCGGAACATCGCCTTCGCAAGGAGCTGTCCGCGCTGGACCTGACGGTGTTCGGGGTCGGCGTCATCATCGGCACCGGCATCTTCGTGCTGACCGGTGTGGCGGCGCGGACCACCGCCGGCCCGGCGGTGGCGCTGTCCTTCGTGATCGCGGGCATCGCCTGCGCGCTGGCCGCCCTCTGCTACGCCGAATTCGCCTCCACGGTGCCGGTCGCGGGCAGCGCGTACACGTTCTCCTACGCGACGCTCGGTGAGCTCGTCGCGTGGATCATCGGGTGGGATCTCATCCTGGAGTTCATCATCGGCGCCGCGGTGGTCGCCGTGGGCTGGTCGCAGTACCTCGCGGTGCTGCTGGAGACCCTCGGCCTGACGCTACCCGCCGCTATCGCGGGCAGTGACGAGGGCGTCGTCAACCTGCCCGCGATGCTGATCGTCCTGGTCCTCACCGGCGTGCTCGTCACCGGGATCAAGATCTCGTCCCGGGTGAACCAGGTGGTGGTGACGATCAAGGTGGCGGTCGTGCTGTTCGTGATCGTCGCCGGCGCGTTCTTCATCAACGGCGCCAACTACCGCCCGTTCGTCCCGCCGTCCCAGCCGGCGCCGGACACGTCCGGACTGCACGCGACGCTCGTGGAAGCCGTGTTCGGCCAGGCGCCCGCGAACTTCGGCGTCAGCGGCGTCCTCGCCGCCGCCGCCCTGGTCTTCTTCGCCTTCATCGGCTTCGACATCGTGGCGACCACCGCCGAGGAGACCAGGAACCCGCAGCGCGACGTGCCGCGCGGCATCCTCGGCTCGCTGCTGATCTGCACGACGCTCTACGTCGCGGTCTCGCTGGTCGTGGTCGGCATGCGCAAGTACACCGAGCTGGACACCGCGGCACCGCTGGCGGCGGCGTTCCAAGCCGTCGGCCGGCCGTTCTTCGCCGACCTGATCACCGTCGGCGCGCTGGCCGGCCTCACCACCGTGATGATGATCCTGATGCTGGGCCAGAGCCGGGTGGCGTTCGCCATGAGCCGCGACGGGCTGCTGCCCCGGCCGCTGTCGATCGTGCATCCGCGGTTCGGCACGCCGTACCGGATCACGATCATCGTGGGCGTCGTCGTCGCGATCCTGGCCGGGCTCATCCCGCTGGCCGAACTCGCCGAGCTGGTCAACATCGGCACGCTCTTCGCGTTCGTGCTGGTCTCGATCGGCGTGGTCGTGCTGCGCCGGACCCGGCCCGACCTGCCGCGCGCCTTCCGCGTCCCGCTGATGCCGCTGGTGCCGATCCTGTCGCTGCTCGCCTGCGTCGTCCTGATGTTCTTCCTGACCGTGGAGACGTGGCTGCGGTTCCTGATCTGGATGGCCCTCGGGTTCGTCGTCTACTTCCTCTACGGCCGCCGGCACAGCCGGCTGGCCCGTGGCGAGGCGCCGGGCGGGCCGCTGCCGGAGCAGGAACGGGATCTGCGCACCGGGCTGGGGTCGGCGACACCGCCACCGCCGGCGCCCTAGCCGGGCCGGCGCTTCACCGTGCAGATGGCGTGCCCCTCCACCAGCACCTCGTGGATCGTGGTGTACGACGGGAACTCGTCGGCCACGTAGTGCATCGACCGGATGTAGAAGTCGGGATGCTCGATCTGGTAGTCGTGGCGGAAGACATCGGGGGGCAGGTACGTGGTGACGAGGAAAGCCAGACCACTGCTGCGTACGGTCAGCGGTTGGCCCGGCGCGGCCACCAGATGGGCGCCGTGGTTGCTCGCCAGCCACTGCGCGGCCGCCTTGTTGCAGGTCCCCCAGTAGTCCAGCTCGTAGCGGCCCACCGCCCCGCGAAAGCCGCCGACCACCGGGCTGAAGTAGCTGTACTCGTACGGGTGGATCCTGGTTATCGCCGCGGTGAGCTCGACCTGGGCCAGCAGTGCGAGCCCGACCAGAGCGCCGGCGAGCACCCGCTGGCGCCGCGCCATCAGGAACGACATCGACCGGCTGAGGCCGTAGGCGGCCAGCAGAATGAGCGGGGGTACCACGAAGAGGAAGTGGCGCAGCCCGTTGTACATGGTCGACCGCAGCACGATGAAGGCGACGAGCGGAACGCCGAAGCACAGGCCGACGAGCACGATCCGGGCGTCGCCGGTGCGGATCCGGAGCAACTGGACGAGGGCCAGCAGCCCGCCGACGATGCCGAAGACGACGACCAGCGGCGGCGATCCGATGACCAGCCATTCGATGGTGTACCGGCGCGGCAGGTCGAGCGACGAGTACGACTGGTCGCCGAGCGGCACCATGCCGACCCACGGGTAGTTCGTCATGGCCCGGACCGACTCGATGAAATGCGGCAGCGGGTCGAGGAAGACGTACGGCCAGAACGCGCACATGGCCAGGACCGACACGCTGACGACCGACGCCGCGCAGAGCGCCTGCTTGGCGAGCGCGGCGCGCCAGGCACCGCCCGCGCGATGCGCCGCCCCGTGCCGCAGCCAGTACCCGAGGAGCACAAGCCCGAGCAGCGGGTACCAGACGACGGCCACCACCCGGATCGACGTGGCCGCCCCGATCGCCAGCCCGACCAGGGCGCCGTCCAGCAGGAACGCCCGGGGCCGCGGCCAGCGCCGGATGAGGCGCAGCGTCAGCCACAGCACGAACACCATCGCCGCCGCGAACGGCACGTCCTTCGGGTTGTTGAACATGGCGCCGGAGTAGCGCGGATAGAGCGCCAGCCCGGCTGCCGACAGGAACGCCATCCACCAGCCGCCCAGCTCGTACCCGCACAGCGCGATCGCGAGCACACCCAGCAGCGCCGCGACGGCGGTCACCACGGCTCGCGTGGTCCACCGCTCGCCGGTCACCGACTGGACGGCCGCGACCACGGTCTCGAAGAGCGGTCCGTGCTGCGGCATGTGCAGGATCGGCGGGAACGCCAGGAAGGACTGGTCCGCTCCGGCCGACGTGTACCACGCCAGCACCGCCACGCCGTACTCGTCCTGCAACTCCTCGTCGAAGGTGCGGCCGTACTCGTTCGGCTGGGTGGCGACGAAGAACCCGAGCAGGACGAACAGCAGGATCAACAGGCCGGCCGGAACCATCGGCGACCGCAGCCGGCGTAGCGCGTCGGCTGCCGATGCGGAGTTCGCGCCTTCGCGCACAGACGTCACACGATCGAAGACGCGGCCCGAGCCGGCTAAGGTTGCCCGTTTACACCCCTCAATGGCCCGGTGTCCTTCAGATAGCGATAACTCCGGGAACGACGCCTTTGATCAGCGAGTCAGTCGGGGGTGGTATGGGGGAGGAGGCGGCGGAGGGTGTCGCTGGGGCCGAGGAACCAGTGCGCGGCGGCGCATCGCACGCGCACGACCTCGACCGGGCCGTCGCTGCCGGCCGCCTGGCCGTGCGGCGTCACGGTCGCCGGAAGCCCGCACTCCGGGCAGTCGTAAAGCATCGGCCCATTGCACGTCAGGCCTGCTACGGGCGTGTTTCGGGGTGGCATAGTGGGCGGGTGATCCCCGCCTCACCCGCGGCCCTGGCGCAGGCGCTGGCCGACGTCGGATACCTGGCCGACGAGGGGCTCGCCATCGCCGGGCACCTGGCCCTGCGCCTTGGCCGGCCGCTCTTCCTCGAGGGCGACGCGGGCGTGGGGAAGACGGCGTTCGCGCAGGCGCTCGCCGAGGCGACCGGCGCGCGCTTCGTCCGGCTCCAGTGCTACGAGGGGCTGGACGCCTCGCAGGCGCTCTACGACTGGGACTTTCCGCGACAGATCCTGCATCTGCGTACCGTCGAGGCCGCCGCCGTCGCGGCCGGTGACAAACCGGACACCGCGGCCCTGGAGGCCAGCCTCTACGACCGCCGGTTCCTCATCGCCCGCCCGCTGCTGCAGGCGCTGGAGCACAGCCCGTCGGTGCTGCTGGTCGACGAGATCGACCGGGCGGACGACGAGTTCGAGGCGTTCCTGCTGGAGGTGCTGGCCGACGCCGCGATCACGATCCCCGAGCTGGGCCGGATCGCCGCCGAGCGGCCGCCGCTGACGGTGCTGACCAGCAACCGCACCCGCGAAGTGCACGACGCGCTCAAGCGCCGCTGCCTGTACCACTGGGTGGAGCACCCGAGCGTCGAGCGGGAGGTGGCGATCCTCAAGTCCCGGCTGCCGGAGGTCACCGAGCGGCTGGCCGCCGACGTGGCCGGCGCGATCCAGCGGATGCGGGAGCTGGACCTGATCAAGCCGCCCGGCGTCGCCGAGGCCCTGGACTGGGCGAGCGCGCTGGCCGCCCTGGGCGCCCGGGAGCTGGACCGGGAGCTGGCGGCGGCCACGCTGGGCGCGGTCCTCAAGTACCGGGAGGACGTCGAGCGGGTCAGAGCGGCAGCGCCATGGCAGACGACCTGACGGCGGTCTTGGTCGGGTTCGCCCGCACCCTGCGGCACGCCGGCGTGGCGGCGGTCGGTGAGCGGGTCCAGGCCATGATGGCAGCGGTCGGCGCGCTCGACGTGACCCGCGCCGCGGACGCGTACTGGGCCGGCCGGCTCACCCTCTGCGCCGAGCCGGACGACCTGCCGGTCTACGACGCGGCGTTCGCGGCGTACTTCAGCGGGCAGGCCCCCACCCGCCGCCCGGCCGCCCTGAGCCGGCCACGCCCGGTGGCGCTGTTCGGCGGCGGCGGCGCGGACGCCGACGGCGCGTCGCAGGACGCGAGCCCCGTCGCCGCCAGCGCGAAGGAGGTGCTGCGGCACCGGGACGTCGGCGCGCTGAGCGCGGCCGAGCGCGACGAGGTGCGCCGCCTGCTGGCGCTGCTGGCGCCCGGCACCGCCGCCCGGCCCGCGCGGCGGCACCGGCCGGCCCGCGCCGGCCGTGCCGACCCGCCGCGCACGGTGCGGCGGATGCTCCGGTACGGCGGCGAGGCCACCCCGCTGGCCCGCCGGGAGCGCCGCGACCGGCCCCGCCGGCTGGTGCTGCTGGTCGACGTGTCCGGCTCGATGGCACCGTACGCGGACGCGCTGCTCCGGTTCGCGCACGCCGCCGTGCGCCGCCGCCCCACCCACACCGAGGTGTTCACGCTCGGCACCCGGCTGACCCGGGTGACCAGGGCGCTGCGGTACCGGGACCCGGACGGCGCCCTGCGCGCCGCCGGCGCCGCGATCCCGGACTGGCACGGCGGCACCCGGCTCGCCGACGGGCTCAAGGCGTTCCTGGACCGGTGGGGTCAGCGCGGCACCGCCCGCGGCGCGGTGGTGGTGCTGTGCAGCGACGGCTGGGAGCGCGGCGACCCGGCGCTGCTGGCCGAGCAGATGGCCCGGCTGTCCCGGCTGGCCCACCGGGTGGTCTGGGTGAACCCGCATCGCGGCAAGCCCGGGTACGCGCCGCTGGTCGCCGGCATGGCGGCGGCCCTGCCGTACGTCGACGACTTCGTCGCCGGGCACAGCCTGGCGGCGCTGGCGGACCTCGTCCGTGTCATCTCGCACCCCTGATCGTTATCTCGCACCCCTGATCGAATTTCGGGCCGGTTACGCCGAACCCCTTGCGGCACGGCCCGGGGAGGACTTGTCTGGGGAGGAGGTTTCCCCCGTCCCCACAGGGAGGGAAGATGGCCCGCATCAGCATCACCGTCGATGGGGTGCGCTACGACGACGACGTAGAGCCCCGCACCCTCCTCGTCCACCACCTGCGCGAGCGGCTCGGCAAGGTCGGCACCGTGGTCGGCTGCGACACCAGCAACTGCGGCTCGTGCACGGTGCTCCTCTCTGGAGAAGCGGTGAAGAGCTGCACCGTCCTGGCGGTCCAGGCGGACGGCACCGAGATCACCACCATCGAAGGGCTGGCCGGTGCGGACGGCGCGCTGCACCCGGTCCAGCAGGCGTTCCACGACCGGCACGCGCTCCAGTGCGGCTTCTGCACGCCCGGCATGATCCTGACCGCCGTCGACCTGCTCCAGGAGAACCCGGACCCGTCCGACGACGAGATCCGGGAGGGCATCGAGGGCAATCTGTGCCGCTGCACCGGTTACCAGAACATCGTGCGCGCGGTCCACGACGCGGCGTCCGCGCTGCGCGGGGCCGGAGAGCGGGAGCCGGCTTCCGCGGTGGACGGAGCCATGCCGGGTACGCCGCAGGCGCCACCGGCGGTCCCGTCCGAGCCCGCCGAGCAGGTCCCCGCCGAGGCCGTCCCGCGGCCGGTCCCGTAGCCGAGGGAGGTCTTTTCATGACCGTCATCGAGGAGCGCCCGGCCCCCGAGATCGGCAAGGCCCGCAGGCGCAAGGAAGACGCCCGGCTGATCACCGGCCGGACGATGTGGACAGACAACATCACGCTGCCCGGCATGCTGCACGCCGCGATCCTGCGCAGCCCCATGGCGCACGCCCGCATCACCACAGTGGACACCTCGGCGGCGGCCCAGCTGCCCGGCGTGGTCACCGTGTTCAGCGGCCGCGACGTCGCCGAGACGCAGGGCAGCCTGCCGTGCGCGTGGGTCGTCACCAGCGACATGGTGCACCCCGACCACCCGCCGCTGGCCGTCGACGAGGTGCGGCACGTGGGCGAGCCGGTCGCCGTCGTGATCGCCCGGGACGCGGCCACCGCCGTGGACGCCCTGGCCTCGATCGACGTGGAGTACGAGCCGCTGCCCGTCGTCATGGACATGGAGGAGGCGCTCGCCGAGGACGCCCGGCTGGTGCACGCCGACAAGGGCACGAACAAGTCGTACACGTGGGTCTTCGACTCCGCCGAGTCGGGCACCGGCGAGGCCGTCGACAGCGCGTTCGCGGACGCCGAGGTCGTGCTCACCCGGCGGTACGTGCAGCAGCGGCTGATCCCCGCGTTCATGGAGCCGCGCAGCGTGGTCTGCGACCCCACCGGCGACCAGGTCACGCTGTGGTCGTCGACGCAGATCCCGCACGTGCTGCGGGTGCTGCTGGCGCTCGTCACCGGGTTGCCCGAGCACAAGATCCGGGTGGTGGCGCCGGACGTCGGCGGCGGCTTCGGCGGCAAGCTCCAGGTGACCGCGGAGGAGCTGATCGCGATCCTGGCGGCCCGCCGGGTCGGCAAGCCGGTGAAGTACACCGAGACCCGCTCGGAGAGCCTGCTCGCCGCGCACCACGGCCGCGACCTGCTGCAGGACGTCGAGGTGGCCGCCCGGCGGGACGGCACGGTGCTCGGGCTGCGGGTCAAGCTGACCGCGAACATGGGCGCCTACCTGGCGCTGCTGACGCCGTCGATCCCGCTGCTCGGCCGGTACATGTACAACGGCATCTACAAGTTCCCGGCGTACCGGTTCGAGTGCACCGGCGTGTTCACCAACACCACGCCCACCGACGCGTACCGGGGCGCCGGCCGCCCCGAGGCCACCTACGCCATCGAGCGCGCGATGGACGACCTCGCCGCCGAACTGGGCATGGACCCGGTCGAGCTGCGCCGGCGCAACTGGATCGAGCGGGCGGAGTTCCCGTTCCGCACCGTCGCCGGGCTGACCTACGACTCAGGCGACTACGCGGCCGCCACCGACAAGGCGCTGGCGCTGTTCGGATACGACGGGCTGCGGGCCGAGCAGGCCGAGCGGCGCGCGTCGAACGACCCGGTGCAGCTGGGGATCGGTGTGTCCACGTACACGGAGATGTGTGGTCTGGCGCCGAGCCGCTGGCTCGGCTCGCTCGGATACGCGGCGGGTGGTTGGGAGTCCGCCAGCGTGCGGGTGCTGCCCACCGGCAAGGTGGAGGTGCTGACCGGCACCTCGCCGCACGGCCAGGGCCACGAGACGGCGTGGAGCCAGATCGCGGCCGACCAGCTCGGCGTGCCGTTCGAGGACATCGAGGTGCTGCACGGCGACACCCGCACCGCGCACAAGGGCCTGGACACGTACGGGTCGCGGTCGCTCGCCGTGGGCGGCACCGCGCTCGTCAACGCCTGCACCAAGGTGCTCGAGAAGGCCAAGCCGGTCGCGGCGCACCTGCTGGAGTGCGACGTGTCCGATCTGGAGTTCCGCGACGGCACGTTCCGGGTGCGCGGCGCGCCCACCGACAGCCCGGGCAAGACGCTCGCCGACTGCGCGCTCGCCGTCTTCGCCGCGCACGACATGCCGGGCGGCTCGGAGCCCACATTGGACGCCGAGGCGGTCTACGACCCGCTGGACTTCTCGTTCCCGCACGGCACCCACCTGTGCGCGGTGGAGGTGGACACCGAGACCGGCCAGGTGAAGGTCCGGTCCTATGTGGCCGTCGACGACGTCGGCAAGGTGGTCAACCCGCTCATCGTCGAGGGCCAGGTGCACGGTGGCGTGGCGCAGGGCATCGCGCAGGCGCTGCACGAGGAGGCCGTCTACGACAGCGACGGCAACCTGTTGACCGGCACGTTCGTCGACTACACGGTGCCCACCGCCGCGGACCTGCCGGACATCGTCAGCGACCGCACCGAGACGCCGGCGCCCGACCACCCGCTGGGCGCCAAGGGCGTCGGCGAGGCCGGCACGATCGCGTCGACGCCGGCCGTGGTCAACGCCGTCGTCGACGCGCTGCGGCCGTACGGGGTCCAGGACATGCGCATGCCGTGTACGCCCGAGCGGGTGTGGCAGGCGCTGCGAGGGGGTGGTCAGTCATGATCCCGGCCGCGTTCGAGTACACCAGGCCGTCCACTGTGGAAGAGGCGGTGCGGGCGCTGGCCGACGGCGGCGAGTACGCCAAGGTGCTCGCCGGCGGGCAGAGCCTCATCCCGATGCTGCGGCTGCGCCTGGGCGATCCCAGCCTCTTGGTCGACCTCGGCGGCGTGGCGGAGCTGCGCGGCGTCCGCGACGACGGCGACGGGCTCGTCATCGGCGCCATGACCCGCCAGGCCGACCTGCTCCGCGACCCGCTGATCCGGGAGCACGCGCCGCTGCTGGCCCAGGCCGCCGCGACCGTGGCGGACCGGCAGGTGCGGCACCGCGGCACGATCGGCGGCTCGCTCGCGCACGCCGATCCGGCCGGCGACCTGCCCGGCGCGGCGCTCGCGCTGGACGCCACGTTCGAGGCGGTCGGCCCCGGCGGGCGGCGGACCATCCCGGCGGCGGACTTCTTCGTCGAGTTCCTCACCACGGCGCTCGCCGACGACGAGATCCTGGTCTCGATCCGGGTGCCGAAGCTGCCCGGCTGGAGCAGCCACTACGAGAAGTTCCACCGGATGGCGCAGTCCTGGTCCATCGTGGGCGTCGCCGCCGCCGTCCGCCGGGACAACGGCGCGATCGCCGAGGCCCGGGTGGCGCTGACCAACATGGCCGGCAAGCCGCTGCGCGCCCGCGCGGTCGAGGAGGCCCTGTCCGGTGCCCCCGCCACCGCGGACGCGATCCGCGCGGCCGCCGCCCAGGCACCGGACGGCACCGACCCCCCGGCGGACGTCTGGGCGTCGTCCGACTACCGCACCCACCTAGCAAAAGTCCTCACCCACCGCGCCCTCCTAACCACCACCCACCCGTAACCCCCCCCGCCCGCGGCCCGCGGGGGCTTATGGGGCCTGCGGCCCCACCCCCCGTCGATCAAGGGCTCGGGCACACGGTTTGATCTCTGATCCGGGTGCCTAAGCCCTTGATCGACGCGGTTTTCCATGATCGAGGGAGACTCACCATGCGGCTCGACCACAGCTTTACGGTGCCGGTGAAGGTTGAGGAGGCGTGGGAGGTGCTCCTCGACGTCCCTCGGGTGGCGCCGTGCATGCCCGGGGCGACGCTGACCGACTTCGACGGCGACTCGTTCGCCGGCACGGTGAAGGTCAAGGTCGGCCCGATCGTGCTGACGTACTCCGGGAAGGGGCGCTTCGTCGAGCGCGACGAGGCGGCCCGCCGGGTCGTCGTCGAGGCGTCCGGTCGCGACACCCGATCCGCCGGCACCGCGGCGGCGACGGTGACCGCGACGCTGACGCCGGACGGCGAGGCGACCCGCGTCGAGGTGGCCACCGACCTCACGATCACGGGCCGTCCGGCCCAGTTCGGCCGCGGCATGCTCGCCGACGTGAGCGGCCGGCTCATCGGCCAGTTCGCGGACTGCCTGGCCGACAAGATCGCCACCCCCGCGCCCGAGCCCGAACCCTCCATGATCAAGGCGTCCCCCACGTCGTTAGAGCAGCATGAGGGACGCCCTGATCATGAGGAGGCGCTTCCTGCGGACGTCGAGTTGGGCGCCGAGCCGATCGACCTCCTGCGGGTGTCGGCCGGCACCCGCGCCGTCCGGGCCGCCGGACTCGTCGCACTCGGCGGCCTGGCCGCCGTCGCGACCTGGCTCATCGTCCGCGCCCTCCGCCGCTAACCAGCTTCGTGCGGTGCCCGGGTGAATTCGGGGATGAGGTCGCCGATCAGGCGGATGCTCTTCATGACGGCCTCGTGTGACAGGTGGCCGACCTGGTGGAAGCACATCAGTCGGTCGATGCCGAGATCGGCGTAGATCCGGAGCTTCTCGCGGCACGTCTCTGGACTGCCGACGATGAGCGAGTCCTGGTCGCGCAGCGCGTCGAAGATCTCGTCGTCGGAGACCCGCTCGCCCTCCAGGATCCGCCCGATGCAGATCTGCGCCCGGTTCGGCGGCAGGCCCGCCGCGATCTCGGCGCGTAGGAAGTCGCCGGCCAGTCCACCGCCGCGAGGATCGTCCACCATGGCTTGTTGGCGGGCGGCGGTCTCGAGGAAACTCTGCTTCGCCTCGAAGAACGTCAGCGCGCGCACGGTGTACCAGGCCGCGGCGGCGGCGGCGCCATCGCGGATGGCTGCCTCATCGGTGTCGGCGCAGTGCACGAACGTGAAGAACGCGATCTGGTTGTTGACGAACGCGCCGACCGGCCGGTCGCACCGCTGGGCGGCCGCGCGGTACAACTCGGTCATGGCCCGCACCCGGGGCAGCGGTTCCCACAGCGTGGTGCCGAGCACCCCGACGCCGCGCCGTCCCGCCTCCTCGAACGACGCCGGGCTGGTCGCCGCCTGCCACAGCGGCGGATGGGGTTTCTGGTAAGGCTTCGGGCCGATCACCACGTCGTTGATCTCGTAGAACTCGCTGGCGTAGGAGAATCGTTCCTCGGTCCACATGCGAGGGATCATCTCGAACGCCTGCTGTGTCTGCGGCCGTACGTCGGCCGGGTCGACGTTGAACAGCCGCCATTCCGGGATGGTGGAACGGGTCAGCCCGAACTCCAACCGGCCATGGCTGAGATGATCGAGCCACGCCGCCCGTTCCGCGGCCCGGATCGGATGGTTGAACCGCCCGGGCGCGAGCACCGCCGAGTGCCCGAGCCGGATCCTCTTGGTGTGCTGGGCGATCGCCGTGAGCAGCAGCTCGGGCGCCGAGGAGAGGCTGAAATCCTCAGCGCCGTGGTGCTCCACCTGCCACCAGCATCCGTAGCCCATCTCGTCGGCGAGCTTGGCCTGCTCCAACGCCTGCATGATGCGCTGGTGCTCGTGATCTCCTTGCCACGGCGGGGGATCCTGCACTTCGCTGAAGACGTCGATCATCATCGGCAGGCTCCCGTCTGGGCATCTGTCCCGCGATGCTATCGAGCCCAACGCCATGCGGGATATAGCCGGGACGGGGCGGCGGTCAGGGCTCCCAGTAGATCTCGACGCGGTGGCCGTCCGGGTCGGTCACCTTGATGGCCACGTAGTCCGGCTCGTCGTCCGTCTCGATGATGGGCACGCCGTCCGCCGCGAGCCGGGCCCGCAGCTGCCGCACGTCGTCCGGCGTCCCGGCGCGGAATCCGAAGTGGAGGAACTCCGGATCGCGGCCGACCTGCTCGACGGCGTGGAGAGCGAGGTCGAAGCCGCCGGCGTCGCGGACGATGACGGTCCCGTCCGGGTACCGCTGGGCGGTCGCGGGGTCGAAGCCGAAGTAGGTCTCGTAGAAGCTCCGGCTGCGCTGGACGTCGCTCACGGGCAGGCCAAGGTGCGTCAGTCGCATGCGCAGGAGGGTACCCAAGACGCGACGTGACGGCGGTCACTCAAGATTTGCGCAAGATCCGCGCCGGCCGACAGAGAACCCTGTGGATGGGTGCCAGGATTCCGGCAACGGTGATCACCTGAGGCTTCATTAAGCACAGAGAGGAATCACTTTGCTCAAGATCCGTCGAAAGGCCCTGGCTCTCGCGTTCAGCGCGATCGCTGTCGCTGGCGTACTCGTCGTCCCGAGCCCGGCCTACGCCTGCGGGGCCAGTGTCACCTACGCGCTGTGGAAGCACATCCCGGACACGGCCACCTGGCAGCGGAAGTGGACGTGGAGCTACTTCAACTGCGGTTCGAGCACCGTGAAGCGCAAGGTCGTCGTGAACAACGGCCCGGACAGCTCCTGCTACACGATCGCTCCGAGGGGTACCCGTAACTACAGCTCCACCGAGACCAACACCCTCGGATACCACACCAACGAGTACGAGCGCACCGCCTCCTGCTGACCGCTCCGGCTCCGGGCTTCTCTGTTCTCCAGGAGCGGCCCGGCGTCCGTTCCGAGCTTTACGGTTGTGTCGATCCAGTACCGCAGGGTCCGGCACAGGCGGTCGGCACGCGGGCATCACCGCGGCGGACCTCCGCCTCGCCAGGCTCAACCCGGTGAGGGTCAGCCTCAGTCGTGTCCCCTGCCGGCGCCCCGGCGTCCTGGCCTGCCCGGCCGACTGGCGACGCGGTCGCCGGGCCGTGCTGCCGTAGGCCGCTCAGCCGGCCGGCCTCCGGGTCGATCCGGTCGAGGTAGCTGGTGAATGAGCCGATCGCCGCGTGCGGATCTTTGGCCTCGGCCGCGGCGCGGGCCACCTGGCCCAGGGCCACGCCAATCAGCTGGCTGGATGGCCCGAGCCCAACAAGAGTCGGCCTTGATCGTTACTCGGTGCCGAGGTTGAGGATGTTGCCGTCCGGGTCGGCGAACCAGACCGCTTTCATCCCCTCACTGATCATGACGTCGTCTTTCCACTCCATGCCCTCGTACTCGAAGGTCTGGAAGGTGACGCCCTTCTTGCGCAACGCCTCGACTTCGACGTCGAACTGCTCGTCGCTCACCGCGAAGCTGACGGCGGTGGCCTTGTTGGTGCCGGCGTACTCCGACTGGTAGACGAAGAGCTTCCCGTCACCGCACTGGTACATGACGCCGCCGTACTCCTCCCGCAGCGGCGTGAGACCGAGCGTCTCCTCGTAGAACTTGCGGGCCCGCGCGGTGTCTGCCGTGGGCAGTGTCGCGATCGGTGTGCAATCCGCGAGCATGGCAGCCTCCTTCGTCGCTAATCCCTCACACCTTCCGACGCTACGCCCGCCCAGCAGGGTCGGCAGGCAAAAGCGCCTAGGATCGGCCGATGGGGCGTTCCATACCGATCGTGCCGTCAGCCACGCCGTTGACGGACGGCGCGATCGTCGTGCGGCCGCGGCGCGCGGATGACCTGGACGCCATCGCCGCCGCGAGCCACGATCCCGACACCCTGCGCTGGCTCGACGATCCACCGATGGACGCCGAGGCTCGGCACCAAGACCGAGCCGCGCCCGGACGGCGTGGTGCGTACGACCACGGTGTTCGCCCGGTAGCTACCCGGTCGCGGCGCGCTTGAGCTCGGTGATGCGGTCGGTGAGGTCGTGCTGGTTGATCGGCGGGGCGGCGACGCCGGTACGCGCCTCCTGCATGGCCTTGGCCAGTTGCGCCCGGCGCAGCGCCTCCTTCAGGTCGGCGCCGGTCATGCCGGCGCTGGCGGCGGCGAGACCGTCGACGTCGAGGTCGTCGGCGAACATCCGGAAGTCGCCGATCTCGTGCCGCGCGATGAGCTGCCGGATCATCTTCGCGATGATCTGCGCCCGGCCGGTCTGGTCGGGCCGGGGGATGGCGAGCTTGATGTCGAAGCGGCCGGACCGGATCAGCGAGTCGTCGACCCGTTCCGGGAAGTTGGTGGTGGCGACCACGATCACGTTGGGGTTGTCCTCGATGAGGTCGTTCATCTCCTGCTTGAAGATGCCCGCCACCGCGTTGATCGCCTGGCTGGCGGCGTCCATGCCGGCGCCGGTGTAGCTGATGATGCTGTCGAACTCGTCGAACAGCATCACGGTGGGCTCGCGGTAGCGGCGGGCGTCCCGGAAGATCCGCTTGATGTTCCGCTCGGACCCGCCGAGCCATTTGTCCAGGATCTCCGGTGTCCGGATCTCCCGGAACGTCGCGCCGATCTCGGCGGCCAGCGCCTGGGCGAGCATGGTCTTGCCGGTGCCGGGCGGGCCGTACAGGAGGATGCCCTGCGGGCGGCGCGCGCCCCACCGTGCCATCACCTGCGGGTGCCGGAACGACACCGCGATCTGCCGGAACTGCGCCACGACGGCGTCCAGGCCACCGACCTGGTCCAGCGTGACCCGTTCCGCGTCCGGCGCGGACGGGCCCGTCGGGTGGCCGGCCAGCACGAAATCGCCGCGCGGCCGGGCGCCGCCGGCGGCGTGCGCGGCGACGTCCAGCAGCACGCCGAACATGGCGACCAGGTGCCCCGGCGCCAGCTGGTCGGCCGGCACCGCCGCCGTGATCGTGACGAGCGGCCCGCCGCCGGTGACCCGGGAGGGCGGCCGGTGGTAGGTCACGGTGGCGCGCAGGCCGGTCGCGGCGTCTTCCCGCACCACCGACCGGATCACCGCACCCTCGGGCGCGGTCGCCGCCGAGCCCGGCCGGTCCCGGCCCAGCCAGCGGGACGCCTCGGACACCGCGGCGCCCACGCCGTCCACGACCCGCACCGCCCACTCGTCCCCGGCCGCCGCCCGCCGCGCCAGCAGCACCCCGATCGGGTCCCGGCCGAGTACCCCGAACAAGGGCTGCGGGTCGCGGCCGATGCGGATCGCCGCGTCCAGCAGGTAGACCGGTTGACCGTCGCGGGCGCTTCGCGCGACCGACAGGCGGGCCTGGTGTACCGGGGCGGGCAGCGCGGCGTCGTGGAGCAGCTCGACCGGCCGCTGGGCCGCGGCCGCCCTGATCTCGTCGAAACCCACGACGCTGACCTGGCATCCGGCCTGCTCAAACGTCTCGGCATCCGGTCGTAGACCGGGTTCGGGCTGTGGCATCGTTTCCACCTCGCCGTGACCGCCGTACCTGCCCGAAGTGTGACATCCCGGCCGCCGACCGGCCACCGCGGGCCGGACCTACCGGGGTACGTCGAGGGTCGCGACCAGGTCTTCGTGGAGCTCGAACCAGACCCGGTGGCACGAGTCGACCTCCATCCCGGTGATCCACACGGGATCGCCGGCGGCCCGGTCCAGCGCCCCCGTGAACCGGTCGTGATAACCGGCGAACCGGGCCAGGTGGGCGGTCAACCGCGGTTCGAGGCGGCCGAGTCCGGCGGCGATGCCGCCGAGCTGCTCGTGCACGTCGCCGTGCGCCGGGACCTGGCCGAGCTGCCACGCGGTGAAGACGCGCGCCGCCTCGGCGTTGACCGGGAGGAACTCCTCGTGGACGGCGGCGACGGCGGCGCGGGCGGCGACCCCGTCGAGCTCGTCGCGGAGCTGGTCCGCGTTCCGCTGGCGGCCGGCGCTGGTGAGCGACCATCCGGTGAGGTCGGCGAAGGACGACCGGGTGACCCAGCCGTACGCCTGGGCGTCGAGCAGGTGCTCGTGGGTGTCCTGGGGGTCGAGGCCGAACCGGGCCGCGACGGCGCCGGTGTCGGCGTGCCCCTTGAGCCGGACCGCGTGCAGGACCAGGAGCTCGGTGGACGACGGGTGGGCCATCAGGAACGCCTTTCGCGTGGGGAAATCCTCATGATCAAGGCGTCCTTCACGTCGCTATGACGACCACGTCGCTATGACGACGTGAAGGACGCCTTGATCATGGAGACGGTGCCGCGGGTGCCGTCGACGGTGACCGGTGCGCCGTCGGGGAGCCGGGCCAGCGCGCCCGTGGCGCCGACGACCGCGGGAATCCGGTACTCCCGGGCGACGATCGCCGCGTGGCAGAGGATCCCGCCGCTCTCGGTGACGACGCCGGCGGCGAGCCGGAACAGGGGTGTCCAGGCCGGGTCGGTGGTGCGGCACACCAGGACGTCGCCGCGCTGGACGCGGGCGAAGTCGTCGACCGAACGCACCAGTCGCGCCGGTCCGCGCGCCTGGCCGGGGCTGCTGGGCACGCCGGTGACCAGCGCCGGGCCGGGATCCGGGGCGCCGGCGGGCGAGGCATGGACGGTGATGGGGCGCGCCTGCAGGAGCCAGACGTGGCCGGCGCGCACCGCCCACTCGATGTCCTGGGGTTGGCCGAAGAGGTCCGCGCAGCGCCGGCCGAGCGCGACCAGCTCGGCGACCTCGTCGGGGGCCAGGCAAGGGCGGGCGCGGTCCGGTGCCGGGACGGTGGAGCGCACCAGGCCGCGGTCGCCCAGGTCGAGCCGGGTCTCCTTGGTGCCGACGGTCAGCCGGACGGTGTCCGCCGGCGGCGTCACGGTGAGCGCGTCCGGCACGACCAGGCCGGAGACGACGGACTCCCCGAGCCCCCAGGAGGCGTTGATCACGACCCGGTCGCCGCCAGCGCCGCGGGGGTCGCCGGCGCCGCGGGGGTCGCGGGGGTCGCGGGTGAAGAGCACGCCCGCGTGGTCGGCCTCGACGAGCGCCTGCACGATCACCGGCGCGCTGGCCTCGCCGTCCAAAGCCAGGTGCGTCCGGTAGGCCTGGGCCCGCGGGGACCGCGTCGAGGCGGCGCAGTGCTGGATGGCGGCCAGCACCTCGTCACGGCCGCGCGCGCCGAGTACCGTCGCGAGCTGCCCGGCGAACGACGCCGTCGCGGTGTCCTCCGCCACCCCCGACGAGCGCACCGCGACCGCCCGGCCGGGCAGCCGGCGCAGGTGCGCGGCGATCAGCTCGGGGTCGGTGGCCGGGTCGGTGACGACGAACCCGTCCGGTACCGGAAGGCCGGCGCGCAGCAGGGCGGCGAGCCCGGCCGCCTTGTGGCCGCACTCGCGGTCGGCCTCGATCAGCGGGATGACGCTCACGACAGCCGCGCCACCACGCGCTCGTGGCGCTGCTGCGCGGCCTGAGCGGTCCGCAGACCCAGCGCCTCCGCGATCAGCGCCCAGGTCAACCCCTCCGCCCGGGCGACGAACAGCAGCCCGGCTTCGAGCTGGTCCAGCTCGCTGCGGGCCGCGGCCAGCAGCGTGATCGCGGCGCACAGATCTTCCGGTACCTCCAGGGATTTCCGGTCCGTGTTGGCGCGCCACAGTGCCTGGCGGATCAGCGTCACGGCGTCGTGTGGCTGGCCGCTGGCCAGCCACGGAAGTGGCGGCAGGGCCGCGCCCCCCCCGGCCAACAAACCCACCCCCCCCCCTCGCTCCC
>JBBEWH010000219.1:0-626 GCA_037414955.1 Actinomycetes bacterium KLBMP 9797
GGGGGGGGGGGGGGCCGCCCGGCGGGGGGGGGGGGGGCGGGGCGGGGGGGGGGGGGGGGGGGCGGGGGCCCCCCCACGGAAGTGGCGGCAGGTCCGCGCCGCCGCGGGCCATCAACCGCTCCCGCGCTCGTCGCTCGACGTCGGCGACGGCCTCGTCCCCTGGGCGTCCGTTCATGCCGGCCAGCGTCCTCTTCAACAGGTTGTTTGTCAACAACCTGTTGAAGTCGGCAGTACGAAGCCGCCCGCCGCCCGCCACAATGGACGAGCGTCGCCACGATGCTCACCGAGATCGCCGGCGCGCTCGAGCACGGCACCGAGATCGAGGGCTACCACCGCGAGGTGCGCGACGACGGCGTCCTCGACTGGGTCTGACCGTCGTGGCTCCCGACCCGGGTGGTCGGAGCCGCACCCACGGTCACCGTCCGCGGGTCCGGGCTCAGTCGCGCCACAAGGCCCTTGACCAGGGGTGACGCAGTTGGTGTAGGTGTAGAAGGTTCATATACGGCAGACTGTGCCGTCGTGGAGGGTGAGCGGGTGCTCGGTGGCCGGTACCGGTTGCATGAGCGGATCGGTGAGGGTGGCATGGCCGTCGTGTGGCGGGCCACCGACGAGGTGTTGCGCCGTCC
>JBBEWH010000220.1:0-1133 GCA_037414955.1 Actinomycetes bacterium KLBMP 9797
ACGCCTTGATCATGGGTTAGCGGC
This sequence comes from Actinomycetes bacterium KLBMP 9797, assembly GCA_037414955.1. GTDB lineage: Bacteria > Actinomycetota > Actinomycetes > Mycobacteriales > Micromonosporaceae > Phytohabitans. The sequence goes on from JBBEWH010000220.1 coordinate 25, forward strand.
AGTCCATGTAGGCGGGGCCGGCGTTGGCGTTGGAGCGGCCGAACACCAGGTCGTTGTCGGACAGGGCGAGCGGGGTGATCCACAGGCCGGCCTGATCCAGGGGGCGCACGGCACCGTTGCCCACGAACACGGTGCGGTCCTGGCCGAAGCCACCGAACGACACCATCGAGCCGCGCGCGTTGACCGCCATGATCGAGCCGCCGCCGTTGTCGACGATCGTGGCCGTCCCCGCGTCGAGATCCCAGCGCACGAACGCGCTGTCCTGCGCGCCGTACGCGACACCGTCCCGGAGGTCGATCGGCCACATCTGCGGCTCGGGGTCGGCGGACCCGGCGACCGGGAGCACCCGCGGCGCGCCGCCGGGCGCCCAGACCACGAGGCGTGCCCGGTCGGGCATGGACGCGCCGCTGGCGGCGTAGCCGAGCACGGTGCCGTCGCCGTCGATGTGGGTGGCGCTCGCGTGGGTGAAGCCCGGGGGAGTGGCCAGCACCCGCACCTCGCCGTCGGGCGACCAGGCGACCGCGCGCTGGGCGCCTCCATCGCCGTACGCGGTGCCCGCGACCTCGCCCCGGGCGTTCACCGCCGCCGCGGTCGCCTCCGTGGCGTCCGCCGGCATGGCCAGCTCGACGATCTGCCCGTACGCGTACGCGACCGCTCGTCGTTGCCCGCCCTCGTGGGCCCAGCCGACCGCGATGCCCGTCGAGCTCACGGCGGCGAACCCGCCGTACGGGTCCGTCTCCGGGCCGAGCCGGGGCGTGCCGTCCCGCCACAGGATCACGCGCGACCGGATGACGCCGGGCGACTCCCAGTGCCCCTGGGCCCCGACCTGGTACCGGCCGGACCGGTCCGCGGCCAGCATGACGTTGTCGCCGCCCTCGACCGTCCGCAGCTCGACGAACGTGCACGGCTCGCCAACGGGCGGCGCGGCGGCCGCCGGCGTACCCCACAGCGTGAGTAGCGCCGCGGCACCCGCGGCGACGATCTGTCCTCTTAGCACGCCGCGAACCCTAGGGCCGCGCCCTTTCACAAACATTTCATCGCGCCGGAACCCCATGATCAAGGCGTGCCCCACCGCGGTTGGGCGCCGGGTGGGGCGCCGGGCTCATGGG
>JBBEWH010000221.1:0-8975 GCA_037414955.1 Actinomycetes bacterium KLBMP 9797
CGGTACCCCCTTGATCAGGGGGGCCCACCGGTGGTTGGGCGGCGGTGTGGGACGCCTTGATCATGGGGGTTAGCGGATGGGGAGAGCCGACGGGCCGGCGGCCTTGATCGAGCGGGAGACGTCCCGGTCGTACCAGAACAGGCAGCGGACGCCGCGGTCGCCGAGCGCCCACTCCACGGCGGTGGGCGGGTAGTAGACGGTGCCGGTGCGGAAGCGCAGGTTGCTGTCGTTGGGCACCTTCGCGTACGTGGCGACCACGCCCCGGCACGCGGCGTGTGCCCGTTCCTCGCTGCGGGTGAAGTCCGAGTACGGGGTGTCCGGCGCGGTCCAGACGCCGACGAACTCGGAGCGGTGCTTCTGCGTGCACTTCACCGGCTTCATCTCGTCGATCTCGTCGCCGGACATGGTCGGCTGGAAGCAGCCGAGGTGCAGCGGCGAGGCCGCCTTGAGGGCGTCACGCAGCCGGCCGGAGCGGGTGACGGGCTCGCCGGAGTCGAGGGACGGCGTCTCGAGCACGTCGCAGCGGAACCAGCGGGCCCCGCCGGACCAGGCCGGCGGGCTCGGGAAGAGGACCTCCAGGTCGAGGCGGGTCGCGCGCCAGTCGCCGCCGAGGTACTGCCGGGCCTGGGCGTCGCACTCGTCGAACGCGCCGCGAGCGGTCTTCGAGCCGACCTTCGGCGGCGTGGTCGCCTCGGTGGCGATCTGGCCGACGTGCACGATCTCCCGCACGTGGCTGGTGGCGCAGTCGGTCGCGTTGTAGCCGGACAGCAGGTTGTTGGCGGCGGCGCCGAACAGGCACGCGCCGACGTCGGGGGTGAACGGCTTCGGTGCGGCGGCCGCCGTCCAGTCGTCGACGAGGTCGCCGTCGGCGCCCGCGGGCGCGCCGCACCCGGCCGCGAATACCGCCAGCAGCGCGCAGCCCGCCACCAACGCACGTCGCATGTGAGTCCTCCCCGTTGTGCGGATCCGGCAGACCCGCGCCCGAGACCATACACCGGACTCCATGATCAAGACGTCCCGCACGGTGTCTGGAGCAACGCGAGGGAAGCCTTGATCGTAGGTGGCGCATACACTGGCGCGGTGAGCGCAGCATCGCCGGTCGTCGCGCCGAGCATCCTGGCCGCCGACTTCGCCCGCCTCGCCGAGGAGGCCCGGGCCGTCGAAGGCAGTGCCGACTGGCTGCACGTCGATGTGATGGACAACCACTTCGTGCCGAATCTGACGATCGGGTTGCCGGTGGTGCAGAGCCTGCGGGCGGCCACCGACCTGCCGTTCGACGTGCACCTGATGATCGAGGATCCGCGCCGGTGGGCGCCGGGCTACGCCGACGCGGGGGCCTACAACGTGACGTTCCACGCGGAGGCGTCCGACAACCCGGTGTCGCTGGCCAAGGACCTGCGCGCGGCCGGCGCCAAGGCGGGGCTCGCCATCGACCGGGACACCCGGATCGAGCCCTACCTGGAGCTGCTGCCCCACTTCGACACCCTGTTGATCATGACGATCAAGGCGGGGTTCGGCGGGCAGAAGTTCATCCCGGCGATGCTGGAGAAGGTGGCGACCGCCCGCCGGCACGCCGACGCCGGCCACCTGGAGCTGCGCATCGAGGTCGACGGCGGCATCGGCGACGACACCATCGCGCAGGCCGCCGAGGCGGGCGCGGACGCGTTCGTCGCGGGCACCGCGGTCTACGCCGCCGCCGACCCGGCGGAGGCGGTGCGCCGACTCCGAGCCGTCGCCGAGCGGGCCATGGCGAGATGACCGTCGACGAGAGCCGGCCGCGGCCCGACATCATCCTGGTGGTCGACGACGATGTCGACATCGCGCGCTTCGTCCAGGTCAACCTGAAGCTGGAAGGCTTCGACGTGGTCGTGGCCGGCGACGGGTACGAGGCGCTGGAGCTGGTCGAGCAGCACCGGCCCGACCTGGCCGTGGTCGACCTGATGATGCCGCGCATGGACGGCTTGGAGCTGACCCGGCGGCTGCGGGCCGACCCGATGACCGCCGCGCTGCCGGTGATCATGCTGACCGCCAAGGGCATGACCGTCGACAAGGTGGTCGGGCTCACCGCGGGCGCCGACGACTACCTGGTCAAGCCGTTCGACACGCTGGAGCTGATCGCCCGGGTGCGCTCCACGCTGCGCCGCAACCAGGAGTTCCGCGAGGTGTCGCCGCTGACCGGGCTGCCCGGCAACACCCGGGTCCGGCGGGAGATCCTCGACCGCATGCGCAGCGGCGCCGACTACGCCGTCGGCTACATCGACATCGACCGGTTCAAGAGCGTCAACGACGTGTACGGGTTCGAGCGCGGCGACGAGTTCATCACCGCGCTGGCCCGCAGCCTGCACCGGGCCGTGATGGCGGCCGGCCTGCCCCCGGCGTTCCTGGGCCACATCGGCGGCGACGACTTCGTCGTGGTGTGCGAGCCGAAGCAGATGCTGCCGCTGACCCAGAAGGCCGTGATCGACTTCGAGGCGGCGGCCGACGAGCTCTACGACCCCGACGACTGCAAGCGCGGCTTCATCGAGGTGCCCGACCGGCGCGGCCAGCTGCAGAAGGCGGCCCTCGTCACGCTCTCCATCGGGGTGGCGCAGTCGATCGCGACCGGCCGGATGTACGCCGATCCGCGGGAAGTGATCGCGGTCGCATCCGAGATGAAAAAGGTCGCGAAAAACCAGCCAGGGTCGTATGTAGCGGTCGATCGGCGCAAAGCAGACCACTGATCGCGCGCTAGACTCCTAGCTAACCCACCACGCGCTGGCGGGGCTCGGTGAAATTCCGAACCGGCGGTAATCCCTAGGGAGAGCCCGCGACCCGGTCGTATCCAACGGCCGGTGGATCTGGTGTGAGTCCAGAGCCGACGGTCACAGTCCGGATGGGAGGCAGCGCGCGGGACGGACGTATGCCCTTTGCCGGGGTGACGGCTGCCTGCGCTGACGCGTGAGGGAGTGACCCCGGGATGGAGAGCATCCCCGAAGACGAAGCGATGCGCCGCGCTGTCGCGCTGGCCGCTCGCGGCCTCGGCACGACCAGCCCCAACCCCGTCGTCGGCTGCGTCATCCTCGACACCACCGGCGCCGTCGTGGGGGAGGGCTTCCACGTGTACGCCGGCGGCCCGCACGCCGAGATCATGGCGCTCGCCCAGGCCGGCGAGCGGGCGCGGGGCGGCACCGCGGTGGTGACCCTGGAGCCCTGCAACCATTTCGGCCGCACCAGCCCGTGCAGCCGCGCGCTCCTCGACGCCGGCGTGAAGCGGGTGGTCATGGCCGTCCCCGACCCGGACCCGGTCGCCGCCGGTGGCGCGCACACGCTGCGGGAGAGCGGCGTCGAGGTGGTCACCGGCATCGGCGCGGCCGAGGCGGAGGCCGGCAACATCGCCTGGCTGACGGCGGTCCGGCGGGGCTGGCCGTACCTGATCTGGAAGTTCGCGACGACGCTGGACGGCCGGTCGGCGGCCGCCGACGGCACCAGCATGTGGATCACCTCCGAGACCGCCCGGATGGACGTGCACGCGCTGCGCGGCACGACCGACGCGATCATCGCCGGGGTGGGCACGGTGCTCGCCGACGACCCGCGGCTGACCGTGCGCAACCTGCGGGACGGCACGCTCGCCATCCGGCAACCGCTCCGGGTGGTGGTCGACTCCGCCGGGCGTACCCCCCGGGATGCTCGCGTGCGCGACGGCGCCGCGCGCACGTTCGTGGCCACCGCCGCGGAGGTCGGCGCCGGGCCGGACGGCCGGGTGGACCTGGCCGCGCTGCTCGCGGCCCTCTACCGGCGCGGCGTCCGCGCCGCGCTGTTGGAGGGCGGGCCGACGCTCGCCGGCGCCTTCCTCGCCGCCGGGCTGGTGGACAAGGTCGTCGGATACGTGGCACCGAAGCTGCTCGGCGCCGGTCCGGCGATGCTGGGCGGGGCCGGGGTGGGCACCATCGCCGACGCCATCGAGCTGGAGTACCTCGACGTCACCCGGGTCGGCGCCGACCTGCGGTTCACCGCTGTCCCGCGCAACAAGAGGAAAGGCTGAGGCATGTTCACCGGCATTGTCGAAGAGCTGGGGGAGTTCCTGCGGCTGGACTGGCACGGCGACGGCGGCGTCGCCGCGATCCGTGGGCCGCTGGTCGCGTCGGACGCCCGGGCCGGCGACTCGATCGCGGTCAACGGCGTCTGCCTGACCGTGGTCACCGTCGACGGCGACAGGTTCACCGTCGACGTGATGAAGGAGACGTTCGACCGCAGCGCGCTCGGCACGCTCAGCGACGGCGACCCGGTCAACCTGGAGCGGGCCGCGACGCTGCAGACCCGCCTCGGCGGCCATCTCGTGCAGGGGCACGTCGACGGCGTCGGCACGATCCTGTCCCGTACCGCGGGTGACCGGTGGGAGGACGTCGCGGTGGCGCTGCCGCCCGGGCTGTCGCGATACGTGGTGGAGAAGGGCTCGATCACCGTCGACGGGGTGTCGCTGACCGTGGTGCGGGTGGACGACGCGGCGTTCACGGTCAGCCTGATCCCGACCACGCTCGAACTCACCACGCTCGGCCGCAAGGGCGTCGGTGAGCTGGTCAACCTGGAGGTCGACGTGATCGGCAAGTATGTCGAGAAGATGCTGGGAGCACGGGTGTGAACACGATCGAGGAGGCCGTCGCCGCGATCGCCGCGGGCCGGCCGGTGGTGGTGGTCGACGACGAGCGGCGCGAGAACGAGGGCGACCTGATCTTCGCGGCCGAGCACGCGACGCCGGAGCTGGTGGCGTTCATGGTGCGGCACACGTCGGGATACATCTGCGCGCCGCTGACCGAAGAGGACTGCGACCGGCTCGAACTGCCCCCGATGTACCACACCAACCAGGACCCGCGCGGCACCGCGTACACGGTGACGGTGGACGCCCGGACGGGTGTCTCCACCGGGATCTCCGCCGCGGACCGCGCGCGCACGATCCGGCTGCTGGCCGACCCCGCGACCGGCCCGGCCGAGCTGTCCCGGCCCGGCCACGTGGTGCCGCTGCGCGCCCGCGCCGGCGGCGTGCTGAGCCGCCCCGGCCACACCGAGGCCGCCATCGACCTGGCCGTGCTGGCCGGCCTGCGGCCGGCGGCCGTGCTGTGCGAGATGGTCAACAACGACGGCACCATGCAGCGCCTGCCGGACCTGGAGAAGTTCGTCGCCGAGCACGGCTTGACGCTGGTCAGCATCGCCGACCTGGTCGAGTACCGGCGGCGCACCGAGCGGGTCGTCGAGACCCGGATCCCCACCCGGCACGGCGCGTTCCGGGCCGTCGGGTACCGCTCTTTCGGGGATATCGAGCATGTGGCGCTGGTGTACGGCGAGCTGGGCGACGGCCACGACGTGCTGGTGCGGGTGCACTCCGAGTGCCTCACCGGCGACGTGTTCGGCTCGCTGCGCTGCGACTGCGGTCCGCAGCTGGACGCGGCCCTCGCCCGGGTCGCGGCCGAGGGCCGCGGCGTCGTGCTCTACCTGCGCGGACACGAGGGGCGCGGCATCGGGCTGCTGCACAAGCTGCGCGCCTACCACCTGCAGGACCTGGGTCGGGACACCGTCGACGCCAACCTGGAGCTCGGCCTGCCCGCCGACGCGCGCGACTACGGCGCCGGCGTGCAGATCCTGTCCGACCTGGGCGTGCGCACCATGCGGCTGCTCACCAACAACCCGGCGAAGCTGGCCGCGCTGTCCGGGTACGGCCTGCGGGTCGCCGGCCAGGAGCCGCTCGCCGTGTCGCCGCACCCGGAGAACGTGCGATACCTGCGCACCAAGCGCGACCGGATGGGGCATCTGCTGGACATGGATCTCGAGGAGTTGGCCTAACCCATGATCAAGGCGTCCCTCAAGTAGCTATAGCGACTACAGGGACGCCTTGATCATGGGAGTCCGTGAGGTGGAGGAGCTGAAGGAAATGGCGGGTTTCGGTGAACCTGGAGTGTCCACCGTGGACGCGACCGGCCTGACGGTGGGGATCGTGGCGGCGCGCTGGCACGGCGACCTGACCGACCACATGCTGGCCCGCGCGGTCGAGGCGGCGAAGGCGTGCGGCGTGCACGAGGTGACCGTGGCCCGGGTGGCCGGGTCCGTCGAGCTGCCGGTGATCGCGCAGGCGCTGGCGCGGCGGTGTGACGTGGTGGTGGCGCTCGGCGTGGTGGTACGCGGCGCGACCGCCCACTTCGACTACGTCTGCCAGTCGGTGACGGAAGGTTTGACGCGGGTGGCGCTCGACGAGTCGACCCCGGTCGCCCACGGCGTGCTGACGGTGAACACGATCGAGCAGGCCCGCGACCGCGCCGGCCTGCCCGGCTCCGCCGAGGACAAGGGCTGGTCCGCCACGGTGGCCGCCCTGGACGCCGCCCTAACCCTCCGCACCCTAACCCCATGATCAAGGCGTGCCGCAACTAGGTATTAACACGTTTGGGGCGCCCTGATCATGGGGGGGCCCCCCCGGCCCCCCCTATCCACTTAAACCCTGAGTGGGCCACGCCTTGATCATGGGGTCGCCGGCGGGCGGGTGCCGGCTCGCCCGGCTCAGCGGCCGGTTCGGCCGTCGATCTGCTCGCGGATGATGTCGGCGTGGCCGGCATGGCGGGCCGTCTCCTCGATGACCGCGAGCAGCACCGACCGAAGATCGCTGGTCTTCCCGTCGCGGATCACCGGTGCGTCCGCGTCGCCGACCGCGGCGATGATCTCGTTGCTGGCGGCGCACGCGGCGCGGTACTCGGCCCGAAGGGTCCGCAGTGAGACCGAGGGGTCGACCCGCATCGACCGGTCGCCCCTGGCGGCTTTCCGGCCGGCGACGATCTCCTCGAACCACATCGATTCGACGAACGTGAGGTGCTGCACCAGCCCGGCCAGGTTGGTGCCCGAATCGACCGTGCTGCGTCGGGCGTCGTGGTCGCTCAGTCCAGCCAGCTTCTTGAGGACACCGGCCCGCAGCCCGTCGAGCACCGTGCGGAGCCGTTCGACTTCGGGAGTCATGCCGGGGAGCGTAGCGACGGCGGCCCTCATCTCGACACCCGCGCATGCCCCGAAAGCCCGCGCGAAGGTCACCGGTAACCGAAGGCGCGGAAGAAGGGTAGATCGTTTGTGGGCGATAGTGGGCGACCGGGTGGCGACGCTGGTGTCGTCGCGGGGTCGTAGTAGTCGGGCTCGTTATGCCGTACGCGTCGCCGGCCCTGGTCGCCAAGCAACTGTCCACCCTGGACATCGTCGCCGGCCGCGCTCGACGGCTATCAGGCCAACGATCCGGAGCTTCAGCCTCTGTCTTCCAGGATTTCGGCGTCGTACCGAGATCAACCGCGAGCCGTACCCGCGGCCGGCGGCAAGAACGTCGAGGTGCTGTCGCCGACGCGGACGCGGCCGCCGAGGTGCGGGTCGAGTCGTCACCGGTCTGCACCGCCGGTGTCGTCGGCCAGCAGTTCCACGGTGGCGCAGTTCTGCGCCGGCAGCCACGACGCCGCCGACCCGGTACATGACCGGTGACGATCCTGGTCGGCGCGGTGCTGCAAGGCCCCGGCAGCGGCCAGATCCGCAACGTGGGGCTGCTGTGGCAGCCAGGGTCCGGTGTGGACGAGGAGAAGCTGGGGCAGACACCTGACCCTCTCGGGTTCGTCGCGGTCCAGTGGGGACAGCGCCTCGGGTAGCCGGGCACTCACCGAAGGCATCCGGGTGAAATTGGTGCTGTGACTGGGTTTGTCGCGATGGCGCGCGTCTGGCAGACTCCCATCACCTGGTTAATCGATCATGGGGAGAATCAATGCGTCTTGGTCGTACGGTCGTGGCCGTGTCCGCGCTGACACTGCTCGGTGCGGCGATCCCGGTGGCGTACGGCGCCGCCGACACCGCCGGAGCCGCGGCCTCCCTGTTCCAGCCGGCGGCGGTGTTCGGGATCGATGCGCCGGCGCGCACCGTCGACGTCGCGGATGTGACCGGTGACGGCCGCGACGACGTACTTCTCATGACGGGTTACTCCGCCACCGGTTCGGAGAACGGCGACAAGCTGTTCGTCTTCGCGCAACAACCGGACGGCACGCTCGCCCCGCCGGTGCGCTACGCGACCGACACCGTGGCCAAAGCCTTCTTCGCGGTGCTTGACGCCAACGGCGATGGTCGCCAGGACGTCGCGATCAACGTCGTGGGTGGCATCAATGTCCTGCGGCAGACCGCGTCCGGAACGCTGGAGAGCGCCGGGCTACTGCCGGGCAACGGCATCCCGGTGGCCGCGGACGTGGATGGCGACGGCGACAGTGACCTGGTCACCGGCGGCAGTGCGGGCATCTTCCTGCTCACGCAGGGCGCCGGTGGCACCTTCACGTCGACCACGATTTCCACCGACAATGTCGCGGAGGTGGAGGTGGGCGATGTCGATGGTGATGGGAAGGCCGAGGTCGTCGCCGCGCCGTCGCCGTCCATCATCAGCACCCGGCTCGCCGTCTACCGCGCGGCCGGGAGCGGATGGACGCGCACCAATCATCCGACGGGTCTGAGCTCGCCGGAATCGATCAACGGCGTCGAGGTCGCCGACGTGAGCGGAGATGGCCGCGCCGACATCATCGCCACGCTCGGCGGCAACAAGCCGCGCTCTCAGGTCAGCGTTCTCGTGCAGACCGCTGACGGCACCCTGGCCACCGGGGTGCTGCACCCGGTGTGGGACATCCCCCAGCCGGTCGAAGCGGCCGATGTCACCGGCGACTCCCGTCCGGACGTGGTCACTGTCCACGGGGCATGGTCGGCGCTCAGCGTCCTGCCGCAGACGAGCGGCGGCGGGCTCGACACGCCGATCAGGATCCAAGGCATCCCGTACGCGAGCAACTACACCGTCCACGGCCTCGCGCTGGGTGACATCAACGGCGACGAGTCGACGGACGTGGTGATCGCCGACTACAACAGTGGTCTGGTGGTGCTGCGCAACAACGGCGTCTGACCCCCATGATCAGGGCGTCCCTCACGTCGTTATAACGACGTGAGGGACGCCCTGATCA
>JBBEWH010000222.1:0-11890 GCA_037414955.1 Actinomycetes bacterium KLBMP 9797
AACTCTGGGTGGGGCACGCCCTGATCTTGGGTGGGGAGGTTGGCGCGGACGCCGCCGCGGGCGTCGTCCGCGCGGGCGACGAGTGTGCCGCCCAGAAGCTCCGCGCGTTCGCGCATGGAGGCGAGGCCGATTCCGGGTACCCACGGCGTCGGGGAGTGGCCGTCGTCGCGGACCTCGATCGTCAGGCTGCCCTCGTCGAGGTGGAGGGTGACGGTCGCGTGGTCGCCCCGGGAGTGGCGGGCGGCGTTGGTCAACGCCTCCACGACGATGCGGTACGCGGTGACCTCCACCGCGGCGCCCAGCGCGGGCAGCGGGGTGGGCACCCGCACGTCGACGGTCATGGGGCGGCCGTCGGGGTGGAGCAGGTGCCGGGCGTGCTGCCGCAACGTCTGCTCCAGCCCGACCTGGTCCAGGCTGGGCGGGCGCAGACCTTCGACGAGCCGGCGCACCTCGACGATCGCCTCCCCGGCCTCGGCGCGCACGCCGACGAGCAGTTCGGACGCCCGCGCCGGATCCCGCTGGAGGAGGTTGCGGGCGGCGTCGGCGGCGTACGCGACACCGGTCAGCCGGGGACCGAGGCCGTCGTGCAGGTCGCGCCGCAACCGGCGGCGCTCCTCCTCGACGGCCGCGACGATGCCGGCGCGCGACGCCTGCAGGTCCGCGCGCAGCTTGCGCGCCTGCATGAGCTGTGCCAGCGCCGGCGCCAGCACCGCCACGACCTGCTCGTCCTCGCGCCGCAGCGTCTGCTGGCCGGAGGGCAGGCCGACCTCCAGGTACCCGAGCGTGCCGTCGGTCGCGGACAGCGCGCGCCGGACGATCGACTCGGGCGGGCGGCCGCTGACGGCGACCGGGTGACCCGACGCGTCGGCCAGCGCCGCGTAGGGCAGCGCCAGCGATTCGCGCAGCGACCGCAGCGCCGGTACCGGGTCGTCGCTGAGTCGTTCGCCCACGCGGGACGCGGCCTGGATCGGGTCGCTGCGCGCCCCGAACAGCAGGAGCTCCATGACCTGCCGCAGCAGCCGGGAGACCGGGGCGTACCCCATCGCGCACGCGGCGGCGATCAGCCCGAGCGCACCGGGCGCGAGTTCGACCCGGTGGCCGGCGAGCAGGTTGATGACCGAGATGACCAGCGCGAACACGCTCATCGCGAGGAGCGCGGCGACCGCGTGGACACCCACCGCGAGCGTGATGGCGCGCACGTCCCGTACGTCCGGCGCGGCCAGCCCGGCGTAGACGCACGCCCCGAAGACGATCCCGACGATGAGGTCCAGCACGGCCGCGGGCTCGGCGGCGAGGGTGAAGCTCGCCATGGCCGCGAGTACTGGGCCCGGGAGCGCGCCGAGCGCCAGCCATTGCAGCGCGCGCCGATCAGGTCCGTCGGTGTGTTCGTAGCGCCACCACTGCACCGCGAGCACCAACAGGTACGCCACCAGCTCGCCGAGGCCGCTCCGGGCGAACGTGCCGGGGTAGACGAGTCCGATCCCGCCGCAGAGCACCACGACGGCCGGCGCCGTCCACCCGAGACCGGCCGGCGGCTTGCCGTCCGGATAGAGCACGAGCGCGGTCGGGAACAGCACGAGGACGCTCAACACCCACGCCCGGTCCGTCACCGGGCCGGAGCCGACGGTCAGGCGCAGCACCAGCGCGAGGAGGCCGGTCGCCGCGGTGGCGAGCAACAGGCCCAGCAGCCGCGCCGGAACCTCGCGGTCCGCCCAGATCCGCCGCCGCATCGCGAGGAGCACCAGGACCGCGCCCCCCAGCACGGCCGCGCCGATGCCGAACGGGAGCCAGATGGTCCAGGCCGCCTGGGTCATGACGGGCGACCCCGGCCCAGACCGCCGTCGCGCGCCCGCACGATCGCCGCCGACCGGTCGGTGACCTGGAGCTTGACGAAGATCGACGACAGGTGGTTGGCGACGGTCTTGGGCGCCATGCCGAGCACCGTGGCGATGGCCGCGTTGCGCCGGCCCTGCGCCACCAGCTCCAGTACCTCCCGTTCGCGCGGCGTTAGCTCGGGAAACGGCGGCGGCTGGCCGGTGGTCTCGCGGGCGAACAGGCCGAGGACCCGCGTCGCCACACCGGGGCCGAAGATCGCCTCACCGGCGACCACCGCCCGGAGCGCCCGGTCGATCTCCTCCTGCGCGGCGCCCTTGAGCAGGTACCCCCGGGCACCGGCCTGCATCGCGCTGAACACGACGTCGTCTTCCTCCGCCATGGACAGGACCAACACGGCGGTACCGGGACAGGCGCGGACGATCCGGCGGGTCGCCTCGACGCCGTCCACCCGCGGCATCATCACGTCCATGATCGCGACGTCCGGGCGGTGCAGCTGCACCTCGCGGACGGCCTCCTCGCCGTTCGTCGCCTCGGCCACCACCTCGAACCCCTCGAACGACTCGATGAGCGCGCGCAGGCCGCCGCGCACTACCGGGTGATCGTCGACGAGGACGACGGTGATCGGTCGGTCGGGCGGCGTCATAGGTTCATGATGAGGGGTACCGGGACCAGCGCCCGGGAATGTCTTCCCGGGTGCGGCCGGGAATTCTCCCAGGCTGGCAGGCAGGTCGACAGATCCGTCAGGAACGCGGCGGCCCGCACGCTGTGGTGCACCGGCACCGACGAGCGGTGCCCCTCCGATCCAAGGAGATCGTCGTGACACTCTCCAAGCTGAACAAGACGGGTCTCGTCATCGCTTTCCTGCTCGGCCTCGCCGACATGACCGCGCCGTTCACGCCGACGCCCGATGACGCGGAGGCGGGGCCGCCCTTCGCCATCCTGCTGCTCGACGGCGTGCTGGGCCTGATCACCGTGGTCGCCGTGGTGGTCGCGTGGCGTACCGCCAGACGCGGCGCCACCCGCATCGTCGCGGGCGCGCGGATCATCTCCATGGTCACCGCACTGCCGGCGTTCTTCGTCGACGTACCCGCGGGCGTCCAGGTCCTCGTCGGCGTCTTCGTGCTGCTGACCATCACCTGCGTAGCGCTGATCCTCACCCCGTCCCGCCACCCCGTCCCCATCAACGACTAACCCCCATGATCAAGGCGTCCCTCAAGTAGCTCTAACTACTTGAGGGACGCCTTGATCATGGGGGGAGTTAGAGGCGGCCGGCTTCGATGATGCGGGCGAGGAACTGGCGGGTACGCGGCTCCCGGGGATCGCCGAAGACCTGCTCGGGCGGGCCCTCCTCCAGCACGGTGCCGCCGTCGAGGAAGCAGACCTTGTCCGCGACCTGGCGGGCGAAGCCCATCTCGTGCGTGGCCAGCACCATCGTCATGCCGTCGGCCTTGAGGTCGCGGATCATCGTGAGCACCTCGCCGACCAGCTCCGGGTCGAGCGCCGACGTCACCTCGTCCAGCAGCAGCAGGCGCGGTGAGCTCACCAGCGCCCGCACGATCGCCACCCGCTGTTGCTGGCCGCCGGAGAGGCGATCGGGGTACGCGCCGGACTTGTCGGCCAACCCGACCCGCGCCAGCCATTCGCGCGCCTGCTCCTCAGCCGCGGGACGAGGGCGGCCGTGGACCCGGATCGGCGCGAGCGTGATGTTCTCCAGGACCGTCATGTGCGGGAACAGGTTGTACGCCTGGAACACGATCCCCATCCGCTGCCGCACCTTGTCCGGGTTGACCCGGGGATCGGTGATGTGCGCACCGTCCAGGTAGATCATGCCGTCGTCGATCTCTTCGAGCAGGTTGACGCAGCGCAGCAGGGTCGACTTGCCGGACCCGGACGCCCCGATCAGCGCCACCACCTCGTGCTCGGCCACCGAGAGGTCCAGATCGGACAGCACGACGTGGGAGTCGAACACCTTCCGCACGCCCTCGCACCGCAAGACCGTCATTTACCTCCTCCTGGCCGCAATGTCGGGGACATTGCTGTATCCGGGACCCGTGAAGCAGCAATGTCTCCGACATTGCTGGAACCCGCCGACGCCGGCCAGCCGGATACCTCGAACGAGCGACGCGAGCTGTATGGGTTCGGCGAAGCTCCAAGATCAAGGCGTCCTTCAAGCAGTTCTAGCGACATGAGGGACGCCTTGATCATGGGCAGGGCGCTCATGAGGACTGCTTGCGGGCGGCCCGGAGGGTGACCCAGTCGGTCACGGCGATCAACGGGATGGCCAGCAGGACGAAGAGCACGCCGGCCACGATGTACGGCGTGTAGTTGAACGTCTCGGCCGTGCTGATCTGCGCGGCCCGCACCGCGTCGATCGGGCCGGCCAGCGACACCAGCCCGACGTCCTTCTGCAGCGCCACCGTGTCGTTGAGCAGTGGCGGCGCGACCCGCCGCACCGCCTGTGGCAGCACCACGTGCCGCATGGTCTGCCGGTACGTCAGGCCGAGCGACCGCGCCGCCGCCAGCTGGCTGGGGTGCACCGACTCGATGCCGGCGCGGAACACCTCGGCCAGGTAACCGGCGTACGTGATCACCAGCGCGATCCCGCCCAGCACCAGCACGCTCGGCATGCCCTGCAGGCGCAGCCCGGGCACGCCCAGCGTCAGCACGTACAGCACGATGATCAGCGGCAGGCCGCGGAACGTGTAGGTGTACCCGGTCGCCAGCGCCCGCACCGGGAAGAACACCGCGCCGCGCAGCGTGCGCAGCAGCGCGATCAGCAGGCCGAGCGCGAGCGCGCCGATGGCGCAGAAGACCAGCAGCCGGACGTTGAGCCACAGCCCGGCGGCCACCTCGGGCAGGGCGTCCCGCGCCACGTCGAGGTCGAAAAAGGAGGAACGGACGCGGTCCCAGCCGGGCGCGCCGGTCACCCCGACGTAGAGCAGCACGCCGACGACCAGCGTGGAGCCGGCGGCGATCAAGGCCGAGACGGCGGTCTGCCGCCGCCGGTACGCGACGCGATCGAGTTGAGCGGCGGAGAGCGGGACGGTCACGTCAGCTCGCGCGCGCCCGCCGCCCCGGCGAGCCACTCCTTCTCCAGCGCGGTGAGCGTGCCGGCGTTGCGCAGCTGGTCGACCGCCTGGGTGACGCAGCCGGTCAGCGCGGAGCCCTTGTCGAGCACCAGGCCGAACTGCTCCGGCACCCCGACCTGCGGCAGCTGGCCGACGATCGCCGCGTTCTCCAGCTCGGCGGAGGTCATGAAGAACGCGGTCGGCAGGTCGACGACCAGGCCGTCGATCTGGCCGTTCTGCAGGGCCTTCTTGGCGTCGTCGTTGGTGTTGTAGACCTGCGGCTTACCGGTCGGCTTGATCAGATCGGTGATCGCCTGGTAGCTGGTCGTGCCCACCTGGGCGCCCAGCTTGGCGTCCTTGAGCGCGGCCACCGACGTGGCGCCCGCGATCTTCGACGTCTTCAGCGCGATCACGGTCTGCCGCACCAGGTAGTACGGCCCCGAGAAGTCCACCGCCTGCTTGCGCTCGTCGGTGATCGAGAACTGGTTGATGTCGAAGTCGAAATCCTTCGGCCCCGGCGCGACGGCGTTGTTGAACGTCACCCGCACCCACGCGACGTCGCTCTGGGCGTACCCGAGCTGTTTCGCCACCGCGTAGGCCACCGCGGACTCGAAGCCCTGCCCATTTTCGGGCTTGTTGTCCTTGAACCACGGCTCGTACGCCGGGTTGTCGGTGGCGATCGTGAGCTTGCCGGCGGTCTGCGTCGCGAGCTGGTCCTTCCCGCAGGCGAGCCCGGTGGCCGCGGGGGTGGGGTCCTCATCGGCCGGCGCGCAGGCGCCGAGTGCGAGAACGAGCGCCGCCAAAGGCAGAAAACTCCGGGTCATGGCGACAGCATATTGAGTGACGGCGTAAACCTATGACAGGGGTCGCGCGTCGTAGCGACATGACAGCGAGGAGCGTGGTGGCCCTGGCGCCGAGGGTGGACACGTGGGCGGCCGACGAGGCGGTGACGCGGCTGTTCACCGCGCACTACCGGCCGCTCGTCCGGCTGGCCACGCTGCTGCTGCGCGAGCCGGGCGTGGCCGAGGAGATCGTGCAGGACGCGTACGTCGAGCTGCACGGGCGCTGGCGCCGCCTCCGGGACGCCGACAAGGCCCTCGCGTACCTGCGCGCCACCGTGGTCAACCGGTCCCGGTCGGCGCTGCGCCACCGCAAGGTCGTCGACCAGCACCTGGCCCGCACCCGCCCGGCGCCGGACGCGCCGAGCGCGGAGGCGGGCGCGCTGGACGCCCTGGAGCACGCTGCGGTCATCGAAGCGTTGCGGCTGCTGCCCACCCGGCAGCGGGAGGCGCTGGTGCTGCGCTACTACCTCGACCTGTCGGAGGCGGACATCGCGGACACCATGGGGTGCAGCCGGGGAGCCGTCAAGAGCCACTGTTCGCGGGGCATGGCCGCCCTGCGCCAGACCCTGGAGCGTGTGTCATGAGCGAGCGCAGCGAGCGAATCATCAGACACAGTGCCCTGGGTGCCTCATGGCCGCCCGGAGCGAAGCGAGGACGGCCATGAGGGACGCGGAAGAAGACGTACTCCGGCGGGCTCTGGAAATGGAGGCCGCCAAGGTCGAGGTACACGCGGACGCCTTGGAGATCATCCGCGCGCGGACCGCGCGGCGCGCGCGGTGGTGGCCGTTCGCGGGCGTCGCGCTCACCGCCGCCGTCGCGACGGCGGCCGTGGTCGCGCTGTTCGCCCTGGTGGGCGGGCAGGCGCCGCGGGTGTCGCCACCGCCCGGCGACCCGGCGGCGACCGCGGGTACGCCGGCGGCAGATCCCGCGCTCGCCATCTACTACGTGGGCGAGGACGAGGGCCGGCAGCGGCTCTACCGCGAGTTCCGCCGGCTGCCGGTCAGTGCGGACACGGCCACCGCGAAGCTCCGGGCCGCGGTCACCGAGATGCTGCGGAGCGGGGCGCACGATCCCGGGTACGCGTCGGCGTGGCCGGCCGGCACGCGCCTGCTCGGCCTGTCGGTGGCCGACGGCGGCGCGACCGTCGACGTCTCGGCGGCGCCGGCGGCGGCGATCGCCCGGCAGCAGCTGGTGTGGACGGTCGCCGCGGTGCTCGGCGGCGACCCCGCCGTGCGCCTGCGCGTCGACGGCGACCCGGTCGCCACCCTGCGCAAGGCGCCCGCGCTCGACACGCTCGCCGCCCTCTGGCTGATCAACCCGCAGCACGGCGAGACCGTCACCGGCCCGGTGATCGTGCACGTGGCCGGTGCGGTCTTCGAGGCGACCGCCCAACTCCGCGTGCTCCGGCCGGGCGGTGCGGTGGTCGAGGAGCGGACGCTGACGCTCAGCGCCGGTGCGCCCGCCCGCGGCGAGGTGAAGGTCACACTGAACCTCGCGCCGGGGGAGTACACCGTGGAGGTGTACGAGATCTCCGCGCGGGACGGGGCCGTCCAGCACCGGGACGATCACACGGTGACGGTACGCTGACCGGCGTGAAGACCTTCGAGGAGCTGTTCGTCGAGCTGCAGGCGAAGGCGGCCGCCCGCACCCCCGGGTCGGGCACGGTCGCGGCGCTGGAGCGCGGCGTGCATGCCATCGGCAAGAAGGTCGTCGAAGAGGCGGCCGAGTCGTGGATGGCGGCCGAGCATGAGGGGCCGGAGCGGGCGGCCGAGGAGATCTCCCAGCTGCTCTACCAGACCCAGGTCCTCATGCTCGCGGCCGGGTTGGAACTCAAAGACGTGTACCGACATCTCTGATCTGCCCTCTCTTTTGACTACGAAAGGAAGCTCAGAGATGTTGCGTATCGCCGTGCCCAACAAGGGCACGCTGGCCGGACCCGCCGCCGAGATGCTGCGCGAGGCGGGCTACCGCCAGCGCACCGACCCCAAAGACCTCGTCTGCCGCGACGAGACCAACGACCTCGAGTTCTTCTACCTGCGTCCCCGCGACATCGCGACCTACGTCGGCTCCGGTGACCTCGACCTGGGCATCACCGGCCGCGACCTGCTGGTCGACGCGGGCGCGGCGGCCGACGAGGTGCTCGACCTCGACTTCGGCGGTGCCACGTTCCGGTTCGCCGCCCGGCCGGAGACGCTGAGTTCCATCGACGAGATCGGTGGCCGCCGGATCGCCACCGCCTACCCGGGCGTGGTCGAGCGCCACCTCGCCGAGCGCGGCCTCAAGGCCGACGTGATCCGGCTCGACGGCGCCGTGGAAAACGCGGTGCGGCTCGGCGTCGCGGACGTGATCGCGGACGTCGTGGAGACCGGCGTCACGCTGCGCCTGGCCGGGCTGGTCACGGTCGGCGAGCCGATCATGCGCTCGTCGTCGGTGCTGATCCGGCGGGCCGGCGCCCCGGCCAACGGCTCGGTCGCGCAGCTCGTCCGCCGCCTGCAGGGAGTGCTGGTGGCGCGCCGGTACGTCATGCTGGCGTACGACGTGCACGCCGACCTGCTGGAGCAGGCGACCGCCCTGACGCCGGGCATCGAGTCGCCGACGGTGTCGCCGCTGCACCGGGAGGGCTGGGTGGCGGTCGAGGCGATGGTGCTGCGCGCCGACGTGCACCGGATCATGGACGAGCTCTACGACCTGGGCGCCCGCGCCATCCTGGTCACCAACATCCACAACTGCCGTTTGTGACCTCCCATGATCAAGGCGTCCTTCACGTCGTCATAACGACGTGATGGACGCCTTGATCATGGTTGGACGGCGGCGGTGACCTCGACTTCGAGCACGGCGCCCGGGAGGAAGAGGCGGCTGACCTCGACGGTGGTGCTGGCCGGCTTCGTCCCGGGGAAGTACCGCCGTCGCACCGCGCCGTAGCCGGGCAGATCGTCGAGGTCGGTCAGGAAACTGCGGATGTGGAGCACGTCGCCGAACCCGGCGCCGTGCGCGGCCAGGATGCCGCCGATGATCTCGAAGACGCGCACCGTCTGCGCCTCGATGTCGCCCGGCGCGCGCACCGCCCCGTCGTCCTCGACCGCGACCTGTCCGGAGAGCACCAGCAGCGCGCCACCGCCGGCCAGGTCGAGCCGGGCGACGTGCGCGAACCGGTCACCGAACGGCGCCGCCACGGTAGCGGGATTGTCCAATGTGAGCTTCACGGCGTACTCCTCAAGGTTGTAGCCATGATCAAGGCGTCCTTCACGTCGTTAGAACGACTTGAAGGACGCCTTGATCATGGGCGGGTCAGGATGGACGCGAGGTCCGCGTCCGGGTCGGGCGCGGCGTGCAGCACCCGCGCCGCGGCGCGGACGACCGCGCCGGGCGCGGCGGGGGCGGCCGCGGGGTCCAGGGCGTCGAGTGCCAGGTCCAGGTCCTTCGCGGCGAGCGCCACCCGGAACGCGGCGCCCGGCGCGCGGGCGCGGCTGACCGCGCCGCCGAGCGCGCTCGCGGCGAGCGTCTCCAGCGCGGCGTCCCGGTCGAGGCCGACCGCGTCGGCGACGGCGAGCGCGTCGGCCAGCGCCGCCATGGCCGTGCCGAGCGCCGTGTTGAGGACCAGCTTCGTGGCGGAGCCGGCGCCGAGCGGCCCGCAGCGGACGACGGTGCCGAGCGCCGCCAGCACCGGCGCGGCGCGGTCGATCACGGCCGGGTCGCCGCCGGCGAGCACCCGCAGGGTGCCGGTCGTCACGGCGCCGACGCTGCCGCCGACCGGCGCGTCGACGAGGTCGACTCCCGGCAGGCGCGCCGCGAGCGCGCGCACCTCCGCGGGGGCGATCGTCGACATCTGCACGACGCAGGTGCCCGGGCGCAGGGTGGCGGGCAGGGCCGCCGCGACCGCGGCCGCGTCGGTCAGCATGGTGATCACCAGGTCCGCGCCGTCGACCGCGGCGTCCGGCGTGGCCGCCTCCCGGGCGCCGTCGCGGGTCAGGTCCGCGGCGCGCGACGGGGTGCGGTTCCAGACAGTCACCGGGTACCCGCTGGCGAGCAGTCGCCGCGCGATCGCCGCGCCCATGTTCCCAGCGCCCAGAACGGTAATGGTCTTCACGAACGGCAACGCTAAGGCCGGCCGACCCATGCGACCAACGAATGTCCGGCATGGCTGGGATGCGTGGCTAGCATGGCAGGGTGTGGGTGCAGTGGTTCGAGGTGTTCCGGGCGGTGGCGCGGCACGGTTCGATCACGGGTGCGGCGCGGGCGCTGCGATACACGCAGTCGGCCGTGTCCCGGCAGATCGCCGCGCTGGAGGCGGAGACCGGCGCGCGCCTGTTCGACCGGCTGCCGCGCGGCGTCACGCTCACCGAGGAGGGCCGTTGCCTGCTGGCGCACGCCGACGCGGTACTCGACCGGCTGGCCACCGCCCGCCGCGACCTGGCGGTGCTCCGTGGCCTCGGCGCCGGTCGCCTGCGGGTGGGCGCCTTCCCCACCGCCGTGGCGGCGCTCGTGCCGCGGGCGCTGGCGGCGTTCCGCGACGCGCACCCCGGAGTGAGCCTGTCACTGGTCGAGGGCCGCACGCCGGAGTTGCTGGACCGCCTGACCGCCGGCGACGCGGACGTGGCGGTGGTCAGCGCACCGCCGGACCGGCCGCTGGACGAGAGCCGGTTCGTCCTGCGGCACCTGCTCGACGAGCGGCTGCTGGTGGCGGTGCCGCGCACGCACCGGCTGGCCCGCCGGCGCACGGTGCGCCTGGCGGACCTCGCCGACGAGTCGTTCGTGGTCGGTTCGGCGACGGCGGAAGACACCCTGCTGCGCGCCACCCTGCCGGCCGGCTTCCAACCCCGCATCGACCTGGTCGCGGCCGAGTGGACCGGCAAACTCGGCTGCGTCGCCGCCGGCCTGGGCGTGGCCCTGGTGCCGGCCCTGGCGATCCGCGCCGCGCCCGCCGACCTGGCGCTGATCCGCCTGCACCGCGACGACGCGACGATCCGCCGGGTCTTCGCCGCCACCCTGCCCGCCCGGACCCCCGCGGCCGCCGTCGCTCCCTTCACCGACCACCTGGCCGCGATCGCCCTGACGCTGCGTTGAGCACCGAGTTTGTCGCGGCGCCCGCTGCGGTTAACGCCATGATCAACGCGAAAGGCCTTACCCTGTCGCGGTGACCGAGCCTCCTGTCGACACTCGCGTAGCTGACCTTCTGCGGATCGGTGCGCCGGAGCGGCGCCTCGCCCGGCTGGCGCTGGACGAGCACCTCGCCGATGAACGGCTCGACGAGCGGGAGTACCAGCGCCGCCTCGGCGCCTGCCAGGAGGCGCGCAACCGGGCCGAGCTGCGCGAGGTCTTCGCCGACCTGCCTCCGCCGCACCCGGCGTTGCTCGACTCTCCGGACGAGTTGGACGAGAACGCCGATCTTCCGGCGATCGCGATAGCGGGGTGCGGCACGCTGCTGCTGGGCCTGCCGGTCGCCGTCGTGTACGGCATCGTGTACGACGCGTGGTGGGTCCTGGCCGTGCCGGTCGGCGTGGTCATCGCCCTGCTGATCGTCAACTACCTCCTCGACCGCGCCGCCGCGCGCACCCCATGATCAAGGACGCCTTGATCATGGGGGCGTTCGAGGGCTGGGGGAGTGGGGTGGCAGACTCGGGAAGCGTGAGCACGCCTGACGTCGTACGCCTGCGGCCGCGCCGCGCCCGGACCGTGTGCTGGATCCTGGCGGCGGCGGTGTTCGTGATCTTCACCCTGGTCGGCACGGGCCTGCGCGGCTCGACCGGAGACGGGACCGGCACGTTCCAGCGCGGCGACCAGATCGCGATGATCGGGCTCGGCATCCTGTTCGCGCTCGGCATCCTGATCTTCGCGCGGCCGCGGATCGAGGCGGACGCGCGCGGCATCCGGGTGCGCAACCTGGTCGGCGGCTACGACCTGTCGTGGGATCTGATCCGCGCGGTGCGCTGGGGCCGCGGCGCGCCGTGGGCCAGCCTGGAGCTGGACGACGAGGAACTGGTGCCGATGTTGGCGCTGCAGACCGTCGACAAGCAGTACGCCGTTGACGGCGTCCGCGCCCTGCGCGCCCTCCACGCCGCCGCCACGGCCAACACCACCTCCCCATGATCAAGGCGTCCCGCCAGTCGTTACAACGACGGGGGGGGCGGCGGGTTGATGGGGGTG
>JBBEWH010000223.1:0-12355 GCA_037414955.1 Actinomycetes bacterium KLBMP 9797
CCCCCCAATAACCCCCGCCCCCCACATATTGTAAACAACTACTACAAGGACGCCTTGATCATGGGGGAGGGGTCCGGGTGGGCGGGATTGTCGGGGACCTGGTAACCTTGCTGCGTCGACCAACCGTTACGTCTCGTGACGGGAAGCAAGCGGAGCGCCTGCTCCCACCCGCGTCGCTTCTGAGCGGCCGGGTCCGGTCAAACCGGCGCTGGGAATCTCCTGGCCCCGGTGGTGCGTTGCTACCACGCGGTTGCATGCACCCGACCGGTCGAGCAGGCCCTCGGCATACGCCGGGGGTCTTTCTTGTGTGGCCGGCGAGGGGGCTTGACCGCGCCCTGCGGTCAGGTGTGAAAGAGCGATAGAGGAGGCCACATCAGCGTCGAACCACGCGTCAACGAGCAGATCAGGGCACGTGAGGTCCGACTGGTCGGTCCGGAGGGTGAGCAGGTGGGCATCGTCCCGCTGGAGCGCGCTCTCCAGTTGGCCGCCGACGTAGACCTGGATCTGGTCGAGGTAGCGCCGATGGCGCGCCCCCCGGTGTGCAAGCTCATGGACTTCGGGAAGTTCAAGTATGAGAGCGCACTGAAGGCGCGTGAAGCCCGGCGCAACCAGCAGCAGACCGTCATCAAGGAGATGAAACTCCGGCCGAAGATCGACCCGCACGACTACGAGACCAAAAAGGGTCACGTGGTCCGCTTCTTGAAGGCGGGCGACAAGGTCAAGGTGACGATCATGTTCCGCGGTCGCGAGCAGAGCCGACCGGAGCTGGGTTACCGGCTCCTGCGGCGGCTCGAGTCGGAGATCTCGGAGCTGGGGTACGTGGAGGCCGCCCCCAAGCAGGACGGCCGCAACATGATCATGGTTTTGGCTCCGCATCGGGCCACCAAGGCGGCCGCCGTGGCCGCCACGGCGGCCAAGGGTGGCGCTCACCGCGAGCGCGATCCCGAGTCCGGTGTCGAGGTGCCGGCCAACCCGGCGGAGCCCGCCGGAGAGTCCGGCGCGTAACAGAAGGCACCGCCGGGCAGCGCAAGCCGGCCGGGCCCGCCGGAGAGACCGGCGAGTAACAGGGGAGAGACGTTCCAGATGCCGAAGATGAAGAGCCACACGGGGATGGGCAAGCGGGTCAAGGTGACCGGCAAGGGCAAGCTCGTCAAGCAGCAGGCGGGCATGCGCCACAACCTCGAGGGCAAGCCCTCCACCCGCACCCGCAAGCTGACCGGCACCGTCGAGGTGGCCAAGGCTGACGTCAAGCGAGTGAAGAAGCTGCTGGGCCGCTGACGCGCGCCGTCGATACAAGAATTGAGGAGTTGAGATGGCACGCGTCAAGCGGGCTGTGAACGCCCAGAAGAAGCGCCGCGCGATCCTGGAGGAGGCGAGTGGCTACCGTGGGCAGCGCTCGCGGCTCTACCGCAAGGCCAAGGAGCAGGTACTGCACTCGATGCAGTACGCCTACCGTGACCGTCGTGACCGCAAGGGCGACTTCCGGCAGCTTTGGATCACCCGCATCAACGCGGGTGCTCGGGCCAACGGCATGACGTACAACCGGCTCATCCAGGGCCTGCGGCTGGCCGGCGTCGAGGTCGACCGCAAGATCCTGGCGGATCTGGCCGTCACCGACGCGGCGGCGTTCGCCAAGCTCGTCGAGGTGGCCAAGGCCGCCGTGGCGGCGGAAGGCACCGGCGGCGCCAAGGCCGCGTGAGCGGTTCTCCACGACCCGGGGACGGTCCGTTTACCACGCGGACGCCCCGGGTCGTTGCTGCCCGGCGGTTGCACCGCCGGGCAGCCCGCGACGAGACGGGCCGGTTCCTCGCCGAGGGGCCACAAGCGGTCCGCGAGGCAATTTCCGCGGGTACCGTGATCGAGCTCTTCGCCACCGATGGCGCGACGAGCAGGCACCCGGAGATCGTGGCGGCCGCCGAGCGCCAGGGGGGCCGCGTCTCACCGGTGACCGACGACGCGTTGGCCGCGCTCGCCGAGACCGTGCACCCGCAGGGCCTGGTCGCGGTGTGCGGGCGGCTCGACGTACCCGTGGCGAGGGCCCTGGCGCGGACGCCGCGCCTGGTCGCGGTGCTCGCGGAGATCCGCGATCCGGGCAATGCCGGCACGGTCCTGCGCACCGCGGACGCGGCCGGCGCCGCCGCCGTGGTGTTCGCGGGCGATGCCGTCGACCCCTACAACGGCAAGTGCGTGCGCGCGTCGGCGGGCAGCCTGTTCCACGTCGACGTGGTGCGCGAGCGCGACGTGGCGGCAGCCGTCGCCGCCCTCCACGCCAGCGGCCTGCGGGTGCTGGCCGCCACCGGCTACGGCGAGTCGGACCTGGACGACCTGGCCGACGCCGGCGCGCTGGCCGCGCCGACCGCCTGGCTGTTCGGCTCGGAGGCGCACGGCCTGCCCGCCGACCTGCTGGCGGCCGCCGACGCCCGGGTCCGGGTCCCGCTGTACGGCCGCGCCGAGAGCCTCAACCTGGCCGCCGCCGCGGCGGTCTGCCTCTACGCGTCCGCGCGCGCCCACCGGAGCAAGCGTTAGGAAGGGCCCCCTCCCATCGTTTTTCGCATAGGAAGGGGCCCTTCCAAGCACTCGGAGGCCGGGCGCGGCGGGCGGGGAGCGCGCCACGTAGACTCTCAAGGCTGTGACGTACCGCAACGATCCGTACGACCCGAAGCAGGTCGCGCTGCTCGATCCGGAGGCGCTCGCCGACGCCGTCGCCCAGGCGGAGAAGGCGTTCGGCGCGGCCGGCGACCCGGACGCGCTGGCCTCGATCAAGCATCTGCACCTCGGTGACCGGGCACCGGTGTCGCTGGCCCGCCGCGAGATCGGCGCGCTGCCGCCGGCCGCGAAGGCCGACGCCGGCAAGCGGGTCAACCAGGCGCGCGCCGCCGTGCAGGCGGCCTATGACGCGCGCCTGGCGCAGGTGGAGGCCGAGCAGGCGGAGCGGATCCTCGCCGAGGAGCGGGTCGATGTCACGCTTCCGTGGGACCGCCGGCCGCGCGGTGCCCGCCACCCGCTGAGCACGCTGATGGAGCGGGTCGAGGATCTGTTCGTCGGTATGGGGTACGAGATCGCGGAAGGGCCCGAGCTCGAGCTGGAGTGGGCCAACTTCGACGCCCTCAACATCCCGCCGGACCACCCGGCGCGGGGTCTGATGGACACGTTCCATGTGGATCGGCCCGGGCTCGTCCTGCGGACGCACACGTCGCCCGTGCAGGCGCGCACAATGCTGACCCGCACGCCGCCCATCTACGTGGTGGTGCCCGGCCGGGTCTACCGCACCGACGAGCTGGACGCCACCCACACGCCGGTCTTCCACCAGGTGGAAGGGCTGGTGGTGGACGAGGGCATCACGATGGGGCACCTGCGTGGCACGCTGGACCACTTCGCGCGGGCGATGTTCGGGCCGGAAGCGCGCACCCGCTGGCGGCCGCACTACTTCCCGTTCACCGAGCCGTCGGCCGAGTTCGACGTGTGGTTCCCGCAGCACCGCGACGGTCCACAGTGGGTGGAGTGGGGCGGTTGCGGCATGGTGAACCCGCGCGTGCTGCGGGCCTGCGGCATCGACCCGGACCGGTATTCGGGGTTCGCGTTCGGCATGGGCATCGAGCGCACGCTGATGGTGCGGCACGGGGTGAGCGACATGCGCGAGATGGTCGAGGGCGACGTGCGGTTCAGCCGGGCGTTCGGGATGGAGCTGTAATGCGCGTCGGGCTGAACTGGTTGCGGGAGTACGTCGAGCTGCCGGCCACCGTGACCGGCGCCGAGGTGGAGACGGCGCTGGTCGGGCTCGGCATCGAGGTCGACGCGGTGCTCGACCAGCGCGCGGCCGTCCAGGGTGACCTGGTGATCGGCCGGGTGCTGGAGATCGAGGAGCTGACCGGCTTCAAGAAGCCGATCCGCTACTGCCAGGTGGATGTCGGGAACCCCGAACCGCAGGGCGTCATCTGCGGCGCCAGCAACTTCGCGGTGGGCGACCTGGTGCCGGTGATCCTGCCGGGCGGCGTGCTGCCGGGCGGGTTCGCGATCAGCGCGCGGAAGACGTACGGGCGGGTCTCCAACGGCATGATCTGCTCGGCGCGCGAGCTGGGCCTCGGCGACGACCACAGTGGAATCATCGTGCTGCCGGCCGACCTCGACGCCCGGCCGGGCGACGACGCCCGGCCCGCGGTGGGGCTCGACGACGTGCTGTTCGAGCTGGAGATCACCCCGGACCGCGGGTACGCGCTGTCGGTCCGCGGGATCGCGCGCGAGCTGTCGCACGCGTTCGGGGTGCCGTTCCGGGACCCGGCGCTCGGGCCGGCCCCCGGCGCGACGGAGGAGCCGGCCTACCCGGTGACCGTCGAGGACACCGTGGGCTGCGACCGGTTCGCGGCGCGGGTGGTGCGGGGCATCGACCCGACCGCGCCGGCGCCGGGCTGGATGAGCCGCCGGCTGACCGCCGCGGGCGTCCGCACGCTGGGGCTGGCCGTCGACATCACCAACTACCTGATGCTGGAGCTGGGCCAGCCGATGCACGCGTTCGACCTGGCGCGGCTGCGCGGCCCGCTGGTGGTGCGCCGCGCCCGGCCGGGGGAGAAGCTGACCACACTGGACGGTGTGGCCCGGGCCCTGGACGCGGAGGACATGGTCATCTGCGACGACACCGGACCGATCTCGCTCGCGGCCGTGATGGGCGGCGAGACCAGCGAGGTAGCACCGGACACTGTGGACGTTTTGTTCGAGGCCGCGCACTGGGACCCGGTGATGGTGAGCCGCACCGCCCGGCGCCACAAGCTTTTCAGCGAGGCCGCCAAGCGCTGGGAGCGCGGCGTCGACCCCACGCTGCCGCTGCGCGCGCTGGAGCGCGCCGTCCAGCTCCTGATCGAGTACGGCGGTGGCGCCACCGACGGCGCGGTGCTGGACCTGGACCACGTCCGTCCCCCTCGTCCGGTCACTCTGGACGCCGGCCTGGCCGCGCGGCGCATCGGCGTGCCCTACTCCACCGAGCGGGTGATCGAGACGCTGACCCAGGTCGGCTGCGCGGTGGCGGAGAACGGCGACACGCTTTACGTCACGCCGCCGAGCTGGCGGCCGGACATCACCGACCCGGCCGACCTGGTCGAGGAGGTGGCGCGGCTCGACGGATACGACAAGGTGCCCAGCGTGCTGCCGATCGCCCCGCCGGGCAACGGCCTCACGCCGGAGCAGCGCCGGCGCCGCTCGGTCGCCCGGGCGCTGGCCGAGAACGGATACGTCGAGGTGCTGTCGTACCCCTTCGTGGGCCCCGCCGCCCTCGACGCGCTCGGGATCGACGAGCCGGCGGTGCGGCTGGCCAACCCGATCTCCGACGAGGAGCCGCTGATGCGCACCTCGCTGCTGCCGCCGCTGCTCGCCACGCTGCGCCGCAACCTCGGGCGCGGGCACCGCGACACCGCCCTGTACGAGGTGGGCCTGGTCTTCCGGCCGAGCCCCGGCGCCGGTGACCCGCCGGCGATGGGCGTCGACCGGCGCCCGACCGACGCGGAGTTCGCCGCCGCCGACGCGATCGTCCCGCACCAGCCGTGGCACGTGGCCGCGGTGCTGGCCGGCGACGTGGAGCCGGCCGGCTGGTGGGGGGCGGGCCGCCCCGCGAGCTGGGCGGACGCCGTGGAAGCCGCCCGGATCACGCTCGCCGCCGCCGGCGTACCCGCGGAAAGCGTGCGGATCCGCGCGGCCGAGAAAGCGCCGTGGCACCCGGGCCGGTGCGCGGAGGTCGCGGTCGGCGGCGTGGTCGTCGGCCACGCCGGCGAGCTGCATCCGGCGGCGCTGGCGGCCCTGGAGCTGCCGCGCCGCACCGCCGCGCTGGAGCTCGACCTCGACGCGCTGCCGCCCGCCGGGGTGACGCCGGCGCCGCGGATCGCCACGTTCCCGCCGGCGCTGATCGACGTGGCGCTGGTGGTCGGCGAGGAGACGCCGGCGGCCGACGTGGAGCGCGCGCTGGTCACCGGCGCGGGTGAGCTGCTGGAGGCGGTGCGCCTGTTCGACGTGTACCGGTCGGCCGAGCAGCTCGGCGCCGACCGCAAGTCGCTGGCGTACAAGCTGGTCTTCCGCGCGCCGGACCGCACGCTGACCGCGTCGGAAGCGGTGGCCGCGCGCGACGCTGCCGTCGCCGAGGCGTCGGCGCGGGTCGGCGCTGTGCTGCGGGGAGCGTGAGCGGGCATAATGCGCTCCTATGGTCGAGGCGATGAGTAACGGCGCGTTCACCACCGATGTCTGCATCGTCGGTGGCTGTGGTCGGGTGGGATTGCCGCTGGGCATCGCGCTGGCGTCGCGCGGTCTGTCGGTGACGTTGTATGACATCAACGCGGCGGCCGTGGCGACGGTGAACGCGGGGGTGTTGCCGTTCGACGAGGAGGGCGCCGCCCCGGTGCTGACCGAGGTGGTCGGGAACGGCCGGTTGCGGGCCTCGACGGAGCCGTCGTCGGTGGGTTCGGCGGAGCACCTCGTGGTCGTGGTCGGCACGCCGGTGGATGAGCACCTGAACCCGGATCTGGGCGCGGTGCCGCGGGCGCTGGAGCGGTGCGCCGAGCATCTGCGCGACGGCCAGCTGGTCGTGTTGCGCTCCACTGTGTACCCGGGTGTGACCGCGCTGACCGAGAAGTTGTTGGCCAGCAAGGGCATCGCGGCCGACGTGGCGTTCTGCCCGGAGCGGATCGCCGAGGGTAAGGCGATGACCGAGCTGTTCGCGTTGCCGCAGATCGTCGCGGCGCGCTCGCCGGTGGCGGCGCAGCGGGCGGAGAAGCTGTTCCGGCATTTGACCGAGCAGATCGTGCCGCTGGAGCCGGAAGAGGCCGAGCTGGCGAAGCTGTTCACCAACACCTGGCGATACATCAAGTTCGCGACCGCGAACCAGTTCTGGATGATGGCCAACGACTTCGGGTTGGATTTCGCGCGGATCCGGCACGCGATCACGTTCGACTACCCGCGAGCGGCCGACCTGCCGATGCCGGGGTTCGCGGCCGGGCCGTGCCTGTTCAAGGACACGATGCAGCTGGCGGCGTTCAACCGGAACAACTTCGTGCTGGGCCACTCGGCGATGCTGATCAACGAGGGTCTGCCGTTGTATCTGGTGTCCCGCTTGGAGGCCCGCTTCGACCTCTCGGCGATGTCGGTGGGGATCCTGGGGATGGCGTTCAAGGGCGGCAGCGACGACCCGCGCGAGTCCCTGGCGTACAAGCTGCGCAAGATCCTGTCGATGAAGGCGCGCGAGACGCTGTGCACCGATCCGTACGTTCGCGATGAGCGGTTCCTCCCCCTGGATGAGGTCCTCGACCGGGCGGATCTGCTGGTGATCGCCAGCCCGCACCAGCCGTACCGCCAGTTGGCCACCGACAAGCCGGTGATCGACATGTGGGGGCTGACCGGGCAGGGGGTGCTGGTGTGAGCATCGTGCCGCGGGTGACGGTGGTGATCCCGGTCTACAACGAGGGCGAAGCGATCGTGCGCTGCCTGGACCGGATCGGGCGGGAGGTGTTGCTGCCGGCCGAGATCCTGGTCGTGCACGACATGCCGGAGGACACCACGGTCCCGTTCGCGCGGGAGGTCGCCCGGACGGATCCGCGGGTGCGCACGGTGCTGAACACGTACGGGCGGGGGCCGGCGAACGCGATCCGGTTCGGCATCGACCAGGCGAGGGCGCCGGTGGCGGTGGTGACGATGGCCGACGGGTCGGACGATCCGCGGCAGATCGACGACCTGGCCCGGCTCGTCGACCGGGGAGTGGCCGTGGCGGCCGCGTCCCGGTACATGCCGGGTGGGCAGCAGGTGGGCGGGCCGCGGTTCAAGCGGGCGCTGTCCCGGTGGGCGGGGCGCACGCTGCACTGGTTCGCCCGGGTCGGCACGCGGGACGCGACGAACAGCTTCAAGGCGTACGACACGGAGTTCGTGCGGCAGGTGGGTATCGAGTCGCGCACCGGGTTCGAGATCGGCCTGGAGCTGACGGCGAAGGCGACCCGGTTGCGGTTGCCGGTGGCGGAGATCCCGACGATCTGGCTCGATCGGCAGCTGGGTGAGTCGCGGTTCGACCTGGGCCGCTTCATGCCCTCGTACCTGCGCTGGTATTTTTTCGCCTTCGGCCGCAAGCTGACCACCGCGCAGCTGGCGGCGAAGACCACGCGTAACGACGTCCCTACGGCGGAGCAGAAGAAGGAGAGCAGCGCTCGTGGCTAAGGTCCTGGTAACCGGTTCGGCCGGCTTCATCGGCGGGTATGTGGTCGAGGAGCTGTTGGGCCGTGGCCACGAGGTGGTCGGCGTCGACAACTACTCCAAGTACGGGCCGGTGTCGCACAGCTACGACACCCACGAGCGGTACACGTTCGTGGAGGGCGACGCCCGCGACGTGGAGCTGATGACCCGGCTGCTGGCCGACTGCGACCACTTCATCGCGGGCGCGGCGATGATCGGCGGCATCTCCTACTTCCACGCCTACGCCTACGACCTGCTGGCCACCAACGAGCGGATCATGGCCGCCTCCTGCGACGCCGCGATCGCCGCGCACCGCGACGGCCGGCTGCAGAAGGTCACCTACATGTCCTCGTCGATGGTGTTCGAGTCCACCGAGCACTGGCCCTCCAAGGAGGGCGACGAGCGGAAGATCCCGCCGCCGCTGTCGTCGTACGGGTTCCAGAAGCTGGCCGTGGAGTACTACGCGCGGGCCGCCTGGGAGCAGTACCAGCTGCCCTACACGATCGTGCGCCCCTTCAACTGCGTCGGCGTCGGCGAGGGCCGGGCGTTGGGCGAGGCCGAGGTGCTGTCCGGCAACGTGAAGCTGGCCATGTCGCACGTGGTGCCCGACCTGGTGCAGAAGATCGTCAAGGGGCAGGACCCGCTGCACATCCTCGGCGAGGGCAACCAGGTGCGGCACTACACGTACGGCGGGGACCTGGCCGCCGGCATCGTCACCGCGATGGAGCACCCGGCCGCGCGCAACGACGACTTCAACCTCTCCACCGCGGAGTCCACCACCGTGCTGGAGCTGGCCGAGGTCATCTGGCGCAAGATCAAGGGCCCGGACGTGCCGTTCCGGTACGTATCGGACGACCCGTTCGAGTACGACGTGCAGAAGCGCGTGCCGGACGTGGATAAGGCCCGCGAGGTGCTCGGCTTCGAGGCCACCACCGGCCTGGAGGAGATGCTCGACGAGGTCATCCCGTGGGTCACCCAGGCCGTCAAGGACGGGCGCCTGTAGCTCGCGTCCCCATGATCAAGGCGTCCTTCAAGTAGTTATGACTACTTGAAGGACGCCTTGATCTTCGGAGGGCGTCTCGCACGCCTCACCGGAGTGCGCTCCGGTGCCCGTTTGCCGATCATGGGAGCGGTCCTCGCGGCAGGTTGCGGCGCGTGTGCCGATCAAATAGGGTACGGCGGTGCTCGTGGGTACCAAGATCACTCATGGGTGGGATAGAGCGATTTCTCCACTGGCGGCGGTCAGGTCGCACCGCTGTGAGGTTGGTCGGTAATGGTGGCAACGACGGGGACGCCCGCGGCACAGGGTTCACGCCCCGATCCCGACGCGGACGACGGCGACGCGGAGCAGAGCGCGGCGGGCACTGATAGCCGGCGGGCGCGGCTCTCGCGGGCCGGTGCCGCGCGCTCGATCGTGCTCGTGGTGGCTGTCGTGACCACCGTGCTGAAGATCCTGGTGGCCGCGAATACGTACGGCACCAATGACGTCGGCTACTGGCTGATATTCACCCAGGGCGTCCGGGACTACGGGCCGATCGGGATCTACGGCGCCGATCTCGGCCGGGCGCTGTACAACCACCCGCCGCTGACGAGCTACCTGCTCGTAGTGGTCAACTGGCTGGTCGACCACGGAGCCGGCGGCGTGCCGTTCCTGATCCGGGTGCCGGCGTCGCTCGCCGACGTGGTCACCGCGGTCGTGGTGTTCGAGCTGGTGCGGCGGTGGCGGGGGCGGCTCGCCGAGGCCACGGCGGCCGGGTTGCTGGTCGCGGCCAGCCCGGTGCTCTTCGTGATCTCGGGGTTCCACGGCAACACCGACCCGGTGTTCGTGATGTTCACGCTCCTGAGCGTCTATCTGCTGACCGCCCACCGGTCGACCCTCACGGCCGCGCTCGCCGGTATGGCGTACGCGGCGGCCGTCAGCGTCAAGCTCGTGCCCGTCATGCTGCTGCCGGTGCTGCTGTTCGCCGCGCTGCGTTCCGGCTGGCGGCGGGCGGTCGCGTTCCTCGCCGCGTCCGGGGCGTTCATGCTGGTCGTCTGGGCGCCGGTGCTGCCGAAGTGGCACGAGTTCAGCGAGAAGGTGCTCGGCTACGAGGGCATCCGGGTCCGGGAGTGGGGCCTGGTCCAGTTCGCCAAGTGGCTGGAGTTCCCGGAGGTCGCGGAGTTCCTCATCGGGCCCGGCCGGTTCATCGCGCTCCTGGTGTGCGCGGCGCTGCCGGTGCTGCTGCTGTGGCGCCGGCCGGAGGCCCTGGGCGCCGCCGTGGCCCTGGCGCTGGCCCTGTTCCTGCTGGTGAGCCCGGCGTACGGAATGCAGTATCTGGTGTGGCCGCTCGCCGCGGCCTACCTGGTGAACTTCTGGGCGGCCACCGTCTTCAACGTGGTCGCGACCGGGTTCGTGGTTACCGTCTACGACCGGTGGAACAGCGCCTATCCTTGGAATTGGAACGTTGCCAAGGCGGTGCCTTTCGACTCGCCGCGGCTGTTCTTCATGGCCGTCGTCACGTGGCAGGCGCTCGCCGCCGTGGTCATCGCCGGGCTGTGGCTGTTGCGCCGGCCGGGCGCTGTCGCCTCCGATGACTCCGTTGCTCCCGCTGACTCCCGAAATGCTCTTTCCTAGGAGATATGGTGTCGAACGCATCCTCGGGCTATCCCCGGATCGGCATTATGGTGGTGGCCTACAACGCCTCCACCACGCTGGCCGCCACGCTCGACCGCATCCCGGCGGATTTCCGCGACAAGATCGCTGAAGTGCTCGTGCTGGACGACGCCAGCCACGACGACACCCACCTCCAGGGGCAGAGCTGGGCCGAGCGCAACCACCCGCTCAAGACGCTGGTCCTGCGACACACCAAGAATCTGGGGTACGGCGGTAACCAGAAGGCCGGTTACCAGCTCGCGATCGAGCGTGGGCTGGACATCGTCGTGCTCCTGCACGGCGACGGGCAGTACGCGCCGGAGATGCTGCCCGAAATGGTGGCGCCGCTGGTGAACGGCGAGGCCGACGCGGTGTTCGGCTCGCGGATGATGGAGAAGGGCGCGGCCCGCAAGGGCGGCATGCCGCTCTACAAGCTGGTGGGCAACAAGATCCTGACCAAGGTCGAGAACCGGATGCTCGGCACGCACCTGACCGAGTTCCACTCCGGCTACCGGGCCTACAGCGTGCGGGCGCTCACCGAGATCCCGTTCCAGAACAACACCGACGACTTCGACTTCGACACCCAGATCATCATCCAGCTCGTGCACGCCGGGAAGCGGATCACCGAGATCCCGATCCCCACCTACTACGGCGACGAGATCTGCTACGTCAACGGCATGCGCTACGCCAAGGACGTGGTCAAGGACGTGGTGGAGTACCGGCTGGCCAGCAAGGGCTTCGGCACGTCGGACTGGGTGCCGTCGCCCGACGAGTACGCGTTCAAGGACGGCGACGGCACGTCGCACGCGCAGATCCTCGACATGCTTGCGGGCGCGCCGCCGTCGCGGGTGCTCGACGTGGGCTGCTCGGGCGGCCGGCTCGCCGAGTTCGTGCGCGCGGCGGGCCACCACGTCACCGGCATCGACTACCTGGAGGTGCCGCAGGTCCGCGAGCGGACCGACGAGTTCTTCCAGGTCGACCTCCAGTACGGCATCCCGGAGGAGGTCGGCACCGGGTTCGACTACGTGATCGCGGGCGACATCATCGAGCACCTGGCCCGCCCCGGCGCGGCGCTGCGCGAGATGCTGCGGGTGCTGCGCCCCGGCGGCCAGTTGCTGCTGTCGGTGCCGAACTTCGGCCACTGGTACCCGCGGACCCGGGCCACCCTGGGCAGCTTCGGTTACGACCGGCGCGGCATCCTCGACGACACCCACCTGCGGTTCTTCACCCGGTCGACGCTGCGCCGGCTGGTCCGGCAGTCCGGCTTCGACATCGTCGAGGAGCGCACCACGGGCCTGCCGCTGGGTGTGGTGTCCGAGATGGACGGTAAGCGGCTGCGGCTGCTGCGCAAGGTGGACCGCGGGCTGGTGCGGCTGCGGCCGACGTTCTTCGGCTACCAGTTCATCATGCGGCTGACCCCGCACGCCGAGGAGGCGCAAGTCGTCCACGGCTAGACCTTCATGATCAAGGCGTGCCGCCCGTGGGTTGATCGCCAGGTGGGGCGCCGTGGGGTGGGGGGGGGGGACGGGG
>JBBEWH010000224.1:0-24958 GCA_037414955.1 Actinomycetes bacterium KLBMP 9797
CTCGACCTTCATGCACACGGCGCCCCCCACGCAGATACACCGATTGGGGGGACGCCTTGATCATGGGAGGGGTCACGGCGTTAGCGCGGTGAAAGGGTGATGACAGCGCCGTCCGCTTAGGTACGGACATGAGGCAGCGTGTTCTGGTGGTGCTGGCGGCTGTGCTGGTCAGCGTGTCGACGGGGATGGCTCCCGCCCGTGCGGTGAGCGAGGGGGCCCCGGTCGCGGACGGCTCGTCGACCTTCGTGGCGAAGATCAACGTGGGTGACGCACGCGCATGCACCGGGGCCTTGGTCGGCCCGCAATGGGTCCTCACGGCCAGCGGTTGCTTCGCGGTCGGCGGGCAGCCGGTCAGCACGGGGGCACCGGCGCTGGCCACGACGGCGACGGTCGGCCGCGCCAACCTGGCCGGCGCGGCCGGGCGGAAGGTGCCCGTGACGCGGATCGTCCCGCATCCCAGCCGGGACGTCGTCCTGGCGAAGCTGGCGCTGCGGGTCACGGATATCGCACCGATCGCGGTCGGGGGCGCCGCGCCCGCGGTCGGGGACGCCCTGCGCACCGCCGGCTACGGCCGGACCGCGACCGAATGGGTACCGGATCGGCTGCAGGCGACGCCGGCGGTGGTCGGCGCCGTCGCGGCGGGCTCGTTCGGGTGGACCGGGCCGGCGGGGAGCGCGGCGGGCGCCTGCCTGGGCGATGCCGGTGGGCCGGTCTTCCGCACCGGCGGGAGCCAGCCGCAGCTCGTGGGCGTCACCATCGCGGCCGGGCAGGGCGGCTGCTTGGCGAAGCCGGACGGCGCCCGGGGCGCGACGGCGGTGCGCGTCGACGACCTGGCGAGCTGGGTGACGCAGAACGCGCTGGAACCCACCACGAGCTTCCGCAACTACCACCACAGTGCGACGGGCATCGGCGGGTACGACCTGGCCAGCGGCGCGGACCTGATCGTGCCGTTCGACTACGACCATTCCGGGAAGCAGGACCACCTCCTGCTGTACCGGCCGGGTACCGGCACGGTCTGGATCCTCAAGCACACCGCGAGCGACACCTACACCCAGGTCTTCGCCAGCCAGACCGGCATCGGTGGCTACGACCTCGCGAGCCCGGCGGACCGGATCCTGCCGTTCGACTACGACCATTCGGGAAAGCTGGACCACCTGCTCATCTACCGGCCGGGCGGCCGGACCGCCTTCGTCGTCAAGCACGGCACGGGCAACACGTTCACCGCGGTCTACGCCACCGTCACCGCCGGCATCGGCGACGCCGACCTGGCGGACGCGCGGGACCAGATCGTGGCGTACGACTACGAGCACACCGGGAAGCCGGACCACCTGGTGGTGTACCGGCCGGGCACCGGCCAGATCCTGGTGATCAAGCACGGCACCGGCAACACGTTCAGCTCGGTGTTCCAGAGCGGGACCGGCATCGGCGGCTACGACCTCGCGATTTCGACGGACCGGATCGTGCCGTTCGACTACGACCACTCCGGCAAGCTGGATCACCTGGTGCTCTACCGGCCGGGCGGCCACACGGCCTGGGTCGTCAAGCACGGTGCGGGTAACGCGTTCAGCGCGGTGTTCCACAGTGCGACGGGGATCGGCGGCTACGACCTGTTGGACACCCGCGACCAGCTCGTGGCGTACGACTACGAGCGCACCGGCAAGCTGGACCACCTGGT
This sequence comes from Actinomycetes bacterium KLBMP 9797, assembly GCA_037414955.1. Classification (GTDB taxonomy): domain Bacteria; phylum Actinomycetota; class Actinomycetes; order Mycobacteriales; family Micromonosporaceae; genus Phytohabitans. The sequence goes on from JBBEWH010000224.1 coordinate 1,676, forward strand.
GCTGTACCGGCCGGGGGAGGGCGCGGCCTGGGTTCTGAAGCACGGTGCGGGTAACGCGTTCAGCGCGGTGTTCCACAGTGCGACCGGTATCGGCGGCTACGACCTGAAGAGCGGCGCGGACCGGATCGTGGCGTTCGACGACGAGCATGCCGGCGCGCAGAGCCATCTGGTCCTGTACCGGCCGGGCAACCAGATCGCGTGGGTCGTGGGCCGCAACGAGTCGGCGGGTGCCGCGCCGATCACGGTCCGGCCCGCCAGCGGCCCGGACTCCCTCGTCGAGGACTTCACCCACCCGGGCGCCGCCCAGATCCTCGCCGAGCACCAGCTGGAGGTGTTCAAGGGCGACGGGCACATCGTGTTCGTGACCTCCCGGTCCTTCGCGGAGGGCCAGTGCCCGACGGGTCAGATCCAGGTCGAGAAGGAGCTGGATGCCGAGCCGTACGGCGTCTTCTACTGCTTCCGGACCATCGGCACGCAGGGCGTCCTCACCCTCAAGGTCCCCGGAACCTTCGGCGTCCGTGGCGGCGACAAGCCGATCGTGGCGACGGCCGACCTCCCCACCGGGGAGCGGGAGTACCCGGTACCGGCGAACGGCTTCGTCGCGATCGAGCCCGGCACCGGCAGCGAGCTTCCGCAGGCGGTCCTGGTCGAGCTGCGGCTCGGTCCGTAAACCTGCCGTGACGTCGAGTGCTGTCCCTTGTAGACGGAAGGTCCTAGTGAGGGTGGTACCAGAACGGCTGTGCGCCCCGGCGCGCAGCGGCACACGAATGATCCGAGGTCGGTTGGGCGCGGATACGGGGGTATTCGAATGCGCACGAGGGTAAGGGGCGTTCTCGCGGCGGCGGTGGCGGCGGTCGTCACCACCGGCTTGCTGGCGGTGCCGGCGCGGGCCGAGGTCGCGGTGGACCTCACCAAGGGGCGGGCGCTGGCCGCTTCGTTGCTTGTGGACGGTGGTCCGTCGGTGCGGCGGGCCGCCGAGGCCGCGTTGCTGGGGTCGGACGACGACATCCGGCAGTTCGTGGAGTCCGTCCGAGCGACGGCGCACGAGGCGGACGAGCGGGCGGCCGCCCAGGCGCTGGCCGGCATGGACGGCCCGGCGATGCGCGCGGCGGCGCTGGCGGCGCTGGCCGGGTCGCCGGCGGATGTGCGGGCGTTCGTCAGGGGCGGCTGGGAGCAGTCGTGGGCGGCGGATGAACGGCTGCGGGTCTACCGGGTGTGGGAGGGCGCGGGCCCGAAGACCAAGGAGGCGGCGGCCGCCGCCCTGGCGGGTACGGAGGAGGACTGGAAGCGGTTCCTGTCCTCGGGTCGGCAGGCGGCCGAGCTGGTCGACGACCGGCTCGCGGTGACCCGGATGCTGGCGGGTGCGCCCAACAACAGCGGTCCGGTGTTGGACGCGGCGGCCCAGCAGGCGTTGGGTGGCACTCGGGAGCAGCTGCGGGAGTTCCTGGCATACGGCCAGTTCGTGGCCCGCGCGCGGGACCGGGAACTGGCGTCCATCCGGAGCCTGACCGAGCAGGCCAAGCAGGCCGGCGAACTCACCTCGCGGGAGTCGTTGGCGGCCGCGGAGGCTTCGGCGCGGGCGGTGAACGCGGCGCAGGAGGCGAAGAAGGCCGCCGAGGTGGCGGCGGCGGAGGCCCAGGCGGCCGGCGGTTCGGCGGTGAAGGCGTCCGCGGCGGCCGGTCGCGCGGCGGACGCCGCCGAGGGTGCGGCGGCGGCCGCGCGCGACGCGGTGGCGGCGTCGAACGCGGCGATGCGGGCGGCGCGGATCGCCGCGGACGGGGCGCGGCGAGCGACGGCGGCGGCGTCGTTGACGGCGCAGGCGGCGTCGCGGGCGCAGCGTGCCGCGGCGGATGCCCGTACGGATGCGGGTAAGGCGGCCGCGGCCAGGCAGGCGGCGGAGGCGGCGCGCGACGCGGCGGCGAAGGCGCGAGAGCTGGAGCAGGTCAAGGCGGCGCGGGACCGGGCGCTGGCGCAGGCGGCCGCGGCGTCGATCGCCGCCCGGAGCGCCAGCACGAACGCGGACGCGGCCGCGGTGGCGGCGGACGAGGCGAGCCGGCAGTCGGGTGTGTCGGCGGCGCAGGCGCAGCGGGCCCGGAACGCCGCGGCGACGGCGCAGCGGGAGGCGGCCGCGGCGGCGCGGGCGGCGGATCGGGCGTACGCGCTGGCGAAGGCGGCGGCGCAGGCCTCGGATGAGGCGTTCCAGTTCGCGGTCGAGGCGGCCGACCACGCTGACCGCGCGGCGGCGGCCGCCGACGAGGCGGCGGCGCAGGCCGGCATCGCGGAGAAGGCGGCCCAGGAGTCCGCGAAGCACGCGGCGGCGGCCGTGGCGGCCGCGAACGTCGCGGTGGCCGCGGCGAACCAGGCGGTGACGCTGGAGCGGTTGGCGCGGCAGGAAGACCAGGCGCGGCTGGCCGAGTACACCGAGCAAGGGGTCAAGGCGGCGCAGGACGCGCTGTCCGCGGAGCAGGCGACCAAGGCGCTGAGCGGGGAAGCCGCGGCGTGGAACCGCAAGGTGCTGTGGGACACCGCCGAGGAGGACCGTGTCCCGCCGGCGACCCGGACGCTGCTGAACGAGGCGACGGCGGCCGGTGCACCCACGGAGGTGGTGGTGGACCGCGGCCGGCGCGCGGCGATCGCGCTGCTGACCACCGGCGGGAACTGGACCAGGGCGGCCGCGGAGGACGCGCTGGCCGGCGGTGAGGTCCCCCTGCGGGCCTGGTTGACGGAGGGGCGGCTGTCCGCGGCCGGGCAGGACGACCGCGGACGCGTGTGGCACCTGATCGACACGCTGCCGGACGGGCCGGAGAAGACCGCCGCGCGGGCCGCGCTCGCCGGCGACGACGCGGCGGTGACCAGGTTCCTGCGCACCCGCGACTACGCGGGGAAGGCCACCGAGGACCGGCGCAAGATCTACACGATTCTGAACGGCGATCCGGGACCGAGCCTGAAGGCGGCCGCCGAACGGGCACTGGCCGGTACGGCGGCGGACTGGCACCGGTTCCTGCGCGAGGGGCAGCGCACGGCGCGGGCCGCGGATGAGCGGCTCGAGGTGTACCGGGTGCTGGAGGCGGGCGGACCGGAGGTCAAGGCGGCCGCGCAGGTGGCGTTGGCGGGGCCCGATTCCTATGTGTCCTATTTCCTGACCGCGTCCCGCTATCAGGCGGCGCAGCGGGATCACGAGCAGGCCACCCACGTGGAGTCGGTGCTCGCGCTGATCCGGCAGGCGCAGCAGTACGCGCAGACCGCGTTGGCGGACGCGGCCGAGGCCCAGCGGGTCGCGGCGGTGGCGCGCGACGCCGCGGACGAGGCCCAGCGGTACGCCGACCAGGCCGAGGCATCGGCCAACCAGGCCGCCCGGCACGCCGAGGAGGCCAAGGCGTCCGCGGCGGCGGCCAAGGCGTCCGCTGATCAGGCGGCCCAGTCCGCGGCCACCGCCCGCAACGCCGCCAACACGGCCCAGGCGGCCGCCAACGACGCGGCGAGATCGGCGGCCACGGCCACAGCGGCGGCCAAGCGCGCCTCCGTCGACGCGGAAGCCGCCCAGGCGGCCAAGCGGGACGCGCGCGCGGCGGCCATCGAGGCCGGCGACCACGCCGCCGCCGCGGAAGAGGCGGCGAGGCAGGCCGTCAGCATCTACACCACCAAGCTCGCCCAGTGGGAAGCCCAGCAGCGCAGCACCGCGCCGGGCAGCGGCCCCGGCGGCAACGGCACGGCGGCTGAGGCGCACCGGACCTGGGGGTGTCTGGCCGACACCACCATGTCCGAGGCATGCTCGAAGGTCTATCTGGAGTTCGCGGACGCGCTGATCGACCCCGCCAAGTGCAGCGCGCCGGCCAACCGTGAATCCACGGGCTGCCAGATGCTCGGCGACCTCAAGACCTTCATCGAGGACAACCCCGAACTGTTGCTGGACATGCTCCAGCTCGTCCTGGCGGCGTGCGGTCTCGTGCCCGGCGCCGGCGAGGTGTGCGACGGCATCGACGCGGCGGTGTCCTTCGGGCGCGGCGACTGGGTCGGCGGGCTGCTCTCCATCGGCGCCATGATCCCGATCGTGGGATGGGGCGCCGCGGCCGTCAAGGGCAGCGACAAGCTCCGTGACGTTATGAAGATCGTCGACCAACTGGCGAAGGGATGCAAGCGCAGCAGCAGCTTCCCGGCCGGAACGCGGGTACTACTCGCGGATCGTCGCGCCGAGGAAATCGAGGATGTGCGCGTTGGCGATGCCGTTCTCGCCACCGATCCCGGCTCCGGTCGAACGGCGGCGCAGGTGGTGACAGCCGTCGTCACGAGCGCGGGCGCCAAGCAGCTCGTCGACCTCACCGTCGACGCCGACGGTGTCGGCGATGGACCACTCGCGAAGATCTCCGCCACCCACAACCATCCGTTCTGGGTTCCGCAACTCGGCGCGTTCGTGCCCGCGGGGTCGCTGGTCGCCGGACAGTCGCTGAGGGGTGGCGACGGCGGCTCGATCCAGGTTGTGTCGGTGGCCAAGCGCACCACGACGATACGCGTGCACAACCTCACCGTGGCGGGCTTCCACACCTACTACGTGGCGGACGGAAACGCCTCGGCCCTGGTCCACAATTGCGAGACACTTGATCCTGACAAATATAACGAGATCGAGTACTTCTTCAGTCCGGAGATCGCTCGCGGAGTTGACTACAACTTCAAGCGCATGTGTGAGGATTGCGCCACGAACCCGAAAGAGTTGCAGGAGGCCAAAGATCACCAGATCTTCGGTATCGGGGATGACGCCGACGCGATGGCCGGATATTTCGACGGCTTCACCAACTTCACCCACCGGGACCCCAGGACTAACGCGTTGGTCGGTTACGACCCGGGCCGGAACAAGGGCGACGGTCGAGGGGTGGTCATCATTCGTAGGGCCGATATGACTCACGGCTATCACATGGACCCGGACGATCTCGATATACTGTATGTACCGCTCTAGGGAGGCTGATGTATACGCGAGTCAGTTTGCGGCTCCGGGCGGACGGTTACCTCGTTGACTTCGACACGTACCAGTGGCAACTCGTCAGCCGAGTGACACGGTCCTTCCTCGATGGCTTGACCGACTCCGCATACGTACGGCTGCTCCTCGGTGAGGCGAAGGACGAGGTGCTGTCGCTGCTCGATAGATTCGAGCCGGTGGGGCCGGTGGAGCACGTGCGGGCCGAGCTGTCGCCGCACGAGCTACACGTCCTGCACGCCATGCTCACCAGGGCCTGTCTCGGGGTGAAGTCGGAGGAGGCGTTCTACCGGCGGTACGGGTTCTTCGTGGAGAACGTTCGAGACCTGGCGTTCGGAATAGAGAACGCGCTCACCCTTCCATGATCAGGGCGTCCCTCACGTCGTTATAACGACATGAGGGACGCCCTGATCATGATGCGAGACCTTCCGCCACGCGGCATGCCCAGCGCATGCGGGCGGCGGCGGTCTCCGGGTAGTCGCCGTAGGCGTGCGCCAGTTCCGCGACGCAGCCGCGCGTCCCGCCGTAGCGCCGCACCGCCGCGCGTACCGCGGAGACCACCTGGGCGGGCGCGGGCGCCGCGCCCGTCGGTAGGTCGCTCGCGAACAGCGCCTCGGCCCGGCGGATCGTCAACATGTCCATCTCAACGCTCCTTCCCCCGCGTTCCTCGCCCTTCGATCGTGCGCGTGCCCGCCGCCTGCCCGCGTCGCCCCGGCGGCGGACCTTCCGCCTCCTCCGGACGTCGTACCCCCTACCGTCCCTCTCTCCCGCACCATCGCCCACTCGAACCCCCATGATCATGAGTGAATGGGGGTTCATCATTCAGCCCTCTGCATGACCTTGCAGGTCGCGGCGGCAAGCTGATACTGTGCTCTGCATAGACATGCGGAGGTGGTCATGGGTATCCGGGTCGCGGTGGCCGGGGCGAGTGGATACGCGGGCGGTGAGCTGCTCCGCCTGATCGCCGGGCACCCCGAGTTCGACCTGGTCACGGCCACCGCGCACAGCCAGGCCGGCCAGCCCGTGTCGGGCGTCCACCCGCAGTTGACCGGTCTTGACCTGACGCTGGCCGCCACCGAGCCGGCCGTGCTCGCCAACGCCGACCTGGTCTTCCTCGCCCTGCCGCACGGGCAGTCCGCCGCCCTGGCGGCGGACCTGCCCGCCGGGGTGAAGGTGGTCGACCTGGGGGCCGACCACCGGCTGCGGGACGCGGCGGCGTGGACCCGCTACTACGGGGGCACGCACGCCGGCGCCTGGACGTACGGGTTGCCCGAGCTGCCCGGCCAGCGTGGCGCGATCGCGGTGGCGAACCGGGTGGCGGCGACCGGCTGCTACGCGGTCGCCACCACGCTGGCGCTGGCGCCGCTGATCGCCGCGGGCGCGGTGTCGCCGGACGACGTGGTGGTGGTCGCCGCCTCCGGCACCTCCGGTGCGGGCAAATCACCGAAGACGCACCTGCTGGGCAGCGAGGTGATGGGCGACCTGTCGCCATACAAGGTGGGCGCGCACCAGCACGTGCCGGAGATCAAGCAGGCGACCGGCGCGCGGAGCCTGTCGCTCACGCCGGTGCTGGCGCCGATGCCGCGCGGCATCCTGGCGACGGTGACCGCGCGGCCCCTCGGCGACCAGGACCCGCGGCAGGTGCTCGCGGAGGCCTACGCGGACGCGCCGTTCGTGCACGTGCTGCCCGAGGGGGCGTGGCCGCACACCGCCGCGACGCTCGGCTCGAACGCGGGCCACCTGCAGGCCACTGTGGACATCGACTCCGGTCGGGTGATCGTGACCAGCGCCATCGACAACCTCGGCAAGGGCGCCGCCGGCCAGGCCGTGCAGTGCGCCAACCTGATGCTAGGCCTGGCCGAAACGGCAGGCCTCTCACCGTTCGGAGTAGCCCCATGATGCAAGGAAGGGCCCCTTGTTATCGCTTTATGCATAGGAAGGGTCCCTTCCTAACTCTTGGAGGTGCGCGGTGAGCGTGACTCACCCGAAGGGGTTTCGGGCGAGCGGGGTGGCGGCCGGGCTCAAGAAGGACGGGTCCGATGTGGCCCTCGTCGTCAACGACGGGCCGGACGCCATCGTGGCCGGCGTCTTCACCGCCAACCGGGTCAAGGCGGCGCCGGTGCTGTGGAGCCAGCAGGTGGTGCGCGGCGGCGTCGTGCGCGCGGTCGTGCTGAACTCCGGCGGCGCCAACGCCTGCACCGGCCCCGGCGGCTTCCAGGACACGCACGCCACCGCCGAGCATGTCGCCACCGTCCTGGGTGGACTGGGCGCGGGCGCGGTCGCGGTCTGCTCCACGGGGCTGATCGGCGAGCGGCTGCCGATGGACAAGCTGCTGCCCGGCGTCACGGCCGCCGCGAAGAAGCTGGCGAAAGACGGCGGCCCGGCCGCCGCCGAGGCCATCATGACGACCGACACCCGGCCGAAGACCACGGTCGTGACGGGCAGCGGGTGGAGCGTCGGCGGCATGGCCAAGGGCGCCGGGATGCTGGCGCCGGGCCTGGCGACCATGCTGTCCGTGCTGACCACCGACGCGGTGGCGGATTCGGCGGTACTGGACGCGGCGCTGCGGGCGGCCTGCCGGGTCACCTTCGACCGGGTCGACTCGGACGGTTGCATGTCCACGAACGACACCGTGCTGCTGCTGGCGAACGGCGCGTCCGGGCTCACACCGAGCGAGGAGGAGCTGACCGACGCCGTCACCGCGGCCTGCCACGACCTCGCGCAGCAGCTGGTCGCGGACGCCGAGGGCGCCACGAAGCGGGCGGCGATCGAGGTAGTCGGCGCGGCCAGCGAGGAGGACGCGGTCGAGGTGGCCCGGGCGGTGGCCCGCAACAACCTCGTGAAGACCGCGCTGTTCGGCAACGACCCGAACTGGGGACGCATCCTCGCGGCGGTCGGCACGACGCGCGCCGCCTTCGAGCCGGACGCGCTGGACGTGGCGGTCAACGGAGTCTGGGTCTGCTTGGGCGGCGCGGCCGCCGCCGACCGGTCCACGGTGGACCTGTCCACACCGGACGTGACGATCCGGGTAAACCTGCGCGCCGGCCCGGCGGAGGCCACCGTGTGGACCAACGACCTGTCCCACGGATACGTCCACGAGAACTCGGCCTACTCGACATGACGGGCGCGATGGACGCCGCCCAGGAGAAGGCGGCCACCCTCATCGAGGCGCTGCCGTGGCTGCTGCGCTTCCACGGCGCCACCGTGGTGGTCAAGTACGGCGGCAACGCCATGATCGACCCGGAGTTGCAGCGGGCGTTCGCGGCCGACATGGTCTTCCTGCGGTACGTGGGGCTGAAGCCGGTGGTGGTGCACGGCGGCGGGCCGCAGATCTCGGCGATGCTGAAGCGGCTGGGCATCGCGAGCGAGTTCCGCGGCGGGCTGCGGGTCACCACGCCCGAGGCCATGGACGTGGTGCGCATGGTCCTGGTCGGCCAGGTCGGGCGCGAGCTGGTGGGCCTGGTCAACGAGCACGGGCCGTTCGCGGTCGGACTGTCCGGCGAGGACGCCAAGCTCTTCACGGCGGTGCGCCGCTCGGCGTACGTGGATGGCGAGCCGGTGGACGTCGGTCAGGTGGGCGACGTGGAGCGGGTCGACGTGTCCGCGGTGACCGACCTGATCGCGGCCGGTCGCATCCCGGTCATCTCCACCGTCGCGCCGGACGCCGACGGCGTGCTGCACAACCTCAACGCCGACACCGCCGCCGCGGCGCTCGCGATCGCGCTGGAGGCCCGCAAGCTCGTCGTGCTCACCGACGTGCCGGGGCTCTACACCGACTGGCCGGACACCACGAGCCTGGTCTCCCAGATCACGGTCGACGAGCTGGCGAAGCTGCTGCCCCGGCTGGAGTCGGGCATGGCGCCCAAGATGGAGGCGTGCCTGCGGGCGGTGCGCGGCGGCGTGCCCGCCGCCCACGTCGTCGACGGCCGGGTCCCGCACTCCACGCTGTTGGAAGTCTTTACCTCGGAAGGGTTCGGAACGATGGTGGTGCCGCAATGAGCGCGCTCGTCGAGCGGTGGAAACAGTCCATGATGGACAACTACGGCACTCCCGGGCTGGCACTGGTCCGCGGCGAGGGCGCCGTCGTGTACGACGAGGCCGGCAAGTCCTATGTCGACCTTCTGGGTGGGATCGCGGTCAACCTGTTGGGCCACGCCCACCCGGCGGTGGTGACCGCGGTGTCGAAGCAGATCGCGACGCTCGGCCACGTGTCCAACCTGTACGTCGCGGAGCCGCCGGTCGCCCTGGCGGAGCTGCTGCTGGCGCTCGCCGGCCGGCAGGGGCGGGTGTTCTTCGCCAACTCCGGCGCGGAGGCCAACGAGGCGGCGTTCAAGCTGTCCCGGCGCACCGGCCGCACCCATGTGGTCTCCACCGTGGGCGGTTTCCACGGCCGCACCATGGGCAGCCTGGCGCTGACCGGCCAGCCCGTGAAGGCGGACCCGTTCCGGCCGCTGCCGGGCGACGTGACCCACGTGCCGTACGGCGATGTGGCGGCCCTCGACGCGGCCGTGACCGGCGCGACGGCGATGGTGATCCTCGAACCCATCCAGGGCGAGAACGGCGTGGTCGTGCCGCCGGCCGGCTACCTGGCCGCGGCCCGCGAGATCACCGCGGCCCGGGGCGCACTGCTGGTGCTCGACGAGGTGCAGACCGGCATCGGCCGCACCGGGCACTGGTTCGCCCACCAGGCCGACGGCATCGAGCCGGACGTCATCACGCTGGCCAAGGGGCTCGGCGGCGGCCTGCCGATCGGCGCCTGCCTGGCGTTCGGCGCGGCGGCCGACCTGCTGGGGCCGGGCAGCCACGGCAGCACGTTCGGCGGCAACCCGGTGAGCTGCGCGGCGGCCCTCGCCGTCATCTCGACGATCGCCAACGAGGGCCTGCTCGACCACGTCAAGCGGATCGGCGAGCGGATCCGGCGCGGCATCGAGGGGCTGGGCCACCCGCTGGTCGCGGAGGTGCGCGGCGCCGGCCTGCTGCTCGGCGTGGTGCTCACCGCACCGGTGTCGAAGGAGCTGGCGGAAACGCTGAAGAACGCCGGCTTCCTCGTCAACCCCATCCAGCCCGACGTGATCCGCCTCGCCCCGCCGCTCATCATCAGCGTCGAGCAGGTCGACGCGTTCCTGTCCGCATTGGACGGTGTCCGGTGATCAGGCATCTCCTGCGGGACGACGACCTCAGCCCGGCCGAGCAGGCGGAGGTCCTCGACCTCGCCGCCGCGATGAAGGCCGACCGGTACGCTCACCGGCCGCTCGCCGGCCCTCAGTCGGTGGCGGTGCTGTTCGACAAGCAGAGCCTGCGCACCCGGCTCTCGTTCGACGTGGGCATCGCCGAGCTCGGCGGCAACCCGATCATCGTGGACACCCAGGCCACCCACTTCGGCCGGGGCGAGACGCTGGCCGACGCGGCGCGGGTGCTGTCCCGGTACGTGAGCGCGATCGTCATGCGCACGTTCGGCGACGACCGGCTCGCCGAGGTGGCGTCCGGCGCCACGGTGCCGGTGGTGAACGCGCTCACCGACGGCTTCCACCCCTGCCAGCTGCTCGCCGACCTGCTGACCGTGCGGGAGCACTGCGGCGGCACCACCGGCCGCACGCTCGCCTACGTGGGGGACGCCGCCAACAACATGGCCCACTCGTACCTGCTGGCCGGCGTCACCGCGGGCATGCACGTGCGGGTGGCCGGCCCGTCCGGGTTCGACCCGTCGGCGGCGATCGTCTCCCGGGCCACCGAGATCGCCGCTTGGACCGGTGGATCCGCGCAGGTGCTCCGCGACCCGGCGGAGGCGGTGGACGGCGCCGACGTGGTGGCCACCGACACGTGGGTGTCGATGGGGCAGGAGGCGGACGGTCGCGACCGGCGGGCGCCCTTCTGGGCGTACCAGGTCAACAAGGAACTGCTCGCGGCGGCCGCGCCGGGCGCGGTGGTCCTGCACTGCCTGCCCGCCCACCGCGGCGAGGAGATCACCGACGACGTCCTGGACGGCGCGCAGAGCGCCGTCTTCGACCAAGCGGAGAACCGCCTGCACGCCCAAAAAGCACTACTGGCGTGGTTGTTGCGGGCGTCGGGGGTCGCCGTGCCGGGGACGCCAGCGCCGCCCCAGGCGGCGCCAGTCACGGTGGCTGGGCCACCGTCGAGTGCGGCGCCAGTCACGGTGGTCGGGCCGCCGTCCGCGGAGGCGCCGGCATGACCGGTCCTTCTACGCGCACGGCGCGCCATGCCCGGATCGTCGAGCTGATCCGGGAGCGCGGCATCCGGTCCCAGACCGAGCTGGCCGACCTGCTCGCCGCCGAAGGCATGCAGGTCACCCAGGCCACGCTGTCCCGCGACCTGGAGGAGTTGGCCGCGTACAAGGTGCGCGGCGCCGACGGCGGCCCGGCCGTGTACGTGATCCCGGAGGACGGCCAGCCGCGCCCGCGCCTCGCCGAGCAGGCCCCCGCCCGGCTGCTGCGGCTGCTGCGCGAGCTGCTGACCGGCACCGACGCGAGCGGCAACCTCGCCGTGCTGCGCACCCCGCCCGGGGCGGCGCAGTTCCTGGCCAGCGCGCTGGACCGCGCCGGGCTGCCGGAGATCGTCGGCACCATCGCCGGCGACGACACGATCCTCGTGGTGGCCCGCGAGCCACTCACCGGCGCGCAGCTCGCCCACCGGCTCAGCACCTGGGCCGGCCAGATGAACAACGAGGGAGAGGCACCGTAAGGTGCAGACCGTGACGCGTACCAGTTTGTGGGGTGGCCGGTTCACCGGCGGCCCCGCCGAAGCTCTCGCCCGACTGTCGGTCAGCGTGCAGTTCGACTGGCGCCTGGCGCCCTACGATCTGGCCGCCTCCCGGGCGCACGCCCGGGTCCTCGCCGGCGCGGGTCTGCTCGACGCCGACGAACTGGGCCAGATGCTCGCCGCGCTGGACGACCTGGAGGCCGCCTGCGCCTCCGGCGCGTTCCGCCCCACGGTCGACGACGAAGACGTGCACACCGCGCTCGAACGCGGCCTGCTGGAACGGCTCGGCACGCTCGGCGGCAAGCTGCGCGCCGGCCGCTCCCGCAACGACCAGGTGGCCACCGACCTGCGGCTCTACCTGCGCGACCACGCCCGCGGCGTGGCGGCGCAGGTGGTCGGCCTCGCGGAGGCGCTGGTCGACCAGGCCGGCGGGCACATCGAGACGCCCGCGCCCGGCATGACGCACGTGCAGCACGCGCAGCCGGTCACGTTCGGGCACTGGCTGCTCGCCCACGTCCAGCCGCTGCTGCGCGACCTCGAACGGCTGCGCGACTGGGACGCCCGCGCCGCGATCAGCCCGCTCGGCGCCGGCGCGCTGGCCGGCTCGTCGCTGCCGCTCGACCCGGTGCGGGTGGCCAAGGAGCTGGGCTTCGACGCGTCCGCCGCCAACTCGATGGACGCGGTCGCCGACCGCGACTTCGTGGCCGAGTTCCTGTTCGTGACCGCGCTCATCGGCGTGCACCTGTCCCGCCTCGGCGAGGAGGTGGTGATGTGGACGTCGCAGGAGTTCGGCTGGGTCGAGCTCGACGACGGCTTCGCCACCGGGTCGTCGATCATGCCGCAGAAGAAGAACGCCGACATCGCCGAGCTCGCCCGCGGCAAGGCCGGCCGGCTCATCGGCGGCCTCGTCACCGTGCTGACCATGCTCAAGGGCCTGCCGCTGACCTACGACCGGGACATGCAGGAGGACAAGGAGCCGGTTTTCGACGCGGTCGACACGCTGGAGCTGGTGCTGCCCGCGCTCGCCGGCATGGTCGCCACGATGACGGTGCGGGTCGACCGGCTCGCGGCGGCCGCCCCGGTCGGGTACACCCTCGCCACCGAGGTCGCCGACTGGCTGGTGCGCAAGGGCGTACCGTTCCGGGAGGCGCACGAGGTCACCGGCCAGCTGGTGGCGCTGTGCGTGGCGCGCGAATGCGCGCTCGACGAGGTCAGCGACGACGATCTGCGGCAGGTCAGCGCGCACCTGGACCCGAGCGTCCGCGACGTGCTGTCCGTGCGGTCCGCGCTGGCCGCGCGGATCACGCCCGGCTCGACCGGTCCCGGACCGGTCGCCGAGCAGCTCGCCGTCGCCGCCGACAAGCTCGAAGGCTGGCGCGAATGGTCCGCCGAGCGGGTCGTCCCCCGCTGACCCCACTCCCCACTCCCCATGATCAAGGCGTCCCTCATGTCGTTAGAGCAACTTCAGGGACGCCTTGATCATGAAGGCTGAGCTGGCCGCCTTGCTCGCCGGGCCGGTCGAGCCGGCGGCGCGCGGCCTGCTCGGCTGCGCACTGTCCGCCGGCGGCGTCACCGTCCGCATCACCGAGGTCGAGGCCTATGCGGGTACCGCCGGCGACCCCGCCTCGCACGCGCACCGCGGCCAGACACCGCGCAACGCGGTCATGTTCGGCCCATCCGGGTACGCGTACGTCTACTTCACCTACGGCATGCACTGGTGCCTGAACGTGGTGACCGGCCCACCCGGCGAGGCCGCGGCCGTGCTGCTGCGGGCCGGCGCCGTGATCGAGGGGCTGCCGCTGGCGCGGTCCCGCCGCGGCTCAGCGTCCGATCGGGACCTGGCGCGCGGGCCGGCCCGGCTCTGCCAGGCGCTCGGCATCGACCGGTCGGCGTACGGCGCGTACCTGCTCGGCGACGGCCCACTCCAGCTCGCGCCGCCCGCCGCACCCGTGCCGTCCTCGGCGATCGCCGCCGGCCCCCGCGTCGGGGTGACCGGGGCCCACGACCGCCCGTGGCGGTTCTGGCTCGCCGGCGACCCGACCGTCAGCCCCTACCGCCGCCACCGCCCCCGCACCCTCTCCCCATAACCCCGCCCCACGCCCGCGCGCGGGCGTGGGGGCGCCCCGCGCGCCCCGCGCGGGCCCCCGCGCCTCCTGGCGTCGATCAAGGGCTTGGGCACGTGGTTTGATCTCTGATCCGGGTGCCTATGCCCTTGATCGGCGTACTTTCCCTTGATCGCCGGCCCTTTCTCCTGCGGAGCGCCGCGGCTGCTGCGGCCCCGCCGTGTTCGCCGGCGGCTCGGGCGCAGCACCGGCCCTTCCCCGGCGGGCGCAGCAGGCGGTCGGCGCTGCGGGCGGCTCGATCGTGAGCCCAAACCTCGGCGACACACCGCGCCGTACCCAGGTTTCGGACGCATGATCAGGAAGCGTCCGCGACACCCGCCACCCGCCGGGGCGCGGACCGGTCGGTGGCCAGGATCGCGTAGGACACCGAGTCCCACCAGGCGCCGCGGACGAGGAGGTGGTCGCGAAACCTGCCCTCGCGGCGCATCCCGATCTTCTCCATGACGCGGTACGAGGCGGCGTGGTCCGGCCGGGTGGTCGCCTCCACGCGGTGCAGCCCGACGGCCCCGAACCCGAGCTCCACGAGCAGCGCCGCGAGTTCCGTGGCGAGCCCGTGCCCCCATCGGTCCGGGTGGATCACGTATCCGATCTCGCCGCGCCGGTGCTGAGCGGCGGTCACGGCCAGCGTGCCCATCCCGACCAGCCGGCCGTCCTCGACGGCGGCGAGCTTGTAGACCTGGCGTTCGGCGCCCGCCGCCGCCTCCCGCCAGGCCGGAATGATCTCGCGGACCTGGGCCAGCGACGGCGGCGCCTCGTCGATCACCCGCTCCGCCACCCGCGCGTCGCTCAGCAGCGCGTGCAGCGGGTCCGCGTCGGCTTCGGTCAGCTCGCGCAGTGCCAGCCGTGGACCGCTGATCGCGACCGGAAACATCACGCAAGTATCCGCCAGCGCGCCGCGCGTTGCTCGTCCCGCCGCCCAAGATCTGCGGCCCAAGAGGCTGCGGCCCAAGAGGCTGCGGCCCAAGAGGCTGCGGCCCAAGAGGCTGCGGCCCAAGAGGGGAGCCCTATCCCCGCGTGGACGGTGATAGGGGAGCTCTCTTCAGAATTCACGCCCCATAGGGCTGCCCTCTGGACGACCAGGAGCCGCCGCGTCTCGCTGTCAGTCCGCTTCGCCGGGGCGGAGCACCGCTTCGGGGCGGCAGAGGACGGTGATGCGATAGGACAGTCCGAGGTTGGACCAGATGTCGCCGCGCAGGCCGAGGCACACCCCGACGCTGCCGTTCTCCTCGGGGTGCTCGAAGAAGTTGACCTCCGGCTCGGCGAGCGCGCCGACCAGCCCCTGCGTCCCCCGGTCCGTGGCGGGCACCTGCAACAGACCGACCGTGGCCTGGATCTCGGCGTCGTCCAGCGTCTCCGGGTCGTACCAGTGGGTGTCCGGCAGGAAGAGCCGCGAGTCGACGCCCCGCCGCTGGTACCGCGGGCCCATCATCCCGGTCTTCGAATCCGGCTCGTCGCCGACCCACGCCATCCCGGCGAAGTCGGTGCGCAGCCGGGGGGCCTCGGTGTGGAGCACGGTCACGAGCGTGTCGAGCCGCGTCGTGGGAGCCAGGTACACCTCTGCGTCCGTCACGCGACGCAGGCTAACACCCTGGTCATTTGACCGGCGTACCTAGTATCGCGCCATGGTCGACCCGTGGGCCCGGCGCCGGTGGGAGCGGCTGGCCGCCGTCGGTGCCGGCGCCGCGGCCACGCTCGCGTTCCTCGACGCACTGGCGGTCGTCCTCTTCGCGCTGTGGACCGAGAGTTTGTCGCGGACGCCGGATCCCGAATGTCAGCCGATCACCATCGGCGACTGCATGTCGCCGCGCGACGCCGCGCGGTTCGCCCTCGTGGCGGTGGTGATCGTCGTGGGTGTCGGCGCCGTGATCGGCCTCGCCCTGATCGCCGCGGTGGTGGCGGTCGTCGGTGGGGTCAGCCGCTGGTGGCCCCGGCGGGGGTCCGGCACGGTGGTCGCCGTCGCGCTCGGCGCCGCCGGGTCGGTGATCGGCCCGGGGTGTGGCGTCCTGGTCCTCGGCGTTCTGATCGCGGGACGGGTGACGACGTGACGTATTTCGCCAGCTTCCACCCGACGGCTTTACACCACCGAGGAGCTTGGTGGCGCTGCGCGCCCGGACCGCCGTGGACATACAGGCGCGCGGGCGCGGCTGGCGGTCGGGGATAATGCCCAGCGTGACCGAACTGATCGACGACCTGCAGTGGCGAGGCCTGATCCAGGACTCCACCGACCTTGACGAGCTGCGCGCGCACCTGGGCGCCGGGCCGGTGACGTTCTATGTCGGGTTCGACCCCACGGCGGCCAGCCTGCACGCCGGGAGCCTCATGCAGGTGCTGACCGCACGCCGCTTGCAGCTTGCCGGGCACCGTCCGCTGCTGCTGGTCGGCGGCGCGACCGGGCAGGTCGGCGACCCGAAGGAGACCAGCGAGCGCACCCTCCACCCGGTGGCGGTGATCGAGGGCTGGGTGGCGAGCATCCGGCGCCAGCTCGCGCCGTTCGTCACCTACAGCGGCGGCAACGCGGCCACCGTCGTCAACAACCTGGACTGGACCGGTCCGATGTCGGTGGTCGAGTTCCTGCGCGACGTGGGCAAGCACTTCCCGGTCAACCGGATGCTCGCCCGCGAGGTGGTCAAGGCGCGGTTGGAGACCGGCATCAGCTACACCGAGTTCAGCTACCAGCTCCTCCAGTCGCACGACTACTTCGAGCTGCACCAGCGGCACGGCTGCACGCTGCAGTTCGGCGGCTCCGACCAGTGGGGCAACATCACGGCGGGCGTCGACTACATCCGCCGGCGCGGCGCGGGCCCGGTGCACGCCTTCACCACACCGCTGGTCACCAAGTCGGACGGCACCAAGTTCGGCAAGAGCGAGGGTGGCGCCATCTGGCTCGACCCGACGATGACCAGCCCGTACGCGTTCTACCAGTTCTGGGTCAACACCGACGATCGGGACGTGTCGCGATACCTGCGGTACTTCAGCTTCCGCTCGCACGAGGAGATCCAGCAGCTGGAGAAGGACGTCGCCGAACGGCCCGCGGCGCGGGCCGCGCAGCGCGCGCTGGCGGAGGAGCTGACCACGCTCGTCCACGGGGCCGAGGAGACGGCCCAGGTCATCGCCGCGAGCCAGGCGCTGTTCGGGCGCGGATCCCTCGGTGATCTCACCGAGGGCACGCTGCGGGCCGCGCTGTCCGAGGCGGGTCTGATCCGGGTACGCGGTGCGCTGCCACCGGCCGCGGCGCTGCTCCGCGATGCGGGGCTGGTGTCGAGCATGAACGAGGCCCGGCGAGCGATCGCCGAGGGCGGCGCCTACGTGAACAACGAGCGCGTGTCCGACCCGGAGGCCGTGATACCCCCGGAGCAGCTCCTGCACGGCCGCTTCCTGGTCCTCCGCCGCGGCAAGCGCACCTTCGCCGGCATAGACCTAGAACCCTAACCACCCCCACCCTCCCTCACCCTCCCCGCGCCACCCACCCTCTCCCGCCGATCAAGGGCTTGGGCACGTGGTTCGATCTCCGATCCGGGTGCCGGAGCCCTTGATCGGCGGGTGGGTCCTTGATCGGCGCGCCTGCGCCAAGAGGGCAGCCCTCTGGGGAGCGCGCCGTGCCAAAGGGGTCCCCTGTACCTGTCTCGGCGGGTAGAGGGGACCCCTTTGGGGATCTGGCTCGGGACGGGGCCGGGCCCGCGGTGGGCCCGGACGGGCGGTTGGGGTCGGTGGGATGGGTGTGACGGGGGCCATGGGGAGCCGATTTGACGCCAGCGGCAACCTGCGCGTAACTTTCTCTCTGCGCAAGGGGCACGGACACTTCGGCCAAGACCGACGAAGCACCTGACCTGAGCGCACGGGCGGTGCGACAGCCAACGAGTTGGCGGTCGCGACACTGACCGAGTAGGGTAGACCACTGGCAGGGCACCGGGCACACACGCGAGAGTGGAAACACTGCGCGGCGGCCGGTCTGCCGAATCCCTTGATCAAACACGGTGGTTCGCCGCCGCGTGCGTGAGAGGGACAATCTGGTCCTTCTACCCACAACCGGGACACACCGGTTTGACGGGGACGAAGCGGTCAGGTAAAGTAAAACAAGTGCCCCAAGGGCGGGCCTCGGAGTACGGGGTGCGGTTTTGGTGTGTGTTTGTTCTTTGAGAACTCAACAGGGTGCTTTGATTATGCCAGTGCCAAGTTTTGTGTGAACTCTGTTGGCATCGGATGTTGATCTGGTGTTGATGGAATTTGGCATATTTTTATGCCAGGGCTTTATCTCTAATTTTTTGTTGGAGAGTTTGATCCTGGCTCAGGACGAACGCTGGCGGCGTGCTTAACACATGCAAGTCGAGCGGAAAGGCCCTTCGGGGTACTCGAGCGGCGAACGGGTGAGTAACACGTGAGTAACCTGCCCTAGGCTTTGGGATAACCCTCGGAAACGGGGGCTAATACCGGATATTCACTGCTGATCGCATGGTTGGTGGTGGAAAGTTTTTCGGCTTGGGATGGACTCGCGGCCTATCAGCTTGTTGGTGGGGTAATGGCCTACCAAGGCGACGACGGGTAGCCGGCCTGAGAGGGCGACCGGCCACACTGGGACTGAGACACGGCCCAGACTCCTACGGGAGGCAGCAGTGGGGAATATTGCACAATGGGCGGAAGCCTGATGCAGCGACGCCGCGTGAGGGATGACGGCCTTCGGGTTGTAAACCTCTTTCAGCAGGGACGAAGCGCAAGTGACGGTACCTGCAGAAGAAGCGCCGGCCAACTACGTGCCAGCAGCCGCGGTAAGACGTAGGGCGCGAGCGTTGTCCGGATTTATTGGGCGTAAAGAGCTCGTAGGCGGCTTGTCGCGTCGACTGTGAAATCCCATGGCTTAACTGTGGGTCTGCAGTCGATACGGGCAGGCTAGAGTTCGGTAGGGGAGACTGGAATTCCTGGTGTAGCGGTGAAATGCGCAGATATCAGGAGGAACACCGGTGGCGAAGGCGGGTCTCTGGGCCGATACTGACGCTGAGGAGCGAAAGCGTGGGGAGCGAACAGGATTAGATACCCTGGTAGTCCACGCTGTAAACGTTGGGCGCTAGGTGTGGGGGGCCTCTCCGGTTCTCTGTGCCGCAGCTAACGCATTAAGCGCCCCGCCTGGGGAGTACGGCCGCAAGGCTAAAACTCAAAGGAATTGACGGGGGCCCGCACAAGCGGCGGAGCATGCGGATTAATTCGATGCAACGCGAAGAACCTTACCTGGGTTTGACATCGCCGGAAATCTCGCAGAGATGCGGGGTCCTTCGGGGCCGGTGACAGGTGGTGCATGGCTGTCGTCAGCTCGTGTCGTGAGATGTTGGGTTAAGTCCCGCAACGAGCGCAACCCTCGTTCGATGTTGCCAGCGGGTTATGCCGGGGACTCATCGAAGACTGCCGGGGTCAACTCGGAGGAAGGTGGGGATGACGTCAAGTCATCATGCCCCTTATGTCCAGGGCTTCACGCATGCTACAATGGCCGGTACAATGGGCTGCGATACCGTGAGGTGGAGCGAATCCCAAAAAGCCGGTCTCAGTTCGGATCGGGGTCTGCAACTCGACCCCGTGAAGTCGGAGTCGCTAGTAATCGCAGATCAGCAACGCTGCGGTGAATACGTTCCCGGGCCTTGTACACACCGCCCGTCACGTCACGAAAGTCGGCAACACCCGAAGCCCATGGCCTAACCCCTTGTGGGAGGGAGTGGTCGAAGGTGGGGCTGGCGATTGGGACGAAGTCGTAACAAGGTAGCCGTACCGGAAGGTGCGGCTGGATCACCTCCTTTCTAAGGAGCACCTTCACACCGTTGGGTGTGTAAGGAGCCCGCGTCGCCCGAGTGTGGTGGCGGGGTGCTCATGTGGCGGAGACGCTGGCAGAAGTCATTGACCGTCTTGGTGCGGGTCTAGTACTGCTTGCTTTCGGGTGGGCGTGGAGGGATTCCGTGGTGGGGTTTGGTTGGTGGTGTTCAAGGCATCCTGTTGGGTCCTGAGGGAACAAGCCGCACTGTAGGTGGGGTTTGGTTTTCTTGGTCCAGGTACAGCCTGTCATCGCATACCGGTTCGGGCCTTCGGGTTTGGGTGTTTGGTGTGGTGGTTGTGGGTTGTGGGTTGGTTGTTTGTTGAGATTTGCATAGTGGACGCGAGCATCTTGTTTTTTGTGGTCAAGTTGTCAAGGGCGAACGGTGGATGCCTTGGCACCAGGAGCCGATGAAGGACGTGGGAGGCCGCGATAGGCCTGGGGGAGCTGTCAACCAAGCTGTGATCCCAGGGTGTCCGAATGGGGTAACCCGGCACCAGTTATGTGGTGTCACCTGCATCTGAATGCATAGGGTGCATGGAGGGAACGCGGGGAAGTGAAACATCTCAGTACCCGTAGGAAGAGAAAACAACATGTGATTCCGTGAGTAGTGGCGAGCGAAAGCGGATTTAGGCTAAACCGGTTGCGTGTGATACCTGTCAGGGGTTGCGTGGTCGGGGTTGTGGGACCTCACTCATCGGGCTGACACCCGGTGGAAGAGTTACAAAGTTTGCTGCTAGTTGAATGGTCTGGAAAGGCTGACCGTAGACGGTGATAGTCCGGTAGGCGAAAGCAGTAGACCTCTTGTGGGTGTTCCCGAGTAGCGGCGGACTCCTGAAATCTGCCGTGAATCTGCCAGGACCACCTGGTAAGCCTGAATACTTCCTGGTGACCGATAGCGGACGAGTACCGTGAGGGAATGGTGAAAAGTACCCCGGGAGGGGAGTGAAATAGTACCTGAAACCGTTCGCCTACAATCCGTCGGAGCTGAGCCTTTATTGGTGAGGTGACGGCGTGCCTTTTGAAGAATGAGCCTGCGAGTTAGTGGCATGTGGCGAGGTTAACCTGTGTGGGGTAGCCGTAGCGAAAGCGAGTCTGAATAGGGCGATTCAGTCGCGTGTCCTAGACCCGAAGCGGAGTGATCTAGCCATGGGCAGGCTGAAGCGCGGGTAAGACCGTGTGGAGGGCCGAACCCACCAACGTTGAAAAGTTGGGGGATGACCTGTGGTTAGGGGTGAAAGGCCAATCAAACTCCGTGATAGCTGGTTCTCCCCGAAATGCATTTAGGTGCAGCGTCGCGTGTTTCTTGCCGGAGGTAGAGCACTGGATGGTCTAGGGGGCCCACAAGCTTACCGAAATCAGCCAAACTCCGAATGCCGGTAAGTGAGAGCGCGGCAGTGAGACTGCGGGGGATAAGCTTCGTAGTCGAGAGGGAAACAGCCCAGATCACCAGCTAAGGCCCCTAAGCGTGTGCTAAGTGGAAAAGGATGTGGGGTCGCTTAGACAACCAGGAGGTTGGCTTAGAAGCAGCCACCCTTTAAAGAGTGCGTAATAGCTCACTGGTCAAGTGGTTCCGCGCCGACAATGTAGCGGGGCTCAAGTACACCGCCGAAGCTGTGGCATTCACATGGTACTCGGTAATGGTTTCCGAATCGTTATCCAGGTGTGTGGATGGGTAGGGGAGCGTCGTGTGGGGGGTGAAGCGGCACTGTGAGGTAGCCGTGGACGCCACACGAGTGAGAATGCAGGCATGAGTAGCGAAAGAAGGGTGAGAAACCCTTCCGCCGGATGACCAAGGGTTCCAGGGCCAGGCTATTCCGCCCTGGGTGAGTCGGGGCCTAAGGCGAGGCCGAGAGGCGTAGTCGATGGATAACGGGTTGATATTCCCGTACCCGCGAAGAAGCGACCATGATGAACCCATTTGCGCTAACCGTCCGCTTATGGGGATCCTTCGGGTGAACCGGACAGTGCGCGGGAACCTGGGTGGTAGTAGTCAAGCGATGGGGTGACGCAGGAAGGTAGCTGATCCCGGCCGGTGGTTGTGCCGGGGTAAGCGTGTAGGCCGTGCCATAGGTAAATCCGTGGCGCATGTGGCTGAGACGTGATGCCGAGCCGATTCAGGTGAAGTCAGTGATCCTATGCTGCCGAGAAAAGCCTCTAGCGAGTTTCGAGCGGCCCGTACCCCAAACCGACACAGGTGGTCAGGTAGAGAATACCGAGGCGATCGGGTGAACTGTGGTTAAGGAACTCGGCAAATTGCCCCCGTAACTTAGGGAGAAGGGGGGCCGGACGCGTGAAGCCCCTTGCGGGTGGAGCGTGGTATGGCCGCAGAGAGCAGGGGGAAGCGACTGTTTACTAAAAACACAGGTCCATGCGAAGTCGTAAGACGCTGTATATGGACTGACGCCTGCCCGGTGCTGGAACGTTAAGGGGACCGGTTAGTCTTTCGGGGCGAAGCTGAGAACTTAAGCGCCAGTAAACGGCGGTGGTAACTATAACCATCCTAAGGTAGCGAAATTCCTTGTCGGGTAAGTTCCGACCTGCACGAATGGCGTAACGACTTCCCCACTGTCTCAACCACAGGCCCGGCGAAATTGCATTACGAGTAAAGATGCTCGTTACGCGCGGCAGGACGGAAAGACCCCGGGACCTTTACTATAGCTTGACATTGGTATCCGAGTTCGATTGTGTAGGATAGGTGGGAGACTGTGAAGCTGGCACGCCAGTGTCGGTGGAGTCATTGTTGAAATACCACTCTGTTGGATTTGGGTATCTAACCTGGGCCCCTGATCGGGGTTGGGGACAGTGTCTGGTGGGTAGTTTAACTGGGGCGGTTGCCTCCCAAAATGTAACGGAGGCGCCCAAAGGTTCCCTCAGCCTGGTTGGCAATCAGGTGTTGAGTGTAAGTGTATAAGGGAGCTTGACTGTGAGACTGACGGGTCGAGCAGGGACGAAAGTCGGGACTAGTGATCCGGCACTTGCGTGTGGAAGCGGTGTCGCTCAACGGATAAAAGGTACCCCGGGGATAACAGGCTGATCTTCCCCAAGAGTCCATATCGACGGGATGGTTTGGCACCTCGATGTCGGCTCGTCGCATCCTGGGGCTGTAGCAGGTCCCAAGGGTTGGGCTGTTCGCCCATTAAAGCGGTACGCGAGCTGGGTTTAGAACGTCGTGAGACAGTTCGGTCCCTATCCGCCGCGCGCGTAGGATACTTGAGAAGGGCTGTCCCTAGTACGAGAGGACCGGGACGGACGAACCTCTGGTGTGCCAGTTGTTCCGCCAGGAGCACGGCTGGTTGGCTACGTTCGGGAGGGATAACCGCTGAAAGCATCTAAGCGGGAAGCCTGCTTCGAGATGAGGTGTCCCACCCCATGTGGGTTAAGGCCCCCAGTTAGATGACTGGGTTGATAGGCCAGAGCTGTAAGCGCAGTAATGTGTTGAGGTGACTGGTACTAATAGGCCGAGGACTTGACCTCAAAGAACATGATGTTGTGCGTCCACTATGTGAATCTGAGCCAACAACCAACAGTTTGTGTTGGGTGTGTTGGGTTTAGGGTTACGGCGGTTATGGCGGAGGGGAAACGCCCGGTTACATTCCGAACCCGGAAGCTAAGCCTTCCAGCGCCGATGGTACTGCACTCGGGAGGGTGTGGGAGAGTAGGACGCCGCCGGACATCTTCAT
>JBBEWH010000225.1:0-58225 GCA_037414955.1 Actinomycetes bacterium KLBMP 9797
GGGCGGATGAAGCCGGCTTCGACCCCAAAACGTTGCGGGAGATGGCACCCACGATCCTGCACCGCATCGCCCCCGACATCGCCGACAGGGTCGATGAGGAGGCGCTACGCAGGCAGGAGAAGCGGGCCGAGCAGACCAAAGCGTTCAACCTTGCCAACAACGGCGACGGCCGCTACCGGATCTCCGGATGGCTACCGGCCGAAGCCGCCGCGATCGTCAACAACGCCCTCGACCCGCTCTGCAAGCCGCTACCCGAAGACGACCGCACCGCCACCCAACGCCGCGCCGACGCGCTCACCGACGTGTGCCAGCGGGCGATGGACGCCGGCGACCTACCCGAACAAGGCGGCGAACACGCGCACGTGGCGATCGTCGTCGACTGGGACCTCCTGCGCCGCCAGGTCGGCATCGGGCAACTCGACACCGGTGAACGGCTCAGCCCCGAGCAGGTGCGCCGGTGGGCGTGCCAGGCACGGATCATGCCGTTCGTGCTGGGTGGGCAGAGTCAGGTGTTGGACGCCGGCCGCTCCCGCCGACTGTTCGACGGACCGCTGCGCCGCGCCATCATCATCCGCGACCGCGGCCGCTGCGCCTTCCCCTCCTGCGACCGCCCAGCGAAGTGGTCCCAGATCCACCACATCAAACACTGGCTCGACGGCGGACCAACCAACATGAACAACGGTGTGCTGCTGTGTTCCCATCACCACCGCCTCATCCACCAAGGCGACTGGGAAGTGCGGATCGCCGCCGACGGGCTGCCCGAGTTCATCCCACCGCACTACGTGGACAGCGAACGCAAGCCACGCCGCAACATCTACCACCGACGCGAATGATCCTGGAGGGCAGGGACGCTGCCACCATCACCGACGCCGACGAACCCGGCCGCCGGACCATCCTGGACCTCAACGGCGGGGAGCCGGTGTGGACAGCCGATGGCTGAGTAGCCGGTGCAACTCGTCGGGGGTCTGGACGCCGGAGATCGGGGGTTGACCGTCGATCACCAGTGACGGGACGCCGGTGACGCCCTGTTCGGTGGCGCGGCGTTCGTCCGTCCGGACGCGTTCGGCGTAGGCGTCACCGCTCAGGAGGGTGCGTACGTCGGCAACTCCCAACCCGGTCTCGATGCCGAGCCGCTCAAGGGTTTGCGGTTCGGCCACGTTGAGTCCTTCGGTGTGGTAGGCGTACAGCAGCCGTTCCATCATGTCGTCGGCGCGGCCGTGGTCGGCGGCCAGGTGACACAGCCGGTGGGCGTCGAACGTGTTCACCGGTCGTGCCATGTGGAGGTTGAGCTCCAGGCCTTCGGCGGCGCCGAGCGCGCGGATGCGCTCCACTCGGGCGGGCGCCTGGTCTCCCCACCAGTCCGTCATCGCCTCGGCGGCTGTCGGGCCGGGAATGTTGCCTTCTCGCGGAGCGAGTTCGAAGCTGCGCCAGACGATCTGTACCCGCTCGCGGTCCGCGAGCTTGGCCAGTGCGGCGGCGAGCCGCCTCTTGCCGATGTAGCACCAGGGACACAGCACGTCCGCGTATATTTCGACCTTCATCGGTTCCCTCGAGTGTGGACGGCAGTGGGTCGTGGAGCCCTGTTTCGCGGGCCCTCAGCGAGCGTGTCGCAGTAAAAACGCGGGGGACGTCGGCGAACCGGCTCAGCTGGGACGGGCGGCGCTGGGCTCGGGTACCGTCACCGCCGGACCCTCGACGTAGCGGTGGCTCAGCCGGCGGTATGGACGGCTGCGCAGCGCCAGCGCTGTGGCGGCGATGCCGATGACGCCGGTCAGCATGAAGACGAGCGCGATGCCGCGGTCGGTGCCCGTGCCGAACCAGTCGCCGATCGCGCGGGCTCCCGCGCCGTCGGTCATGAACGGGATGAAGACGAACTGAGCGATCGGCGAGATCAGGAACGCGGTCAGCGGCGAGGCGGCCTGCTCGACGCTCTGCGCGAAGCCGAAGACCCGTCCCTGCCGCTCATACGGCACCACCTTCTGCAGGATGGTCTGTTCGGCGGCCTCCGCGTACGGCACGAGCAGCATGTACGCGTACATTCCCACGGCCAGCGGGACGATGGAGGACCGCAGGGGGAACAGCAGAGTGACGGTCCACAACACGAGGTTGACCAACAGCAGCAGGCGGAGCGGGTTTCGGCTCAGGCCGGTCCGGGTGATGAGCAATCCGCCGACGATGAATCCGGTGCTCAGCACTCCCCACAGTAGACCCCACGCCTGAACCGACACCAACGACAGCCCGTACGCGTCCATCAGCGCCATGAACACGCCGCCGAGGAGGTTGTTGAACGCGGAGAAGATGATCAGCGCCATCAATCCTGGCACCTCGCGGACGACGCGGATGGTGCCCGCCAGGTCCACCGACCGGTCGGTGACCGCGGACTCGCTGGGAACCACCGCGTCCGTCGCACCCGGCACCGTGGTACCTGCCGGCACCGCCGTCGCGGCCGGCGCGGCCGCGTGGTCGGGAACCCGGACGAGGGCGAGATGCACCACGGCCACGGTGAGGATGGCCAGCGCCAGCAGCAGTACCCAGAACATGCCGCCGGCCGCCACGAGCACGCCGCTGATCACCGAGGTCACCAGGAAGCTGATGCCGGACGCGGTGCCGACCAGCCCGTTGGCGCGGTCCCGGGTCTCTTCGGCGATCAGCACCGTCACCAGCGTGGGCAGGGCGATCGTGCGGATGTTGCCCGCGATGACGCCGACCATCAGCAGCAGGACGAGCGCCCACAACGCCACGCTCGTCGGGTCGGTGAACGACTCCCGCGGCGTCACCTGGTAGATCGCGAAGGCCGCGGCGTAGGCCACGATCGACGCCACCGCCGACACCTGCATCATCGTCTTTTTCGCATGGTGGTCGACCAGGCTGCCGAACCAGATGCCGGTCAGCGCCGTCATCGCCAGGAAGATTCCCGAGATCACACCGGTCGCGAACACCGACCGGGTCTGCAGATAGACGTAGAAGGTGATCGCGAACCAGACCGTGAAGTTGATCACCGATACCAGCAGGGTACTGACCAGCAGCTGATAGAACGTCTTCCGATCTCCCTGAATCCCCATGACGTGACCATACGACCTCAACCAAGGTCAAGGTCCAGTCGCGTCCCTCTCATGATCAGGGCGTCCTTCACGCTGTCCTAACGACTTGAAGGACGCCCTGATCATGAGAGGTGGGAGAGGGTCACAAGGTGACGACGGCGTCTTCGGCGCGGGTGAAGAGCCCGGCGTCGAAGGTGATCGAGGTCAACTTCGTGCCCTTCGGCACGTCAAAATAAACAAAGGCGCGAACGGTATTGCCTGGGTTGATCTCATCGAGGAACCCGGCGCCGTCCTTGTTTCCGTAGATGTTGGCCTCGCCGTCCGACTCGTACTCCCGGCCGGTCGCATCCTGCGCGGTGACCGTGCCGTCGGCGTGGAAGAGGTGCGCGGACTTCGTGACGTTCTTGACCGAGATGTCGAAGCGGCAGAAAGAGCCCTGCGCCTTCCGGTTCAGGATGGACTCGCCAACCTGCGAGAGGCCGCATTTCGTACCCTTGACGACGAACTCGAAATCGCCGCCGCGGACGGTCTGGCCGACCCGGTAGGTCTTCGGGGCCTCGGCCGGTGCCTTGTCGCCGCTGGCTGCCGCGTCTGCCGAGCTGGTCGGCGTCCCGGTCGCGGTCGGCGTATCCGTGTCCGCCCCCGTGTCGGCCGCATTCTTCGGTGCATCGGAAAGGGCGGCGACCATCGTTCCGCCGCAGCAGAGAGCAACCACGATGCCGCCACCGATCAAGGCGGGAATAAGCCAAGGTCGACGTTTGCGTGGCGTCGGGGGTGGTGCGACAAAGGTGCCGTGCGGCGGCTGCGGAATATACGAAGGATCTTGCGCAGGATACTGCGGGGTCGTCATGGATCATCTCCACGTCAGACTCACGCGCCCGCCGCGTGAGTGAGATTTCCGACCTTGCCATAAAAGCATCATGTGCGGGCACCGAACGGCTCGGCGAATCGTTGCCGCCGAGCGGACGGGGTGGAGGGCCGACATGATGTGTTCGGTGCACGAACAGCCACATTCATAGTCGTGAAGCCGACTCGCCCGACACTTATCATGAGGACCAGGTGCCTAGGGCGGCGGCGACGCGGACGAAGTCGGCGAAGTCGCGTGCCGGCCGGCCGGTCACCCGCTTCACGTCGTCGGTGGTGTGGGCGTTGCGGCCGTCCAGGATCCGGCTGAACAGGTCGGTCAGCGCGGCCGCCTCCTCCGGCGGCACGCCGTGGGCGACCATCCGGGCGGTGCACTCGTCCGGCGTGACGTGCTCGAACCGCACCGGCCGCCCGGACGCCGCGGAGATCAGCGCCGCCGCCTCCGTGAACGTCACCAGGCGCGGACCGGTCAGCTCGTACGTGGCGCCGTGGTGCCCGTCCTCGGTGAGTGCCGCCACCGCCACGTCCGCCACGTCCTCCAGGTCGACGAACGGTTCGGGCACGTCGGTGGGCAGCGCGATCACGCCGCTCAGCACCGGCGGGAGCAGGAAGTGCTCGCTGAAGTCCTGCGCGAACCAGGTGGAGCGCACCACCGTCCACTCGGTACCGGATTCCCGTACCCCCTGCTCGCTGACCTCGGCCTCCTCCTCGCCGCGGCCGGACAGCAGCACCAGGCGACGGACGCCGGCCTGCGTGGCGAGGCGGGCGAACGCCCGGATCGACTCCGCGGCGCCCGGGAAGGCCAGGTCGGGGTAGTAGGTGATGTACGCGGCGGTGACGCCGTCCATGAGCGGCGCCCAGCTCTCGGGGTCGGCGTTCCAGTCGAAGGGCGGCTCGCCGGAGCGGGAGCCGATGCGCACCGGGAGGCCGCGGACGGTCAGACGGTCGACCACGCGGCGGCCGGTCTTGCCCGTGCCGCCGATAACGAGATAAGTCATGCATCCATTGCATGCCGGATCGGTGAGACGAACCATGGTTGAGAGGCTCGACCGCATACGCGAGCGTCTACGATGAGCCGGTGGACGCGCTGGCCGGTCTCCTCGACGGGCCCCGGGCCCGCGGAGCGTTCCTGCTGAAGGTGGTGCTCGACCCGCCGTGGTCGATGCGCATCGAAGACCGGGCGCCGCTCGCCGTCGTCGCGCTGGCGCGTGGCAGCGCCTGGATCACTCCGCACGGCGGCGATCCGGTCGTCATGCACGCCGGTGACGTGCTGGTGGCGCTCGGCCCCGACCCGTACGTGCTCGCCGACGACCCCGCCACGCCGCCGCAGGTGCTCATCCAGCCGAACGACCGCTGCACCACCCTGTACGGCGAGGATCTGGCGGTCGCGATGGACCGCGGCGTGCGCACCTGGGGCAACACGGACGACGGTCAGTGCATGATGCTGGTCGGCACCTACCACGGCACCGGCGAGGTCACCGATCGGCTGCTGCGCGCGCTGCCGCGGCTGCTCGTGCTCCGTGAAGAGGAGTTGGACAGCCCGCTGGTCCCGCTGCTCGCGAGCGAGATCTCCAAGGACGACGAGGGCCAGTCCGCGGTCCTCGACCGGCTGCTCGACCTGCTGCTCATCGCCGTACTCCGGACCTGGTTCGCCCGTGCGGAAACGGCACCCGGATGGCTGCGCGCGCAGGCCGACCCGGTCGTGGGCCGCGCGCTGCGGATGCTGCACAACCACCCCGAGCACCCGTGGACGGTGGCCGGCCTGGCCGGCCGGCTCGGGGTGTCGCGGGCCGCGCTGGCGCGGCGCTTCGCCGACCTGGTCGGCGAGCCGCCGATGTCGTATCTCACCAACTGGCGGCTCGCGCTCGCCGCGGACCTGTTGCGCGAACCGGACGCGACGATCGCCGCCGTGGCCCACCGGGTCGGCTACAGCAGCGGCTTCGCGCTCAGTGCGGCATTCAAACGGGTACGCGGACAAAGCCCCCAGTCCTACCGCACCTCCCCGTGATCAGAGCGTCCCTCACGTCGTCATCGCGACAGGAAGGACGCCCTGGATCATGGAGTGATCAACGTCGCGTCGGGAAGTGGGACGCGGCTGACCGGGTTGGCATGGGCATGCCTTTCAGCTCTGCCATTCCCGCGACGATGCGTGCCCTGCGACAGCCCGCGCTGACCGGTCCGCAGGACATGCGCCTGATCAGCGACGCGCCCGTTCCGGCGCCCGGACCCGGCGAGGTGCTGATCCGGGTTGGCGCCGCGGGCGTCAACTTCGCCGACGTCATGCAGACCCGCGGCACCTACGACGGCGGCCCGCGCGCGCCCTACCTCGCTGGCTTCGAGGCCGCCGGTGAGATCGTCGCGCTGGGCCCGGACGTGACCGGCCTCGCCCCCGGTGCCCATGTGATCGGCGCCGGGTACGGGGCCTTCGCGGAGTACATGGTGCTGCCGGCGGCCGGGGTCGCGCCGGTGCCGCCGGGTTGGTCCGACGAGCAGGCGCTGGGCCTGATCCTCAACTGGGCGACCGCGCTGGCCGCACTCCGGCCGCTGGGCCGCGTCGCCGCCGGCGACGCCGTGCTGATCCACGCGGCGGCGGGCGGCGTCGGGCAAGCCGCGGTACGGCTCGCCAAACACTACGGCGCCACCGTGCTCGCCACCGCGTCGCCGGCCAAGCACGACGCGGTGCGGGCGCTGGGCGCCGACCACGTCATCGACTACCGCGCCACGGACGTCACGGCCGAGGTGCGGCGGCTGACCGGCGGTCGCGGCGCCGACCTGGTGCTGGAGTCCGTGGGCGGGGACACGTTCCGGGCCAGCCTGGCCGCGGCGAGGCTGGTCACCGGCCGGGTCATCGTGTACGGCGTGGCCGGCGGCGACGCCACGGTCAGCAACCGGGAGCTGAACTTCACACACCAGATCCACGTGATCGGGCTGCACATCGGCGTACTCATCCAGACCGCGCCGGACATCTTCGCCGACCTCATGGAGGAGCTGGCCGCGCTCAGGGCGGCGGGCGTCTTCCCGCCCGGCCAGCCGACCGTGTACGACCTCGCCGACGGGCCGAAAGCGCTGGCCGAGCTCGAGGCCCGCGCCACCACCGGCAAGCTGGCCCTGCGCCCTTGAGCGCGGGGAGTGGAAGTATCTAGGTATGAAGCTTGGGTTGCACTACTGGACTTACTCCACGCCCTCCGACCCAGCGGCCATCGCATCGACGCTGGCCGAGACCGCGCGCGTCGCTGAGCAGGCCGGCGTGGCGGCCTTCACCGTCATGGACCACTTCTTCCAGATGGAAGACGTGGCGCCGGCCGAGGAACCGATGCTGGAGGGGTACACGACGCTCGGCTATCTCGCCGGGCGGACCGAGCGCATGACGCTCGGCATGCTGGTCACCGGCGTCATGTACCGGTATCCGGGCATCCTCGCCAAGACCGTGACCACCCTCGACGTGCTGTCCGGCGGGCGGGCCCGGCTGGGCATCGGCGCGTCCTGGTACGAGCGGGAGCAGCGGGCCCTCGGCGTGCCGGTGGTGCCGGTGGCCGAGCGGTTCGAGCGGCTGGAGGAGACGATCCAGATCTGCCTGCAGATGTGGGGGAGTGAGAACGGCCCGTACGAGGGCCGGCACTACCAGCTCGCCGAGACGCTGTGCCAGCCGCCGCCGTTGAGCCGGCCGCACCCGCCGATCATGATCGGCGGCGGCGGGGAGAAGAAGACGCTGCTGCTGGTCGCCCGGTACGCGGACGCCTGCAACCTTTTCGGCGGCGCCGATACGACCGATGTGGAGCACAAGCTCGACGTGCTGCGCCGGCACTGCGCGGACGAGGGCCGCGACTACGACGCGATCGAGAAGACGGTGGCGCTTTTCAACGTGCCGGTGGTGGAGGAGCCCGACGCGGCGCTGGCTGCTGCGGAGAAGTACGCCCGGCTGGGCGTGACCGAGCTGCAGGTGATGCCGGACCGGCACCCCGTCGAGTACATCAGCGCGCTGGCGGAGCGCTTCGTCCCGCGACTGTCCGAGATCTAGAGATCAAGGCGTGCGTCAACGCGGGATAACGCCCGGGAGGACGCCGGGATCCAGGGCCGTGATCTCGAGAACATGGCGTCCTTCCCGTGGTTATACGGACGTGAAGGACGCCTTGATCATGGGGTGAGGGGTTGGCCGTGGCGGGCCAGCCAGGCACTGTACACAGGGGACTTGCGCGCCAGGGCCCAGTACGCGTCGGTGAGCGCGTCCCGCAGCGCCGGCGCGTGCGTGGCGAGCGGGCTCCACGATGGCCAGACGAGCCGCTGGCGCACCCACATCGGGTCACCCGCCAGCGGCCGGGCCACCACATTGGACCGTTCCGGGGTGAGCGCGTGCGCCAGCGACACCGCGTGCCCCTGGCCGATGAGCGGGAACACCACGGCGCTGTTCATCCGCTGCACCCGGCGGGGCGTGAAACCGGCGCGCCGGCAGGCGTCCCGGAACTGCTGGCGCATCCGGACGTCCTTGCCCTCGCCGGTCAGCCACTGCTCGTCGGCGAGCGCCTCCAGTGGCACCTCATCCTGGCCGGCGAGCGGATGCGACTGCGGCATCAGCACGAAGATGGGCTCGACGGCGAGCACCGCGTGGCTCAGGTCGGGGCGCAGCGGCAGGTCGTAGCCGGGATAGTCGATGCCCAGCCCGAATTCCAGCCGGCCCTCGGCGAGCAGCTCCAGCAGCTCCTCTTCGGACTCGTTGACGTGCAGTGAGGGGTCCGCTTTGGGCAGCAGCGCGCGGGTCGCGGTCATCAGCACGGCGGTCAGCGGGCCGGGGACCGAGCCGAGCCGCACGGCGGTCACATCGGCGTCGTCCGGCCCGCGCCGGCGCACATCGCGCATCAGCTCCTCGTGCGAGGCCAGAATGGTCAGTGAGTGCGTGACCACCACCGTGCCGAGCGCGGTCGGCCGGGCGCCGCTGCCGTCCCGCACGAAGAGGGCGCCGCCGAGCGTCCGCTCGATCCGTTGGAGCTGCGCGGTGAGCGCCGGCTGCGTGTACCCGAGGGCGGCGGCCGCCTTACTGATGCTGCCGTGCTCGGCGATCGCGTTCACCACGCGCAGGTGCCGCACATCGAGGTCCATAGCGCGATGTTATGGGTCTTTGGGAGTACCCGGAAGATCAAGACGACGCGAGAGTCGCTCCATGTCTCGAACGCGCCGCCGCACAGCGTACGCCTTGATTTCGGTCCTGTTAACGGGAAGCGCCGTGGCGATAGGCGATCCCGCGCTGGCGGGTGATGCCTGGACGGCGGCCGCGCCCACCGCGGGCGCCGGCGAGTGGGTCACGCTGGTCACCGGCGACCGCGTGTACGTCGACGGCGACAAGGTCTCGATCGAGCCGGCGGCCGGGCGGGAGAGCGTCGGCTTCAGCCAGTACAGCCAGGACGGTCACCAGTTCGTGGTGCCGAACGACGCGCTGCGCATGGTCTCGGCGGGGGAGGCCGACCGCCGCCTGTTCGACGTCACCGGCCTCGTCGAGGCCGGGTTCCACGACGCGGCCGCCGTCGAGGTCCCGCTCATCATCGGGTACGCCGACGCGGCGACCGGCGCCGCGAAGGTGCGCGCCGCCGGGCAGCCACGGGTGACGCGTACCCTCGCCAGCGTGCGCGGCGCGGCCGTGCGCGTCGGTAAGGCGAAGGCGTCCGCGTTCTGGTCCGGAATCACCACCGGACCGGCCGCCCAGCGGCGCGCGGCGAGCGGGATCGCGAAGCTCTGGCTGGACGGCACCCGCCAGCTGAGCCTGGACGTCAGCGTGCCGCAGATCGGCGCGCCGTCGGCGTGGCAGGCTGGGTACGACGGCACCGGCGTGACCGTCGCGGTGCTGGACAGCGGCATCGACGCCACGCACCCGGATTTCGCCGGGAAGATCGTGGCGGCGCGGAACTTCACCGACGCGCCCGACACCGACGACACGCTCGGGCACGGCACCCACGTCGCGTCCACAGTGGTGGGTAACGGCGGCCGGTACCGGGGCGTGGCGCCGGGCGCGTCGCTGCTCGTCGGCAAGGTGTGCCCGGCGCGCAACTGCCCGGAGTCGGCGATCCTCGCCGGCCTCGAGTGGGCCGCACCGCGCGCCACCGTCATCAACCTGAGCCTGGGCGGTCCGGACACCGCCGGCGAGGACCCGCTGGAGGCCGCGGTCAACCGGGTGACGGCCGAGACCGGCGTGCTGGTGGTGGCCGCGGCCGGCAACGACGGGCGGGACACGTACGTCGGTTCGCCGGCCACCGCGGACGCGGCGCTCGCCGTCGCCGCGGTCGACAAGCAGGACAACCTCGCGAGCTTCTCCAACCGGGGGCCGCGCATCGACGGCGCCGTCAAGCCGGACATCAGCGCGCCCGGCGTCGGCATCGTCGCCGCGCTGGCGAAGAACAGCGCGTACCCCGCGTCCGAGCCCGGGTACACGCAGCTGAACGGCACGTCGATGGCCACGCCGCACGTGACCGGCGCGGCCGCGCTGCTCGCGCAGCGGCATCCAGAGTGGCAGGCCGCCGAGCTCAAGGCGGCGCTGATGGCGTCGGCGAAGGCGAACCCGGCGATCAGTACCTACGGGCAGGGCGCCGGGCGGGTCGACGTGGCCCGCGCCATCGGCCAGACGGTGCTGCCCAGCCCGGCCAGCCTCGCGCTCGGCAGCCAGCCGTGGCCCGCCGACGACGACGTGCCGGTGACGAAGACGGTGACCTACCGCAACACCGGCTCTACACCCGTCTCCCTGGATATCGCGGCCGTGGTCACCGGGCCGGACGGCAACCCCGCGCCCGCGGGCATGTTCACCGTCTCGCCGAGTCAGGTCACCGTGCCGGCCGCCGGGACGGCGGAGGTCGCGCTGACCGCGGACACCCGGGTGGCGAGCGCGACCGGGTTGTTCAACGGCGCGCTGGTGGCCACGACCGATGGCGTGTCCGCACGGGTGCCGTTCACCGTCGGCAAGGGCCACGAGTCCCGCCGGTTGACCGTGCGCCTGATCGACCGGGACGGCGCGCCCGCGACCAACTACGCGCTCAACATCCTGGGCGTCGACTTCCAGGCGTTCCAGGCGCCCTACCACGCCTCCGGCACCGTCACGGCCAACCTGCGGGCGGGCCGCTACCACGTGCAGGCCACCATCATCACGCCATCCGACGGCAGCTCCACCCTGTTGACGGTGCCGGTCCTCGCCGTCGCCACCGACTCGGAGATCACAGTGGACGCCCGGAAGGGCGCGCCGATCTCGGTGACGGTGCCGGACGCGTCGGCCCGCACCCGGTGGGCCAGTGCGGGCTTCACCCGGGGCGTTGCCGGGTACGTCCTGCCGACCCGGATCACCAACAGCTCGTTCGACAAGCTCTTCACCGCCGACCTGGGCGGCGAGGTGCCGGGCGGCGCGGGCACGCTGATTTCCGAGGTGCGGGCGTTCTTCGCCGACCCGGGCGCGGACGGCACGTTCTTCGACTCGCCGTACGAGTACGACCTGGTGTGGTTCCAGCGCGGACGGTTCCTGACCGGCTTCAGCCGCGCGGTCGAGAAGAAGGACCTCGCGGTGGTGGCGAACCGGTACCACGCCGTCGCGACGGGCGGCCGGGTCGGTCTCATGCAGAACTTCGGCTTCCCGCCGGAGGGTGGCGGCGCGCTGTCCGGTCCGTTCCGGTTCTCGGTGCCCAGTGTGCGCACGGTCTACTACCTCGCCAACGACGTGATGTGGGAACGCCAGATGTGGCAGCTGAACGCGCGGAACCAGGTCGAGCAGCAGGAGTACGGCGGCTACACCACCTTTGTGGCCGGTCGGCGGTACGTGGCCGAGTGGCAGGAAGCGGTGACCGGGCCGCGGTTCGGCCGGCGTACGTTCCTGTGGCGCCAGGGCGACACCATCCAGTTCAACCTGCCGCCGTTCGGTGACAAGGCCGGTAACACCGGGTACTCCATGCTCGACAGTGGACGGATGGCGTTCTACCGGGACGGGCAGAAGCTGGTCGAGATCCCCACCTACTTCTACGACGCGGGCGGCGCGGTGCCGGCGGCCGAGGCGGAGTACCGGCTGGAGTACGAGAACACCCGCGGCGGGGCGGCCGGGTTCACGAATGGCACGGCGGTCAGCGGTGCGTGGACGTTCCGTTCCGGCCAGGTGGGTGCGGACGCGCCTACGTACCTGCCGCTGGCGGCGTTCGACTTCCGGCCGGAGGTGAACCTGGGCAACGCCGCACCCGGCGGGGTGGACTTCGCGCTGCCGGTGCGGCTGCAGCGGCAGCCCGGCTCGGCGGCGCCCGCCGTGACGAGCATCACCGTGGAGGTGTCGTACAACGACGGCGCGTTCTGGCAGCCCGTCACGCTCACGCCCGACGGGGTGGACGCGTGGCGCGGCACGCTGACGCACCCCACGAAGGGTTCGGTGTCCCTGCGCGGCCGCGCGGCGTTCGCCGACGGCAGCACGTCCGAACTCACCGTCCTCGACGCCTACCGCCTCATCCCCTAACCCCCACCCCCATGATCAAGGCGTCCCGCAAGTCGGCTGTGGTGTAGGGGCGGTGGGCGGGGACTTGAGGGACGCCTTGATCATGAGAGGGGCCCAGCGGGGGAGTGGACGCTCGTACACTTGCCAGCGTGGCGGTAAGTGAAGCGGCCCCGGCGGCCCCCGCGCGGCGTTGGGTGCGACCGCTGCGCTTCGGACTGACAATCACCTCGATCCTCGCGCTGCTGTTCGGCGTGCCCTGGTGGACCCTGCTCGTCGCGGGCGCCGACTGGCCCGGCGGCGTCGTCGCCGCGGGCACCGTGGTGTTCGTCGCCGCGCTTGGCGCGTTTCCGGTGCTCATGTTCCTCGGGCACGGCCGCGGGCGAGACTGGGCGGCCGTCGCCGGCGACACCCTGCTCGGCGTGATCTGGGTGCTGTTCAGCTGGGCCATCCTCGGCAACGTGCTGCGGCTGGCGCTCGCCATCGGCGGCGTCGCCGACCCCACCCGGTCCCGGATCGTCGCCGGGACGGTCGCGCTGATCGCACTGCCGCTGCTGGCCTGGGGATACGTCGAGGCGATGCGGGTGCCGCGGGTCCGGCGCGTCGACGTCACGCTGCCCCGGCTCGGCGCCGGCCTCGACGGCGTGCGCGTGGTGCTGCTCACCGACACGCATTACGGCCCGATCGACCGGGCGCGCTGGTCGGCGCGGGTGATCGAGGCCGTCAACGCGCTCGACCCGGACATCGTGTGCCACACCGGCGACATCGCCGACGGCTCGGTGGCCGCCCGGCGCGCGCAGGCCGCCCCGCTCGGCACGGTCCGGGCCCGGCTGGCGAAGGCGTACGTGACCGGCAACCATGAATACTTCGGCGAGGCCGAGGGCTGGCTCGACCACATGCGGCAGCTCGGCTGGGAGTCGCTGCACAACCGGCACCTGGTGGTGGAGCGCGGCGGCGATCGGCTGGTCGTGGCCGGCGTCGACGACATCACCGCGGCGGGCTCCGGGCGTCCCGGGCACCGCGCCGACCACGCGGCCGCGCTCGCCGGCGCCGACCCGAACCTGCCGGTGCTGCTGCTCGCCCACCAGCCCAAGCAGATCCCGGACGCCGTCGCCCACGGCATCGACCTGCAGATCTCGGGGCACACTCACGGCGGGCAGATGTGGCCGTTCCACTACCTCGTGCGCGTTGACCAGCCGGTGGTCCAGGGACTGAGCCGGCACGGCGAGCGCACCCAGCTCTACACCAGCCGGGGCACCGGTTTCTGGGGCCCACCGTTCCGCATCTTCGCCCCCAGCGAGATCACCGAGCTGACGCTCCGCGCCGCTTCTTCATGATCAAGGCGTCCCTCAAGTAGTCCTAACGATTACAGGGACGCCTTGATCATGGAGGAGCCGTGTTAGCTTCCTGTGCGCTGGTTCGGTACGGAGGGAGCCGACGGTGGATTCGATCCAGACCATCGTGGCGGCCGAAGCCGCGAAGACAGTTGCCGCGTATCTGGCCGGCGTCGCCACGTCGGGGGCGGTCGGGCTGGTCAAGCATGTCACGAACAAGATCCGCGCACTGCCGCACGACCGGGCGAGCATCGAAGCGGCGATCAGAGACTATGCGAAGACGGACCCGGAGTTCATGGCCGAGCTGGCCGCCAAGGTGGCCGCCCTGCGACCGGATGGCCTACGTCCAGTTTGTCCCTTTCCGCCGGACCCTTACTACGATCGCGACCAGGCGCGCGCTCAGCTGGCCCAGGCGAGTGGCGCGTGGGTCGTCGTCGGGCAGGTCGGCGCGGGCAAGACCGCTTTCGTGCGGCGCGTGGCGCACGACGTCGCCGAGCAGTTTCCCGATGGCCAGATCTATCTCGATCTCGACGAGTGGCGGAGCGGCGGCGCGGCCCGTCACGCCGAGGTCAAGGGGTACGTGCTGCGCCGCTTCGGTGCGCCGGTGGTCGAGGCGGCGGAGCCCGAGCTGAACGACCAGTACCGGGCCGCGCTGACGCTCCGCCGGTTCGTGTTGGTTCTCGACAACGTGAAGGGCGTGGACGAGGTGCGCGCCCTTGTCGACGATCCTCCCTGGCGGCACAGCCTCGTGCTGGTCACCACGAGCAATCTCAGCACTGACATGCGAAGTCGGTTCAAGTCGAATGTGGTGCTGCTACACGGTCTGGACGAGCCCGGCGCCCATGGGTTTCTGGCCGCACATCTTCCCGACCGCGGGCTGCTGGACGCCGAGCCGGACGCCACGCGGCAACTGCTGACGTTGTGTGATCGGATGCCGTTCGCGATCGCGCAGATCGGTGTCGAGCTGGGGCGGCGGGCCGGCGAGCCCGGAGCGGTGCGCGCGGTGGTCCGGGAGTTCGAGGAGATCGCCGCTGACGGGGACCTGATCCAGGCCCATCTGGCGCGAACCTTCACGGACCTCACCGCGGCGACCGTCGACGACATCGCGACCCTGGCGCGGCACCGGCCGGACGGGTTCACCTACCACAGCGCGGAGTGGCTACTCGGCCCCTCCGCGCGGCGTACGGTCAGCGAGCTGGTCGACGCCGGCCTGGCCGAGCCTGATGACCATCAGCTGAGGCTGCATCGGTTGGTCCGCCAGCACGCCGAGCGGCACTACGACGGACGGGGCGACGACCGGGCGCTGGATCGCTACCTGGAGCGGGCGGTGGCGGCCGATGTGGCGACCATGGCTGACCGACTGCGACCGCTGCCGGTGCCGCCCGGGGTGCGGTGGACTGATCAGAACATTGATGCGGTTGACTGGCTGGAGACCGACTCGGCGACCATCGTCGGGATGGTCAAGCTGGCCAACCTGCGGGGACGGCACGAGACCGCCGTCAAGCTCTGCGGCGGCCTCGAGGTGCTGCTGCTCCATCGCACCGGACACGAGTGGCGGTGCGCGGAGGCGTTCGAGGTCGGGGTTCGCAGCGCCGACGCCTTGGGAGAGGCGCTGCCGCGGGCGCGCATGTACGCGTCGCTCGGCCGGGTGTACACGCTGCTGCACTGGTTTCCGCGAGCCGCCGAATGCCTCGACACCGCGTCCCGTGTCGGTGCCGGACTGAGTGACCCACGCCTGGATTCCTCGCTTCTGGAATTCCATGGGCGGCTGTGTGAGGAGCGGGGCGACGTGCCGGCCGCCATCGACTTCCTGCGCCGGGCGGTCGCGATCGACCGCCAGTCCGGACTTCACCGTCCACTGCGGATACATCTGCGGATGCTGGGCAACGCACTGGTACGAGACGGGCGGCCGGCCGAGGCGTTGGCCGGACTGGACGAGATCTGGTACGAGCGGCGGGATCCCCGCAACGAGGGCCGTGACCACACGGTGCGCGCGAAGGCATACCTGGAATTGGGCGAGTTGGGCCGGGCGCAGGCGGCGCTCGACGAGGCCCGGAGCCGGTACGCGGCAGCCGGCGCTCTGACCCGATACGAACTCGAATTGGCCGATGTGGAGGCTGAGATCGCCTTCCGCTTGGGGGACATGGAGCGGGCGCGTGCCCTGTGGGGCGCGGTCGCGACGCGGTACTACCTCGGCTGGGGCCATCCGAAGGCCACCGAGATCCTCGAGAAGCTCAGTCGACTTCCGTCCATACGGGAATGACGCGGTCGCCGACGCGTAGCTGGTCGCGTGGGGACAGGGTTCCGCCCGAGCGCAGTCGCACATGGGCGAGTGACGCCAGCACGACCGGGTCTACATCGGATGCCAGGCCGGTAAGACGCAGGGTGCCGGTCAGCGTGCGGGTGTGGATCCGGCAGGTGTGCGGGTCCGGCGCGACCGCGACGAGCAGCGCGGCCGGCCAGCGCGTGAGCAGTTCCGGCGCGTCTGCCTCCCGGTCAGTGACGATGATGGTGGCGGCGCCGACCTGAGCGGCCGTGGCGGTGGCGATGTCGGCGACCAGGTGCCGGTGGTCGAGGTCGTCGGGCGCGTCGCCGGTGGGGAGGTCCGGGTATCGTACGACTGTCACGTCATCGTCCGATGTGGAAGCGCCCACGACGTGCGCGGGCACCCGTTCCGCAGTGGCGTCCGGGGCCGGGATCGGGGCGAAGGCCGGCTCCCCAGAGGGCTCGGGCAGGTCGATCAGGCGGTAGATGAGCGGTCGCAGCCGCGTCGCGCACCGGCCGGGCGCGTCGAACGTGGCGGCGCGCGCCGTATCGGCGACACCGGGATCGTGTCGGTCGATCGTCGCGTCGATCTGCCGCCGCAGGTCGCGCCCGGGGTCGAGCCGGGGTGCGGTGGCGCCGAGCCAGGCGAGCGCCGATCCGGGCACGGTGGTGGGGCTGCCGCCGCCAGGGGCGAGCAGCAGCGGCTTGTCGAGCGCGGCCGCGTACAGGCTGAGCGAGCCCTCGTCGGACAGCACGCAGGTCGCGGCGACGAGCGCCGCCTGCCACCCGCTCTCCGGAGGCAGGATCCGCAGCCCGTACGCGCCAGCGCGGGACAGCCAGCCGCGCACCTGCCATGGTCCGTGCTTGGCCCAGACGCCCGTGTGCATGACGATGACGATCCGGTACTCGTCGGCGGGCAGCCGCGCCACCAACAGCTCGGGCAGATCCGGCCAGCGCCCGAAGAGTGAGTGCGGCCCGAACGTGGATGCCAGCAGCACCAGTTTCCGGC
This sequence comes from Actinomycetes bacterium KLBMP 9797, assembly GCA_037414955.1. Lineage (GTDB taxonomy): Bacteria > Actinomycetota > Actinomycetes > Mycobacteriales > Micromonosporaceae > Phytohabitans. Next base: position 16,951 of record JBBEWH010000225.1, read on the forward strand.
CCGCGGCGCCGAGCGCTGCCCGGTATACCAGGTCGCGGTGCTGGTTGTCGAGCATGCGGTCGAGGCTGGGATCGCCGACGACCGCGGCGCGCGGCGCGGCCTCCGGGCAGGCGGCGCGGAGCTGTTCTCGCTGGGCCGGGTGCGGCACGCCGATCGTGGCGGGTATTACGCGGCCCGCTCGCACCAGCCTCGCCGGATTCAGGCCGGAGACGACCTGACTGTCCGGATAGTACTTCTGGTAGCCCACGCCGTGCGGCATCAAGAGCACCGGCGACCGGAGCTGGTGCAGGCGGTCGTTTTCGCTGACGCTGAGGGCGAGGTGGAACCGGTCGCGCCGGGCCTCTCGCCACGGCACGACGACCGGGTCCAGGCGATCGAGCAGCCGCTCGACGCCGGCGCCGAAGACGGCAGGATGTGCCGGATCGTGGGTGAAATAGGTCTGTATCCGGTGGTCTGGCGCGGTCAGCGCCAGGATGTCGGCCAACCGGGTCAGGGCGGTCACGGTTCGCGCGACGACCAGCACGCGGCGCTCGTCCCTGAGCGTCCGCCAGTCCCGATCAGTCACCCTCGCACGGTACCGGCACCCCCTCCATGATCAAGGCAGTGCACAGTCCGAGTCGCCTACACCGTCGTGCGCGTGTTCCGCGCAGCGACTCGGATCGTTCATCCCTCACGTCGTTCTGACTCCTTGGGGGAAGCCTTGATCATGGAGGGGCCTTGACATGCCGGAAACACATCCATAGTCTTCGCGCAATTATATCGTTTCAGACTTCCGTGCTCGATCGAGGTGCGTTGACATGAATCCTCGTCGTCTATCGATAGCGCTTGCTCTTCTCGTCATCACCGTGCCGGGTGCCGTGCCGGCGCCGGCGCACGCCGGCCACAGTGGACGGCCTCGCGTCCAGCTCGAAAATCTGGACCGCGGCCTGGTCGCGGCCGCCACCGGTGAAGGCGTCTTCCTCAGCTGGCGGCTGCTCGGGTCCGAAGTGTCCGGTCACACCGCCACCGGCCTGGCCGGGGCGAACTTCCACGTGTACCGGAACGGGCGCCGCATCGCGACGGTGACCGACAGCACCAACTACCTCGACCGCGCCGCGCCGGCCGGCGTGACCTACCGGGTGGCCGCGGTCGTCCGGGGCCGGGAGGTGGACCGCAGCAAGCCGGTCACGCCCTGGTCGGCCAACTCGCACGACGTGCCGCTGCGCCGGCCGGCCGGTGGCGTCACGCCCGCCGGCGAGGCGTTCGTCTACCACGCCAACGACGTGAGCGTCGGCGACCTGGACGGCGACGGGCAGTACGAGTACGTCGTGAAGTGGGACCCGTCCAACAGCAAGGACGTGTCGCAGGTCGGCTACACCGGCAACCAGCTCATCGACGCGTACCGGCTGGACGGCACCCTGCTCTACCGCATCGACCTCGGCGTCAACATCCGGGCCGGCGCGCACTACACCCAGTTCCTGGTGTACGACTTCGACGGCGACGGCCGTTCCGAACTCATGTTCAAGACCGCGCCCGGCACGAAGGTCACCCGCTACGACCGGGCCGGTAACGCGGTCTCCGAGCGGTACATCACGATGCCGCGCGCCGACGTCAAGGCAGGGTACGCGCACACCGACGACTACCGGATGAGCGCCGCCGACTACTACGAGCACCTCGTCGGGATGTTCCGCGGCTGGCACGCGCACCCGGAGGTGGTCGCCGGGCGCTGGCCGGCCACGCTGGAGCAGGCGTTCGGCATCGCGCCCCGATACGCGTACCCCTTGTCCGAGGCCGACGCGCGGGAGCTCGCAGACCACTTCATCGACGTGTACGCGCCGAGCCGCAGCGCCCGCAACCAGCTGCGGGCCTTCCAGGGCTTCATCGTCAGCGGCCCGGAGTACCTGACGGTGTTCCAGGGGGCCACCGGTAAGGAGCTGGAGACGATCCGGTACAAGCCGGGTCGTACCGACGACGGCCTGATGTGGGGCGACTACGCCATGGCCCGGATCGAGCCGGGCAACCGGGTCGACCGGTTCCTGGCCGGCGTGGCCTACCTGGACGGCCGCCGGCCGTCCGCGGTCTTCGCCCGCGGTTACTACACGCGCTCGACGCTGGTCGCGTACCGGTGGACCGGGCACCGGCTGGTCGAGCAGTGGTACGTGGACAGCGGCTGGACGCCGATGACGAACCCGTTCAACGACAGCCCGCACGGCCGGGACGGCACCGACCCGTCGTACGGGACGCTGACCACGCAGGGTTACCACTCGCTGAGCGCGGCCGACGTGGACGGGGACGGCAAGCACGAGATCGTGTACGGCTCGGCGACCATCGACCACGACGGCAGCCTGCTGTACAGCTCGTTCGCGGACATGCCGCCGCAGAGCGCGGCGCCCGGCACCGTCGCGCGGCTCGGGCACGGCGATGCGATGCACGTCACGGACATCGATCCGGACCGGCCCGGGCTGGAGATCTACGGGGTGCACGAGGGCGGCGTCTGGGCGCCGTACGGGCACACCATGCGGGACGCGGCCACCGGTGAGGTGATCTTCGGCGACTACACCGGCCGGGACACCGGACGGGGCATGATCGGCGACGTGCTGCCCGACGTGAGGGGCATCGAGGCGTGGCCGGCCATGCCGCCGAACGCCGCTGACCTGGGCATCGGCCTCTTCTCGGCGGACGGCGACCTGCTCGCGAACACCACACCCGGCACGAACATGAGCATCCGGTGGGCGGGCGACCTCACCACCCAGATCGTCAACGGTACGGCGACCGAGGTGCTCCAGACCCCGACGATCAACGACTGGCGGCGCGGGCTGCTGCTCACCGCCGAGGGCACGCTCACCAACAACTACACCAAGGGCAACCCCGGGCTGGTGGCGGACGTGTTCGGCGACTGGCGGGAGGAGCTGATCAACCGCACCACGGACAGCTCGGCCCTGCGGATCTACCTCAGCACCGAGGTGACCGGACACAAGATGTACACGCTCATGCACGATCCGCAGTACCGGGCCGAGATCGCCCGCCAGCAGACCGCGTACAACCAACCAGCGTACCCCGGCTTCTACCTGGCCTCGGACACCGACTGGTCGACGGTGCCCGTGCCCCGCTGACCTCCCCCATGATCAAGGCGTGCCGCCACTAGTTTTTAACACATTTGGGGAGCCCTTAGAAAGGGGGGGTCCCCAACCCACCCCCCCCCCTCAGGGCTTCCCACCGACTGGCGGCACGCCTTGATCATGGGAGGGTCGTGCCCTGCGCGGATTTGTCGGCGGGCGCCGTTACCCTTGCGTCGTGACCGCGCAGCCAGAGACCGTCTACGGTGCCGACGACCTCACCCACCTGGAGGGGCTCGACGCCGTCCGCAAGCGACCCGGGATGTATATCGGGTCCACCGACAGCCGCGGCGTCAACCACCTGCTCAACGAGATCGTCGACAACGCCACCGACGAGGGTGTCGCCGGTCACGCGACCCGCGTCGAGGTGATCCTGCACGCCGACGGCTCGGTGCAGGTCGACGACGACGGCCGCGGCATCCCCACCGACGTGCACGCCAAATCGGGGCTTTCCGGCGTCGAGCTGGTGCTGACCCGGCTGCACGCGGGCGGTAAGTTCGGCGGCTCGGGCTACAAGACCTCCGGCGGCCTGCACGGCGTCGGCGCCTCGGCGGTCAACGCGCTGTCCAGCCGGTTCGAGGTGACCGTCAAGCGGGCCGGCAAAGTGCACCAGATGGCGTTCCAGCGCGGCGTGCCGGAGTCGGGCCTGCAGGTGGCGCGGGCGATGAAGCGCGGCGAGGCCACCGGCACCTCCATTCGATACTGGTACGACGAGCGTTACTTCGAGAAGAGCGCGGCGCTCGACGTTGAGGCGGTGCGCACCAAGCTGCGCAACACCGCGTTCCTGGTGCCCGGCGTCACGTATGTGTTGCGCCAGCCGGACGGCGAGGAGGTCTTCCAGGCGCCCAACGGCCTGGTCGACATGGTGGAGTTCCTGACACCGAGCGGCGACCGGCCGGTCTGCGGCACGCTGGTCATCGAGGGCACCGGCACCTACCGGGAAAACGCCGCCGACCAGAACGGCGTCATGCGCTCCAACGTGGAGCGCCGGGCCGAGGTCGAGATCGCCCTGAGATGGGGCACTGGTTACGAGCGCACCGTCGAGTGCTTCTCCAACACGATCCGCAACTCGCACGGCGGCACCCACCGCAAGGGCTTCGAGCGGGCCGTGCTGCGCGCCCTGGTCGACTCGATCCGCAACACGCGTGGGCTGCTCAAGCCCAAGGAAGACGCGCCGGTGCTCGACGACGTGCTCGAGGGCATGACCGCGGTCGTCCACGTGCGCCTGCCGGAGCCGCAGTTCACCTCGCAGACCAAGGACGAGCTGTCCACCGCGGGCGTCACCAAGGTGGTGCAGTCGGTGGTCGAGCAGCACATCAAGGCGTGGGTCGACGGTCGCCGCACCAAGACCGAGGCGCGCACGGTGCTGCAGAAGATCGTCGACGCCGCCCGGGTGCGGCTCACCCAGAAGCAGCAGAAGGACGCCGCCCGCCGCAAGACCGCCCTCGAAGGCGCGGCGATGCCGGCGAAGCTGGTCGACTGCCGCTCGACCGGGGTCGAGCGCAGCGAGCTGTTCATCGTCGAGGGTGACAGCGCGCTCGGCACCGCCCGGCTGGCCCGCTCCTCGGAGTACCAGGCGCTGCTGCCGATCCGGGGCAAGATCCTGAATGTGCAGAAGGCCAACCTGCAGCAGGTGCTCGACAACGCGGAGTGCTCGGCGATCGTGCAGGTGCTCGGCGCCGGCTCGGGCCGCACGTTCGACCTGGGGCAGATGCGCTACGGGCGGGTGCTCATCATGGCCGACGCCGACGTCGACGGCTCACACATCCGCACGCTGCTCATCACGCTGTTCGCCAAATACATGCGGCCGGTCATCGAGGCGGGGCGGCTGTTCGCCGCGATGCCGCCGCTGCACAAGGTGGTGACGAAGGGCCGCGACCCGAAGACCTTCTACACCTACACGCAGCAGGAGATGACCAGCACGGTCGCCCGGTTGGAAAAGAGCGGCAAGCAGGTGGTCAAGCCGATCCCGCGGTTCAAGGGTCTCGGTGAGATGAACGCCGACGAGCTGTGGGACACCACGATGAACCCGGCCAGCCGCGCGGTCCGCCGCATCACACTCGACGACGTCGACGCGGCTGACCGCACCCTGGAGCTGCTGATGGGCGACGCGGTGCCACCCCGGCGCGCATGGCTGATCGACTCGGCTGACCGGGTCGACGAAGAGACGATTGACGCATAGGGAGACCGCTGAGCATGGCGCGTCGCAAGGGCACGCAGTCCAAAGTAGACCTTTCGGCCTTCGACCAGGCCGGGGCGAACGTCATCGACAACTCGCTCGTCTGCGAGGTCGAGGACTCCTATCTGGAGTACGCGTTCTCGGTCATCCACTCGCGGGCGCTGCCGGACGCGCGCGACGGCCTCAAGCCGGTGCACCGGCGCATCCTGTTCTCGATGCAGGAGCAGGGCCACCGGCCCGATCGCGGCTACGTGAAGTCGGCCCGCGTCGTCGGTGACGTCATGGGTAAGTACCACCCGCACGGCGACGGCGCCATCTACGACGCGATGGTCCGCCTGGCGCAGGACTTCTCGCTCAACGCCCCACTCATCGACGGTCATGGAAATTTTGGCAGCCCGGACGATGGCCCGGCCGCTTCGCGGTACACCGAGGCGCGCATGTCGCGGGAGGCGATGCTGCTCGTCGGTGAGCTGGGTGAGGGCACCGTTGACTTCAAGCCCAACTACGACGGGTCGCTCGAAGAGCCCAAGGTGCTGCCCGCCGCGTTCCCCAACCTGCTGGTGAACGGCACCTCCGGCATCGCGGTCGGCATGGCGACCAACATGATCCCGCACAACCTGGGCGAGGTGGTCGCCGCCACCCGCCACCTCATCAAGCACCCGGACGCCACGCTCGACAAGCTGATGACCTTCGTGCCCGGCCCCGACCTGCCCACCGGCGGCATGCTGCTGGGCCTCGACGAGGTGCGCAAGGCGTACGAGACGGGGCGCGGCGTCGTCCGCATGCGCGGCCGGGTGGAGATCGGTCCGCTGGAGGGCAGCCGCGGGCGCCAGGCCATCACGGTGGTCGAGCTGCCGTACGGTGTCGGCGCCGAGAAGATCATCGAGAAGATCACCGACGAGGTCAACAAGACCAAGCGGCTGCAGGGCATCGCCGACGTCAAGGACCTCACCGACCGGGAGAACGGCACCCGCCTGGTCATCGAGTGCAAGGTCGGTGTCAACCCGCAGGCACTGCTCGCCGACCTGTACCGGCTGACCCCGCTGGAGCAGTCGTTCGGCATCAACAACCTGGTGCTGGTCGACGGGCAGCCGCAGACGCTCGGGCTGAAGGCGCTGCTGGAGGTGTTCCTCGCCCACCGGTACGAGGTGGTGACGCGGCGCACGACGTACCGGCGGCGCAAGCGCCAGGAGCGCCTGCACCTCGTCGACGGCCTCCTGATCGCGTTGCTCGACATCGACGCGGTGGTGCGGCTGATCCGCGAGAGCGACAACGCGCAGGCCGCCAAGGATGGGCTGATGAGCCAGTTCGGGCTGTCCGACATCCAGGCGACGTACATCCTGGACACCCCGCTGCGCCGGCTCACCAAGTACGACCGGTTGGAGCTGGAGGCCGAGAGCGAGCGGCTGCGCGCCGAGATCGCCGCACTGTCCGCGATCCTCGACGACGAGGCCGTCCTGAAGAAGGTGGTGGCCGACGAGCTGGCGAAGGTGGCCAAGGAGTTCGCGAGCGAGCGGCGCACCACGCTGATCGACGGCGACCTGAAGGAGACGCTGGCCGCGTCGGCGCCGGCCGGGCCCCTGGAGGTCGGCGACGACCCCTGCCAGGTGATCCTGTCCGCCACCGGCCTGGTCGCCCGCACCGCGGTCGAGTCGGAGGAGGCGCCGGAGGGGCGCAACCGCAAGGGCCGGGTCAAGCACGACGGGGTTCGGGCGCTGGTCCACTCCACGGCACGCGGCCGGGTGCTGCTCGTGACCAGCCGCGGCCGGGCCTTCAAGACCGACGTGCTGCCGCTGCCCGTGCTGCCCGAGCAGTCCGGCACCGTGTCGCTGAGCGGCGGCATGTCCGCGTCCGAGCTGGTGCCGCTGGAGTCGGGGGAGCGGGTCATCGGCCTCGCCCCGATCACCGAGGAGGGCGGTTCGCCAGGGCTGGCGCTCGGCACCCGGCAGGGCGTGGTCAAGGTCTGCGCGCCGGAGTGGCCGGTGCGCTCCGAAGAGTTCGAGGTGATCAGCCTCCGGGACGGCGACGAGGTCGTCGGCGCCACCTGGCTCACCGACGGCTCGGAGGCGCTGGTGTTCGTCAGCTCCGACTCGTCGTTGCTGCGGTTCGGTGCGTCCGTGGTCCGCCCGCAAGGGCTGAAGGGCGGCGGCATGGCCGGCATCAACCTGGCCGCCGACGAGCAGGCGGTGTTCTTCGGCGCGGTCCGCACCGACGACCCGGAGCACGGGGAGCCGATGGTGGTCACCTCGACCGGGGCCAGCGTGAAGGTCACGCCGTTCGAGGTCTATCCGGCGAAGGGACGCGCGACCGGCGGCGTCCGGTCGCAGCGGTTCCTCAAGGGCGAGACGAAGCTGGTGCTCGCGTGGGTGGGGCCGCGCCCGGCCGCGTCGACCACGACCGGCGAGCCGCGCCAGCTGCCACCGACAGACCCCCGCCGCGACGCCTCCGGCGCCGCCCTCTACGGCCCCGACGTCGTAGGCCACCTCATCGAACGCGACTAGTCCCATGATCAGGGCGTCCTTCAAGTAGTTAGAACGACTTGAAGGACGCCCTGATCATGGCGGTATCTAGCGCGCATCCGGTCCACGCCACCCCGAGCGCCGCCCGCCCGTTCCGCCCGCCCCCACCTCCGTCGATCGAGGGCATACCGTCGTGATTGCCTCGCGATCGAGGGCATATCGTGGCGGTTTGGAGATCAACTCGCGACGATAAGCCCTCGATCGCGCGCAGAGTCGGACGGTAAGTCCACGATCGGCGGGAAGGGGCGCGCCGTACCCTTTTCCGCGACGACCGTCCGTGATCAAGGCGTCCCTCACGTTGCTCTAACTACTTGAGGGACGCCTTGATCATGGGGAAGGGGTTAGCGGGTGGATAGGTAGTCGAGGGCGCGTTTCATGTCGGCGCGGACCTGGGCCTCGTCGTGCGGGGTCAACGGGCCGCGCGGGGGCCGGGTGGGGCCGCCGTAGCTGCGCCCCACGATGTCGACGCTCAGCTTGATCGCCTGCACGAACTCGGTGCGCGAGTCCCAGCGGAACGCGGGCGCCAGGTGCCGGTACAGCTCGCGCGCCTCGGCCACCCGGTCGGCTCGTACCAGCTCGTAGAGCTCGACGGCCTCGGCGGGGAACGCGTTCGGGTATCCGGCGAACCAGCCCACCGCGCCGCAGACGAGGCTCTCGAAGAGCAGGTCGTCGGCGCCGGCGATCACGTCGATGTCGCAGCGTTCCTTGATCTCCAGCACCCGCCGCACGTCGCCGGAGAACTCCTTGATCGCCACCACCTCGGGGATCTCGTACAGCTTCGCCACCAGCGACGGCACGATGTCGACCTTGGTGTCGATCGGGTTGTTGTAAACCATGATCGGCAGGCCGACCTCGGCCACCCGCGTGTAGTGCTCGATCACCTCGGACTCGGACGCCCGGTACACGATCGGCGGGAGCAGCAGCACCGCGTCGGCGCCGTCCTCCTTGGCGAGCTCGGCCCAGTGCCGGGCCTGGTGCCAGCCGACCCCGTGCACGCCGGCGACGACCAGCCCGCGCCCGCCGACCGCCTCGACGGCCACCTGGACGACCTTGCGACGCTCGGCGTCGGTGAGTGACGAGTACTCGCCGAGCGATCCGTTGGGGCCGACGCCCCGGCAACCGCTGCTGATCAACCAGTCGCAGTGTGCGGCGAATCGCTCGTAATCGACCGCGAGCCCGGCCGGCGCGTCAGCGGACGACCGGAACGCCAGGGTGGTCGCGACGATGACGCCGCTCAGATCGAATTTCACTGTTCTCCTTCGGGAAGGCCCGCCCACCAGCCGAGCACGTGCCCGACGTGTCGAGTCATCAGCTTCTGGACGTCGTCGGTGCGCCCGGCGGCCATGAGGTCGAGCAGGGTGTGGTGCTCGTTGGCCGATTCGGTGAGCTGGTCGGTGCCGAGCATGTTCGCGAGCCCGGTCATCCGGGTCTGGGACCGCATGTCGGCCACCAGATTCACCAGCCGGTTGTTTCCGGTCAGCCGCAGCAGCGTGAGGTGGAAGGCGAGGTCCGCGGCCAGGTATGCCGGCAGGTCGGAGCGGCGGACCGCGTCGACGATGTCGTCCGCGAGCGCCCGGAACTCGGGTACCCGGCCGTGCGGGAACGTGGCGGTGACGGCGACCATCGCCGGCACCTCGAGCATCTGTCGCACTTGGACGATCTCGACCAGGTCTTCTTCCTTGACGTGCGTGACGCGGAATCCCTTGTTGCGCACCGGTTCCACGAAGCCGCGCTTCTCCAGGTCGAGCATCGCCTCGCGCACCGGGGTCGCCGACACCTGGAACTGGGCCGCGAGCGTCGGCACGGACACCAGCGTGCCGGGCGCCAGCTCGCCGGCGATGATGGCCACCGAAAGCGCCCTTTCGACCTGTTCGCGCAGACTGGCCGGTTCGGGCTGGCGGATCGCCGAGAGAGCCGTCACCGCATCCATCGTTCCAGGCCGGTCGCGTCGATGGGCAGCGCCGCGGAGAGCACCTCCGCGCCGGTCTCCGTCACCAGAATATCGTCTTCGATGCGCGCGCCGAGGCCGCGCAGCTCCGGCGGCACGGTGCGGTCGAAGGCGTGAAAATACAAACCAGGCTCCACGGTCAGCACCATACCGGCCGTCATGCGTCCGCCCTGGTACGCGGCGTAACTGGACCGGGCGCAGTCGTGCACGTCGAGGCCGAGGTGGTGGCCGATCCCGCAGATCAGGTAGCGGCGGTGGTGCTGCCCCTCCGGGGAGAGCGCCTCGTCGACCGAGACCGGCAGCAGCCCCCAGTCATGCAGGCCCTGCGCGATGACCGCCATCGCCGCGTGGTGGAAGTCGGTGAACGCGTTGCCCGGCCGCACCTGCGCCAGGCCGGCCCGGTGCGCGCGCTCGACGAGGTCGTGCACCTGGCGCTGCGCCGGGCTGAAGGTGCCGGAGACCGGGAACGTGCGGGTCACGTCGGCGGTGTAGTAGGTGCGGGCCTCGACGCCCATGTCGAGCAGCAGCAGCTCGCCCTCCGCGACCGGCCCGTCGCACCGTACCCAGTGGAGGATCGGCGCGTGCGCGCCGCTGCCCACGATGGTGGCGTATCCGGGACCGTTGCCGGCGGTGCGCGCGTGGCGGTCGAACGTCCCTTGGAGCCAGCGCTCGTCGCCTCCCTTGACGGCGGCGGGGATCTCGTTGACGACCGCGCGGAATCCGTCCACTGTGTCATCGACCGCGCGGCGTAGCTGCGCGATCTCCCAGTCGTCTTTGACCATGCGGAGTTCGGCGAGCGTCTGATCGAGACCGGTCGGCGCCGGTGGCGCCTCGGGAAGCGAGGACAGTGGACGCACGTCGAGGTCGAGCGCCGCGCGCCAGTCGTGCAGGCTCGGCGCCGGGCCCACCCAGAGTTCGCCGTGCGCGGCGTCCGCGAAAAAGCCGGTTTCCGGGGGGTACGCGGGTGCGGGCAGGTACAGCGTCGCGTCGTGACCGCCGGGGACGGGGCGCATCACGAGTACCGCCTCTTCGGCTGAGCAGCCGGTCAGCCAGTAGAGGTTGCTGTCCGGCCGGAAGTCGTACCGGGTGTCGTTGCTGCGTACCGGTGCGGAGCCGCTCGCGATCACGATGGTGGCGTCGGGGTGGGCGGCGCTGAGCCGCGCGCGGTGGTCGGCCGCCGCGGCGGCGGCGCCGGGCTCCACGGGCGCGGTCCGCTCCGGCGTTTCCCAGCCGGTGGCCATGTACTCCCGGAACGTGGCCAACTCAGCCAGCTTGGGCAGTCGGGGGTCGGTCATGAGCCAGCCTTCCTACGTCGTTCCCACTCCGGGTTGATCCGGGGGATGGCGGCCAGCAACGTCTTGGTGTACTCGTGCCGCGGCGCCTCGAAGACCTGCTCGCACGGGCCGGACTCCACGACCTCGCCGCCGTTCATCACCAGCACCCGGTGGGCGATCTGCCGCACCACGGCCAGGTCGTGCGCGATGAAGATGTAGCTGAGCCCGCGCTCCCGCTGCAGATCCCTGAGCAGCTCGATGACCTGAGCCTGCACCGAGACGTCCAATGCGGACACCGCCTCGTCGCAGATGACCAGCTTCGGGTCGACGGCGAGCGCGCGGGCGATGCCGATCCGTTGCGCCTGGCCGCCGGAGAACTGGGACGGGTACCGGCCGGCGTGGTCGGGGTTGAGGCCGACCCGCGCCATGAGGTCGCGCACGAGGGTGCGACTGTGGGTGCGGTTCGGCAGGCGTTGATAGTGCAGCGGCGCGGCGATGATGCGTTCGGCCGTGTGCCGGGGGTTCAGCGACGAGTACGGGTCCTGGAAGACCACCTGCACCTCACCGCGAAAGCCACGCAAGTCGCGCTCGCCGAGCGTGGTGACGTCGCGGCCCTGGAATTCGATGGTGCCGCCGGACACGTCGAGCAGGCGCGCCACCATGCGCGCGGTGGTGGATTTGCCGCTGCCGGACTCACCGACGATCGCGACGGTCTCGCCGGGCCGCACATCGAAGCTGACCCCCTTCACAGCGGTGAACGTGGTGCGGCGGCGGAGCCGGAACTCCTTGATGAGATCGCGGGCGCTCAACAGGGTCATGCCAGCTCCTCGATGCGGGGCACGGCGTCGAGCAGCGCGCGGGTATACGGGTGCCGCGGCGCGGAGAAGATCTCCTCCGCCGTGCCGGCCTCGACCTGGACGCCGTCCTTGAGTACCAGCACGTCCTGCGCGACCGTGCTCACCACGGCCAGGTCGTGGGTAATGAAGATCATCCCGGTGCCCGTCTCGGCCTGCAGGTCGGCGAGCAGTTCGAGGATCTGCGCCTGGATCGTCACGTCCAGCGCGGTGGTGGGCTCGTCGCAGATGAGCAACTCGGGCTCGCAGCACAGCGCCATCGCGATCATGATGCGCTGCCGCATGCCGCCGGAGAACTCGTGCGGGTACTGGTCGATGCGCCGCTGCGGGTCGGGGATGCGCACCCGGGCGAGCGCGTCCAGGGCGACTCGTCGTGCGGCCCGCCGGGAGCCGCCGCGGTGCGCCTGGTACGCCTCGGTGATCTGCAGACCCACGCTGTAGTACGGGTTGAGTGAGGAGAGTGGATCCTGGAACACCATGGCGATCCGTTCGCCCCGGACGCGCCGCAGTTCGCGGTCGGAACGGCCGAGCAGATCCGTCCCGCCCAGCCGGATCGCGCCGGTGGCCTGGCCGCCACGGGGCAGCAGGCCCATGACGGCGAGGGACGTCATCGACTTGCCGGAACCAGATTCGCCGACGATGCCGAGCGTGCGATTGCGGTCCACAGTGAACGACACGTCGCGCACCACGTCGACCGGACCGCGCGTGGTGGGAAAGGTGACCGTCAAGCCCTGGACTGACAGCAGAGCGCTCATCGGATCCTCACCCGGGGGTCCAGAGTGGTGTACGCGACGTCCACCACCACGTTGCCGACCACGACGAAGAACGCGGCCAGCAGCGTGACACCCATGATGACCGGCTGGTCGTTCTTGGCGATGGAGTCGGCGGCCAGCTTGCCGACCCCGTTGAGGCCGAACACGGTCTCGGTGATGAGCGCGCCGCCGAGGAGGCCGGCGAAGTCCATACCGAACAGCGTCACCACGGGGGTCAGGGCCGGGCGGAGCGCGTGCCGGCGCAGCAGGACCAGCGGCGGCAGGCCCTTCGCGCGGGCGGTACGCCAGTAGTTCTCACCGAGCGTGTCCAGCACGCTGGCCCGCACCAGCCGGGCGTACATCGACGCGTAGACGAGCGCCAGCACCATCCAGGGCATCAGGTACGCCTGGAACCAGACCAGGGGGTCGTCCGCGAACGGCACCGCCTGTGGGAACGGCAGGATCTGCAGCTGCACCACCAGGATGTACTGCAGCAGCAGCGCCACGAAGTAGTTGGGCAGGCTGATGCCGGCGAGCGCCACCATCATGGCGCCCCGGTCCCACCAGGTGCCCTGCTTGAGGCCGCTGATGAGGCCGCCGCTGACGCCGACGAGCAGCCACAGCAGGCCCGCGCCGATGGCGACGGTGGCGCTGGTGGGCAGCCGGGTCAGCAGCGCCTCCAGCACCGGCTGGTTGGTCTGGAAGCTGTACCCCAGGCAGGGTGCGCCACAGTGGACACCTTGCCCGTAGTCGCGGCCGACGACGAGGCCCTGCAGGAACTGCCAGTACTGCGTCCAGAATGGCTGGTTCAGGCCGAGCTGCTCGCGGATCGTGTCGATGCGTTCCGGGGTGCAGGTCTTGCCGCAGATCATCACGGCCGGATCCGGTGAGAGCGCGAAGAAGATGATGTACGTGAAGAAGCTGATCAGCGCCAGGACGCCGATCGCCGCCGCCAGCCGGCGCACGAGATAGAGAGTCACGCGGCCTCCCCGGCGTCCAGCTCGCGGCGCAGGTGGTCGCCGAGCACGGTGAACGACAGCACGGTGAGGAACAGGAAGGTGCCGGGGATGAGGAAGTACATCGGGTCGGTGGCGTACCAGCCGACCGCCGTGTAGATCATCTTGCCCCAGGACGGGGTGGGCGGGTTGACGCCCACCCCGAGAAACGACAGTCCCGCCTCGGTGCCGATGTAGCCCGGCACCGCGAGCGTGCTCATCACGATGATGGTGCCCTTGAGGTTCGGCAGGATCTCCTTGAACACGATCGCCTTCCGGCCGGCGCCGGACGCCCGCGCCGCCTCCACGAACTCCCGGTTCGCCAGCGACAGCGTCTGGCCCCGGATCACCCGGGCGATGTACGGCCAGCCGAAGAGGCTCAGCACCAGCACCAGCAGCACTGGCCGGTTCCCGCTCGGCAGCGACGACAGCAGCGCGATCATGAAGATCAGCGACGGGAACGCCATGAGGAAGTCCATGACCCGGCTGATCGCCTGGTCGGCCCAGCCCCGGTAGAACCCGGCCAGCATGCCGAGCACCACCCCGATCAGCGTGGTCAGCGCGGTGCCGGCGAGCGCGATGAGCAGCGACGTGCGGGCGCCGTACACGATCCGGGCGAAGATGTCCCGCCCGTTCTGCGGCTCCACGCCGAACCAGTGGTCGGCGCTGATGCCGCCGAGCGCGCCGCGCGGGATGCCGCCCAGCGCCGGGTCGATGGCGGCCGAGTCGAACCGCAACGGGCCGTGCCCGCTGAGCTTCGTGAGCAACGGCGCGGTGACCGCCATCAGCGTGATCAACGCGATGAACCCGACGCTGAGCAGTACCGCCGGCCGGCGGCGCAGGCTCGCGAACACCCGCCGGCCGGGCGTGGGGGCGCCACCCGCCTGTGGCGGCGCCCCCACGGCTTCTTCAATGAGTGCCATCGTCTACTTAGCCGGGGCTTTCAGGCCGATGCCGGTCAGGTCCGTGCCGCCGTCCATGATGGCGTACGTTGGCAGGCCCCCGATGTTGCTGCCCACCACCAATACCACCTTCTCGAACAACAGCGGCACGACCGGCGCCAGCTTCAGGATCTGCTCGTCCAGCTCGCCGTACGCGGTGTTCTGCTCGTCCACCTTGGTCAGATTGGCGATCTCGGCGATCCGCTGGTTCACCGCCGGGTCGTTGAGCTGTGCGAGGTTGGAGTTGCCCTTGTCGGTGATGTTCGCGCCGTCGAACAGCGGCGGCAGGAACGTGGCACCCGACGGCCAGTCCGGGCACCAGCCGGTGATCGCCGCGTCGTGCTGCTGCGACCGGGTGCCGATGGTCTCGTAGTACGTGGCGGTGTCGATGATGTTCAGCTTCACCTGGATGCCGACCCGCAGCAGCGCCTCCTGCACCGCCTCCGCCTGGGACTGCATCTTCGGCTGGTTGCGGATGTCCAGGGTGAACGTGAACCCGTTGGGCAGCCCGGCCTGCGCGAGCAGCTCCTTGGCCTTGGCCACGTCACCCTCGTCGTTCGTGCTGGGGTAGAGGTTGAAGTCCTTCGCCCCCGCCGTGCCGGGCGGCAGCATCCGGTTGGCGACGTCGGCGAGCAGCGGCCCACCGGTGGCGTCCCGGATCGTCATCTTGTTGACGGCGTAGCTGATCGCCTGCCGTACCCGCACGTCCTTGAGGTTCGGCCTGGTGGTGTTCAACCCCATGTACGTCGTGCAGCCGCCGAGCGCGCTCACCGTGCGGCTCTTGAGCTGCGGCGTCTGCACCTGGGCGATCGACGACGCCTGGATGGTGCCGGCGATCGCGTTGGCGTCGTCGCCCTGTCCGGCGATCATGCGCTGGTCCATCGTGGCCCCGTCGAGGCCGAAGGTCCACTGCATCTTGTCGGGGTACGCCTTGCGCACCGAGTCGGTCGACGCGTCCCACTTGTCGTTGCGCACGATGGCGATCGACGCACCCTGCTGGAAGCTCTCCACCTTGTACGGTCCGGACGCGATCGGCTTGGTGTCCAGGCTCTTGGCGGTCACCCCGGCGTTGCGCGGGATCGGCGTGAACGTGTTCTGGCTGACCACGCTCGCGAAGTCGGCCATCGGCTGGTTCAGGTGGAAGACGATCGTCTTGTCGTCCGGCGTCTCGATCGACGTGAGGTCTTGCTGTGACCGGTACGGGCCCTGGTAGCCGGCCGGCGTCGTCGCGATGTACTTCTTCGCGTACGGCGAGCCGATGCCCACCTCCGGGTCCCAGGCGCGGGACACCCCGTACTTGACGTCCTGGCTGGTGATCGGCGTGCCGTCCTCGAAGAAGAGGTTGTCCTTGAGGGTGAACGTCCAGGTCTTCGCGTCCGGTGAGGACTTGCCGAGGTCGGTGGCCAGGTCGGGGACCACCTTGGTGCCTTCCGGGCTGGTCTGCCGCATGGTGAGCGTGCGGTAGATCAGCCGGAAGAAGTTGTTCACGCCGCCGTCGAAGCCCATCGCGGGGTCGAGGTGCGAGAAGGCGGCGTTCGCCAGGAAGTAGACGGTGCCACCCTTCTGCGGGGTGGCGTCGGGGCCACTGTCCGACGTGGACCCGTCAGAGGACGACGAACACGCGGTCAGGGCGAGGGTGGCGCAGAGCGCCAGCCCCGCCGCGCGGGGGGATCTTCTCATCGGCTCCTGCTCTCAGTGGGTTCTCAACCACACGCGCATGGCCCCGGGTCCGCGGTTGCCCCAGCGGAAGTACGGGATCAGGGTGGCGGTGGCGGGGGTCGGGGAGGCGGGGGTGGCGGGGAGTTCGGGGTAGAGCGTGCTGTCCGGCGGCGGCGCCGCGGCGGCAGCCACGGTGACGGTCTCGCCGGCGCTCTCGACGCCGGCCGGGTCGACCACGAGGTCGTCGACGGGCACCGGATTGTCCGGCTGCTCGGCGCAGTAGACCAGTGGCCCGCGCGCGAACGCGACACAGCCACGGGCGGCGTCCAGGTGCGGGTGCGCGCCGTGCGCCCGCACCGGCATGGTGAGGTCGAGCGTCACCGTCTCGCCGGGCGTCCACACCCGACGGACGGTCGTCCAGCCGCCGAGCGTCGCGGCGCGTCTACCGTCCACCGTGGCCGATCGGCACCAGCCGGGTACCCGCAAGCGGAGCGCGAACGGCGCCGCCGGGGCCCGGGTCACCGTCAGCCGGATCTCGCCCCGCCAGGGGTACTCCGTCTCGATGTGCAGGTCCACCGCGGCGCCGCGGATCTCCGCGGCGCTGTAGTTGGCGATGGTGAGCGCGCCGGCGCTCTCGACGGCGATGTGCTCGTGGAGCTGGGCCATCCAGCGCACCACGTTGGGTGGGCAGCACGGGCAGCTGAACCACGGCACCCGCTCGTGCGGGTGATCCGGCCGGCGCTGTAACGGGTTGTCGTAGAAGAAGCGGGTGCCGTCCTCGGACAGCCCGGCGGCGTACGCGTTGTAGAGCGCGGTCTCGAAGACGTCGACGAACCGGCCCTCCGCGGTGGCCTGGAACATCCGCCAGGCCCACTGCATGAGGCCGATCGCCGCGCACGTCTCGCTGTAGGCGCGCTCGCTGGGCAGCTCGTACCGGTCGCCGATCGCCTCGTCGCTGTGCCGGCTGCCGAGTCCACCGGTGACGTAGAGCTTGGTGTCCACCATGTCCCGCCACAGCCGGTCCAATGAGGACAACAACGTCTCGTCGCCGGTCGTCAGGAAGACGTCGGTGGCGCCGGCCGCGAGATACATCATCCGCACCGCGTGCCCGGTGACGGTGTCCATCTCACGCAGCGGCGCGGCATCCTGGAAATACTCGGCGGGGAAGCGGTTCGCGCCCACCAGCCCGCGACCGCGCCGGTCGACCAGGGTGCGGGCCAGCTCCGCGTACCGGTCGTCGCCGGTCTCCCGGGTCAGCTCGACCAGCGCCATCTCCACCTCGGGGTGGCCGCAGAGCCCCTCGTGCGCGAACCGCTCGACCGCCAGGTCGGCGAAGCGGCGCGCCACCGCCAGCAGCCGGCCGTCGCCCAGCTGGCGCTGCGCGGCCACCGCGGCCTGGATCAGATGGCCGAGGTTGTAGAGCTCGTGCCCCCAGGTCAGGTCCTCCCACGGCTTCGCGGGCGTGTCCGGACTCTGGAACCACGAGTTGAGGTATCCATCGGGCCGTTGCGCCCGCTCGATCAGCGTGACCGCCTCGTCGAAGAAGTCGTTCGGCGCGTACGCCAGCCCTTCGAGCGTCTTGTAGATGTCCGTGTCGAGGAACGGATACCGGCCGCGGTAGGGCACCCCCGTCGGCTCGACGAGCCGCCGCAGGTTGTCGAGGTTCCCCGCCTCGCGCAGCTGCCCGACGACGTGCGGGACCGTGCGCACCCGGTTTCGCTCCTGCCACTGCCCGAGCAGGCTGGCGGCGCCGAACGTCACCCGGGGCCCCCGAGCAGAGGTGCTATGCGACATGTGACATATTACAGCCACATCCCCTGCCCCAAGGTCAACCCCCGAAACGAACTCGTTACCCCAACTGGGGTGCCCACCCCCATGATCAAGGCGTCCCTCACGCCGCTAGAACGACGTGAGGGACGCCTTGATCATGGGGCGAGATCAGTCCAGGATCGCGGCGAAGCGGCGCTCGGCCAGGTCCAGCTGCTCGATGATGTGCTGCTTGGCCTCGTCGTCCAGCGGGGTGTCCGGGCGGGTCAGCAGGTCGCGCAGGATGGGGACCAGCGGGCGGTACTTCGTCGCCGCCCGGTGCACCTTCGGGCCGGTGGTGTGGATGACCCCCACCCCGTTGTCCGTGAAGTCGGACGCCTTGATGACCCGCGCCCACGGGTGCCGCGCGAGGCTTTCGGCCACATGCTCGCGGTACTGTTCGTCGGCGTCCCGCTCCGGGTCGTACACCGGGTTGGTCACGGACCGCACCAGCTCGGCCACCCGCGGTCCGAAGTCCCGGGTCAGCACCGCGAGCGCGGCCTCGGTCGCGTCGGCCGGCGCGCCGCCGGCCAGCGCCTCCGGATGGTCCTCGACCGCGTCGTGCAACAGCGCCGCCACGATCACATCCACGTCGTGCACCCGGTAATAGGTGATGATGCGGATCGCGACCCGCAGCAGGTGGTTGAGGTACGGCTCGCGGACCCGCCGGTGGTCGCGGTGCAGCCGCGCGGCCAGGTCGAGCGCCCGCTCCAGCCGGGCGCGGTCGGGCTCCGGGAAGCGCTCGATCTCCAGCGCGAACCGCCGGCGCAGGCCCTCCTCTCCGTGTACTTCGGTGATCGCGTGCAACGGCATGGTCAACAGGTACGTCGGGGTGGCGTCCTCCATGCCGGGAGCCTGCCCCATGATCAGGGCGTCCCTCAAGTGAAGGACGCCTTGATCATGGGCGAGTGACGTCAATGCTTATGCCTGCGGAGGTGACCGGCACCGCTTTAGCCTGAGGGCGGGCCCAGGCCACGGCCTGGGCGAGCAGAAATCACGGGGGGTGTGGTCAGTATGCCAAAGACAGCTACCAATAGCGTCGCGCGCAGGACCGAGCGCGGTGAGGTGCACCGGGACACCGACATGGCGGCGTTCGCGGAGATCATCCGGATCGCGGAGGCGGCCTCACACGGGGAAGAGCCGGGCGGCGGTGCGCAGGAGACCGGGCCAGCGCGGGGCTGCCGGATCAAGGCGTTGCCCTCGCGACTCCAGGAGCGGGCGGCCGAGGTGGCGAGCCGGATAAACCCGGCCAACGCGCCGCTGTTTCAGATGGCCCTCGGGGACGGGGTAGTGACGCCACAACGGCTTACTCTCCTGACGGCGAAGTACTGGGGTCCTCAGGAGCGCCAGTTCACCGTCAGCTTCATGGAGCGGCCGTCGGCGGAGTTGCGGGCCCGCATCATCAGCCACATGAACGCGTGGTCGAGAACGGCGAACAAGACCTTCGTCGAGACCTCCGGCACGGGGGACATCCGGATCGCGTTCGAGCCGGACGGCTTCTGGTCCTTCCTCGGCACCGATGTCGGGCTCATCCCGAAGGACCGGCCGACCATGAACCTGGAAGGGTTCACCATGAACACTCCGGAATCGGAGTACCGGCGGGTGGTCCGGCACGAGACGGGCCACACGTTGGGTTTCCCGCATGAGCACATGCGCCGGGAACTGGTGGCCCGGATCGACCGGGAAAAGGCGTACGCGTTTTTCCTGCGGACGCAAGGGTGGTCCAAGAAAGACGTTGACCAACAGGTCCTGACCCCGCTCGACGAGCGGTCGATCATTGGCACCAAGCCCGACCAAGACTCGATCATGTGCTACCAGTTGCCCGGTCAGATCACCATCGATGGGGAGCCGATCCGGGGCGGCCTCGACATCAATGCCACGGACTTCGAATTCGCGGGGCGCATCTATCCGAAGACGTCGTTCACTCCGGAGGGCCTGAGCGCGGACGCGGATGAGGACGACTGGGATCCGTCGATGGACGTGGAGGTGCCCTACTGAGCGGGAGTATCGGAACCCGCACGGCCGTCGGTCACATCCGGATGAGAAGGGGACGCCACCGTGAGCCGACTGATCGACATCCAGCCGGCGACGCGTGAACTTCCCGCGGAGCTGACCGTGGCGGTGGGCGACGTACTCCGGATCAGCGCGTCCGGCGGTCACGTGACCGCCGGAACCGCTGTGCGGATCGTCGGGATCTTCATCCCGGCCGTCGTCGGGATCGACGGTCAGGTGCTGTCCCCGGCCGGCTCGCCGAACACCGTGCTGTTCCAGGCGATAGCGCCCGGCCAGGCCCAGATCGATGTCCTCACCGGCGACCCGTGGCGCGCGCCGGTGAAGCACCGCACCACCGTCGTCGTGGCGCCGTGACGACCGAGGGTTGCGAGGGGGGCCTGCCCCATGATCAGGGCGTCCTTCAAGTCGCTATAACGACTTGAAGGACGCCCTGATCATGGGATGGGGTGCTCGGCGGCCGCCAAGGCGGGCGGGCATCGCGATGAGCGCCGCCATCACGAGCGGCGACAGCTGGCTGCCGGGCGGCTCGGCGTCACCACACGAGCCGGTCTCATCAACCGAGATCACGGATCGTGATCGGCGATCACCCCCTCCTCGGTGCCCCGTCCTGCGCGAGCGAAGCGGCCTTAAAAGGATGGCGCGGCCCGTATCGATGCCGTACTGACGTTGGGTCGTCGCTTGGCAGATCGGTGCAGCAGTCGTGGGGTGGTCTAGATGATCGATTTGGGATGCAGGCCCGCCGCACGAAGGGCGCGCTGGCATGCCTGCAGCTCAAGGTCGGTGTAGGCGAGGAAGAGAACGGTTTCGATCCGGGTAGCCATCGTCGCTCGCAGGTAGTTGCGGGCAGCGTGGATGAGAAGTGTCGCGATGGGGAAGACATCACCGCCCGCGCTTCCGGTGCCCAGCAGGGGGAATAGCACGATGACGTGCTCATTGTCCGGCACCTCGAGATTTTCGGCGGCGCGCAGAGCATTGGTCACACAGCGACTCATCTCATTCATCGGGCGAAATCCTGAGCCCGGTTCGCCGTGGACGGCTGCGACGTGTATGACGTATCGCACGCCGTTGCGCTGTCGGAGCTCACCGGAGCCGGTCACCACGATGGACCCCGGCTCGACCGGGCGATGGCCGGCGACGTTGGCCGCGAGCTCGTCGGCGATGACATCGTCGGCGACGCGTCCGCGGGAGTCGTGCCGAGCGCCCTCATACCTGATGACGGCCGAGATCGAGAACTCGTGTACGCGGGCCATCTCCATTTCGGTGTTCTCTGAGTTGACCCACACGTTGGCGCAGCGGACCTGCCGGATGTCGCCGGTCACCAGGCCAATCCGGCGGACGGTCCCGTCGTCGCCGGTGTGCACGACGTAGGACGTGACGTCCTGCACGGTCAGTACCCGGCCGCGCGCCTTCCCGTACCGGTCGGCGAGGGCGTCGGTCGAGTGTTGCTCGCCCACGTGTTGTTCCCAAAGCTTCGTGAGCTTCTTGTACTCACGCTCCCAGTCCTTGAGGTCGGTGGTGATCTTCAAGTCGATATGGTTCGCGGTCGCGTAGGCAGCACACCGCCGGACGAAGGCGTCGACGAATCGCCAACTTGGCGGTTTGGCGATCTTTCCGGCTAGGGTCGCATAGAGATGGGCACGGCGCAGTGGGAACGTCTTGTCGGCGATAAGGGCCTCCACTGTCGGCCCTCCCGCCGCCTTCCGCAGATCTCGCAGGAGCGCGCAGAACTGACGCATGGCAGTCGCCAGATCACTCTCCGAGAGACTAAAGGTCATCCGGTCTCCTTCGTGTCCGCTGGCGGACACTGCCGGACTCGCCGTACGCAGGTCCGGACGTGCGGTGTCCGCAGTTGGTCTATTGGACTTGTGTGTCCGGCCGGCCACAGGAAATCTCGATGTGGGCTCGCGACTGATCACCGGCTCGGCGCTTCGTATTGATCATCCTCTCGGCTTCGTGCGGTGCGAGAAGCCTAGTGGGTGCATCAGTGCGGGGGTGTGGGAAAGGGGATGAGTCGCGTCGGCCAGATCGACGTCGGTCAGCCGAAGGAGAATACGTGACCGCCGCACTCGCGCCGCAACGAGAGAAGACCAATCCGACCCCAATTCGTCGGCGCACGGTGAACCAGACGCTGTGCGCGGCGGCCCACGTAGCGGAGGGATTCGCGGACTACGCCGTACGAATCCTCGACGGCCCGCCTCGAGGTGGAGCACCGTCCGTCACCGACGATCCCGTGGCGCTGCTGCGCCATGCCACCGCTGCCAGGCGATTGCGCTGCTTCAGAGACGTCGCCTGCTGTCTTGTCGCGATGGCGGTGGGCGGTGCCGTAGTCGGTCGGCTCGCCGGCCCGCTCGGCTACGCTCCCGCGGTCTTGGCGGTCGCTGTCTTGGCGGCCGGATGGCTGGGGCGCCGACAACTGGGCCTCCGGCTACGGGCCTGGTACGGCTGGGCATGGCGGAGCAAGTGGGACCGTTGTCGCCCCGGCCCTCTGCGCTGGTTCGTCGGCTTCGCCCTCGCCGCAGTGTTCGCTGTCGTGTTCCTGCTGCGCCAGGCGGTGCTGTGGGACTGTGTCGGAATCGTGCTGGTAGGTCTCGGTGTCGGTTGGGTGGTCATCGTTGGCGAATCCGTTCTGGCGCACCGCCGAGCGGCCGTGATCGTTGCCGAGGACGCGCCCGAGCCTCGGCATCTCGCGCCCAGCCTGAGCAACGAGGCGGAGCAGCGCATCGATGGCCTAACCGGTGCCAACGTCGTCGCGTACGGCGAGTCGCGTGCCTCGGCGCCCTTCGTTGGCAACGGGTTCGTCGTCCGGCCCTGGAAACTCGACATCGACATCCATCGTCGGGGATCGGACGGTGGCGACAACGACGCGACTAGCTTCGAAGACTTCGACGTGATCGCGTTCCATGAGTGGCTTGAGGGCCAGTTCCTAGTCGAGGCCGCTGTCGAGAGCACCCGGTCACGACAGTTGGCGGCGGGGCACCGGCTCTACGTGGACGGCCGGAAGATCACCTGGGGGTCCCCGTTGCTCGCCGCCGGCCGTCCGGTACCCCGAGTGGACTGGGACTACCTGGCCGACGAGCTGCGGCACCCGGAGCGGGCCGACGACCAACGGGTCTACTTCTACCTTCAGGAGGTTTGCCGAGACGGGGAGATCGGGGTCTGTATCTTCGTCCGTCCGCTTCTGCAGGGCGGCTGCCTATCCATCGAGTTCGTGCCGCTGGTCATCACGCCAGTACACCCGGATGTCGAGGCGCTGATCGCAGATCTGCCCGCGAGGCTGCGTGACCAGGTCGGCCGTGCTGTGAAGATCTGGACTCGCCGTTTGCCGGCGACGGTATTCGGCGGTCCGGGGCGGTGCACCAAGCGAGTCTTCGAGTCGGCCGCGAGGCTGTCGGCGCGCGCCCGATGGCGGCTGGCGGCACGGTACGGCTGGTTCTACGACGTCGGTGCCGTGATGTCGGTCCGCGAAGGTGTGTCCTGGCGCGAGCCGAAGGAGTTCGACCACTTCGTGATCCGG
Source organism: Actinomycetes bacterium KLBMP 9797 (assembly GCA_037414955.1). GTDB lineage: Bacteria > Actinomycetota > Actinomycetes > Mycobacteriales > Micromonosporaceae > Phytohabitans. The sequence goes on from JBBEWH010000225.1 coordinate 40,500, forward strand.
GATCTGATCCGGATCAACGACCAGCTGAGGGACCGGCTTGTCACCTCGATCAAGGAGTACCTGCGCAAAAACGGCATTGACGTCGATCAGATGGAGACAGCCGTGACGATCACTCAGATCCAGAACTGGAACGTCGGCAACGTACGAGCCGACATGGTGGGTTTCGGCAACAACAACACGTTTGGCAACCCGGGCCGGGGCGCCGATGGCGGCGAGAGGTAGACGATGGGCGATCAGAATTTCACGGTCAACGGGCCGGTCACCGGCCGGCAGGTCGTCTTCGGCAACGACAACGTCCTCGGGGACAGCGCGGCGTCGACCGGACGCGAGCGCGACGGCTCGAGCCCTGGGCCGGTGTTCGGCATCGTAACCGCGCTGCCGGAGGAGTTCGCGGCGGTGCGCGCGGTCCTCGACGATGCGGGCCAGCCGCGGACGGTCGCCGGGGATCGGGCCCTCTACGTCCTCGGCACCATGCCGAGCCGTGATGACGATCGGCCGCACGAGGTCGTGCTCACGCTACTCGGCGACACCGGCAACAGCGCTGCAGCTGAAGCCTGCGCCAATCTGATCCGCAGCTTCCCGAGCGTGGACACCGTCGTCATGTGCGGGATCGCGTGCGGAGTACCAAACCCGCATCGGCCCGAGCGGCATGTGCGCCTCGGAGACATCGTGGTGGCGACCTGGGGAATCGCCGACTACGACCATGTGGTGGAGACTGACGACGGCCGGCGGCCCCGCCAGACCTTCCCATCGCCGTCCCCGCTGCTCGTACGGCTGGCGAGATACCTCGCCGCCGTGGAGATCTCTGGCGAGCGGCCGTGGGAAAAGTGGATCACGGAAGCACTGACCAGCCTGGGCGCTTTCGGCCGCCCCGACGATGCCACGGACCGGATCTACACGGCTGAGGATCGGACCGTTCCGCATCCGCCGCCCGACCTGAGCGGCCATCATCCGGGGTTCCCCAAGGTCCACCACGGCTTGATCGGCAGCGCCGACCGGTCCTTGCGCAGCGCGCGCATCCGCGACGCCCTGGCCGCGTCCCATCAGCTGATCGCCTTCGAGATGGAGGGCAAGGGTATTGGCAGCGCGGGGTTCGCGGGCGGGCTGGAGTGGTTCGTGGTGCGGGGTATCAGCGACTACGGCGACGTGCACACCGGCCTCCGCTGGCGCGGCTACGCGTCCGTCGTCGCTGCGGCCTATGCCCGCGCGCTCCTCGCCGAGTGCCCACCGCTAAGCCCACGCGGTGGCCACCCGCACGCCACCGGTGGGGCACAACGAGCGTGACTGGGAGGCCGGAATGACCAGCCACCGCAAACGCGGCAGGGAAGAAGCCCGTCATGGCCGGTGACGGCGTGGTGCTGGCGGCCACCGGCATCTTGTTGGCGAGCTGCCTGGGCACCTTCTGGTGGGCAACCCGGTCCACGGCGGCTGGGTACCGGCACACCCTGCTCATCTTCACCTGGCTCTCCGCGGCGCTCGCCGCCACACTGGTGATCTTCTCCATGTTCCCCGGTTCCAGTGTTGGCGGAGACGTCTTCGGATTCACACTTGGCGGCGCAGGCGCCTTCGTCATACTCGTCTGGACCTCGGCGATTCGCGCGAGCCGGGTGGCGGGCCAACGTGACGACCTCGAACGTCGGCTGAGGGAGCGGGACTGCCGGATCGCGGAACTCGAGGAAGCGGCGGCACGGACTGCCCGGCGGCCACAACCGCTCGTATTCGTCGAGCGCCACCTCTACGGTCTGCGCGACGCCGGTAGCCACCGTGTCGGCATCATCACCGGCGACGTGCGCCGGGTGGCGTGCGTCGATGTGTGGGTTAACTCGGAGAACACCAACATGTCCATGGCCGACCCCTACGACAACTCAATCTCCGGCATCATCCGGTACGAGGCCAGCCGAAAGAGCCCGCTCGGGCACGTGATCGAGGATGTGGTCGGCGACGAGCTGGAGCGGACGGTGGCCGGGCACCGTCCGGTACCAGCAGGCACCGCGATCGTGACCAGGCCAGGCGAGCTCCGTCGTAACGGTGTGCGTCGCATCGTGCACGCTGCGGCGGTGCTCGGACAGTCGGGCGAGGGATATCGCCAGATTCGGGACATCGGTCGCTGCGTTGCGAACGTCCTCGCGGCCGTCGACAACGGCGGCACGCCGCTAGGACGGACCGTGCTGCTGCCGCTGCTGGGCACCGGGTACGGCCGAGGCGACGTCGAGGAGACCACCCGGGTGCTCGTCGGGGCGATCATCGCCTACCTGACCGAACACCCTCGGACCGCGATCGAGGACGTATATCTGCTCGCGCATACTGACAACGAACTCGCCGTCTGCCAAAAGGTCTTCGCCGACAGCGACCGGCTGTCGATATCCGAGGGCCTGTTGACCTCACCACGGTAGCAGCGGCCCGCACTGGCCAGTGGGGACCGCCAACATGCTGGTCGCGGCTGTCTGCTGGTCGCCGTTGGGTGCGGGTTCGTGGGTGTCGCGGCGCAAGCATGCAGATCAACCACCTGCCTTGGGTCTTAAGCTACGGGTAGGTGCCTGGGGCCGTTGGCGAGCGAGGGGTGCGTGGAGCGCGTACCGTCGATGGTGTGGGTGTGGCGGATGAGGAAAACCCGCAGGTCGCCGCCGGGGATGCCGGCGGCGACTCGCCGGCTGCCATCCGTGGCCGTGCGGTCGCCCTCACCGAGTACCTGCTCGCGGTGCGCGCGCTGCTGGACAAACCGGTCCGCACGGTGCCCACGACGGACGCGCACTGGCAGCACGACCTGCCCGAGCACGAGGAGTGCGGGCTCGGCCCGCGCCAACCCGGCGGCAGCTGGCTGCGGGTCGGGCGCCCGGCGCCGCCGCCCGAACCGCTCCCGCCGCCCGCGATCGCCCACCATGTGACCGGCGACCCACCCACCCTTGTCGGCGCCCCGGCCGGTGCGGGTGACGAGGTGGCCGGGCCGTTCGACGAGGTCCGGGCCGCGTTCACCGCCTGGCACGACGAGCGGTGGCTGCCCTGGCTGCACGCGCGCGAGCGCGCCGACGCCACCCGCCGGCTGCACGACAAGCTTTACGACCTGCGCTACCGGCTCGACATCGACGCCGCGCGGGTCGAGCTGGTCTGGGGGCACGGGGTGCTGCGGCACGCCGGCATCGAGTACCCGTTGCTGGCCACACCGGTCGCGATCGAGTATGACCCGGAGGCGGCCGTCGTGACGGTCGTGCCGCAGGGTCCGGCGCGGCTGCAGCCGGACGCGCTCGCCGATCTCGACGAGCGCCGGGTGGCCGACCTGCTCGACCTGGGCGGGCCCGGCGGGCAGGTGGAGGTCGACCCCTGGGATCCGGCCGAGCGCCAGGAGTTCCTCCGCCGCGCGCTGCGCCGCTTGGGGCTGGACGGCGACCAGGTTCAGGACACCGGCGTGCTGTTCGTGCGGCCGCGGCAGCGCATGGTCCGCCGCTTCCTGGAAGGGCTGCGCGACCGCCTGACCAGTCACGAAGACGCCGACGTGGGCGCGCTCGCCGGCGTCCTGGCCCACGAGCCGAGCCGGCTGCGGATGCCGCAGGACGACCCGGAGTCCTGGGCGCGCACGAGCGCGCGCCTGCTCATGCCGATGGCCACGAACGACGCGCAGGAGTCCATCGCGCGCCGGCTCGCCGCGCACCGCGCGGTCGCGGTGCAGGGTCCACCGGGTACCGGCAAGACGCACACGATCCGCAACCTCATCTGCCACCTGGTGGCGCACGGCAAGCGGGTGCTGGTGCTCGCGCAGAAGGAGGACCCGCTGCGGGTGCTCCGCGACGGTCTGCCCGCCGACATCCAGCCGCTCTGCCTGGCCGTGCTGGGCCGGTCCGCCGACCAGCTGGTGCAGCTCCAGGTGGCCGCGCGGGAGCTGTCCGACCGGGCCGCGACCCTGGACCGGGACGCCGAGTCGCAGTGGGTGCGCCGGCTGGAGGCCGACATCGAGGCCGGCGCGGAGGGGTTCGCGCGGGCGCGCGCCGAGTTGCTGGCGGCGGCCGAGCGGGAGGCGACCACCTACGAGGGCCGCAGCGCGGCCGAGGTGGGGGAGTGGCTGCGGCGGCACGAGGATGACGGGCTGATCCCGGACCCGATCCCGCCGGGCACGCCGCCGCCGCTGGACGTCGCGGAGTTCACCACGCTGGCCGACCTGGCCCGGCGGCTGACCGCCGCCGACCGCGCCGCCGCGCTCGGGCCACTCCCCGACGAGGACCGGCTGCCGACCGGCGAGGCGCTCGCCGCCGCGCGCGACGCGCTGAGCCACGCGCGCAAGGTGGTCGACGCGCTGCGCGACCGCGGCATGTCCATCGATGGGGTACGCGGACTCGGGCCGGACGCGATCGACGAGCTGGCCGCGGCGCTGCGCGGCGCCGCCGACGCGCTGACCCGGCGCGAAGGCAGCTGGACCGACCGGCTCGGCCAGCTCGTGCGCGACCCGAGCTGGCGGGCGGTGTGGGACGCCCACGTCGAGGGGTGCCAGCGGATCCTCACCGAGTTGGGCCGGCGCACCGCGTTCGTGGCCGGGCACCGGATCACCGTCCCCGAGCCGTATGCGCCTCAGCCGCGCAAGCTGCTCACCCTGCTGAGCGAGGCGCGCGCCCGCTACGCGGCGGGCAAGGCGATCCGCCGGCTCACGCACGCGGAGCTCGCCCGGCTGGTGGCCGACGTCCAGGTCGACGGCGAGCCGCTGCGCACCGCGCACGACGTCGACCTGGTGATCGCGACCGTCCAACGTGAGCAGTTGCGGCAGGAGCTGGCGGCGCGCTGGGCGGAGTGGCGGGCCCGGCTGGACGCGCCGGTGCCGGACGCGGGTGGCGAGCCGGAGCTGTGGGCCGGCCGGCTGCTGACGGTGTCCGTCGATGCGCTCGACTGGGAGAGCCGGCGCTGGCCGGAGCTGCGCCAGACGGTGCGCCAGGTGTTTCCGCGCGGTCCGCACGACGTCGACGCCCGCGAATTGGCCGAGCTGGCGGGCGCGGTCGAGGCGGCCAGCAACGTGTTCCTGGCGGACCGCCTGGCGGCCGAGCGGATCGAGCTCACCACCTGGCTGCGATCCCTCGCCGTCCCCGATCTTGGCACCGAGCCCGCCGCCCCGCTGGCGGGCGATGCCCCCATGATCAAGGCGTCCCTCAAGTCGTTCTTACGACATGAGGGACGCCCTGATCATGGGGTGGGGGTGGCGTCGGAGGCGGCGCGGACGCTGCTGGCGGCCTGGGAGCGGGAGGACCTCGCCGGCTGGGACGCCGAGCTGGCCGAGGTCCGTCGACTGTGGATGCTGCGGCCGGACGCCGCACGATACGCGGCTCTGCACGCCCGGCTGGCGACCGTCGCACCACAGTGGGCGGCGCTGGTCGACAGTGGATCGGCACCGGAGGATGGCGTCGCCGCGCTGCGCGCGTGGACGTGGCGGCAGGCGCAGACCTGGTTCGACGGCGTGCTGGGCGGCATCGACGGCGCCGACCTCGGCCGCCGCCTGGAGCGGGCCCGCGACCAGATCCGCCGGGACACCGCCGAGCTGGTCGTGTCGTCGGCCTGGCTGGAGGTCTCGCTGACGCTCGACGACCGGCGCAAGGCCGCGCTCGCCGACTGGACCGCCGCGCTTCGCAAGATCGGCAAGGGCACCGGTAAGACCGCCGCGCACTGGCAGGCGGCCGCCCAGCGTGCGATGGCCGAGGCGGTCACCGCCGTGCCGGTCTGGATCATGTCGATCGACCGGGCGCTGGAGCAGTTTGTCGACCGGCCGCCGATCTTCGACGTGGTGGTGGTCGACGAGGCGTCCCAGGCCGACGTGTTCGCGCTGCCGGTGCTGGCCCTGGGCCGGCGGGCCGTGGTGGTCGGCGACGACCAGCAGATCGGCCCGCAGCTCGTCGGCGTGCCGGCCGACCGGGTCAACGCGCTGATCGCCAGCCACCTGCACGCCGCCGGGGTGCCGTCGGCGGAGCACTTCGACACCGAGAGCAGCCTCTACGACCACGCCGTCCGGCGGTCGCCGGAGCGGATCCTGCTCACCGAGCACTTCCGCAGCGTGCCGCCGATCATCGGGTTCTCCAGCGCGGCCTACTACGACAGCAAGATCCAGCCGCTGCGCGCCTCGCACAGCGGCCTCGACGCGGCCGTCGTCGCGGTGCACGTGCCGGACGGCCGGCGCCAGAGCCTGCCGGAGTATGGCGACGTCAACGTCGCCGAAGCCGAGGCGCTCGTCGACCGGGTCGCCGCGATCGTGGCCGACCCGCGGTACGCGGGGCGCTCGCTCGGTGTGGTGAGCCTGCTGTCCAGCAGCGGGCAGGCGGCCTACCTGTCGCACCGGCTGCGCGAGGTCATCGGCCCCGACGAGTTGGAGCGGCGCGAGCTGCGGGTCGGCGACCCGTACACGTTCCAGGGCGACGAGCGCGACGTGGTGCTGGTGTCCACAGTGGTGGCCAGCGCCGATGGTGCGATCGGGGCGTTCACCAAGCGTGACTTCCACCGCCGGGTCAACGTCGCCGCGTCCCGGGCCCGCGACCAGATGTGGCTGTTCCACTCGGTGACGCTGACCGACCTGCACCCCGACGACGCCCGGGCCGCGCTGCTGTCGTACGCGCAGAACCCGCCCCCGGCCGCGGCGGAGGCCGGGGAGCCGGCCACCGACTTCCAGCGGGCGGTGCTGCGCCGGCTCACCGCCGCGGGGCTGCGGCCGGTGCCGCAGTACCGGATCGGTACGTTCACTGTGGACTTCATGGTGCCGGCGCCGGACGGGCGGCGGCTGGTGGTCGAGTGCGACGGCGAGAGCTATCACGGCGCCGAGGCGTTCGCGCAGGAGCTGCGGCGGCAGGCGATCCTGGAGCGGGTGGGCGACTGCGTGTTCGTGCGGGTGCGGGCGAGCGTCTTCCACCGCGACCCCGACGCCGCCCTCCGCCCGGTGCTCGATCGCGCCGAAGAGCTAGGCATCGTGGTCACCCACCCCTAGACGCCGCCGATCTTGCACTTGTCAGGTGCCAAATCCGGCATCTGGGCATGACAAGTGCAAGATCGGCCGGGTTACTCCAGCGTTGCCGCTACCTCGCGTGCGGCGGTGTTCTGGTCCAAGGCGTGGAGCGCGTCGACTAGGGCGTAGCCGGCGCGGTACCAGAGGCGGGAGCCGCGTTCTACCGCCTCGAACACCGCGCGCAGCACCGGCTCGGCAGCCGCGCTGTCCAGCAGCGCCGCCTGGGTGAGCCGCGCGTCGGCGGCGTTGTCGGCGGCACCGATCCGGTCGTACCCCTCGGCGGCGCGCCCGGCGAACGCCGCCGCCTCGTCGCGCCGGCCGGACCGCTCGGCCAGCTGCGCGCGGTCGTAGAGCAGGCCGGCGGCGTGGAAGCTGACCGCGGGCTCGCCGGACGGCAGCGCCGCCAGCGTCGTCTCCACAGTGGTCAGCAGCCGGGCGGCGTCGTCGAGCCGGTCGGCGTACCGGGCGGACCGGGCCGCCTTCCGCAGCGCCCGCACCTGGTCGAGCTGGCAGTCGGTGACGATGTATCCGTTCGCCGCCGCCTCGAACGCCGGGATCGCCTCGCCGTCGCGGTCGGCCGCCTCCAGCAGGTCGCCGTGCTCCTCCTGGATCCGGGCGATCTGGTACATGTCGTCGGCGGGCAGCTCGGCGAGGGTGGCCCGGATCTGTTCCAGAGCCGCCTCCAGCTCGCCGAGTTGCCGGTACGCCGTGGCGAGCACGTGCCGGGCGCGCGGCAGCTCGGCCGCCGCCTGCGAGCCGGGCAGCGCGGCGACCGCCTCCTCCGCCGTCTCGGCCGCCTCATGTGGACGGTCGGTGTTCAGGTAGGCGATGGCCAGCTCCATGCGGGCGAACGCGGCCGGCTCGACCGCGCCCAGCACGGTGAACTCGGCGACCGCCTCGACCAGGTCGGGCACCGCCTCGGCGGCGCGCGGACCGCTGGCCAGCACCCGGCCCCGGTGCAGTCGCGCCTCGGCGGCCATCGGGCCGTCGGCGAGGGACACCACCGTGCCGTACGCCTCGACGGCGCCGTCCAGGTCGTCGCGGTTCAGCAGCAGCTCGCCGAGGCGGAACGCCGCGTACGCCCGGTGCCGGTCGTCCACCTCGGCGGTCTCGCGGACGGCGCGCAGCTCGGCCTCGGCCGCGCCGGCGTGGTCGAGGGAGAGCAGCACGGCGGCGCGCAGCAACCGGATCTCGACGGCGACGTGCGGGCTGTCGGCCACCGCGGCGAGCGGTGCCGCCTCGCCCAGCACGCCGAGCGCCTCGTCGAGCCGTTCGGCGGCGAGCAGCATCGCCGCGAGCGACACGCCCCACCCGGCGCGGGCGCCCGGCTCGCTCTCCGCGAACAGCCGGCGCAGCGGCTCCTCGCCGGTGGCCATCCCCTCGGCCACCTCGCCGAGCTGGCACAGCAGCATGCCGAGGCGGCCCCGGACCCGGCGTACCCGCAGCTCGTCGCCCACGTCCGCGTAGCCGGACAGGGCCTCCCGCCACGCGGTCAGGGCCCCCTGCGGATCGCGTTCCACAGTGGCCCGGGCGTGGCCGTCGAGCAGTCGCGCGGCCTGCAGCGGAGTGCGCTCGGCCGGCGGTACCCGCTCGTCGAACGCGGCCCACGCCGCCAGCGCGGCGGCCTCGTCGCGGGTGCGCCAGCGCTCCTCGGCGTGGTCGAGCAGCGCGTCGCCGGTGAGCGCGGGATCCACAGTGGGCGCCGGCGCGGTGGCCGGGTGGCGCGGCGCCGTGCGTTGCGCGGCGCGGCGCGCGGTCTCGGACAGCGGCAGGTATCCGGACCATGGTTCCGCCGCGAGCGTGCCGGCGACGAGCGCGCTCTGGTGGGTCGTGCCGTTGCGGGCGTCGAAGCGCGCGGCGAGGTCGGTGGCCCGCTCGGCCAGCTCGGCGGCGAGCGCGCCGGCCGAGGTCTCCGTGCGTACCCTGATCGACAGGTCAGGATCGACGCGGCGTAGCGCCACCGCGGCGGCGGTGGCGAACCACATCGCCGCGTACGGCGACGGTGCCTGGTCGAGCCAGCCGGCGTGCCGCTCGACCAGCTCCAGCGCGCGCACCTCGTTGCCGGTGCGGGCGCAGAACAGCACGTGGTCGCCGATCGTCTCCAGCTCGCCGCGGTCCGCGCGGATCGCCCGGTATGCCCGGCGGTGCGCGTCGGCGGCCTCCGCGTGCCGTCCGGTGTGGACGTACGCGGGCAGGAGGCTGGTCAGCACCTGCTGCGGCTGCTCGCGGCAGGTCATGCGGCCCTGGAGCACCGGCAGCGCGACCGCGACCGCCTCCTCGTACCGGCCGTGCCGGGTCAGGTGCCGCACCTTGCCGGTGGGGTCGCAGCCGACGCAGTCGGACAGCTCGTCGCGCGGCGCCGCCGACCACAGCCGGAACTGCTCCACCTCGGTCGCGGGGTCACCGACGTGCGCGGCGATCATCTCCCGGTACCGGTGCACGGCGTGCGGGCTGTGCCCGCCCGCGCGCCACCGCCGTTCCATCTCGTCGAGCACCGCGTACGTGCGGTCGAGCGGGATCTCCGGGAACCGGGTGAGGTTGGCGACCATGTACTTGAAGTACCAGAGCAGCGTGTGGGTGTGCCGGGCGTGGCGGTTGGGGTCGGCGTCGTAGGCGGCGAGGCACCACGAGAACGGCACGAACGACTTGCCCGGCTCGGCGCCGTACTGGTACGCGTTGACCAGCTCCATGCGGGTCGCGAAGCCGAGGTCGACGTCGTCGGCCGCGTCGGCGCACCGGACCGCCTCCTCCACGACGGCGGTCTTGGCGGCGCCGAACGGCATGGTGTTGGCGCGCCGCATCAGGTCGAGGACGCGTTCGGCGGTCACGGTTTTTCCTCCTCCGGGACTGCCTGCTGGATGAGGCCGAGGAACGAGCGGTTGAGCAGCGCGGCGTCGGCCGGCCGGATCGGATGGTAGCCGAGCAGCAGAGCCTGCCCGTAGAGGCCTTCGACGGCCAGCGTGACGAGGTGCGGCTGGGCGAGCGTGGCCAGCCGGCGCACCAGCGGGCTGCGGTAGTTGAGCACCAGCTGCGGCCGGCTGTCGGTGGGCTGGTCGAGCGCGCCCAGCACCTGCGACCACAGCTCGTCGGCGCGGTCCCGGGTGGCGCGCAGCTCGCTGGCGAACGCGGCGGACCGGTCCACCAGGTACATCGCCGCGAGCGAGGCGGGGTCGAACGCCCGCACCGCCACCTCGCAGCCGACCGCGTCGAGCGCCTTCTGCGCGGTGGCGAGGAACGGGCGCAGCGCCAGCTCGTCGGCCGGGTCGAGGGTGTCGAAGCGGGTGGCCAGCTCGGTCGGGTCGAGGCGGGAGACGTGGATGCCGGGGTCGAGCTGGGGCAGCCGCTCGATCAGCTCGCTGTCGTACGTGTAGCCGCCGTTGACGATCGGCAGGTCCTGCGCGGCGGCCACGGCGGCGAGCTGCCGAAACTCCTCAGTGGACGCCACGTACAGGATCTCGCCGTACCGGTCCCGGTACTCGGACAGCGTCATGCGACCCACGTTCGTCTCCACCGGCAGCCACCGGTCGACGAGGCGCAGCAGCTCGTCGTCGTGCAGCGCGAGGGCCTTGACGCCAAGGTGGTGGATGGCCAGGAAGTCGGCGAGCCTCCGGGGCGCGGTGGTGCCGAGCCGCACCAGCCAGCCGCGCAGCTGGTCGCCGAGCGCCTCGCGGGTCGCCGCCAGCAGATCGTCGTCGTACAGGGCCTCGCGGTTGGCGGTCGGCCGCAGCTCGGCGGTGTCGACCACGCAGCGCACGAAGAACGCCCAGTCCGGCAGCAGCCCTTCGGCGTTCTCGGCCAGCAGCATGCGCTTGAGGTAGACCCGGTGGGTGACCCGCTCGGCCGGGTTGGCCGGGAACGGCAGCACGTAGGCGGCGCCGACCAGCCCGGCCTCCGGCGAGCGCAGCTCCACCACGTCGAACGGGGTGAAGCCGAGCACGTCCTGCGCGTACCCGACGAGGGCCGCGCGCCGGTCGGCGCCGACCGCGTCCCACGGGGCGCCGTCCGTGGTGATGGGCGCGCCGTCGACGGACACCTCGTACGGCAGCAGCGAGCCGAACAACCGGGCGAGCTCCACCACGGTGGGCGGCGCGAACCACTGCTCGGCGCCGGGTCGGGCGGCCAGCGTGACGGTGGTGCCGACCTCGTCCCGCTCGGTGGCGGCCGGCTCGACCCGGTACCGGCCGTCGGCGTACCCGGTCCAGACGGTCGTGGGTCCGCCACCCGCCGGCCGGGTGACCACCTGGACCTCGTCGGCGACCAGGAACGCGGAGAGCAGGCCGATGCCGAACTGGCCGAGGAACTCGCCGCGCGCGAACCCGATCTCGTCCCGTTTCGAGCTGCGGCCGATGGTCGCGAGCAGCTCGTGCACCTGCGGCTCGGTCAGGCCGATGCCGGTGTCGCGGACGACGAGCCGGTCCGGCCCGGTCTCGACGCTGACCGTTGCCGGCGCGCCGGGCTCCACCGCGCCGCGCGCGGTGATCGCGTCGACCGCGTTCTGGAGCAGCTCGCGCACGTACACCCGCGGGCTGCTGTACAGATGGTGGCTGAGCAGGTCGACGATGCCGCGCAGGTCGACTTGGAACGTACGGTCCACTGGATCTCCGTTGATCTCTCTCGTGGGGACCGCTCACTCTAGCGCGCGAAATTGACCCCTTGCGCATCGACGTCGATGCGATACGGTAACGTGGCCGACTTCCTGTAGGGGTTCGTAAATGTCCATAAGAAATGTCCTCGCAACAGCCCTCCTCGTCGTGGGCATCGGCGCCGCGCCGGTCGGGTCACGCCCCGCGGCCGCGGCCGAGCCGCTGGCCACTCCCGTTACCGTCCACATTGACCCCTCGTATCAGCAGCCCACGTTCGAGGGCTGGGGCACCAGCCTGGTCTGGTTCGCGAACGTCACCGGTGGCTACCCGGACGAGATCCGCGACAAGCTGGTCGACATGCTGTTCGGCGACGACGGCCTGCGGCTGAACATCGCGCGCTACAACATCGGCGGCGGCAACGCGCCGGACGTGCGCACGGACTACATGAAGGTCGGCGCGACCATGGACGGCTTCTGGCGCGCGCCGGAGGGCACCACCCGCGAGGACATGGACTGGTGGGACCCGGACAACCCGGACCACTGGAACTGGGCCGCCGACGCCAACCAGCGCTGGTGGATCGACCAGATCAAGGACGACGTCGACATCTGGGAGTCGTTCAGCAACTCGCCGCCGTGGTTCCAGACCGTCAGCGGGTACGTCTCGGGCGGCTTCGACGCCAGCGCCGACCAGATCCGCACCGACACGGTCGACGACTTCGCCGCGTACCTCGTGCGGGTCACCGAGGAGATCGAACGGCGGCACGGCATCGAGTTCGACACCATCGCGCCGCTGAACGAGCCGAACACGCCGTACTGGGGCACCCAGCTCGGTCCGGACGGCCAGCCGACCGGCGGCCGCCAGGAGGGCGCGCACGCCGGCCCCGCGCTCCAGCAGCTCGTCGTGCAGGCGGTCGGGCGGGCGTTGCAGGGCGCCGACACGAGCGCCGCGGTGTCCGCGATGGACGAGACGAACCCCGGCACCTTCACCACGAACTGGAACGCCTACACCGCCGAGACCAAGGCGGTCGTGCGGCAGATGAACGTGCACACCTACGGCACCGGCCAGCGCACCAGCGTGCGCGACCTCGCCAAGGGCGCGAACCAGAAGCTCTACATGAGCGAGGTCGAGGGCAGCTTCCTGTCCGGCACCAGCTACACCAGCATGGAGCCGGGCCTCGGCATCGCCACCCGGATCGTCGACGACCTGCGCGAGCTGGAGCCCTCGGCGTGGGTGTTCTGGCAGCCGATCGAGGACGCCAACCCCCAGGTGGCCGGTGGCGGCAACTGGGGCAGCATCCACGTGCCGTTCAACTGCACGGCGGACGCGACGCTGGAGACCTGCCCGATCCAGCCGAACACCAAGTTCCACACGATCCGGAACTTCACCCACCACATCCGGCCCGGCGACCGGGTGGTGAAAGTGGACGACCCGTCGACGGTCGCCGCCATCAAGGCGTCCGGCAACGCGGCCACCGTCGTGCACGTCAACAACGACACCGCCGCGCGCGCCGTGACCCTCGACCTGTCCGGCTTCCGCACGGTGGCGCCGCGGGCCACCGTGACGCCGATCGTCACCAGCGCCGGCGGCGCGCTGGTGCGCGGCGCACCGGTGCGGGTGGCGGACCGGACCGCCACGCTGACGGTACCCGGCAAGTCGGTCACCACGTTCCTCGTCAACGGCGTCCGCGGCGTCTCGCCCGACGTGGCACTCGTGCAGCCCGGCGATGTGTACCGGTTGCGCGGTGTGCAGAGTGGACGATCGCTCGCTGCTGACGCGGTCATCCGCACCGACGACCCGGCCAGCACGGCGCAGCTCTGGCGGATCCGCAAGCTCACCGGTGGCCTCACCCACCGGGAGCGGTACGAGCTGGTGAACGTGGCCACCGGTCTGCCACTGGACCTCGGCGGTCGGGAGTGGATCCTCTCCACCACCGGCGACGGCACCTACACGCTCGTCAACGCGGCCAGCGGCCGGCTGCTCGACGTCGGCGGCCAGGCGACCGCCGACGGCAGCCCGGTCGGCACGTTCACCCCGACGTCCGGCAGCAACCAGCGCTGGACCATCGTGGACGAGACCGTGCGACGCACCGCACCCGTGACCGCGTACACGGTGCCGGGCCGGCGGCCCGACCTGCCGGCGACCGTGACCCCGGTGTACCGGGACGGCGCCCGGGGCACCCTGCCGGTCACCTGGCGGCTGCCGCCCGAGCGCACCTGGCGGCACCCCGGCACGGTCACCGTGACCGGCGTGGCGACCGACCCGCTGGGCCGGCGGATCCACGCCGAAGCGCAGGTCACTGTGGACACCTTCGCGGCGACCCTGCCGGCGCGGGCCAAGACCTATGTGGGCGGTCAGCCCGACCTGCCCGCCACGGTCACCGGCGTGGGCGACCACGGCGGCCGCGCCGTCCTACCGGTGACCTGGTCCCCCGGTACCTACGACGCCGAGGGCGTGGTCACCTTGACCGGCACCGCGCACATCGTCGACGGCAGCACCGTGCCGGCCACGGTGCGGGTGCAGGTCACTGCGCCAGTCTCCGTGAACGCCGCGCGGGACGACGGGGTCACGGTGGGCGCCACGTTCACCGAGCCCGGGTACTCGACCGCGGGGCTGCGCAACGGCGACCGCGGCGAGAAGGCGTACTCCAACTGGAGGTCCGGTGCGAAGAACCCGTCCGACACCATCACGTACACGCTGCCGGCGGCGCGCGACGTCAGCCGGGTCGTCACCTACTTCTACCGGGACGGCAGCAACCTCAGCTTCCCGGCTTCCCTCAAGGTGCAAGCGTTGGCGGCCGACGGGTCCTGGGTGGACGCCAGCGCCGAGGTGCCGGTGGGCACCGAGGGCACGGTGGTCGCGGACGTGCCGGTGACGACGGCCGGGCCGACCACCGCCGTGCGCGTCGCGATGACCGCCCGTCCGGGGGGATACTTCACGGTCAGCGAGATCGAGGTGTACGCCAAGGCGCCCGGCGTCTCGTCCGACGCGGCCGCCTCGTCGATTCTCGTCGACGGTGTGCCGGTGGCCGGGTTCGATCCCGCGGTGACCGCGTACACGGTGCGGGTCCGCGATCCACATCGGAGCGTCGTGACGGCGACCGCCCGCGACCCGTACGCGTCGGTCGCGGTCGCGGACGGCAACCCCGTCCCGGTCACGGTGACCAGCGAGGACGGCACCCAGACCCGCACCTACCAGATCCGCCTCCGCCGCACACCCCCCCACCCTTAACAGGGGCGCCCGCCACGCCGTTCTAACGCCGTGAAGGACGCCTTGATCATGGGGTCGGCGCTGGTGTCCAGGCCGGGTCGCGGCCGGCGAAGCCGAGCGCCCGGTCCAGCGCCGGCGCGTCGTCGGGCACCGGCACGACCGGCCCGAAGAGGCCCTTACGGCCCTCGGCCTCCTCCGGTCGCGCCGACTGAGCGGTGAACGCGAGGACGGCGGTCGTGCTGGCCGGGTCGCAGCGGAACTCCTGGCCCGTCGCCCGCGCGAGGTCCCAGCCGTGCAGCACCAGCTCGTCCAGCGCCACCACGCCCATCACCCCGGCGGGCATCGTCACCCCACCGGCCTCGGCCATCCCGTCCCAGGCGCCCGGGTCGCGCCAGGCGGCCGCCAGCTCCGCCAGCCGCTCGGGCAGCAGCGTGCGCCACTGCGGATCGAGGTCCGCGGCAGCCGGCGACGGCGGTTGCGTGTCGCCCTTGGTGGTCTTGCGGGCCGCCGCGGTGAAGGCCAGCGACAGGCCCATCAGGTGGTCGAGCAGGGCGGCCACCGAGTATTCCGGGCACGGCGTGGGGCCACCCAGCTGACTGTCGGCCACGCCGTCCAGCAGGCGGGCGACCTCGGCGGTGGCGGGCTGAAGATCAATCATTTGTGCCATGTAGGGGTAGACGACCCCCGCCCCCCGAACTCATCGCTCTCCCGTGATCAAGGCGTCCTTCATGTAGTTCTCACGACGTGCGGGACGCCTGGATCATGGCTGGGGCCGTACCGTCGACGTATGGCCATCGTGTGGGTCTCGGCGGGTGCGACGTGCGCGACGATCGCCGGGCTGACGGCGTATCTGATGTGGCGCGACCGGCGGTCCCGGCTCGGCCGCCGCCGCCACCCGTCCCCGGGTCCTCCTGCGTAGGGCGTCATGCCCGCGCGGCCCGCGCGGCCCGCATGGCCCCCACGCCGGTCGTAGCGGCGCTGGCGGTGACCCCAACCATTGGCGAGCGGGCACGGCAGGGCCACTCAGGCGACGTCGCCCGTCGCTGGACGGCGGTGCTTGACGAAACGTGTGTCGATCAAGGACTGATCGCGTCGATCAAGGAACAGTACGCCGATCAAGGAAAGTGCGCCGATCAAGGAACAGTGCGTCGATCAAGAAGCCCTGGCCCTTCGGGCCGCCCGTAGGTGAGTGAAACTCGTGGTGGCGTCGCTCGCTGTCGCTGGTTGTCCTTGGCGCCGCTGTGGGTGCCTGTGATCAAGAATGGTGCTGGAGTCTGTCCCTGGTATCCCAGGTTGTTGCCCCGGTGCACGTGTCTCAGTGTCATGAGTTCGTGACGGACTTCGTGAGCGGCGCCGCCTGTGTGTTGGCGTGTTGTCGGGGAAGGGGACGGTGGCTTGGAGGTTTTGTACCCGTTCGCGGGTGGGATTGATGTGCACAAGAAGCAGGTGACGGTGACGGCCCGGGTGCCGGACGCCTCTGGTGGCCGTCGGGAGGTCACTCGCAGATTCCGGACGTTCTATCGGGATTTGCTGGTGATGGCTCGCTGGTTGTTGGGCGATGTGCGGGTCACGCATGTGGCGATGGAGTCGACCGGGGCGTATTGGTGGCCGGTGTGGACGGCGTTGCGGGAGGTCGGTGGCCCGGACGTGGTGATCGAGGTGGTCAACGCCGCGCATGTCAAGGCGGTGCCGGGGCGTAAGACCGATGTGAAGGATTCGCAGTGGCTGGCCCGGTTGATGGAGATCGGGTTGTTGCGGGGTAGTTTCCTGCCTCCGGAGCGGGTGCGTGTGTTGCGGGACTGGACCCGGTATTTGACGAAGTTGGTCCAGGAGGCGGCCAGGGAGAAGCAGCGGTTGTTGAAGGTCCTGGAGGCGGGTGGGATCAAGCTGGACAACGTGGCTTCGGACTCGTTCGGGGTTTCGGGTCGGGTGATGCTGAAGGCTTTGGCGGATGGGCAGCGTGATCCGGTGGCCCTGGCGCAGATGGCGCGTGGGGTGCTGCGTAACAAGATCGATGATCTGCGGTTGGCTCTGGAAGGTCGGTTCAGCGACCATCACGGGCAGATGGTGGCCGTGCACCTGGAACGCATCGAGCAGTTGGAAGGCATGATCGCCAAGATCGGGTCCGAGAAGATCGGCCGTCTCGCCGACGGTGTCGACGCGGGCGGTGTGGCGGCCCCGTTCCGGGTCCAGATCGAACTGTTGACCAGCATCCCGGGTATCGGGGAACGGGTGGCCACCGCGGTGATCGGGGAGATCGGCACCGACATGACCCGGTTCCCGTCGGCGAAACATTTGGCGGCCTGGGCCGGGCTGGCCCCGGGTAACAACGAGTCCGCCGGCCGGCGTCGCCGCGCCGGGCACCGTAAAGGCAACCCGCACCTGGCCGGGCTGCTGCAAAACTGTGCGTTCACCGCGGCGAAGACCGCCACCCGGGTCGGGGCCCGCTACCACCGGCTGCATCGCCGGTTCGGTGGGAAGAAGAACAGGGCGGCGGCGAAGAAGGCCGCGTTCGCGACCGCGCACACCCTCATCAAGATCATCTGGTCGGTGTTGTCGACCGGCCGGCCTTACCAGGACCTCGGGGCCGACTTCTACACCCGCCGTGTGGACACCGAGACCCACAAGCGGAACCTGATCGCCCGTCTGGAGGCCCTCACCGGCCGCAAGATCACGTTCGTGGACATCGACCCGGACATTGATGCCGTCACCGAGCCCGCCCGGGAGCCCACCCCCACCTGACCAGCCCCACCACCCCCGATACGAGGGTGGGAAGGACGCCGACAAACCGTTCTCGACGGCGAAAGCCGTACCCGTGAGGGTCGGCGACGTGGTCGCCCCTCCCACCACCTCATAGCTTGCCGGCAACCGAGCCCGGCCGGCAAGCCGACCCAGCACGCCCACACAACCCCAAGAGTCCCGGCTTCGCCGGGACGCTGCCGCACACGTGGCTGAGCCGAGTTTCGTCTCAGGGC